>NZ_KB906473.1:0-322207 GCF_000381405.1 Thioalkalivibrio sp. ALE20
AGTACATCTACCTGAAGGGACGCCGGGTGCTGGCGGACCAGATGGAATTCCTGCAGGCCCATTTCCCGCGGACCAGCCCGCTGCGGGGACGTCTCGAGGGCGACGCGCTATCCTGATGCGTTCCGGTCGAACCTTTGACGGTGGCCGGGACTCCCATGCATCGCCGGATCCAGCCATTAAGGAACGTCATGAAGTACTTCGGAGAGTCGGATTACCGCCACGGCCAGGCGCGCGACGCCGGCGTGCTGCTCACCAACCTGGGCACCCCCGATGAACCCACCGCCCCGGCACTGCGGCGCTACCTCAAGCAGTTCCTGTGGGATCCCCGCGTGGTTGAAGTGCCGCGACCGATGCGACATCTGGCGCCGTGGCTCGGGGATCCGGACAATAGCCCCGAGCAGCGGGCGGCGGCCCGCGAACGCGCCCTGGCGCTGGGCGCGGAGAACTGAACGGACCGGTGCCGCCACCGGCATGACAGCAGGGGAGAGCAGGGCGGGATGGAGCCCCACGACGGACGCAACATCGAGATCGGCGCGGTCATCATCGGCGACGAGATCCTCAGCGGGAAGCGGCGCGACCGCCACCAGGCCAACCTCACCGCCGCGCTGGCGGAGAAGGGCCTGGAACTCGCCTGGCTGCGCATCGTCGGGGATGACCCCGCGCGCCTCACGCGGACCTTCCGCGAGACCGCGGACACCGGGGCCGATGTGTTCAGCTTCGGTGGCATCGGCGCGACCCCGGATGACCGCACCCGGGCCTGCCTGGCCGAGGCCCTCGGGCTGTCACTGCAGCCCCATCCCGAATTCATCGAGCTGCTGGAGCGGCGCTTCGGTGCCGAGGCACGTCCGCATCGCGTGCGCATGGCCGACCTGCCGGAAGGGGCCGAGCTGATCCCCAACCCGGTCAATGGGATCCCGGGCTTCTCCTGCGCCCGCCATCACTGCGTGCCGGGCTTCCCCGACATGGCCGAGCCGATGATCCGCTGGGTCCTGGACCAGCGCTTCCCGGGACGCGATGCCTCTGCAGGGGCGGTGGAGGAGGGCCTGACGCTGGAAGGCGTGACCGAGAGTCGCCTGGTCCCGGTGCTGGAGGCCATGGAGGCGGCCTTCCCCGACCTGCGCATCTCCTGCCTGCCGCGCATGCGCGACGGGGCCCCGCAGGTGGAGCTGGGGCTGCGGGGGCCCGCGCCGCGCGTGACCGAGGCTCGCGCTGCCCTGCGGCGCCATCTGGTGGACGGCGGCTTCCTCGAGCACTGAGAACGCCCGTGCGGACCGGTCCGCCGCCGGGAGGGTGCGACGGTCGCGCCAAAATGCGCTAACTTGGACCCCGAAATCGGGGGACCTGCCGATGAAGAACCTTTATCACGTCTGGCTGTCGGGGATCCGCAGCCGTCTCATTCTGCTCACCCTGCTCTCCATGATTCCGGTCGCCCTGGTGATCATCCACTCCGCCGTGGAGGCGCGGGAGATCAATTCCCGTCAGGCGGCCGAGAACCTCGCCACCCTGGCCGCGGTGATCCGGGAGCGGGTGGAAGCGGGACACGAGGACCCGCTGGGGGCCGTGGAGCACCTGACCGCGATGGACCGCGCCGCCGTGCGCACGCCCGTCGCCACGCTCTGGGACCCGGAAGGCCGGGTGCTCGCGCGTGCCCCCGACACCGCCGGGCCGGCCGGAGGCGACTCGGCCGAGGCGGACCTGCTGCGTGAAGTGCGGACGCAGGGCGGTCATGCCGGGACCCTGGAGAGCGCGGGTCTGGATGGCGTGACTCGCGGCTACGCCTACACCGTCTTCGGCAGCGATGATGGGCGCCGGATCGTGACCGTCGGCCTGTCCACCGACGTGCTGTTTTCCGAAGTGGATGCGTTGTTCCAGCGCACACTGCTGCTTCTGGGCGCCGTGTTTCTGTTCGCGCTGGGCATCGCCTGGCTGCTCGGCGAGGTGGCCGTGCGACGTCCGGTGGGGCGGCTGGCCAGCGCCGCGCGGCAGATCTCGGACGGGCGGCTGAACGTGCGGGTGGGGGATATCCACGGGGCCAGCGAGCTGACCACGCTGGCGGGGGCCTTCGACCGCATGGTGGAGAACCTGGAGCAATACGAGCAGGAACAGGAGGCCACCCAGCAGAAGCTCAGCCGGGCCCGGGACGAGCTGGAGGAGAAGGTGCGCGAGCGCACCGACCAGCTGGCCCGCGCCAGTGACGCGGCGACCGAGCGCGCCGCGAGCCTCGAGCGCCAGCGCAAGGAAATGACCATCCTCAACGAGCTGACCGATCTGCTGCAGTCCTGCCGCACCCTCGATGAAACCCGTGCGATCATCCAGCGTTCCCTGGGCGAACTGTTCGCCGGGCTGTCCGGTACGGTCTATCTGTTCAGCGAAGACGGGCGCTCGCTGGAGTGCATCACCGGCTGGGGCGAGTATCACGAGGAACACCCCGACACCTTTGCGCCGGACGACTGCTGGGCCCTGCGGCTCGGCCGGACCTGGGCCTATGATCCGGAGGCCCGCAACCCCGCCTGCCGACATGACGGCAATTCGGAGATCGACTCCATCTGCGCCCCCATGCATGCCGAAGGCAAGACGCTGGGGGTCCTGCACGTGGCGGGCGGGACGCATGGGGCTTCCCCGGGCGAAAGCGCGGGTGAAAACGAACGCCTGGTGGACGCCACCGCGGCGCGTCTGGGGCTGGCGCTGTCCAACATCCGCCTGCGCGAGGCCCTGCGCAACCTGACCATCCGTGATCCGCTGACCGGCCTGTACAACCGGCGTTTCGTCGACGAGACGCTCGAGCCCGAGGTGGAACGCTGCCGGCGGGCCGAACGGCCGCTGTCGGTGCTGATGCTGGACGTCGACCACTTCAAGCAGTTCAACGACACCTACGGCCACGATGCCGGTGACGTGGTGCTGGTGGCGGTCGCCCATCTGCTGCAGAAGCTGTTCACCGGGGCCGAGCTGCCCTGCCGGCTGGGCGGGGAGGAGTTCCTGGTCATTCTGCCGGAGGCGGACGGCGACCGGGCCCGCGATCGCGCCGAGGAACTGCGCGAGGCCATCGCCGAACTCGCCCTGTTCCACCAGGGGCGCAGCCTGGGCACCGTCACCACCTCCGTCGGAGTGGCCACCTGGCCGGAGCCCGTGAGCGAACCCGATGCCCTGATCGACGCCGCGGACGCCGCCCTGTACGAGGCGAAGGACGCCGGGCGCAACCGTGTCATGCTCGTGGGTGATGCGACCGCGGGCGCCGGCGCGGGCGGGTGATTCGCGGCCGGAGGGCGGATGCTTTGCGGGAGGGCGGGAACGGGTTATATTCGAAGTGATGCCCGCCGCGCCCCGGTTGGCGGGCCCGCAAGAGAATCCGCCCGTTCATGAAAGCACGTCCCGCCGATATCGGCACCCCTATCGGCACCCCGGACATCGCGATACCCCCTGCCGCCCTGGTCCCGGCGGTGCACCGATTATCCGGCGCGGTCGCCGGGCCCCGTCCCGTGCCGCCGGACGGCATCCGGGAGGAATCCCTCGCCGCAGCATCGCTGGCGGATGACGGCTGGCTCGACACGCTTGCACGCGACGGGCGGGTGGTGTGCCCCGGGTTTCTCGAGGACCGCCTGACCGATGCCCTGCGCCAGGAGGTGTACGGCCTGCGCAATGCCGCACGCCTGCGCTCCGCGCGGGTGGGGCGGGGTCGCGAGCGCCGGCACGATGCCGCCGAACGCGGTGACCGCATCCGCTGGCTGGAAGGCGCGACACCGGCCCAGCGGGAACTGCTGGAGCGTCTGGAGCTCCTGCGCCGGGTCGCCGCTCGCGGCCTGATCCCGGGGTTGTTCGAGACCGAGGCCCATTTCGCCCTGTACCCGCCCGGCACGGGTTACGCCTGCCACGTGGACGCCTTTCGCGAGGGCAATCGCCGGCGGCTGTCGCTGGTGCTCTATCTCAACCGCCACTGGCGCACCCGTGACGGGGGCGAGCTGGCGTTCTACGCGCCGCAGGGCGGGGCCGACGAAGCCCGCGAACTGGAACGCGTGCGCCCCGAGGCCGGCACCCTCGCGATCTTCCTCAGCCAGAGCATGCCCCACGCCGTCCTCCCCACCCGCCGCTGGCGTGCCAGTATCGCCTGCTGGATGGGGCTGCGCGACATCGCGAACCCGCTGGACAGCCTGGATCGCAGGCTGCCGTAGGCCCCTCGCTGGACACCCCGGCGGGCTTTTGCGACGGTAGCCGGCACGACGACGGACAGCGGCAGGAGCGGGCGTGGAGGCAAGCGAGGAACTGCAGCCAGGGATGGTGGTGCTGCACGGCAACCGTCTGGAGTCGCTGCGCTCGCTGGTGGTCGAGTGGGTGCGGCGGGCGCCGCCGGCGCCGCTGGAGAACGAGACCGTGCTGGTGCAGAGCAACGGCATGGCGCAATGGCTGCGGCACGCGCTGGCGGCCGATCCGGACGCGGACCCGCCCGGCTGCGGGATCGCCGCGGCGCTGGACATGCAGCTCCCCTCGCGCTTCATCTGGTCCGCCTATCGCGCGGTGCTGGGTGCCGAGGCGGTGCCGCTGGAATCCCCGTTCGCCAAGCGCCCGCTGCTGTGGCGGCTGATGCGCCTGCTGCCGGCGCTGCTGCAGCGCCCGGCCTTTGCCCCGCTGGCCGAATTCCTGCGTGACGACGGCCCGGAAGCGGGCGGCGACCTGCGCAAGCGTTACCAGCTGGCCGAGCGTCTGGCCGATCTGTTCGACCAGTATCAGGTATACCGGGCCGACTGGCTGGCGGACTGGGCCGACGGCCGTGACGTGCTGCGCGGGGCGCGCGGCGAGGAGCCCGAACTGGCCCCGGAACAGCGCTGGCAGGCCGAGCTGTGGCGGGCCCTGCTGGACGACGTGGGCGACGAACAGGCGTGGGTCAGCCGCTCCGCGGTGCACGAGCGCTACATGCGGGCGGTGGCGGATCTCGAGCAGCGACCCGCCGGGGTGCCAAGGCGGCTGATCGTGTTCGGCATCTCCTCCATGCCGGGGCAGATCCTGGAGGCGCTGGAGGGGCTGGCGGGCGTGTGTCAGATCCTGGTCTGCGTGCACAACCCCTGCGAGCACTACTGGGCCGACATCGTGGCCGACCGCGACCTGCTGCGCGCCCGCCGCCGGCGCCAGGCGCGGCGCCCGGACATGCCCGAGGTGCTGGACGAGACCACGCTGCACAGCCACGCCAATCCGCTGCTGGCCGCCTGGGGGCGCCAGGGGCGCGACTACATCGCCCTGCTCGACGAGCACGATGACCCGGCGCGCCGCCGCCACGTGCTGGCGGGGCTGGACTGGGAGCGCATCGACTTCTTCGAGCCGCACGGCGAGGCCCGCCTGCTGCACCAGCTGCAGGAGGACATCCGCACGCTGCGCCCGCTCGGCGAGACCCGCGAGACCTGGCCGCCGGTGGACCCGGCGGACGCCTCGGTACGCTTCCATGTCGCGCACAGCCCGCTGCGCGAGGTGGAGATCCTGCATGACCGCCTGCTGGCACTGTTCGACGCCGACCCCAAGCTGCGCCCGCGCGACGTGATCGTGATGGTGCCGGACATCAACGTGTACGCCCCGTACATCGACGCGGTGTTCGGCCAGCGCGGGCCCGACGAGCCCGGGCACATCCCCTATACCCTGGCCGATCAGGGGCCGCGCGGGCGCGACCCGGTGCTGATCGCGCTGGAGCGCCTGCTGGCCCTGCCCGAGAGCCGCATGGGCGTGAGCGAGGTGCTGGACCTGCTGGACGTGCCCGCGGTGCGGCGGCGCTTCGGTCTGGGCGAGGACGATCTGGCGGCCCTGCACCGCTGGGCCGAGGCCTCCGGCGTGCGCTGGGGGCTGGATGCCCGCCAGCGCGCCGGCCTGGGCCTGCCCGGGGGGCTGGAGCAGAACACCTGGCGCTTCGGCCTGCGGCGCATGCTGCTGGGCTACGCGGTGGGCGACGGCGAGGCCTGGCAGGCCATCGAACCGTTTGCCGAGAGCGGCGGACTGGCGGCCACGCTGCTGGGGCCGCTGGACCACCTGATCGAGGCGCTCTCGCAGGCCTGGGAGGCCCTGCGCCGCGCGCAGAGCCCGGAGGACTGGGCCGCCTGTCTGCACGGCCTGCTGCAGGATTTCTTTCTGGGCGAAGACGAGGACGAGCTGCTGAGCCTGCGGCGGCTGGAGGACGCCCTGGAGCAGTGGCGCGAGGACTGTGACGCCGCCGGCCTGACCGAGGCCCTGCCGCTGACCGTGGTGCGCGAGCAGTGGCTGGCGAGCCAGGAGGAGGCCGGGGTGGGGCAGCGCTTCCTCGCCGGGGCGGTGAACTTCGGCACCCTGATGCCGATGCGCGCGATCCCGTTCCGGGCGGTCTGCCTGCTGGGGATGAACGATGGCGACTACCCCCGGCGCCCGACGCCGGTCGACTTCGACCTGATGACCCGCGACTACCGCCCCGGCGACCGTTCGCGGCGCGAGGACGACCGCTACCTGTTCCTCGAGGCCCTGCTGTCCGCCCGCGACCATCTGCATGTCAGCTGGGTGGGGCGCAGCGTACGCGACAACGAACCGCGTCCGCCGTCGGTGCTGGTGGCCCAGCTGCGCGACCATCTGGCGGCCGGCTGGCAGCCCGCGGGCGAGGCGCCCCTGCTGGAGCAGCTGACCATCGAACACCCGCTGCAGCCCTTCGCGCCGGTCAACTTCCCCGCGGAGGATCCGGATCCGGCGTCCGCGCCGGCGCGGCATTTCACCTATGCCGCCGAATGGGAGGCGGTGCACGCCGCCCCGGCGGCGGGCGCTGCGCCAGCGGACGCGCCGACGGAGGACGAAACCCTGCCACCCCCGGCACCGGAGGCGGAGGACGCCGTGCTCGGGCCGGAGACCCTGGTGTGGCTGTTGAAGGACCCGGTCGAGGTGTTCTTCGCCCAGCGTCTGGGCGTGCATTTCGATGAGGACCCGGGCGCGGCCGAGGACCTGGAGCCGTTCGGCGTGGCGGGGCTGGAGGGCTGGCAGCTGCGCCAGCGGCTGGTGGCCACGGCCCTGGAGGACGGCGAGATCGGGGCGGACGAGGACGCGCAGGCCTGGCTGCAGCGGCGTCGCCCGAGCCTGGAGGCGGAATCCCGTCGCCTGCTGCGCGCCGGGCACCTGCCGCTGGGGGCGGCCGGCGAGCTGCAGCGCACGGAACTGATCGGGGACGCCGAGCGACTGCTGGAGCGCATCGCCGAACCCCTGCAGGCCTTCCCGCGGGGGGCCCCGGTGCTGCCGGCGGTGCGCGTGGCGGCGGCCGGCTGGCAGCTGGAGGCCCTGCCGGCCGCGCTGCGGATCCCGCCCGAGGACGCCCCGCAGGAGGCGGCCCTGCAGCTGGAATCCACGGTCAGCCGGCTGAAGGACAGGAAGGCCTGGCGCATCGACAAGCTGGTCGGCGCCTGGGTGCGCCACCTGGTCGCCTGTGCCGCGCGCGCCGATGTCGAGACCCGGCTGGTGGGTCTGGATACCGAGTGCCGCTTCGTGGCCCTCGACCGGGCCACCGCCCGCGCGCATCTGGAGACCCTGCTGGAAGGCTGGGCCGCCGCGCTGGAACGCCCGCTGCCGCTGGCGGCCGCGGCGGCCGGAGCCTGGCTGCGGGCCGAGGATGAAGAGCGGGATGCGCACGCGGCCGCGCTGCGCGTGCTGGAAGGGGACGGCTACCACGAGGCCGGCGAACTGGCCCGGCGCCCGGCGCTGGCGCGCGCCTGGCCGGATCCGCAGGCCTTGCTGGCGGATCCGGCGATGGCGCACTGGAGCACGCGCCTGTATCGCCCACTGTTCGACAGCCTGAGCACCGGGGAGGAGACGGCATGATCCACGCGCCCGGGACGGACACCCGTGAGGACGTGCGCGAGCTGGATCCGCTGGCGTTGCCCCTGCACGGCTCGCGGCTGATCGAGGCCAGCGCCGGTACCGGCAAGACCTACACCATCGCCGCGCTGTACCTGCGTCTGGTGCTGGGACACGGCCCGCTGCCCGAGGGCTGCGGGGCGCTGACGCCGCCGCAGATCCTGGTGATGACCTTCACCGAGGCGGCGACCCAGGAACTGCGCGAGCGCATCCGCGACGGCCTGGCCACCGCCGCGCGGGTGTTCCGCGCCGAAGCCCCGGAGCAGGTTGCCGGCGTCGAACCCGTCCACCTCGATCTGCGCGCCCGGTGGCCGGACCCGGACGAACGCGCGGGCGCGGCGCGGCGCCTGGAGGTGGCCGCCGAGTGGATGGACGAGTCGGCGGTGTCCACGATCCACTCCTGGTGCCAGCGGGTGCTGCGCGAACACGCCTTCGCCTCCGGCAGCCCGTTCCGTCAGGAGCTGGCGGCCGACCAGCGCGAACTGCTGGCCGAGGCGGCGCGGGACTTCTGGCGCAGTTTCATGTATCCGCAGGGCGTCGATGCCCTGCTTTTGCTGCGCGGGGCCTGGGGTGCCAACCCCGAGGCCCTGCTGGGCAAGGTGCGCGCGCTGCTGGGGCGGGTGGAACCGCTGCCGCCGGCCACCGAGGCGCTGACCACCCCGGACGGGCTGAACGCCTGGCTGGGCGATCGCCTGCAGCGGCTGGCCGCGATGAAGCAGCGCTGGAACGAGGACCGCGAGGCCGTGGAGGCGCAGTTCCGCCAGCTGCATCGTGACGTGCTCAACGGGACCAGATACAAGAACCCCGACCAGCTGCTGGAGGCGATGCGCGAATGGGCGGACACCCCGGGGCTGCTGCAGCCGCGCATCGGCGGCAGCACTCCGCTGCTGGAGCGGATGAGCGCGGCCGGCATGGCGCAGGAGGGGTTTTGCAAGAAGGGCCAGTCCCTGCCGGCCGACCTGCATCCGGCGTTCATCGCGCTGAACGACCACGCCGAGGTCTGTGCCGACGAGAGCGAGCGCCTGCTCAAGGCCGCGGCGGCCGCGATCGACCGGCGCTTTCGCCGTGCCCAGCAGCAGCGCGCGCAGATCGGCTTCAGCGACCTGCTCACCCGCCTGCGCGACGCCCTGTACGGTCCCGACGGCGAGGCCCTGGCGCGTACCCTGCGCGAGCGCTTCCCGGTGGCCCTGATCGACGAGTTCCAGGACACCGATCCGGACCAGTACCGGATCTTCGACAAGGTGTACCGCATCGAGGAGAACCCGGACGCCACCGGGCTGCTGCTGATCGGGGACCCCAAGCAGGCGATCTACCGCTTCCGCGGGGCCGACATCCACAGCTACCTGCGTGCCCGCCACGCCACCGCCGGGCGGCATTACACCTTGCCGAAGAATTTCCGCTCGGTGGAATCCCTGGTGGCCGGCGTGAACCATCTGTTCGCTCGTGCCGAGGCCTGGCCCGACGGCGCGTTCGGCTTCGGGGGCGGGGAACTCCCGTTCCATCCGGTCACCGCCCGCGGCCGCTCCGAGAGCCTGACGGAACATGGCACCGCGCTGCCCGCGCTGACCCTGTGGCAGGCCGGCGGCGACGAGCCGGTGGGCATCCGCGACTGGCGGGCGAGTGCCGCGGCGGCCTGCGCCAGCCGCATGGTGGAGCTGCTGAACGGCGGCGAGGACGGTCACACCGGCTTCGTCGAGGGCGGGGACGCGGGCGAGGCCCGCTTCCGCCGCCTGCGCCCGCGCGACATGGCCGTGCTGGTGCGCGATCGCAAGGAGGCCGCCGAGATCGAACGCGCGCTGCGCGAGCGGGGCGTGCGCAGCGTGTACCTCTCGGGCGGGGACTCGGTCTACACCACCGCCGAGGCCGGGGACCTGCTGCGCTGGCTGCGCGCCTCTGCCGAGCCCACCAGCGAGCGGCTGCTGCGTGCGGCCCTGGCGACGCCGACCCTGGGACTGCCGCTGGCGGAGCTGCACCGGCTGACCGTGGACGAGCTGCGCTGGGAGGCGCGGGTGGAACAGTTCCGCGCCTATCGCCGGCTGTGGCAGGCGCGTGGGGTGCTGCCGATGCTGCGCGCCTTGCTGCACGATTTCGACGTGCCGCGTGCCCTGCTCGCGGACGAGGGCGGCGAGCGCGCGCTGACCAACCTGCTGCACCTGAGCGAGCTGCTGCAGGAGGCGGATGCCGAGCTGGACGGCGAGCAGGCACTGATCCGCCACCTGGCCGAGCATCGCGATGCGGATTTCGCGCCCGGTGACGAGCAGGTCCTGCGCCTGGAGAGCGACGAGGACCTGGTCAAGGTGGTCACCCTGCACAAGTCCAAGGGCCTGGAGTACCCGCTGGTTTTCCTGCCGTTCGTCTGCGGTTTCCGTGAGGTGACGAGCAAGGACGTACCGTTCCTGGACCGCTCGCCAGGCGCGGCCCCGCAGTGGCGGTTTCACATGGACGACGCGGCGAAGGAACGCCAGCAGCGCGAGCAGCGCGCCGAAGATCTGCGTCTGCTGTACGTGGGCATGACCCGCGCCCGCCACGCCTGCTGGATGGCGATCGCGCCCGTGCGCCACGGCAACCGCAAGGACTCCGATCTGCACCGCACGGCCGTCGGCTACCTGCTGTTCGGCCCGGAGGGCGTGGAGCCGCCGGCACTGGCCACGCGCATGGAGGAACTGCGCGACGAGGAAGGCCATGTGCGGGTGGAGCCGCTGCCGCCGCCGGCGGCCGAACGGTGCCGCGCGGGCGAGGCCGCGCCGGTCACCGGGCCCGCGCGGGTCCCGCGACGCCGGGTGCGCGAGCCCTGGTGGGTGGCCAGTTACAGCGCCATCGCACGGCGCGAGGAGCCGGGGGCGGACGACAGTGCCGCGCCCGCCGATGCCGGCCCCGATGCGCCGGATACCGCCGAGGAGGACATCCTGCGCGAGGATGCCGGTGGGCGTCATATCGACGCGGACAGCGATGGTGAGTCCGGGGCGGTGACCACGGCCCCGGCCGGCGGGCACCACGATTTCCCGCACGGCCCGGAGCCCGGCACCTTCCTGCACGGGCTGCTGGAGTGGGCCGGCGAACAGGGCTTTGCGCGGGTGGCCGGCGATCGCGCGCGTCTGCATGCCGAGGTCGTGCGGCGCTGTGGTGCCCGCGGCTGGGACGACTGGGTGCCGGTGCTGGAGGGCTGGATGCACGACCTGCTGGCGGCCGAGTTTCCGCTGGACGGTGCCGCGGGGTTCTCGCTGGCGGGGCTGGACAGCTATCAGGCCGAGCTCGAGTTCCTGTTCGAGACCCGCTGGCTGCACAGCGACACCCTGGATGCGGCGGTGCGCCGTGATGTCCTGCCCGGGGAGTCGCGCCCGCCGGCCGGGCGCAAGTGGATCAACGGGATGCTCAAGGGCTTCGTCGATCTGGTGTTCCGGCACGGGGAGCGTTATTACGTGGCCGATTACAAGTCCAACCGCCTGGGTGCCGGGCCGGAGGCCTACACCACGGCGCAGCTGAACGCGGCGGTGCTGGATCACCGCTACGACCTGCAGCTGGTGCTCTACACCCTGGCGCTGCACCGCCTGCTGAAGGCCCGCCTGCCCGGCTACGACTTCGACACGCACATGGGCGGCGGGGTCTATCTGTTCCTGCGCGGGGTGGATGCGCCGGGGCGGGGCGTGTTCCATCAGCGCCCGCCGCGCGAGCTGATCGAGTGGCTGGACCGGGCCTTCGCCCGGGGCCCGGATCGCCCGGCGGTGCGCTCCACGGAGGCCGGGGCATGACTGCGGCCATCGCGGCGCGGCCGGATGCCGCCGGCGTGCTCGCGCGCCTGGCCGAATGGGAACAGGCCGGCTGGCTGCGCGGCGTGGACCGCGCGCTGGTGCGCCTGCTGCACGAGGAACTCCCGGAGCTGGAGCCGCTGGCCCTGCTGCTGGCAGCGCTGGCCAGCCATCAGGCCGGGCGCGGGCATGTGTGTCTCGACCTGGATGCGCTGCTGGAGGCCCCCGACCGTACCCTGGCGCTGCCGCCCGAGGGCGAGGCGGCCACCGCGGTGCTGCCCTCCGAGGCCCTGCGCGGAACCACCCGGGCGGAACTGGAACAGGCGCTGGCGGACGCGCGGCTGTGCGCCGACGACGCGCCGGGCGCCAGCCCGCTGGTGCGTGCCCGGGGCCAGCTCTATCTGCGCCGCTACTGGGAGGCCGAGCGCCGGGTGGGCGAGGCGGTGCGCGCGCGGCTGGAGGACGCCCCCGGCTGGCGCGAGGCCCTGGACCCCGCCCGCACCCGGCAATGGCTGGACCGGCTGTTTCCCGCCGCGCCACCGGGGGGCGGTCCGGACTGGCAGCGCATCGCCTGTGCCCTGGCCGCCGGCAGCGGCTTCGGCGTGATCACCGGCGGTCCCGGCACCGGCAAGACCACCACCGTGCTGCGCCTGCTGGCGCTGCTGCAGGGCCTGCAGGGCGACGGCGAGGCTTTGCGCATCCGTCTGGCCGCGCCCACCGGCAAGGCCGCCGCGCGGCTCAATGCCTCGGTGGGCGGGGCGCTGGACCGCCTGAACCTCGAGGCCCTGCCCGACGGCGAGCGCCTGCGCAGCCGCATCCCCGCCGGGGTGGTGACCCTGCACAGGCTGCTGGGGGCGCGACCGGGGGCGCGCGGTTTTCGCCACGACGCGGCGAACCCGCTGCCGGTGGACGTGCTGGTGGTGGACGAGGCGTCGATGATCGATCTGGAACTGATGGCCGCGCTGGTGGAGGCGGTGCCGCGCCACGCGCGCCTGATCCTGCTGGGTGATCGCGACCAGCTGGCCTCGGTGGAGGCCGGCGCGGTGATGGGTGAACTCTGTGCCCGCGCATCCGACGGCCATTACACCCCGGAGACCGTGGCCTGGCTGAGGGCACATGCCGGTGCGGAGATCCCGGCCGCGCTGCAGGACGGCGCCGGCCAGGCACTGGACCAGCACGTGGTGATGCTGCGCCACAGCCATCGTTTCGATGCCGACAGCGGCATCGGCCAACTGGCCACCGCGGTCAACGAGGGCCGGGCCGGGGAGGTGCGCCTGCCCACGCCCGATGGCGCGGTGGATCGGCTGACCCTGGAGGCCGGCGACGGGCGTGGCTGGCTGGCGCGGGTGCTGGACGGTGACCCGCAGCGCGAGGCCGCCGGCTATCGCCATTACCTCGAGGCCCTCGCGCGGCTGCGGCCGGCCGGCGGGGCCGCGCGCGGTGCATGGGAGGACTGGGCGCGCGAGGTGCTGCAGGCGCACGGGCATTTCCAGCTGCTGTGCGCGGTGCGTCGCGGCCCCCGGGGACTGGAGCAGCTGAACCGTCGCATCGCGGCGGCCCTGCGGGAGCGGGGCCTGCTGGCGGGCGAGGGCACATGGGTGGAGGGGCGGCCGGTGATCGTGACCCGCAACGACTACGCCCTGGGCCTGATCAACGGCGACATCGGCATCGCGCTGGCCGTGCCGCGCTGGCTGGCCGCGGGCGAGGATGAGCCGCAGGACGACGAAGCCTCTTCCGGGCCGGAGTCGCGGGTGCTGCGGGTCGCCTTCCTCGCCACCGACGGTCGGGTGCGCTGGATCCCGCCCAACCGCCTGGAGGGCGTGGAGTCCGCCTTCGCCCTGACCGTGCACAAGGCGCAGGGCTCCGAGTTCGACCACGTGGCCCTGATCCTGCCGGACACCGACAGCCCGATCCTGACCCGCGAGCTGGTCTACACCGCCATCACCCGCGCCAGCCGCCGTTTCACCCTGCTGGAACCCCGCCCCGGCCGCCTCGAAACCGCCGCCGGCCGCCGCATCCGCCGCGGCGGCGGCCTGCACCGCTGGCTCGAGGCGTCGGGCATCCCCGCCGGGTGAAGCTGTCCGCACATCGCCCGGGCATCGGGGTGGATAACCCCTCGGCGGGCGCGGCCGCCGTGGAAATCTCCCGGGGTGTCTCGTACCCTCCGGGCTCGTTCGCCCATCCCGATCCGGAGACACCGTGGCCGATATCCTGAATCCCTACGCCGACGATCAGCCCGAGTCGAAATACATCGTCCTGCGCGCCCGCAGTGGCCAGGAGGTCTCCGCCAACTTCACCCTGCAGGACCGGCGGGGGCGCCAGAGCGCGGCGGAGTACCTGTTCCACCTCTACTCCACCATCAAGGAGAAGGTGGGCGAGCCGACCCTGGACACCGCCGCGCCATCGCCGGACGACCAGGACGCCATGCAGCGGCTGATCCTTTACTCGGCGGGTGCCCACGACACCATGTTCGGCACCTTCAATGCCTCCACCGAGATGCCGGAGGAAGAACGAAACGAGTTCGTGGAGATCTTCCTGCTGGCCTGCGCCACGGTCATCGAGGGCAAGCGGATCACCATCGACCTCCAGCGGGGCGTGATCAGCGCGCAGGGGGACTGAACGCAGCGGCCGGGACGGTTCCGGGCCGCTTGCACAAGGACGAACCTGCCACTGTTGCATTCCAGGAGCTCCAGCAGCCACCGGCGGCGGCCATGTTGCGGCGCCGGACACGGGCGCCCATGATGGAACACGGGGGGCGCCCCCCGCAGTGGATGCATGGTGGCAGGTCAGCATGGGCAAGGGCCGACAATCGCAAGGCAGTGTCCGGTTCCCGGGAGACACGTCGCCCGACGTGCCGCTGCAGCCCTCGTCGGCTTCGATCTGGGCCGAGCGTTACCAGCTGCACAATGCGGATGACGAGCCGGTGGACGCCTCGGTGGAGGCGATGTTCGACCGCGTGGCCCGTGCCCTGGCCGGGGTGGAGGCGCCGGAGAAACGCGCCGAGGTCGAGCGCGAGTTCCGCTGGGCGCTGGCGCATGGTGCCGTGCCGGCCGGGCGCATCCTCGCCAATGCCGGCGCTGAAGATCGCCAGTCGCGCACCACGCTGATCAACTGCACCGTCTCGCGCACGATCCACGACTCCCTGCAGGCCATCCTCGATGCCAATACTGCCGCCGGCCTGACACTGAAGGCAGGAGCGGGCATCGGTTATGACTTCAGTACCCTGCGGCCGAAGGGGGCGCCGGTGGCCGGGCTGGGGGCTCCGACCAACGGGCCGGTGGCGTTCATGCAGATCTTCGACCAGACCTGCAAGACCATCGGGGCGGCCGGCGGGCGCCGCGGGGCGCAGATGGCGACGCTGGACATCGGACACCCGGACATCGAGCGCTTCATCCTGGCCAAGCGCCGCAAGGGACGGCTGACCCAGTTCAATCTCTCGGTGCTGGTGCGCGACGCCTTCCTCGAGGCGGTCGAGCGCGACGACGAATGGATCCTGGGCTTCCCGCTGCTGCCCGTGGAGCAGGGCCGGGTGGCCGCATCCGACATCGTCTATCGCGACTGGCCGGTGATCGAGGATGATTACCGTATCGACGAACGGGGTCGGGTCGCCTGCCGCATCTACCGCCGCGTGCGCGCCCGCGAGCTGTGGCAGACCCTGATGCGCAGCACCTACGACGTCGGCGAGCCCGGCGTCATCCTGATCGATCAGGTGAACCGCCAGAACAACGCCTGGTTCGACGAGGTGATCCGCGCGACCAACCCCTGCGGCGAGGAGCCGCTGCCGCCGGACGGGGCCTGTCTGCTGGGGTCGGTGAACCTGACGCGGTTCGTCTCCGCGCCGTTTACCGACTCCGCCGCGTTCGACTGGGAACGCTTCGAGCGCGTGGTGGGCGTGTTCACGCGCATGCTCGACAACGTCGCGGATATCTCCGGGCTGCCGCTCGAGGCGCAGCGCGCGGAGATGCTGCGCAAGCGACGCCACGGCATGGGCATCCTCGGGCTCGGTTCGGCCCTGGCGATGCTGGGCGAGACCTACGGTTCCGAGTCGGCCGCCGCCTTCACCTCGGAAGTCTGTCGACGGCTCGCGCTTGAGAGCTGGCGCGCCGGGCTGGCGCTGGCGCGGGAGAAGGGGCCGGCGCCGGTCATGGACGAGGATTTCACGCTGACCGCGGACATGCTCCGGCGTCAGCCGGCGCTGTCCGAGGCCGGCTACCGCGTCGGGGACGTGCTGAAGGGACGCGAACTGCACGCCCGCTTCAGCGAATACATGCAGCGCATCGCCGGGGAGGATCCGGAGCTGGTCGACGCGCTGGCGGCGGAGGGCGCGCGCTTTACCCACGCCACCTCGATCGCACCCACCGGGACCATCAGCTTCTCGGTGGCCAACAACGCCAGCAACGGGATCGAGCCGACCTTCCTCCATCACACCACGCGCAACATCCGCCGCCCCGGACGGCGTACCCGCGAGGCCGTCGACTGCTACTCGTACGAGCTGCTTGCCTATCGCGCCCTGGTTGATGCCGAGGCGGGGCCGGGGGATCTCCCCGCCAGCGCCATCACCGCCGACCGGATCGGTGTGGACGCCAACATCCGTATGCAGGCGGCCGCGCAGCCGTGGGTGGATTCGGCCATCTCCAGGACGCTCAATGTCCCGAGCGATATCCCGTTCGAGGCGTTCCAGGAAGTCTACCTGCAGGCCTGGCGTGCGGGGCTCAAGGGGTGCACCACCTACCGGCCCAATCCGCAGGCGCAGATGGGCGTGCTGATGGACCCCGAGCGCCTGCGCAGCACCTGGTATACCTTTACGCTCGCAGACGGGCAGGAGGTGACCCTGCGGGGCGACGAAGAGGTGGAATACCAAGGCCAGGTCCACACCGCCGCCAACCTTTATGCCGCGCTGGACGAGGGCTACTACGACGACCTGTAACGGCGTTGCGGAGAAAACCATGCACCGGATCGATCAGCCCATCATCGCGTTTCGCCGCTCGGATATTCCGCAGGGCGAGTCGGCGCCGGCTGGCGACGACGACCCGGTCGGCAAGCGCATCCCGTCGCGCCCCGAGGGCGAGCTCGAGTCGGTCACCGAGAAAGTCCGCTACTGGACCCAGGAAGGGCCGCAGACGGTCTACCTGGTGGTCAGCTTCGTGGCCGTTTCCGGCACGGTGGGCGGCGAGACGGTGACCATCGAGCGCCCGATCGAGTTCTTCCTGCCCACCGGCCAGCACTCCGAATCCTACCAGTGGATCTCCGCCACCATGCGCAGCCTGTCGCTGGCGGCTCGTGGTGGCTACGCCGCCCGCGCCCTGCGCGACCTGCGCAAGGTGACCTGGGATCGCGGTCCGGTGCGTTGCGGCACCAACGAATACGGCAAGCCCCTGTACCACCCCTCCGAGGTCGCTGCCATCGCCCACGCCCTGCAGCGTATCCTCCAGCGCCGCGGCTTCCTCGACCCGGAGGGCCACCCCCGCCCGCTGCGCGAGCTTGCCGCCCTCTACCGAGACGGATCCCCGGGGGCCACCGGCGCACACCGGGCGGAACCGTCCCTGCCCGTGCCCTCCGGGATGGGCCCGTGTCCGCAGTGCGGCGGCGAACGGGTCCTCATCGACGGCTGCCTCACCTGCCGCGACTGTGGTTACTCGAAGTGCTAGGGAAATACTTCGGCGTTTGCCCGGGTGCGCCTGGTTCCGTGGGGGCAGGTCCGGAAAGTCAGGGGTATCGCAAGCTGACCGTAGGGTCCGGCTGCCGGGGCAGTTCCATGGTGCGATCGGGGAATGTATATTGGTATGCACGCATCCCGAAGGAGTATGGGCCATGGGCATACGCACAGAAGATACTCGGCAAACGGCCGTTCGGCTCCCGAAAGAGACGTATGCACGCTTGAAAGTGCTGGCCGAAAAGACGGGCCGCACGACCACTTATTACATCCGCGAGGCCATCGAGGAACACCTGGAGGATCTGGAGGACATCTATCTCGCCGAGCAGACGCTGGAACGTGTCCGAAGCGGGGAGGAAGAGGTGATCGGCTCCGAGGAGTTCTGGCGTGACGTGGAGGATTGAGTACGCACGTTCCGCTCAAAAGGACGTGCAGAAACTCGATCAGCAGGCGCGAAAGCGCATCCGCCATTATCTGGAACGGCGTGTCGCCCACATGCACGACCCGAGAACGCTCGGCAAGCCCCTCAAGGGGCGGTTTTCCGAGCTATGGCCCTATCGGGTCGGCGATTACCGGGTGGTCTGCGAGCTGCGCGACGAGTTGCTTGTCGTGCTGGTGGTGCGGATTGGTCATCGGAGAGGGGTTTACGACTGACCCGGGCTTCTACCCGTGAATGTCATGCGCCTGACTGCCATCACCATCGGTTCTGGCGGAGTTCATCAATGTCTACGTTTGGGGACAGTGTGCGGGAACTGGCGAGCCAGTTCGATTCGGGCAGCTTTCGGCGCGGTGTCGAATATTTCGAGTCGGGGCGGGTGCAGCTGCGGTCCGTGGAAGAGACCGGATCGGACGAGGTGCATCTGTACGGCCGGTGCCGCGGCAGCGGCCGGCGTATGTACGATCAGCACGTCATGGTTTTGTTTGATGAGGGGCCGCGCGTCGTGGGGCACTGTGACTGCCCCGTTGGCTTCAACTGCAAGCACGTGGTCGCGGCCGTGCTGGCCTGGCGCGCACAGGAAGAACGGTGGTCGGCGGGCGCCGCGGGGGAGGATTTCGGGACGTGGCTGGCGCGCGGTTCGCAGGCAGAACCGGCTCCGGCGCCCGCTTCCGGGGAGCAGCTGCAGTATGTGCTGCAGCCCCATCCACTGGATTCAGGGCAGCTGGACGTGTCGATGGTGGTTTCGCGTCGGCGCAAGGACGGGAAATGGGGAGTCGGGCGTCGGGTCAAGGCGCAGTCGCTGGCGATGCCGGTGGGTGGCCGTTCGAGCTGGGCGTCGGCGGACGATCAGGAGATCGGCCGGTTGTTGATGGCGTGCGCGTGGGACTTGTGGGATGAGCCGAAACCCCGGGGGCGCGCCGGTGCGACGGCCCTGCTGGCGATGCTGGAGACGGGGCGCTGCTATTGGGGCGAGGATCGGCAGGGGCCGTTGCAGCCGGGGCCCGTGCGGGATCTGGAGCTGGAGTGGGTCGCGCAGGGGGACTGGTATTTCCTGCGCGTGGCCAGTCCGGAGCTGGAGATGTTCCCCGACCTGGACCCGCCGGTGTATGTGGATCCGGCATCGGAGCAGGCGGGTGTGCTGCAATTGCCGCCGGGGCTGGATCGGGAGCATCTGGCCAATCTGGAGTCTGCGCCGCCGGTGCCGGCCGATTCGGCCGCTGCGGTGAGCCGGCGCCTGGTGCTGCAGGATGCGGGCCTGCCCACGCCCGTTCCGGTGGCGGTGGAGGAATGCACGCTGGCGCCGGTTCCGCGGCTGGTACTGCTGTTTGATTCGGGCCGCCCGGAGTCGGCCGCAGCGGGGCTGGGCTTCCGTTATGACGATGCCGTCCTGGAGCCCGGAGATGAATCGACGGTTCCGGTGCTGGAGGAGGAAGACCGGGTCTTGCGTATCGCGCGGGATGCGGAGGAGGAGGCTGCGGCGCGGGCCACGCTGGAGGCTTCGGGGCTGCTGCAGTCCGTTGAGGGGCGGCCGGGGCATTTACGCCTGGCGGGGGGTGATCCCGCAGACGGGCTGTTGTCGTCGGCGGCCGTGCGGCGGTGGTTCGAGTTTCAGGAGCAGGTGCTGCCGGGGCTGCGCGAGCGGGGATGGGAGATCGTTGAAGGGACGGAAGCGCTGCCGACGCTGGAGCATGCGGACCGGATCGGGGCCGAGGTGGAGCCCTCCGGCATGGACTGGTTCGACCTGCGTTTTGACCTGGAGGTCGACGGGCGATCGGTCCCGCTGCTGCCGCTGCTGACGGATCTGCTGGAAGAATACACGCCCGATGACGAGTTGCCGGAGACGCTCTATCTGGATACCGGCGGGGGCCATTACGTGGCGGTGCCGGGAGACCGGCTGCGTCCGGTGCTGCAGACGGTGTTCGAGCTGTTCGACCGGGAGGTGGACGACGCCGGCGAGCGGCTCGCGCTGTCGCGGCTGGATGCGCCGCGCCTGCTGGAGATGGGAGACACCCCGGTCCGCGGTGGCGGTGTCGAGGCGCTGTACCGTCTGGCACAGCGCCTGAAGGATTTCGAGGGCATTCGGTCGGTGGATCTGCCGTCGGGTTTTCACGGGGAGCTGCGCGGTTACCAGCAGCAGGGCCTGAACTGGATGCAGTTCCTGCGCGAGTATGACCTGTCCGGCGTGCTGGCCGACGACATGGGTCTGGGCAAGACGGTACAGACCCTGGCGCACCTGACGGCGGAGAAGGAAGCCGGCCGCATGGACCGGCCCAGCCTGATCATTGCGCCCACCAGCCTGATGAGCAACTGGCAGCGCGAGGCGGAGCAGTTTGCGCCGCAGCTGAAGGTGCTGGTGCTGCAGGGGCCGCAGCGCAAGCAGTACTTCGAGCGGCTGACCGAGTTCGATCTGGTGCTGAGCACCTATCCCTTGCTGGCACGGGATCATCCGGTGGTGGAGGCGCAGCCGTGGCACTGCCTGATTCTGGACGAGGCGCAGCAGATCAAGAACCCGCGGGCGCGGGCCTCGCAGGTGGTGCGCAGCCTGGAGGCGCGGCATCGGCTGTGTCTGACGGGGACGCCCATGGAAAACCACCTGGGCGAACTGTGGGCGCAGTTCGATTTTCTGCTGCCGGGGTTTCTGGGGGATCAGAAACGTTTTCGTCAGCAGTACCGCAAGCCGATCGAGGAGGAGGGCGATCAGGAGCGCATGGGTCGGCTCGGTCGCCGCGTGGCTCCGTTTATGCTGCGCCGCACCAAGGACCGGGTGGCCGAAGAACTGCCGCCCCGCACGGAGCTGCTGCGGACGACGCGCATGGGGAGCCGGCAGGGAACCCTGTACGAGAGCATCCGTCTGACGATGGAGAAGAAAGTTCGCGATGCGGTGGCCCGCAAGGGGCTGGCGCGCAGTCACATTACCATCCTCGATGCCCTGCTGAAGCTGCGGCAGGTGTGCTGCGACCCGCGACTGGTGCAGAGCGGCGGGCACGATACCCGGGGTATCCCTTCGGCCAAGCTGGAGCTGCTGCTGGAGATCCTGCCGGAACTCCTGGATGAAGGGCGCCGGATCCTGCTGTTTTCGCAGTTCACCCGGATGCTGGGTCTGATCCAGCACGCGCTGGAGGAACGCGGAATCGCCTACAGCAAGCTGACCGGGCAGACGCGCAAGCGCGATGAGGCGATCGAGCGTTTCCGCTCCGGGCAGGCCAGTGTGTTCCTGGTGAGCCTCAAGGCGGGCGGGGTAGGGCTCAATCTCACCGAGGCGGATACGGTCATCCACTACGATCCCTGGTGGAATCCCGCGGTGGAGGCTCAGGCGACGGACCGCGCGCACCGCATCGGTCAGGACAAACCGGTGTTCGTGTACAAGCTGGTGACCGAAGGAACGGTGGAGGAGAAGATCCTGAGCCTGCAGGAGCGCAAGCAGCATCTGGCCGACCACGTGTATGGCCGCAAGGGGCAGGATGACGACCAGCCACCGCTGGACGCGGAAACCCTGCAGGAGCTGCTCACGGGCGACTGAGCACCCGTTTCGAGAAGGGCCCCGGGCTTGCCCCGGGGCGCGGGGTTGTCAGGACCCGGTCATTGCTGGTGATCGTCCGGGTCACGGTTGCGTGTGCCCGGAGCACTCTGATGCGGCTTGTCCCGCGAGCCGGATTCCCGGGGCTGGTGCTGCCGCCGGGATCGGTTCCGTCCGCCGCCGGCAAACATGCGGTAGAGCCGCATCAGACGGCGCATGCGTAGCAGGGTGAAGATCAGTCGCATCATGGTTCCGTACCTCCGGCGGTGGCGTCAGGGGGTGCTGACGCGCTCGAGTTCCGGGTCGGTCATCAGCTGATCCGTGACCATGTACCAGTGAGCCTCGCCCAGATCGCCGGCCTCCTCAAGGCTCGGTTCGCCATCCGGCATTTCGTTTGCGGGCAACCGTCGGCGTTCCATCTCCACCCGGTCTTCCGAGAAGGCGTGCACTAGGGTGATCTCGGTTACATCCTGGAATTCGCCGTCAAAATGCCTGCGCTGGGTGCTGGTGTAGACCCCGGGTTCGCCGTCGAATTGAACCACGCTCGTGCGGAAACTACCCCAGCCGCGGCCACTGCCCCGGGAATATATGCCATTGACATGGACCGCATTGTCCGCAGGGCGGTGGAAGAACAGGCCTCGTGCGACCCCCAGTTCTTCGCCGTCGTCGATGTAGTGCGACCCTTCTTCGACTGCGCCCGGAGTGGGCTCGACCAGCAGGCCCCGCTTGACGGTACCCCGCACCCCGAAGTCCCCCTGGTCGGCGGGGATCTCGATGCGGGCGCTGTACTCGGTCTGCCCCTGAGCCGGGGGCTCATCGAACACCAGGCGGCCAACGATGTCTCCGTCCGGTCCACGCATCCCCTCCGGCAGATCGAAACAATGCGGTTCGGCGGATGTGGGCACGCTGATCCGGACTTCCTGTTCCGACTCGTCGAGGTTGAGGTGCGGCAAGACCAGCCGCCACGGGGTGGTGTCGATTTGTGCCAGGTCCAGGCGGGGGCGGGTCTCCGTGGCGACCAGCGAGGCCTTTTCAAAGCGGAGTTCCCAGCTCCGGCCGCCATCGGTGACGGTGAGGTGGTTCGGGGCGTCCGGGTTGCCCACCACCGCGTCCTCGGGGCATTCCAGGTCACCCGCGCCACGGCGTTCCGGACTCCGCATGTGGAAGTGCTCTTCGTTGATGCGCCACTCCCCGTCCTGGCGGGTCAGCCGGATATCGGCGTCGAGCCCGGAGGCCATCTCCCGGCGCGCGTCCTCGTCGGTGACGCGAAGGTCGGCCTCGATCCGCGCCTGATCGTCGTCCGCGTCGATGACATCGATCCCGGCGATCTCGGTGGAGGTCTTGAACAGTTCCAGCTGGGCGCCCAGCTCCTTGAGCATCGCCTTTTCGCCGTCGGTGAATCCCTCCAGTTCGCTCAGGGCCTCGGCGCTGTAGAAGCGCTCGAGCGCGTCCCGGTCGCTGAAGTCGACCTTCGTCCCCCAGTATTCCTCGAAAAAGGCGACCGGGTCGTCCCCGGCCAGGGCCGGGGCGGCCCAGACGGTCGTGGCGCAAAGGGCAAGCGTCGAGAGGGCGTGACGGCAGCTTTTGAGCGGCGGGGCAACGGTTCTGGGCATCGGGAGGTCCTCAATGGCCGGCAGGCTCCGACAGGAGTCCGGGGGTGTCAGAAATGGTGTACGGGCGAGATTGAGTCCAGAGGTGTGTCCGGCTGAAATGGAAGTCGCACCAACCCAACAGCCAGGCTGGATATATTACCCCACTCACCATACGACACCGATGCGGAGCGGGCCAGCGGACTTGCCGGGAATCCGTTCACGGAACGGCGCGAGCGCAAGCGAGTGGTGGGCCCGGTCGGACTCGAACCGACGACCAAAGGATTATGAGTCCTCTGCTCTAACCAACTGAGCTACAGGCCCGGGTGCTCGGGTGGGTCTGCGGCGCGGGGCCGCAAACGACAGCGGCGCCATTCTACCCCGAGGGGGCAGGGCGCCGCATCGTGGAGGGCTGGCCCGTCTGCGGGACGGGGCGCGGGACGCCGGTTATTCGGCGTCCATGTAGGTGCGCAGCAGTTCCGCGCGGGTCGGGTGGCGCAGCTTGCGCAGGGCCTTGGCCTCGATCTGGCGGATACGCTCGCGGGTGACGTCGAACTGCTTGCCGACTTCCTCGAGGGTGTGGTCGGTGTTCATGTCGATGCCGAAGCGCATGCGCAGGACCTTGGCCTCGCGCGGGGTCAGCGTGGACAGGATCTCGCGGGTGGCCTCGGTGAGGCTTTCCTGGGCGGCGGATTCGGTCGGCGAAGCGACCTTCTCGTCCTCGATGAAGTCGCCCAGGTGCGAGTCTTCGTCGTCGCCGATCGGGGTCTCCATGGAGATCGGTTCCTTGGAGATCTTCATCACCTTGCGGATCTTGTCCTCGGGCATCTCCATGCGCTCGGCCAGCTCTTCCGGCGTGGCCTCGCGGCCCATCTCCTGCAGCATCTGGCGGGAGACGCGGTTGAGCTTGTTGATGGTCTCGATCATGTGCACCGGAATACGGATGGTCCGGGCCTGGTCCGCGATGGAGCGGGTGATGGCCTGGCGGATCCACCAGGTGGCGTAGGTCGAGAACTTGTAGCCGCGACGGTATTCGAACTTGTCCACCGCCTTCATCAGACCGATGTTGCCTTCCTGGATCAGGTCGAGGAACTGCAGGCCGCGGTTGGTGTACTTCTTGGCGATGGAGATCACCAGGCGCAGGTTGGCCTCGACCATCTCCTTCTTGGCGCGGCGGGCCTTGGCCTCGCCGATGGACATGCGGCGGTTGATCTCCTTGATCTCGGAGATGCTGAGGCTGGCTTCGCGTTCGATCTCGGCCAGCTTCTTCTGCGTGCGCACGATGTCGTCCTCGAACTCGGCAAGGGCGCTGACATACTTGCCCTTGCCTTCCTTCTGGACCTCCTGGATCCAGTTGAGGTTGGTCTCGTTGCGCGGGAAGCCGTCGATGAAGGTCTTGCGCGGCATGTGCGCCTGGTTCACGGCCATGTCCATGATCCGGCGTTCGTGCTTGCGGATCCGGTCGATGGTCTCGTGCAGTTCCTGGGTCAGCTGGTCGACCACGCGCGGCACCAGCTTGAACTCCATGAAGTACTTCGCGGTCTGCTCGCGCGCAGTGGCGTAGGCCTCCATGTCGCCGGCCTCGAAGGCGGCGTGGGCGCGGGCGTGCAGTTCGCGCAGTTTTTCGAAGCGCTGGCGGGCCTCTTCGGGGTCGGGCCCGTTGTCCACCGGCTCGCCGGCCTCTTCGTCGGCTTCGTCCACGGCCTCGGAGATGGCGTCCAGTTCGGGCGAGGCGGCCTCTTCCTTCTTCGGCTGAGGCTGCTCCTTGACGTCGACCTCTTCGGCCAGGCCACGGGCGACGGCCTCGCCATTGGTGCCGTCGGGCTCGATGAAGGACACCACCAGGTCGGTCAGGCGGCTGCCGTTCTCGACGATCTGGTCGTAATCCTTGATGAGCTTGTCGATCGCGCCGGGATGGTGGGCCAGCGCGAACAGGACCTGCATCAGGCCTTCTTCGATACGTTTGGCGATGCGGATCTCGCCCTCGCGGGTGAGCAGTTCCACGGTGCCCATCTCGCGCATGTACATGCGCACGGGATCGGTGGTGCGGCCGAAGTCGCTGTCGGCGGAGGCCAGTGCGGCGACCGCGTCCTCGGCGTCCTCGTCGGCGGACACCGAGCCGTCGGACAGCAGCAGGCTGTCGGCATCGGGCGCCTGTTCGTGGACTTCGATGCCCATGTCGTTGATCATCGCGATGATGTCTTCGACCTGGTCGGAGTCGATGATGGTTTCGGGCAGGTGGTCGTTCACCTCGGTATACGTGAGGTATCCCTGCTCCTTGCCCTTGGCAATGAGTTCCTTGAGCTGGGATTGCTGCTCTTCACGGTTCATCGCGATCTGATCTCCGAGGTTCGTCGTTCGGCTTCGAAAAGTGAACCCTGCATTATAGCAGAAGTTTCTTATATTGCTCGCCCCGCGAGGCGCGCGAAAAATGGTTCGTGCAATCAAGTGGATGCGGGCACGAACGGGGATTTCAAGGGGTCACGGGTTGCAGCTGTGACTGCGGCGCGGTCTCGCCTTCAGCCCTGCAGGATGGAGGTGAGACGCGCGAGTTCGTCGCGTTGTTCCGTATCCAGACTCCCGGAAGCGGTGAGTTCACGGATGCGTTCGCGGCAGTGGCGCCGCAGCAGCTGGTCGGCGGCGTCCAGTGCGACCTGACGGGTCATCCCGTCTTCGCCGTCGTGCAGCTCGGCGCCGGCCAGCGACAGCAGGCGTTCGAAGCGCGGGTGTTCGCGGAATCGTTCCAGCAGCCGCGCGGTATCCGGCCGCGGCTGCTCGCCCAGGGCCTCCAGCAGTCGGCCGAGGGTGCCGGAAGCCTCGCCGCTGGCGGCCGCCAGCTCGCGCAGGGCGGGGGTGTCCCAGTCCAGTTCCGGATGCTGCAGGATGCGCGCGAGCAGTGCGGCCCACAGCGACGAGCTGCGGCGACCGCCGGTGCCGGCCGGTGGCCGGGCGGTCATCTCCGGGTCGTGGGCCGGCGGGGCGTTGGCCCCCGACGCGGGTGCGGGCCCGCGTGCGGAACCGGCGTCGGCGGAGGCGGCAGCCTGCAGCTGTTCCTCCAGGCGCTCGCGCGGGAGGTGGCTCTCCTCGGCGACGCGCTCGCACAGCAGTTCGCGGAACAGCGGATCGCGCGTGGTGGCGATGCGGCGCACCGCGGCGTGGGCGAAATGCGTGCGCCCTTCCGCGGTGTCGGTGGGGTGTTCGTCGCGCAGCAGGCGGATCAGGGCCTCGGACAGCGGCAGGACCTGCTCCAGCAGCCGTTCCCAGGCGGCGAGGCCTTCGCGGCGCACCAGGCTGTCGGGGTCGTCGCCCTCGGGCAGGAACAGGAAACGGACCTCACGCATGCCCTGCATCACCGGCAGTGCCTGTTCCAGCGCGCGCGAAGCGGCGCGGCGTCCGGCGGCGTCGCCGTCGAAGCACAGGGTCAGGTGGCCGACCTGGCGGAACAGCACGTCGAAGTGGCTGCGTCCCAGAGCCGTCCCCATGCAGGCGACCGCCCGGTGGTAGCCGCTGCGGGCCAGCGCGACCACATCCATGTACCCCTCGACCACCACCAGGTGATCCAGCCGGGTCTGCGCGCGGCGGGTCTCGAACAGGCCGTAGATGGTCTGTCCCTTGTGGAAGACCGTGCTTTCGGGGCTGTTGAGGTACTTGGGCTCGCCGTCGTCGATCAGGCGCCCGCCAAACCCGGTGACACGCCCGCGCCGGTCGCGGATGGGGAACATGATGCGGGCGCGGAAACGTTCGCGCAGGTCGCCATTGTCGCGGCGCGCGGCGAGGCCGGCATCCACCAGCTGCTGCGGGGAGAAGCGGTCCGACAGGGCCTGCAGCAGCCCCGATGCCGGGGCCCAGCCGAGGCGGAAATCGCGCGCCGTGGCGCCGTCGATGCCGCGGTTTTTCAGGTAATCGACCGCACGCGGGGTCTCGCGCAGCTGGCGCACGAAGTAGTCCGCCGCCGCCTCCAGCGCCGCGTACAGCGGCGCGGTGGCGTCCTGGCGCGGGCTGTCGTCGTGTTCGCGCGGGACCTCCAGGCCGGCCTGTTCGGCGAGCTGTTCCACTGCCTCGGGAAAGGCGAGGTTCTCGTAATCCATCAGGAAGCCGATGGCGGTGCCGTGCACGCCGCAGCCGAAGCAGTGGTAGAACTGCTTCTGCGGGGATACGTAGAACGACGGGGTCTTTTCGCCGTGGAACGGGCAGCAGGCGGCGTATTCGCTGCCGGCCTTCTTCAGGCTGACGCGCCGGCGCACCACCTCCACGATGTCGGTGCGCTCGAGCAGCTCGTCGATGAATGCCTGCGGGATACGGCCTGCCATGGTCCTCGTCGCCGGACGGGAGAGTCCGCCCCGGGCGGGGCGTGGCCGTGCATAATACCGCGCCCGCACCCGCAGGGACCATTGGCCCGCCGGAGACCGCGGTCGGAGCGCCGGATCGCGCAGGGGGCTGCGCTCCTACATCACCGCACAGGGGTGGATCGCAGGAGGCCGGCCCTCCGGCCGATCAGGTGCGGGGTCAGCGGTATGGCGGGGCGGGGTCCTCGGCGACGGCGTCGGGGTCGATGCCGGTGTAGAGCTCCTCCACGGGCAGGCTCCATTCCAGCTCGGGGAGCTCCAGGCGGTCCTCGGCGCCGAGGTATTCCGCGGCCCAGCCGGCGTTTCGCCGATAGACCTGGACCGCCGGGCGCTGCTGCTCGACGATCAGGTAGGTGGCGAGGCTGTCGAGCCGGGTATAGGCCAGCAGCTTCTCCCGGCGGTCGAGGCGTTCGGTGGCCGGCGAGGTCACCTCGGCAATCACCCGCGGGCGCTCGAGATAGTAGCGGTGACGGTCGTCCGGGTCGCAGCCGACCATGACGTCGGGATAGTAGAACAGCTCGTCGTCACCCAGGCGCAGATGCACCTTCATGTCGGCCATGAAGGTCTGGCACGGACCGCCGCGCAGGGCGGCGTGCAATGCGGTGCCAAGGTTCATGGTGACGATGTTGTGATTGCGGCTGGCCCCGCCCATGGCATAGACGGTGCCATTGACGTATTCGTGCCGGATCTCGGTCTCCAGCTCTCCCTGCAGGTATTCGTCCACCGGCGTGAACGTCCGGGCGTTGGCCATTCCCATCGGCTGCCTCCGTACCAAGAATGCCGTTACTGCCCCCAGTATTGACCTGCGGGCCTGCAGCGTCCAGTGGTGTCCGGCGAAGGGGGCCGCAAACAGAACGGGCCCCTTGCGGGGCCCGTGACGGGTCTGGCTCCGGGGTGCAGGCCCGGTCAGGCCGCCTGGCGCAGGTTGGCGAGCAGGCCGCTGAGATCGGCCGCCTTGGGTTTGACCAGCCAGAAGGAACCCTGCCAGCTGTCGAACTGTTCGAGGACCTGGCGGCCCCAGGCGCTGTCCGTCTCGTGCACGAACTCGGTGATGAGTTCCTCGAGATAGTTGCGATGGGCCTCCATGTCCTCGGTGTCGAGGCGGTGCAGGTCGATCAGCTCGTTGTTGATGCGATCCGGGAAGTCGTTCTCCCGGTCCAGCACGAAGGCGAAGCCGCCGGTCATGCCGGCACCGAAGTTGACGCCGGTACCGCCGAGGATGGTCATCACCCCGCCAGTCATGTACTCGCAGCCGTGGTCGCCCACGCCTTCCACCACCGCAATGGCCCCGGAATTGCGCACGCCGAAGCGCTCGCCGGCCTGACCGGCGGCGAACAGCTTGCCGCCGGTGGCCCCGTAAAGGCAGGTGTTGCCCATGATGGTTGTGTCCTGGCTGGCAAAGCCCGAACCTTCCGGCGGGCGGATCACCAGCTTGCCGCCGGTCATGCCCTTGCCGACGTAGTCGTTGGCATCACCTTCCAGGTACAGGTGCAGGCCACCGGCGTTCCACACCCCGAAGCTCTGCCCGGCGGTGCCCTGCAGGCGTACCTGCAGCGGGGCTTCGGCCATGCCCTGGTTGCCGTGGCGTCGGGCAATCTCGCCGGAGAGCCGCGCGCCGATGGAGCGGTCGGTGTTGCTGCACTGGTAGTGGTGCTCGCCGCCGGCCTTGTTTTCGATGGCGTCGAGCATGTCCGCGACCATCCGTTCGGCCAGTTCGCCCTTGTCGAACGGCTCGTTCTTCGGCTCCTTGCAGAAGCGCGGCTTGTCGTCCAGGTCGCCGGTCTCCAGCAGGCGGTCGACGGCCAGGTGCTGCTGCCGGGGCGTTTCGCCCGGCAGGACCTCGAGCAGGTCGGTACGGCCGATCAGGTCCGTCAGGCTGCGCACGCCCAGTTTCGCCATCCACTCGCGGGTCTCGCGGGCGACGAACTGGAAGTAGTGCATGACCATCTCGGGCAGGCCGATGAAGTGGTTCATGCGCAGCACCTTGTCCTGCGTGGCGACACCCGTCGCACAGTTGTTCAGGTGGCAGATGCGCAGGTACTTGCAGCCCAGCGCGACCATCGGGCCGGTGCCGAAGCCGAAGCTCTCGGCACCCAGGATCGCCGCCTTGATCACGTCCAGCCCGGTCTTCAGGCCGCCGTCGGTCTGCAGGCGCACCTTGTCGCGCAGGTCGTTGCCGCGCAGGGTCGCGTGGGTCTCGGCCAGGCCCAGCTCCCACGGGGTGCCGGCGTACTTGACCGAGGTCAGCGGGCTGGCCCCGGTGCCGCCGTCGTAACCGGAGATGGTGATCAGGTCGGCGTAGGCCTTGGCCACACCCGCGGCCACGGTGCCGACGCCGGCCTCGGAGACCAGCTTCACCGAGACCAGGGCGTTGGGGTTCACCTGCTTGAGGTCGAAGATCAGCTGCGCCAGGTCCTCGATGGAATAGATGTCGTGATGCGGCGGCGGCGAGATCAGGGCCACGCCCGGATTCGAGTAGCGCAACTCGGCGATCATCTTGTTGACCTTGTGGCCCGGCAGCTGGCCGCCCTCGCCGGGCTTGGCACCCTGGGCGACCTTGATCTGCAGCACCTCGGCGTTGACCAGGTAATGCGGGGTCACGCCGAAGCGGCCGGAGGCCACCTGCTTGATCTTGGACATGCGCTCGGTGCCGTAGCGGGAGACGGCCTCGCCGCCCTCGCCGGAGTTGGAACGCCCGCCGAGGCGGTTCATCGCGGTGGCGAGAGCCTCATGGGCCTCCGGCGACAGCGCGCCCAGGCTCATGCCGGCGGAGTCGAAACGCGGCAGGATGTCGGCCTCGGATTCGACCTCGTCGACCTCGATCGGCTCGATGTCCTCGCGCGGCTTGAGCAGGTCGCGCAGGGTCGCCACCGGGCGTTCGTTTACCAGGGCTGCGTATTCCTGGTACACCCCGTAGTCACCGGACTGCACCGCGCGGTGCAGGGTCTGGATCACGTCCGGGTTGTAGGCGTGGTATTCGCCGCCGTGGATGTACTTCAGCAGCCCGCCCTGCTTGGGCGCCTTGCGCGGATTCCAGGCACGCTGTGCGAGGGTATCCAGGTCTTCCTCGATATCGGTGAAACGGGTGCCCCGGATGCGACTGGTGGTGCCCTTGAAGCAGGTCTCCACGACCTCGTCGGCGAGACCGACGATCTCGAACAGCTGGGCCCCGCGGTAACTGGCGATGGTCGAGATGCCCATCTTGGACAGGATCTTGAACAGGCCCTTGTTGATCCCCTTGCGATAGTTCTGCGCCAGGGTAAGGGCGTCCACCCCCGGGATTTCCCCGGATTCGCTCATGCCGTGCAGCGCGGAGTAGGCGAGATAGGGATAGATCGCGGTCGCGCCATAGCCAATCAGGACCGCGAAGTGGTGCGGGTCGCGCACGGTGGCGGTCTCGATGACGATGTTGGCGTCGGTACGCAGGCGCGCGGCGATCAGGGCGTGATGCACCGCGCCGACCGCCAGCGCCGCGGGGATCGGCCGGCGCTCGCGATCGATCGCGCGGTCGGACAGTACGAGGATCACGGCGCCGTCGCGCACCGCCTGCACCGCGTCTTCGGTGAGCTGCTTCAGCGCCGATTCGAGGCCGTGGTGCTGGCGGTCGTAGTTGAGGTCCAGGCGTTCAACGCGAAAGGCATCGTCGGTGGCGTTGCACAGTTCGCGGAATTTCGCCTCGGACAGCACCGGAGAATCCGCGACCAGTCGGTGGGCGTGTTCCGGGGTTTCCTCGAACAGCCCCTGTTCGCGGCCGAAGCAGGTCTCCAGCGACATCACGATGCTCTCGCGCAGCGGGTCGATCGCCGGGTTGGTGACCTGGGCGAACTGCTGGCGGAAGTAGTCGTACAGCGAACGGGTCTGCTGCGACAGCACGGCGAACGGGGTGTCGTCGCCCATCGAGCCGACGGCCTCCTGGCCGGCCTCGGCCAGTACGCGCAGGATCTGGTCCCGTTCCTCGAAGGTGACGTCGAACAGCTTTTCGTAGGTCTCCAGGCGGTCGGCAGGCATCGGCTCGCCGGAAAACAGCTGGTTGTCGTCCAGCTGGCTTTTCAGGTGGTGCACCTGCGCGCGCAGCCACTGGCGATAGGGCTGACGCTTGCGGTTGATCCGGTCGATGTCCTCGGGCTGCAGCAGATCGCCGGTTTCGGTATCCACGGCGAGCATCTGTCCGGGCTTCAGGCGGCCCTTGGCGACCACGTCCTCGGGGGCGTAGTCGTACACGCCGATCTCCGAGGCCAGGGTGATATGGCGGTCCTTCGTGATCACGTAACGCGCCGGGCGCAGGCCGTTGCGGTCCAGGGTGCAGCCGGCGTAGCGGCCGTCGGTCAGCACGATGCCGGCCGGGCCGTCCCAGGGCTCCATGTGCATGGAGTTGTACTCGTAGAACGCGCGCAGATCCGGATCCATGTGCGCGACGTTCTGCCACGCCGGCGGGACCAGCAGGCGCATCGCACGGAACAGGTCCATGCCCCCGGCCAGCAGGACCTCGAGCATGTTGTCGAGGCTCTGCGAATCGGAGCCTTCCAGATTGACCAGCGGTTCCAGCTCGGCCAGTTCCGGCAGCAGTTCATTGGCGAACTTGTGCTGACGCGCGACCGCCCAGTTGCGGTTGCCCTGCACGGTGTTGATCTCGCCGTTGTGGGCGAGGAAGCGGAAAGGCTGGGCCAGGCCCCACTGCGGCCAGGTGTTGGTGGAGAAGCGCTGGTGGAACACGCAGATCGCGGTTTCCAGCTCCGGGCGCTGCAGGTCGGGGTAAAAGACCGGCAGGTTGGCCGGCATCACCAGACCCTTGTACGACAGTACCCGCGCCGACAGGCTCGGCACGTAGAACACCGGGTCCGAAGCCATCGCCATCTCGGCGCGCCGCCGCGCGACGTACAGGGCGCGTTCGAAGGCGTCGCCGTCCATCTCCGCCGGGGCGTTGACGAACAGCTGGAGGATGTGCGGCTGGGTGCGCAGGGCTTCCGCCCCGCACGCTTCGGGGTCGACCGGAACTTCGCGCCAGCCGGCCGGGGTTAGGCCGCCACGGTCGAGGGCGTCTTCCACTGCGGCACGGGTCTCGGTGATGGCCTCGGGGTTGATGAACACCAGGCCGGCGGCGAAGCGTTCGGCCAGCGCGATGCCGGCTTCATCCGCGAGCTGGCGCAGGAACGGTTCGGGGGTCCGCATCAGCAGGCCGCAGCCGTCGCCGGTCTTGCCGTCGGCGGCGATCGCGCCGCGATGCGTCAGCCGTTCGAGAGCCCGTATTGCAGTTTCCAGTACCCAGTGACTGGCCTGCCCGTCCATGTGTGCGATGAGGCCGAATCCGCAATTGTCGCGTTCGAATTCGGGGCGATGGAGGGTGCCGGTCAGTCGGGTCTGCTGCATCGATAGGCCTCCGGTCGTGGTGCGTATGCACCAGGCTGGAAAAAGGGGCGCAGGAATATACCGGAATGATCGTGTTCCGGCAAACAGGACGGGTGCAATTACACGCGCAGGTGGAGTGGACAGACCTGCCCGGGGCCGGCGTCAGCGGCGGGCCGCCTCCTGGACCGAACCCATTGAGCGGATCCAGGTGCCGGCGTCCCGCGCGCTGTCCGGCAGCTCGGCAGCCGCCTGTTCCGCAGCGCCCCGGTCGGGGAAGGCGCCGGCGAGGATGACGACGTAGTCGTTCCCGCCCGTCCGGGTGGGGATGTAGCGGATGCCGCCGAGGTTGTGGCGCTCCGCGTATTCGCGCGCGGTGTCCATGTCCGGCGCGGCCACCAGCTGGATGGTCATGCGCGAGGCATCCTGACCCTCGAGCCATTCCAGGTCGCCTTGCAGGCGCTCGTCGTCGCCCTCGGCGTCGGCCAGGGCTTCGGTGGTGTGATCGGCCGGCTCGGGCTCCGGTTCGGGCTCGGGCTCCGGTTCGGGCTCCGGTTCGGGGTCCGGGGCCGGTTCTTCCGGCATCTCCGCCGGTTCGTCGGTGGCTGGCGGGGGCAGGATGGGCTCCGGTTCCAGCCGGGCGATCTCCGGTGACGGCTCTTCCGCTTCGAGGGGCGGGTCGGTGGCCGCGTCCTGCTGGTCCGGGCGTTCCGGCAGGGGCAGTTCCACCCGTTCCTCGTGTTCCGGGGTATGCTCGGGCGAGCCGCTCAGCAGCTGCCACAGCAGCGGGGCGGCGATCCCGAAGGCCACGGTGGCGGCTACGGCGGGAACGAACCAGCGCTGGTTCCAGAATGGTTGTGCTTCTGCCGGCGCGAGGGGCGGGTCCTCCGCCGTGGTTCCGGCGGCGGCGTCCGGGGTATCGCGCTCGCCGCGCAGGGCGAAGGCGGCCGGGGTGAAATCGTCGCCGTCGCGGCTGGCACGGAGGCTTTCTCCGGGATCGGGGGCGGGCCCGGGTTCGGTTCCCGACCGTGCCGTCCCGGATTCCGCAACTTCCTGTTTGTCGCCGGCGTCGGCGGCATCGGTGGCGGCTGCTTCTCCGGCGGACATGCCTGCAGGGGCCGCAGCCGTGCCCGGTGCCGGGCGGCATTTCGCTTCCAGCAGGATCCGCGCCTCGCGGTTGAGGGCGCCCGGCAGCCCCTGGCTGTCGGTCTGCAGGCGCTGCACGGCCTCGCGCGGGATCAGGGTATCCGGATCTTCGGCGCCGGCGGCCAGCAGGCGATGACGCAGGTAGGCGGCGGTTTGTTCGAGGTTGAACGCGCGCAGGCTCAGGCGGGTCAGCTGGTCCTCGTCACCCGGGTCCGGCAGGTACAGGCGGCGGCGCAGGAGTCCCGCGCCGCCGACCAGTACGATGCGCGGTGCGCGACCATGCTGCTCGAGGATCTCCGAGCGCATGCGCAGCAGGTTGTTGACGATGTCGGTGCCCACCAGGTGAGCGTCGTCCATCGCGATCACCGGTACGAATCCGTCGACGACCCGCTGGGCGAGCAGTTCGGTCAGCGAGCGATCGGGGTCATCCGCGTTCTGCGAGCGCAGGTAGTTGCGGATGGTCAGGTCCACCGACTCGAAATGGGTGTTGATGCGTGCCTTGAAGGCGATGAGTTCGTAGCCCTCGGGCAGCATGCCGAGCAGGCGCATCAGCTGCAGGCTGCGGCCGGAGCCGTTGTCGCCGGTCAGCAGAACCACGGCACCGGGGTGCTCCAGTGCCTGTCGTGCAGATTCCAGGACTCCGTCCAGCAGCGGATCGGTGTACAGGAAGTCCGCGTCGGGCACCTCCGCGAACGGGTCGGTGCGCAGGCCCAGCTGTTCCAGGCATTGGTCGCGGAGTGCCATGGCGGTCAGGTCAGGGTGCCGAGGTCGAACAGGCGGTGATGTTCGCGGATGGCGTGGCGGTCGGTCATGCCGGCGATGTAGTCGGCGATGGCGCGCTGCTGTCCGTGCGGATCATCTTCGCTCAGGGCGCGGGCGTGCCGCTGGTAGTGTTCCGGCATCAGGCGCGGGTCGCGGTCGAAGGCGGCGAACAGGTCGAGGATGATCTGGCGCGCCTTGTGCATTACGCCATGGACCTGGTGATGCCGGTAGAGGTTTTCCCGCAGGAAGGTCTTGAGCATGCGGTTGCGCTCGGCCATCTCCGGGCTGAAGCGGATCAGCGGGCCGCTCTCCGCGCGCACGGCGTCGATCGATTCCGGACTGCTGCTCTCGATCGCCTGGCGGCTGGTGGTGACCAGATCCTGGACCAGGGTGTCGATCATGCGCCGCACGGTCTCGTGCTGTACGCGGCGGGCCTCCAGCTTCGGGTAGCGCGCGCGCACCGCGTCGAGGCAGTCGCGGAAAAGCGGGACTTCCACCAGCTGATCCAGCTGCAGCAGGCCGGCGCGCAGGCCGTCGTCGACATCGTGATTGTTGTACGCGATCTCGTCGGCGACGTTGGCGAGCTGGGCCTCCAGCGATGGCTGGCCGCGTTGCAGAAAGCGCACGCCCACCTCGCCGAGGATGCGGGCGTCTTCCGGCGAGCAGTGCTTGAGGATCCCTTCGCGGGTCTCGAAGGTCAGGTTGAGGCCATCGAAGTCGGCGTAATGCGCCTCGAGGTGGTCCACGATCCGCAGCGACTGCAGGTTGTGTTCAAAGCCGCCATGTTCGCGCATGCAGTCGTTCAGGGCGTGCTGCCCGGTGTGGCCGAACGGGGTGTGGCCCAGGTCATGGGCCAGCGCGACCGCCTCGGTGAGGTCTTCGTTGAGGCCCAGGGCGCGGGCGACGGAGCGCCCGATCTGCGCGACCTCCAGCGAATGCGTGAGGCGGTTGCGGAACAGGTCGCCCTCGTGGCTGATGAACACCTGGGTCTTGTACTCGAGACGGCGAAAGGCGCTGGAATGCACGATCCGGTCGCGGTCGCGCTGGAACTCGCTGCGGTGGCGCGGGGCGTCTTCCGGATGCCGGCGGCCGCGTGTCCGCTCCGGGGCGGCCGCCCACGGGGCGAGGCCGACGCCGTTGGGGGTGCGGGCGATCGAGGCGGTCTCAGGCGGCACGGGCGGTCTCGTCGAGGGTGTGTTGCAGCGCGTGGTCGTCGAACTCGGCGGTCAGCTCGGCGGCGCCCAGCCCGCGCAGCAGCACCAGCCGCAGGCGCCCTTCGCTGACCTTCTTGTCGATCCCCATCAGTTCGCGGAAGCGGGCGGCATCCAGTTCCGCCGGCGGGTGGGTGTCGAGGCCGGCGCGGTGGATCAGGGCCTCGGCGCGCGCGGCGTCGGCCGGCGCCAGCCAGCCCATGCGCGCGGACATCCGGGCGGCCATGGCCATGCCGGTGCCTACCGCCTCGCCGTGCAGCCAGGCGCCATAGCCCATGCCGGTTTCAATGGCGTGGCCGAAGGTGTGGCCGAGGTTGAGCAGGGCGCGGCGGCCGGATTCGCGTTCGTCCGCGGCGACCACTTCGGCCTTGCAGGCACAGGAGCGGCGGATGGCGTGGGCCAGCGCCTCGGGTTCCAGGGCGAGCAGGCGGTCGAGGTGTTCCTCCAGCCAGGCGAAGAAATCCGCGTCCTGCATCAGGCCGTACTTGATGACTTCGGCGAGACCGGCGCGCAGCTCGCGGGTCGGCAGGCTCTGCAGGCTGTCGGTGTCGATGACCACCGCGCGCGGCTGGTGGAAGGACCCGATCATGTTCTTGCCCAGCGGGTGGTTGACCCCGGTCTTGCCGCCCACGGAGGAGTCGACTTGCGCGAGCAGGGTGGTCGGGACCTGAACGAAGTCGATTCCGCGCTGGTAGATCGCGGCGGCAAAACCGGCGATGTCGCCCACCACGCCACCCCCCAGTGCGACGATGCGGCTGCCGCGGTCAAAGCGGGCCTCCAGCAGCCGGGTCAGGATCTGTTCCACCGTCGCCAGGGTCTTGTGCGATTCGCCGTCGGGCAGCTCGATCCACAGGGGGTCGCCGCGCACACCGGCCGCGGCCAGGCTGGCGCGCAGGCGCTCGCCATACAGCGGACCCACGGTCCTGTTGGTGACGACCGCGACACGCCGTCCTTCCAGCACCGGAGCGAAACGTTCGGCCCGCGCGGCCTCGCCGGGGCCGATGTGGATCGGGTAGCTGCGTTCGCCCAGTTCGACGTTCAAGGTTTCCATGGGGGTCATCATAGCGTGCACGTCGCGTGCTCGTAAGTCAGGCCCGTGAACCTGTGCGTCTCGGGAAACGCGGATCCATGTGCACGTTCGCGTTGGTGCCCCGGGTTTTCCGAGACAAGGCGCGTCGTGCAGCGGGTGGTGGTTCTACCCGCAAGCGGCGCAACGCCGGATCGGGGAACCCGGGGCACCAACCCGAAGGGGCTCGTCCGCTTTTGCGCGCGCACGGCGTTGCGGCTCCCTTGTGCAGAATGACTGCACGGCGGTCACCGCGCCTTGTTCGCACGCAAAAGCGACTCGAGCGCGAACGTGCACATGGATCCGCGTTTCCCGAGTCACGGGCTTTTCCAAAGGGGCTGTCCTGGATTATCATGCTCCGTTCTGCATGGCGGGCGTGTGCGCCGGCCATGGCTTAACGTACACCGTTTCGTCGAAACCAATGCTGTAACCGGAGATTGTATGCCGCACGTTCGAGTCCGCGAAAACGAACCCTTCGAGGTTGCCCTGCGCCGTTTCAAGCGCACCTGTGAAAAGGCCGGCGTGGTGGCCGAAGTCCGCCGCCGCGAGTACTACGAGAAGCCCACGGCCGAGCGCAAGCGCAAGGCGGCCGCCGCGGTGAAGCGGCAGCTGAAGAAGAATTCGCGCGACATGACCCGTCGGCCGCGGCTGTACTGAACCCCGCGGAGCCCCGGCCCGACCGGGCCCGTGGCTTGCGCATGAATCCTTGCGAGGAGGGATGCCGAATGTCGCTGAAGGCCCGGTTGCAGGATGACGTGAAACAGGCCATGCGGGCCCGGGAACGGGACCGCCTGGCGATCCTGCGTCAGATTCAGGCGGAAATCTCCCAGTTCGAAGTCGACGAGCGCCGCGACGCGGACGACGACGCCGTGCTCGCGATCCTCAACCGCATGCTCAAGCAGCGGCGCGATTCCATCGAGCAGTACCGTCAGGGCGGGCGCGACGATCTCGCCGACCGTGAGGCCGCAGAGATTGACGTGGTGGAGGCCTACATGCCCGAGCCGCTCGACGACGCCGCGCTGGATGCGGTGATTGCCGAGGTCATCGCCGAGACCGGGGCCGAGGGCCCGGGTGACATGGGCCGGGTGATGGGCGTACTCAAGCCGCGGGTCTTCGGGCGTGCCGACATGGGTGCCGTCAGCGGCAAGGTCCGCGCAGCACTGGGGAAATCTTGACCCCGGACGGGCCCGTGTCAAATGTTGTCCTCGTATGACCTGCCGCGCCGGTGCCGGGCCCCCTCCGGCCGTTGTGGCCCCGACCCCGTTTCGTTGGAGCGACTGACCCATGGCGACCAATCCGATGCAGTTCCTGGACCTCCCGCGCCAGGATCCCCAGAAGACCCCCGCGGAAATCCGCATCCACGAGTTCGGCGAGATCATCGGCCAGTTCGATCCCGCCACCGCCGGCCAGCAGGCCGGGCGCTGCCTGGCCTGCGGCAATCCCTATTGTGAGTGGAAGTGCCCGGTCCACAACTTCATCCCCAACTGGCTGAAGCTGGTGGAGGAAGGCAATCTGTTTGCCGCCGCCGAGATGTCGCACAAGACCAACTCCCTGCCGGAGGTCTGTGGCCGGGTGTGCCCGCAGGACCGCCTGTGCGAGGGTGCCTGCACCCTGAATGACGGCTTCGGCGCGGTCACCATCGGTTCGGTGGAGAAATACATCACCGACGAGGCGCTGAAGGCCGGCTGGCGGCCCGATCTGTCGGATGTGGTGCCGACCGGCAAGCGGGTCGCGGTGATTGGCGCCGGGCCGGCCGGTCTCGGCTGTGCCGACATCCTCGCGCGCAATGGTGTCGAGGCGGTGGTCTATGACCGTTACCCCGAGATCGGCGGGCTGCTGACCTTCGGGATCCCCCCGTTCAAGCTGGAAAAGAACGTGATCCGCACCCGTCGGGAACTGCTCGAGGGCATGGGCGTGGAGTTTCGCCTGAATACCGAGATCGGCCGCGACGTGGAGTTCCAGGCGCTGCTGGACGAATACGACGCGGTCTTCCTCGGCATGGGGACCTACAACGCGATGCAGGGCGGCTTTCCCGGCGAGGATCTGCCCGGGGTCTATCCGGCCCTGCCGTTCCTGGTGTCCAACATCCGCGAAGTGATGGGCTGGGAGCACGACGAGAACGGTTTCGTCGACATGGCCGGGCAGCAGGTCGTGGTCCTCGGCGGCGGCGACACCGCAATGGACTGCAACCGCACCTCCATTCGCCAGGGCGCCACCTCGGTGACCTGTGCCTACCGCCGTGACGAAGAGAACATGCCGGGCTCGCGCAAGGAGGTCGTGCATGCGCGCGAGGAAGGCGTGCACTTCGAGTTCAACGTGCAACCGCTCGAGATCGTGGGCGACGACAAGGTCGAGGGTGTGAAGGTCGTGCGCACCCGGATGGGTGCACCGGACGAGCGTGGCCGGCGGCGTCCCGAGCCGGTGCCGGGTTCCGAGTACGTGATCCCCGCCGACCGCGTGCTGGTGGCTTTCGGCTTCCGTCCGTCACCGTCCGACTGGTTCGGCGAACACGGCATCGACATCGACGAGGGCGGCCGCGTCCGTGCGCCGGAGTCCGGCCGGCATGCCTTCCAGACCGCCAACGAGAAGGTTTTTGCCGGCGGCGACATGGTCCGCGGCTCCGACCTGGTGGTCACCGCCGTCTTCGAGGGCCGCCAGGCCGCCGAAGGCATTCTTGAATACCTCGGCGTCTGAGGACTGCATGGCCCAGCAACTCGAAAACGACCGCCTCCTGCGGGCACTGGCCCGCGAACCGGTGGACCGCCCGCCCGTCTGGATCATGCGTCAGGCCGGTCGCTATCTGCCGGAGTACCGCGAGACACGGGCGCAGGCCGGCAGCTTCATGAGCCTGTGCCAGAACCCGGAGCTGGCCTGCGAAGTCACCATGCAGCCGCTGCGGCGTTTTCCTCTGGATGCCGCCATCCTGTTTTCGGACATCCTCACCATCCCCGATGCCATGGGGCTGGGTTTGTACTTCGAGACCGGTGAGGGACCGAAATTCCGCGATCCGGTGCGCAGCCCGGAAGCCATCGAGCGGCTGCCGGTCCCCGACCCGGAGGATTCGCTGGGCTATGTGACCGATGCGGTGCGTCTGATCCGGCGCGAACTCAACGGCCAGGTACCGCTGATCGGATTCGCCGGCAGCCCCTGGACCCTCGCCACCTACATGGTGGAGGGTGGCAGCTCGCGCGATTTCGCCGAGACCAAGCGCCTGCTGTATGGCGATCCGCAGGCCATGCATGCGCTGCTGCAGAAGGTGGCCGATGCGGTCACCGAATACCTGAATGCGCAGATCCGCGCCGGGGCTCAGGCGGTCATGGTCTTCGATACCTGGGGCGGTGCGCTGACACCGCGCAGCTACCGCGAATTCTCGCTGGCGTACATGCAGCGTATCGTCGACGGCCTGATCCGCGAGAACGAAGGCCGTCGCGTCCCGGTGACCCTGTTCACCAAGGGCGGCGGGGCCTGGCTGGAGGCGCAGGCCGACACCGGCGCGGATGGCCTGGGCCTGGACTGGACGATCGAGATCGGCGAGGCCGCGCAGCGCGTCGGCGACCGTGTCGCCCTGCAGGGCAATCTCGATCCCTCCGTGCTGTATGCCCCGGAAGCCGTGGTGCGCGAGGAGACCCGGCGTGTTCTTGACGGCTTCGGCCGCGACACTGGCCACGTCTTCAATCTCGGGCACGGCGTGCACCCGGCGATCGATCCGGATCGCGTGGCGGCGATGGTCGATACGGTGGTCAATTACCGTCGCGCTGACTGAGCCGGGAACGCACCGAATCACCCCTCCCGCTTCGGAAGGGGTGCGGGCGCCTCAGAGGCGTTCCGCCTCGCGGCCCTCCGTCAGGAGGCGTTCCACTTCTCCGGCCCCGGCCCGGGCCATGGGTTTGCCGTCCACCGGCGAGGGCGGTGCCTGGCGGATCCCGTCCAGCGGAAAGATCGTCAGTTCGACCTCGGTGTCGTCCGGTCCGCGGAAGGCGATGAAGGGCACGCGCTGCTCACGGCCCTGCCGGCTGCGGTAGCGGCGCTCGCCGGTTTCGCAGTGGATACCGCGGTCGGCCAGATCGATCAGCACCTCTTCCACGGTCTCGGCGAATCCGTGCAGATTGATCACCGGGAAGCGTTCGATCATCCCCGTGAGCAGCGGTCCGACCAGGCGCGGCTCCAGATGCGACAGGCGCTGCATCACCTGCAGTGCCGCCGCGAGGCGGTTGCGATACGCCTGGCGGCTCTCGTCGGTCGCGAACAGCCGGCTGCGTTCCAGTGCGGCATCCTGGATTTCGATGTTCGCCGGCATGTCGTGGCGAGCGTCCACCCCGAGGTGTTCAGCGGCCTTGCGCTTGGCGAGACCGAAATCGCGGATGCCCTCGTCGAGCAGGATTCGCCCGGCTTCCTGGGCGAGTTCATGACGCAGTCGGGAGCCGTTGCTGCTCATCGTCAAAAGACCGATTCGGGTTGCTGGCCGCGACCGTTGCGGTCGTCACCCGGAATGCTGCGCGAACGCTCGGGAATTTGCTGCGGGAGCAGCCATTCGGTGGTTGCACGGCTGTCACCGGCGTCGGGGGCGCGCCCGCCGTCGGGCAGGATGCCCACCCGTACCAGGTCGTCCGGCCGTTCCGGAAGGCTTTCTTCGGTGTCCGCCAGGGCGCTCCCCATGAAGCGGACCCATATTGGCAGGGCGGCACGGCCCCCGCTCTCGCGGCGGCCGAGCTCCCGGTTGTCGTCGAACCCGATCCACGACGTCGCCACCAGTTCGCCGTTGAATCCGGCGAACCATGCGTCGCGATAGTCGTTGGTGGTGCCGGTCTTTCCCGCCAGATCGGAACGGCCCAGTTCCTGCGCCCGCCGTCCGGTGCCGGCGTCCACTACGTGTTTCAGCATCCGGCTCATCTGCCAGGCGACGCCGGGCTCCAGGACTGGCACCGGGTCGCGTTGCTGCAGAACCGTCTCGCCGGTGGACAGCGTAAGGTCCTGCCCGGGCGGATTGTCGCAGGGCGGTTCACAGCTGCGGGGAGCGGGTGCCTGATAGAGCAGCTCGCCATCCACGGTTTCGATCCGCGAGATGATCCAGGGGCTGTGCAGTCGCCCGCCGCTGGCGAACACACCGTAGGCGGTGTTGAGCTGCAGAGGCGTGAGTGAACCGGTGCCCAGCACCATGGAGAGGTTGCGCGGCTGGCGCTCCGGGTCCAGCCCGAAACGTCCCAGCTGATCGTGCACGTTCTCAACGCCAATCGTGTCCAGCAGGCGGATCGAGGCGAGATTGCGCGAGTGCGCCAGTGCGCTCTGCATCGGCGTGTCGCCCTGGAACTGGCGCGAATAGTTCTGCGGGCGCCATTCCGCCCCCAGGGCCGGGTCATCAAACACCATCGGGGCATCCACCAGCGTGCTGCGTGGCCGGTAGCCCTCGCGCAGCGCCAGGGCATACACCAGCGGCTTGAAGGCCGAACCGGGCTGGCGCTGTGCCTGCACGGCCCGGTTGTAATGGTTGTCGAAAAAGTCGAAGCCACCGGCCAGGGCCAGAATGGCGCCGTCGTCCGGCGACTGGGCGATCAGCGAGCCGGTGACTTCGGGTTTTTGTGCCAGTCGCCACCCGCTCTCTTCATGCGCCCGGATGCGGATGACGTCCCCTCGCCGGAGGTCCGGTGAATCCGCCCACGCCAGACCCTCGGCTGTCAGTTCGACCTCCCCGATGCGGCCGCCGTCGACCCGCAGGGTCCCGTCGTCGCCGGTCTTCAGCACCGCGGCGGGATAGAGCAGGCGTCCGTGTATGCCCTGGTTTCTCAGTGCCCGTTCGCGGGCGTCGGCCGAGGCCATCTGGTCGTCGGACAGCCGCGCTTCCGGACCCCGAAAACCGTGACGTTCGTCATATTCCAGGAGTCCCGCGCGCAATGCCTGATTGGCGGCCTCCTGATAGTCGGGATCGATCGTGGTGTGCACCTGCAGACCACGCCGATAAGCGTCCTCTCCCCACAGGTTGACGACGATGCGGCGGGCATCCTCCGCCACCCAGTGAGCGTCGATCTCGGTCTGTGCAGTGTGCCGTTCCGACGCGACTGGCCGCTCCACGGCCGCCGCGTGCTCCTCGGTGGTGCTGGCGCCGGTGTCCAGCATCCGGCCGAGGACGTAGTCGCGGCGGATGCGCGCACGTTCCGGGCTGGTCACCGGGTTGGTGGTGGACGGTGCCTTGGGCAGGGCCGCGAGAATGGCGATCTCGTCGAGTTCCAGTTCGTCCAGCGAGCGGCCGAAATACACCCGCGATGCCGCTTCCACGCCGTAGGCGCGCTGCCCGAGGTAGATCTTGTTCAGATACAGCTCCAGGATCTCGTCCTTGCCGAGTTCCTGTTCCAGCCGGATGGCCAGGAAGATCTCGCGCAGCTTGCGCTCGTAGGTGCGGTCCCGGGTCAGGAAGATGTTGCGGGCAAGCTGCATGGTGATGGTGCTGCCCCCCTGGGTCCGTTCCCCGGTGCTCACCAGATTGACCGCGGCGCGCGCCAGCCCGAAGACGTCGATGCCCGGGTGGCGGAAGAACCGCTCGTCCTCGGCGGCCAGAAAGGCCTGGACCACGGGTTCGGGAACATCCTCGATCTCCACCGGAATGCGCCTTTCTTCCGCGAATTCCCCCATCAGGCTGCCATCCGCCGCCCGGATCTGCAGCGGCGTCTGCAACCGCACCTCGCGTACGGCTTCCGGTTCGGGTAGTGTCGGGGCGTAATAGGCGTACAGCCCGAGCAGCGCCGCCGAGCCGGCGATCACGAGGGTCAGGGTTATGGCCGCCAGAGCGGTGACAAACTTCACAATCCGGTGCATGACTCTAAATTTTGTGGGGAGAAGGTGAGGGATCGCCTTCAGAGCGATTTGCAACCCCGAAAACGTCATGTATATTAATCGTTGCTAGCATTCGAGATTGTAACGCTACCAGCTGCAATCATCGGGGTATACAGGGGGATGTGTGCTGAATCTCGGAAAATCCAGGCCCGCACTGCTGGGCGTTGATGTCAGTTCGGCGGCCGTCAAGGTCCTCGAGCTTGGTCGACACGGAAAGGGATATCGGGTCGAGGCATTCGCCGTCGAGCCGCTGCCGGACGGTGTCATGGTCGACAAGGTCTGCCAGGACACCGAAGCGGTTGGTGCAGCGCTTGGGCGTGCAGTCAAGCGCTCCGGTTCCCGTCTCAAACAATGCGCGATGGCCGTACCGTCCTCGGCCGTCATCACCAAGACCATCCAGCTGTCCGCCAGCCTCAGCGAATCGGAACTGGAAGGGCAGGTGTTCGTCGAGGCCGACCAGTACATTCCGTACACCCTGGAAGAGGTCAATCTCGACTTCCAGGTGCTGGGGCCCAACGCCAAGAACCCGCAGATGCAGGATGTCCTCGTGGTGGCCTCGCGGCGCGAGAACGTGGAATCGCGCATCGCCATTGCCGAGGCGGCGAAGCTCTCGGTGGAGCTGGTCGACGTCGAGGCCTATGCCATCGAACATGCCTCCGAACGCCTGATGGAGCATATACCCGACCGGGAGAACAAGCCGATGGTGGCCATCGTGGACGTCGGCTCGTCGGTGACGGCGGTCTATGTCGTGTCGCAGTCCGAGGGAGTCGTGTACACGCGTGAGCAGAATTTCGGCGGCCGGATGCTCACCGAAGAGATCATGCGGCGCTACAACATGAGTTACCAGGAAGCCGGTTCGGCGAAGATGAGCGGTGATCTCCCCGCAGATTACGTCAGCGAGGTCCTGGAGCCGTTCAAGCAGACCATGATGGATCAGATCCAGCGGTTGCTGCAGTATTTCTATGTGACGCGACCCCAGGACACCATCGATCACGTGCTGCTCGGCGGCGGTTGTGCAGCCATTCCGGGGGTCGACGAGATGCTGGAGGAAACCACCTCCACGCCGGTTTCCGTGGCCAACCCGTTCCGTGGAATGGCGCTGTCCCGCCGCATCAATCAGCAGCGCTTCACCAATGATGCGCCGGCCCTGCTAACGGCCTGCGGCCTGGCACTGCGGGGGCAAACATCATGATTTCTGTCAATCTGCTTCCCTGGCGCGAACGTGCCCGCGAGCAGCGGCGCAAGCAATTCTTCGTCTCCGCCGGCGTGGCCGCTGCGGTGGGTGTGGTCCTCGCGTTCGGTGGTTACACCTACATGGAATCCCTGATCGACCATCAGGAAGACCGCAATCAGGTGCTCGAAGAAGAGATCCGCGAACTCGACCGCCAGATCGCCGAGATCGAGGAACTCGAAGAGAAACGCGAGGACCTCGTAGCGCGGATGGACGTCATCCAGACCCTGCAGGCGCAGCGTCCCGAGGCCGTCCACCTGTTTGACCAGATGGTGGTGACCCTGCCGGACGGCACCTACGTCAACGAGATCACTCAGGACGGATCGCGTATTCAGATTCGCGGCCTGTCGGAATCCAACACCCGCATCTCCGCCATGATGCGCAATCTGGATGGCTCCCCGTGGCTGGGCAGCTCCAACCTGCAGATCATCGAAACCCGCGAGGAAGGCCGTATCCAGGTGAGGGATTTCCGCCTCGACGCACGGCAGACCCGGCCGGACAATGGCGAGTAGGGAGACTGCCCAATGGACCTGAAGAACCTCAACGAGATCGATTTCAACAACATTGGCGAGGCCCCCTGGATCGTCAAGGGGGTGATCCTCCTGGTGATCATCGCCGTGATCCTGGGCCTTACCTACTATTTCGTGATCGACGACCAGCTCAGCGAACTCGAACGGGCGGAGCGCGAGGAACAGCAGCTGCGTGACGAGTTCGAGGAGAAGCAGCAGCGTGCGGCCAACCTCGATGATTACCGCGAACAGCTCGCGGAAATGGAAGACATGTTCGTGGAGCTGCTGGAGCTGCTGCCGACCAGCGCGGAGATCCCCAGCCTGCTGGTGGACGTGTCGCAGACAGCACTGCAGACCGGTCTGGAAATCGAGCTGTTCGAACCGCGCTCCCATCGCGAACGTGATTTCTATGCCGAGGTGCCGATCCGGCTGCGGCTGCGGGGCGACTACGAGGAACTGGCCGAATTCGTCAGCGGCGTCTCCTCGATGCCCCGCGTGGTCACCATGCACGACATGCGCATCCGCCGCGCGGGTGACTCGGACTTCGATCTGGTCATGAACGCCGAGGCGCGAACCTACCGCTATCTGGAGGACAACTGATGAGTCGGATCTCCGTCAGCCCCCGGGTACGGATCCTGGCGGTCGCCGTGCTGGGCGCGGGCCTGCTGGGTGGCTGCGCCCAGGACAAGAGTGACCTTCACAACTATATCGCCGAGGTCCACGAACGGCCGGGTTCGGGCATCGAACCGATCCCGACGCTCGAGCCCCACGAGCCCTACCTGTATCCGGGGCATACCCGTTCACCGTTTGACTCCAGCGTGATCGAGCAGCCTCAGATCGCGGAGGACGAGGGCGAGCCGGGCGATGCCGAAATCGACCCGGACCGGCCGCGGGAATACCTGGAAAGCTACCCGCTGGATTCGCTGTCCATGGTCGGCACCCTGGAACGCGACAACATGCGCTATGCCCTGGTACGGACTCCGGACCGCTCGGTGCAGCAGGTCACGGTAGGCAACTGGATGGGCCAGAACCACGGCCAGATCGTCGAAATCACGCCCACCCGCATCGAGCTGGTGGAAGTGGTTCCGGACGCCTTCGGCGGGCACATCGAGCGCGATAATTCCATCGCCTTGCAGCGGGCCGAAGATCGGTAGGATCCCGGGAGAGACAAACATGGAAATGACATATCGGCACAATGCCGGCAACAGCAACAGGGGGCTGAACATGGGATCTTCCATGCGCGCACTGGCGGGCTCCGCGATGGCGGGCCTGCTGTTCATGGCGTCCCAGGGCGTTTCCGCCCAGGAACTGGAGGATATCCGGGCTGCCAGCATTGGCGGTGACCGGGTGCAGGTGAACCTGCAGTTTTCGGACACCCCGCCCGCGGACATCCGCGCCTTCGCGATTGATTCGCCGCCGCGGATCGCCTTCGACCTGCCGGATGCCGGCAGCGTGATGAGTGACCGTCGCAAGGAATTCAACGTGGGGCCCCTGCTGGAGGCCACCGCGGTGGAATCGGGCGATCGTACCCGGGTGGTGCTCGGACTGACGCAGCCCTCCGAATATCAGACGCGAGTGGATGGCAACAACTTCATCGTGACCCTCGGGCGCGGCGTGACCGAAGCCGACGCGCAGGACGAAGCCGTGGCCGAGCGCGTCGGCGACCCGGAGCCGCGGACGACCCGTTCCGCGCGGCCGGTTGAGCTCACCGACATCGATTTCCGTCGTGGCGACCAGGGCGAGGGTCGTGTCGAGGTGGGGCTGTCGCGCAGTGGTGGTGCCATCGATGTGCGTGAACAGGCCGGCCGTATCGAAATCGAGTTCGATCGGGCCGCCATCGACGAGTCGATGGAGCGGCGTCTGAACGTGGTCGACTTCGCCACCCCGGTGCAAACCATCGACACGGTCGCCGATGGCGACCGGGTCCGCATGGAAGTGGCCACCGAGGGCGAGTACGAGGTCGTCTCCTACCAGAGCGACCGGCAGTACGTGCTGGAGGTGGCGCCGATCACCGAGGCGGAGCGTCAGGCGCGGGAAGAGGAAGAGCGCGAGTTTACCGGCGAGCGCCTGTCCCTGAACTTCCAGGACATCGAGGTCCGCTCGGTCCTGCAGCTGCTGGCCGACTTTACCGACCTGAATATCGTCGTCAGCGACGACGTCGACGGCAACATCACCCTGCGGCTGAACAACGTGCCCTGGGATCAGGCGCTGGACATCATCATGCAGTCCCGCGGCCTGGACAAGCGCATGGAGGGCAACGTGCTGTTCGTGGGGCCGGCGGAGCAGATCGCCGCCCGTGAGCGGCAGCGGATGGAAGCCGAACGTGACCGTCAGGAACTGGAACCGCTGCGCACCGAGTTCGTGCAGATCAATTTCGCCCAGGCGGGCCAGATCGCCGAGCTGATCCGGGGCGAGGAAGACCGCTTCCTCTCCGAGCGCGGCAGCATGACGGTCGACAGCCGGACCAACACGCTGCTGGTCCAGGATACCCAGCGCCGGATCGAGGATATCCGCGAGCTGGTGCGGAACCTGGACGTGCAGGTGCAGCAGGTGCTGGTGGAGACCCGCATCGTCATCGCGGAAGACAGCTTCAATCGCGATCTCGGGGCTCGTTTCGGAGTCAGCGGCTCCCGTTCCCGCGGGCAGACTCATATGGGGTCGAGCGGCTCCATCGGTTCTGCGGATACGACTCGCGGAGGGAGACTGGATAATCCGGGAGCGGATCAGGGGCATCCGACCCTGAATGACCGCCTCAACAGCTCCCTCCCGGCGGACGCGGCCAACGCGGGCCAGTTCGGGTTCAGCATCCTGCGTCGTGGTCTGCTGCTGGACCTGGAGCTGTCGGCGCTGCAGGCCGAGGGACGGGGCGAGATCATCTCCTCGCCGCGAGTGGTGACCACCAATGGCCAGCCGGCCGTGATCGAACAGGGCCAGGACATCCCGATCATCGTGCAGGACGAGGCGGGCAACCCCAATACCGAGCTGGTCGAAGCCTACCTCTCCACCGAGGTGACGCCGCAGATCACGCCGAACGGCAACGTGATCATGGACATCCGCGTGACCAAGGATGAACCGGGCGACGTGGTCTTCGACGACGTCACCATCAACCGCCGCGCCGTGGAGACCCAGGTGTTCGTGGGCGACGGTGAAACGGTGGTCCTGGGTGGCGTCTACGAAATCGACAGCAGCGAACAGGTCCGCGAAGTCCCGTTCCTGGCGGACATCCCGTTCTTGGGCAACTTCTTCCGCAACCGCTCGAGTTCCGAGCAGAAGGCGGAGCTGCTGATCTTCGTCACGCCACGCGTGCTGGACTGAACCTCCTCGGGCCCATGGCGGCCCGCCGGTGGGTGACAGCGAGCCCGGGATCCACGGATCCCGGGTTTTTTTTGCTCCGGAGTCCCGGTAGCCTGCCCGCATGCAGAATATTGTCCTGGTGGGCCCGATGGGGGCCGGCAAGAGTACGATCGGGCGGGGGCTGGCGGGACTTTTGCGCCGGGCGTTCCATGACACCGATGACGAGATCCGCAAGCGCACCGGGGTGGATATCCCGACCATCTTCGAATTCGAAGGTGAGGAGGGCTTCCGGCGGCGCGAGACTGCGGTCCTGGATGCACTGCTGGAGAAGGACGGGATCATCCTGGCGACCGGCGGCGGGATCGTGGAGCGTCCGGAGAACCGGGAACGGCTGAAAGACGCCTTCGTGATCTATCTGCGGGTGCCGGTGGAAGAGCAGTTCCGCCGGACCCGGCGCAGCCGCAACCGGCCGCTGCTGAACCAGGCGGAGGATCCGCGGGCCCGACTGCAGGCGCTGTTCGAGCGGCGAGACCCGCTGTACCAGCAGGTTGCGGACATGGTCCTGGAGGGCCGCGGGCGCCGGGTGCGGGATGCGGTCAACGGGGTGTGCTCGGCGTTGCAGATGAAGCGCCCGGACCTGTGCGAGCCGCGCGCGGGGTCGGAGTAGCCCGCGCGGTGATCAGTGCCGGGTCTGGGTGCCGCCGCCGGCCACGAACATGCCTTCGGGGCTGGGATCCGCGCGGCGCCCGTGAGACGCGTGGTGAAACGCCAGCCGCCAGCCGCCGTCGACGCGCCGCCAGGTCTGGCTGATCAGGATGGTGCCCGTGGGTGCCACGTCGCCCGGCCGGGTGATGGCTTCCTCGATCACCATGCCGAGGCTGTCGTCGGTCTCGAACCGGCCGACGATGCGCGGTTCGATGCCGATGTTGAGTTCGCGCGAGAACACCAGCAGCCAGCTTTCCATCACTTCGGCGGTGCCGCGGTGCGCCCGGGGGCTGCCCGGATGGATGCACACGATGTCGGGGCGGTCGGCCCACAGATCCATCATGTGTTCGATGTCCGCCTCGCGGAACGCCCGGTAGTAGGCGTCCATGCAGGCCTCGACCGCGTCGCCGGCCATCAGTGCACGCTCCGGCGGTTCCAGCGCGAGCGGGTGGTGGGATCGGGGCTGGCGTGGTGCAGCACCATGCGCCAGCTCCGGCCGTCGAAACGGTAGGCGTTGGTGGCCAGGACCATGCCGCGCAGGTCTCCACCCATGTACAGGTGTTCGTGCAGCACGTGGGTGACCAGGTCGCTGCCACCGAGCACGGTGAGGCCGGAGCGTCGGATGACGGTGTCTTCCATGCTGGCGAGAATGTCGTCCCAGCTGTCCATGACCAGTTCAATCCCCTGCAGCCGCTCGCCGCCGGGGTGGATGCAGACGCAGTCGGGCGTGTCCTGCCAGACCGCACGCATGGCTTCCGGATCACCGGCTTCGAACGCGCCGTAGAATGCCTCTTCGGCCGCTTCGGGGGAGGAAAATTTCGCCATGGCCGTCCTGTCCTTTGTCCAGATGATCACGAACGCTCCGCGAACGCGGGGGCGGGCTCCTTGTGCCGGATTCTTTCAGTCCCCGGTCCGCGCGGCGAATTCTGCCAGTATCCGCACCGTTGGGGATACGGGAATCCGGCGGCGGCGCTGGTCGCCGGGCGGGCGGAACGTCACAATGGCGCCCCAGCGGTTTCGTTTCCCTGAATCCTCCGACCGGAGCCCCGCCCATGGCGCGCATACTGACGACCGGCATCGTCACCCTCGATCACGTGCTGGATGTCGACACCTATCCTGCCGAGGACGCCGAGGTGCGTGCGGCCGACAGCCGCGCCCGGCCCGGTGGCAACGCCGCGAACACCGCCGCGCTGCTGGCGCAGTTCGGGCACCGGCCGGAACTGGCCGCGGTGGTGGCGGACGGGGCCGCCGGTGACGACCTGATCCGGCGTCTGCGCGAGCGCGGGATCCACGACCGCCATCTGGTCCGCCGGCCGGGGGCGACGCCGACCTCGCACATCCTGCGCGCCCGCGACACCGGTTCGCGCACCATCGTGCATCACCGGGATCTCCCGGAACTGGCGGTGGAGGACCTGCACGGCGTCGCCTGGGAAGAATACGACTGGCTGCATTTCGAGGGACGCAACCCGGAGGTCCTGGCCCGGGTGCTGGCCACGGTGCGCGACTGCGTGTACGACGCCCCGGTCTCGCTGGAGCTGGAGAAGCCCCGCGACGGGCTGGAGGCCTGCATCCCGTACGCCGACATCCTGATGGTCTCGCGCGACTGGGCGCAGGCGCGTGCGGAGCGCACGGGTGCCGGGGAAGAGCCAGTGGCCGCCTGTGAGGCGGCCCTGCGGGCCCTGATGGAGGAACACCCGGAGGCCATTATCACCGTCACCGGCGGGTCCGCCGGTGCCTGGATCGGGTTCCGCGGCCGCGTGGAGCACTGCGCGCCGACGCCGGGGCTCACGGTGATCGACAGCGTGGGCGCCGGCGACGCCTTCAACGCCGGGCTGATCGACGCCATCGCCTCCGGGGAGCCGCCGGAGCGGGCCCTGGTCGCCGCAGTGCGTCTGGCCGAACGCAAGCTGGCGCAGGACGGCCTCGAAGGGCTGGCCCGGGCCTGACGCCGGGGCTGGTTCGGACCCGATCCGGGTCGAGCCGCGGCCTCCCCGGTCCAGCGGGATCACCGCACCGGTCGGGTCGGCTCCAGCCGCAGCCCGCGCACCTCCCCACGGGCCCCGGCGGTCTGCAGGGATTCGGCCCATGGCGACTGGCGGGCGGGCTGGTCGTTGATCTGTTCCACGGTGATGCCCCGGCGACGTGGCAGCCAGGGCCCGGCCATCAGCCCGCGCAAAGCACCGACGATGCGGTGTTCCCAGTCGGCCGGCTCGATGCGCGTGACATCGGCCGGCCAGATGAACAGCTGCCGCCCGGACGCCGTGAGATAGATCGCCGGACGCCCGTCCACCAGCGCGACCAGTGCCCCGGCGACGCGACGCAGCCGCCGCTGCGCACCCGGGGGTGGCTCGGGCCAGGCCAGCAGCGAGCCCCAGGGCTGGGCCGGGTCCACGGCCGCCAGCCAGCACGCGTCGCCGGCTTCACTGCCGTCGGCTCCGGAGCCCTCCAGCGAGCGCAGTTGGTCGACCACGCCGGCGCGCGCGAACTGGGCCCCCGTCAGTCCCTCGACGAAATGCCCGCGTCGCAGCTTGCCGGCATCCTCCATCGCGCGGCACACGGGATAGATGCGCCCGAACCCGCCCGGCGACTCCTCCGCCCGCGCCATCTCGCGACTGACCACGCCGTAGCGCGCGAGCAGCACCTCGGTGCGGTCGCGGGCGCGTTCGGTGATCTCGATGGTCGGGTCCACCAGATCGCCCACCCGCGACCAGCGTCCGCCGGCGATGCCCGTCTGCCCCCGTCCCGGACCCCTGCCGGCACCCCGTCCGGCGCCGCGTCCGGGCCCCCGGCGGCCGCGCGTCGCGGCGGATCCCCCGCGCTGGCCGAGACCGCGCAGCGGGGCCACCGTGTCGTTGGTGATCAGGCCGGCCCACACGCAGTCCCACAGCGCCGCCTCGATGGCGGCCGCCGGGGCATCCGGTACCGCCTCGCGCGCCGCGCGTTCCAGTTCCATGTAGAAACAGGCCCCGCGCCGGTCGAGGGCATCCAGGATCGCGCGCCTCAGGCGGGCCTCGCTGTCGCCGTCGATCCCGGAAGCGCCGTCATCGGCCGATGCGTCCGACCCCGCGTCCGCGTCGGCCGCCGCAGCCGCTGGCTCCAGCAACGCCCCGGCCTGTTCCCGGCGCAGGAACATCACCCGCCCGTCGCGCTGGCCCAGTGCCCCGCAGCCGACCCAGACGAAGGCCCCGGTGGCCGTGGCCAGGTCCAGCTGTTCCAGCGAGAAGTCCTGCAGCCGCATCGGCAGCACCTGTCCGGTCCAGGCCGACCAGGGCAGGGCGATGCCCTCCAGCTGCGCCAGCACCTCGTGCAGGGCCTCGGTCCCGCGCCCCGGGCGGGTAACCCCCTGCCACTGCGGCAGGAAACGCCCCAGGGTGCCGGCGTCCACCGCGGCGGCCTCCTCGCGCAGCTGCGCGAGGGTGCGGCGCTTGAGCCGGCGCAGCACGTCGGTATCGCACCATTCCTCGCCGTGGCCGCCGGGCCGGATCGCCCCGCGCAGCAGGCGCCCGGCCGCTTCCAGCGCCTCCAGTACCGGGCGCACGGCGGCCTCCGGCAGACCGTAGCGGGCGGCGGGCTGCTCCGCGCGGAACGGGCCGCGATTGCGGGCGTAGCGGATCAGCAGCTGTTCCAGCGGCCGTGCCGGCGCTTGCAGAAAGCCGCCCGGCAGACCCGGCGGGGGCACCACGCCCGCTGCATCGCGGTACAGTGCGGCGTCCTCCGCTGCGATCCAGCGCGGCTCGCCGCCGATGTTCACGCGTACCGCCCGCAGCCCGTCCTGCAGCTGCTGCAGCCACGGCCCGGGAGGCGCCTCGCAGGACGCGGCCAGCTCCGCCTCGCTGCAGTCGCCGAGGCGGCGCAGCAGGTCGTGCAGTTCGTCCGGGTCGGTGGCGCGGGTGCCCGGCGCGGTACGGGCCAGTTCGGCCTCCAGCGCCGCCAGGGCCCCGGGGTCGATCAGCTCGCGCAGTTCGGCCTGGCCCAGCAGTTCCGCCAGCATCCCGCGGTCCAGGGTCAGCGCCTGCGCCTTGCGTTCGGCCACCGGGGCATCCTGCTCGTAGATCCACGCTGCCACCCACGCCGAGACCAGGCTGCGGGCGAACGGCGAGGCGCGTGGCGTCTCTACCTCGTGCACCCGGATCTCGCGCTGCTGCACCCGCTCCAGCAGGTCGCGCAGGGCCTCCATGTCGAACACGTCCGCCAGCAGCTGGCGGTAGGTCTCCAGCACCACGGGGAACTGCGCATGCTGCTGCACCGTGGCCAGCAGCTGCTGGGCCTTCAGGCGCTGGGCCCACAGCGGGGTGCGCTGTCCGGGACGGTTGCGCACCAGCAGCAGGGCGCGGGCGGCGTTCTCGCGGAACAGCGCGGCGAAGCGGCTGGAGCCGGCCGCCTCGCGGGTGACGAGTTCCTCCACCGTGTCCGGGTCGGGGAACAGCGTCGCCGGATCCGGCAGATCCTCGCGATCCGCCAGGCGCAGCACGATGCCGTCGTCGGTGTACATCACCTGGGCCTCGCCCTCGGCGCTGACGCTCAGCTCCGCCTGCAGGGCCATGGCCCACGGGGCGTGCACCCGCGCGCCGAACGGTGACAGGATGCACACCCGCCAGTCGCCCAGTTCGTCGCGGAAGCGTTCCACCACGATGCGCCGGTCGGAGGGTACCGCGCCGGCCGCCTCCATCTGTTCGCCGATGTACTCCGTGAGCTCGTCGGCGGCGGCCGGCGACAGCGGCGCGTTGCGGCAGAGCCAGTCGCTGCGCGCGGCCGGCTCCAGCCGCGCCAGGGTCTCCGCGGCGGCGCCGATGGCGCGCCCCAGTTCCACCGGACGGCCGGGGCCGTCGCCGTGCCAGAACGGCAGCTTGCCGGCCTCGCCGGGGGCGGGCGAGACCAGCACGCGATCGCGGGTGATCGCCTCCACGTGCCAGGTGCTCGCGCCCAGGGTCAGGTTCTCGCCGGTCTTCAGCTCGAAGACCATCTCCTCGTCCAGTTCGCCGATGCGCGGGCCGCCTTCGCCGGCATGCACCGCGTACAGCCCGCGATCGGGGATGGTTCCGGCGTTCAGGCGTGCGGCCATGGCCGCGCCGCGCCGCGGGGTCAGCTCGTCGCGCGCGCGGTCCCAGGCCAGCCACGGGCGCAGATCCGCCAGTTCGGTCCCGGGCAGGTTGCCGGCGAGCATGTCCAGGGTGGCCTCCAGCAGGCCGCGGCCGAGATCGCGCCATGGTGCGGCCCGGGTGACCACGGCGTGCAGCTCGTCCACCGTGCGCGGCTGCTCGCAGACCATGGCCACCAGCTGCTGGGCCAGTACGTCCAGCGGGCGCCGGGGCATCTGCAGGGGTTCCAGCGCCCCGGCGTGCATGCGCTGGCCGATCACCGCGCATTCCAGCAGATCGCCGCGATAGCGCGGCAGCATGAGCGAGCGCGACACCTGGCCGACCCCGTGGCCGGCGCGTCCGGCCCGCTGCAGCCCGCGCGACACCGCACCCGGCGACTCGACCATGACCACCAGATCCACGGCCCCCATGTCGATGCCCAGCTCCAGCGAGCTGGTGGCGATGATCCCGCGCAGGTGGCCGGTCTTCAGCCGGCCCTCGATCTCGGCCCGCCGGCCATGCGATACGCTGCCGTGGTGGGCGGCGACCAGGTCCTCCGGGGTGTCCTCGTCGCAGCGCTCCCGCCACGCCTCGTTGATGCGCTGCACCAGGCGTTCGCACAGGCCGCGGCTGTTGACGAACACAATGGTCGAACGATGCGCGAGGATGGCCTCCAGCAGGCGCGGCTCCAGACTGGCCGCGCGCCCGCCCTGCGGTCCGGTGACCGGCGGGCCGGGCGGGCTGCCCGTTGCCTGCCGGCCCGCGCCCTGCTGCCAGGCCTGGCCCAGCAGTGAGCCGCCGGCGATCGGCGGGGCTTCGGAGCGGGTTTTATCGTCGGCTTCGTCCGCGTCCGCGTCCGCGTCCGCGTTCGCGCCCGGCGCTCCAGAGGCGGACGCCGTCTCCTCCGGAGTGACGATCTCCAGATCCAGCCGCGGCGCTTCGGCGGCATCCACGACCTGCACCTCGCGGTCGCCGCCGAGGAACTGTTGTGCGACCTCGACCGGGTGCACCGTGGCGGACAGGCCGATGCGCTGCGGATCCCGCGCGCAGCGTTCGCTCAGGCGTTCCAGCGACAGCGCCAGATGGGCCCCGCGCTTGCTGCCGGCCAGGGCATGCACCTCGTCGACGATCACCGTGTCCACCGTCTCCAGGGTCGCGCCGGCGCGCGAACCCAGCAGGAGGTAAAGCGATTCCGGGGTGGTGACCAGGATGTCGCCCGGCTCGCGCGCCTGACGCCGCCGCTCCGCCTGCGGCGTGTCGCCGGTGCGGATGTCCACGCGCGGGGTGACGACGGGCCGGCCCTGGCGTGCGGCAGTATGGGTGATGCCGGTCAGCGGCGCGCGCAGGTTGCGTTCCACGTCGGCCGCGAGCGCCTTCAGCGGCGAGACATACAGCACGCGGTAGCCGGGCGTGATTTCGGCTGCGGTGCGCTCCGGATCCGGGGCCCATTCCGGGGCCGATTCCGGGGGCTGTTCCTCCATCCGCCGGTCCAGCGCGTCGAGGAACGCCGCCAGGGTCTTGCCGCTGCCGGTGGGGGCGATCAGCAGGGCGTGCCGGCCCTCGCGGATGACCGGCCAGCCGGCGCTCTGGATCGCGGTGGGGGTGCCCAGGGCTTCGCGGAACCAGGCATCGGTCGCCGGCCCGAAGGGCGTGCTCATTAATCGGCGTTTCCCCAGGGAAACACTGATCAATGTACACGCTCGCGTTGGCACCCCAGGTTTTCCGAGACAAGGCGCGGTGCGCAGCCGGTAGTGGTTCTACCGGCAAGGGCCGCAACGCAGTATCGGGGAACCTGGGGTGCCAACCCCGCAGGGGCTCGGCCGCTTTTGCGCGCGCACGGCGTTGCGACTCCCTTGTGCAGAATGCTGCACGGCAGTCGCCGCGCCTTGTTCGCACGCAAAAGCGACTCGAGCGCGAACGTGGACATTGATCAGCGTTTCCCTAGGCGTGGCCGACGGTGGTGTCGGTGCTGGCGTGGAAGTACTCGCTGTCGCGGGCCAGTTCGTCGACCAGCTCGTGCAGCATGGCCAGGCGGCTCTCGGCATCGGAGAACGGCGAGCATTCCTCGCAGCGCACGTCGCCGCAGGGCTGGCGGCTGTAGAGCCAGAAGTGCACGGCGCCGGCCAGCAGACCGTCGGCGACATCGCCGGTGTCGACCGCGTCGCCGTCCTCGGCAAGGCGGTTGGCCAGGTCGATCAGGCGGCGCGCGGCGTTGTTGTAGCTCTCTTCGGGGCTGTCGGTCTCGTTCATCTTGTATCGGGCTCGCGTTGGCGTTGGGGCCCGGGAGGTCATCTCCGCGGGTCCGCACCCCAGTTTACCGGGAATTGGCCAGCGACCGAAGGAACAGCGGGATGCGGCGTTCCTCGGGCGAGAGCCCGCCGTGCGCGCCGCGGAAGAACGGGCCCTCGTCGTCGGCCGGCGGGTCCACCAGGTAGGCGTCGGCTGCGGGCAGGAGGAGATAGTCACCGGCGCGGGCCCGCAGCTCCGGGTGTTCCGGTCCGGGGCCGAGGGTGGGAGCCGGGGTGTCGCCGGCCATCCAGGCCTCGCACGGCAGCAGGGCGATATCGTCGCCGAAGGCCTGCGCGACGGCGGCCTCGAACGCGGCCTCGCGGCCTTCGCGCACATGGGCCAGCGCGGCGCGCGGTTCGCCGGTCAGGCGGTGCCGCAGGCAGTCCTGCACCGCCGGGGCCTCGCGCAGGTCGAGGCGGCGTTCTACCGGACGCATGCCGTGGTCGGCGGTGGTCAGCATCACCGCGTCGGTCCCGGCGAGCTGGGCGCAGGTGGCGGTGTAGGCGAGATCCAGCTGCTTCAGGTGGTGTTCCACCTCGGGGCTTTCGGGACCGTATTCGTGGCCGAGGTGGTCCAGCTCCGACCAGTAGACGTAGGTGAAATGCGGCCCGGGGTGTGCACGCACGTGGGCGGCCACGCGCGCCGGCAGGTCGCTGATGCCGTCGAAGCCGACAAACCCCGCACCCTCGCTCATCATCCGATTGTAGGGGGCGTGGCCGATCCACTTCGGGCCGATGAAGGTGCTGGGGCATCTGAGGCGGTCGATGATCCGGTCCGGCTGCACCCGGGCGGCGAGTTCGCGATGGTCCAGCCGCGCGGGCTGGTCGTCGGCGCCGCGCTCCTCCGCCATCAGCACCGTCAGGGTGCGCGCCGGTTCGGCCAGCCGGGTGTGCCAGCCCAGCAGGCCGTGGTGCGCCGGGTGCCGGCCGGTAAGGATGCTGGTGATCGCGGTGGCCGTGGTGCTGGGGAACACCGTCTCCAGCGTGGCGTGGTGGTCGGCCTGCATCAGGGGGGTGTGCCGCCGGTAGTCGTCGGCGAAGCCGTCGATCAGCCACAGCACCACGTGGGTATCCGGGCCCAGGGCCGGGTCGATGTCGGCCAGGGCACCGGCATGTGCCGGCGCGTCCGGATTGAGGGCCGCCTCGATCCGTCCCAGCAGGTCCATCAGCCCCGGCCCGTCATGGCGGGCACGCAGGATCTCGGCGACGGACATCAGGCCTTCGCGCCGCCGTCACCGCCCTCGCACGGGGGTGAATCGGCCACCTTGCCCGCGCGCTCGAACCACTGATCCGGGTCCAGGGTATGCAGTGCCAGCGCGTGGATCCCGCCGGCGAGTTCGTCGGCCAGGGTGCGGTTCACCATGCGATGGCGCGCGACCAGCTTCTGATCGCGGAAGGCTTCGGAGACGATGGTCACCTTGAAGTGCGATTCCGAGCCCGGCGGCACGTTGTGCATGTGGCTCTCGTTCTCTACCGCCAGATGCACCGGCTCGAACTCCGCCTCCAGTTTTGCGGTGATCTGTTCCTGCATGCTCATGGGAGACTCCTGTTCAGGATCGGCGTGACGAAAATGGCCCACCAGTCTGCCCCGACAGGCACGGATGTCCAGATCCGCCGCCCGCGGGGCGGGCGTTTCCCAAGGGATGACGCAGCACGGTGGAGGGTTATACTGAGCGGCTTGTCCATGTGGCCGGGAGCCATGCATGACCCCAGTGATCCAGGATACGGGTGCCTTTCGTCGCTGAAATGAAACGCGTGCAGCACCTCGACGAGCTGGCAACCCTGCTGGAGGCAGGGGTCGACTGGCAGCGGGCCAGCGGGGTGGTGGGCCTGCCCGCCGGCCGCGCCGACCCGGTGCGCGCGCTGGAGACAGCCGGCTGGGTCCGCCCCGAAGAGCGGCCGCTGCTGAAAGCTCTGAAGGTTGCCGGGCGGCTGGACCGGGCCCTGCGACTGCTGGCCGACCGGCTGCATCGCGAGGAGAACACCGAACGGCGGATCCGTGCCCGGTTGCTGCTGCCGGCGCTGCTCTGGGTGGTGGCGCTGGTGCTCGCGCCCCTGCCGGCGCTGTTCCGGGGCGTGCTGGATGGCCCCGGTTACCTGTTTGCCGTACTTCAGCCGCTGGTGGTGACCGGGTTGCTGGTCTGGGCCGCGTTTCGTTTCTGGCGCCCCCTGCTGCAGGTGTGGCACCGCTGGTGGCTGCGGCCCGGGCGCCTGCCCGGGGCTGGCCGGCGGCAGGCGCTGTTGCAGGATCTGGGGCTGGTTCTCGGGGCCGGTGTGCCGGCGGATCAGGCCCTGCAGGGCCTGGCCGCGGCGGAAACCGGCGAGCTCCGGCGGCGACTGAACACGGCGGCGACGGCCTGTGCGGAGGGGCTGCCGTTGGTGGAGGCGCTGCGACGCGAGGCCTTGCTGGACCCCGACCGCGAACCCGGGCTGCTGTCCTCCGGCGAGGCGGCCGGCCGTCTGCCCTCGGTGCTGCAGTACCGCGCCCGCGAGCTGGACGGGCATCTGGCCCTGCGTCGCGAGATCGTGGCCGAATGGCTGCCGCGCGGAGTGTACCTGCTGGTGCTGGTCTACATCGGCTACTGGCTGGTGGTCTGAATCACCCGGGATGGCCTGTTCAGGGGGTTTCCGCCGTTTCGGCCTCCGGATCGCGGAGTTCGAGATCGACCATCAGCTCGTTGGCCAGGGCTTCCAGATCGTCCTGCAGGGAGTGCAGGTCCACGCCTTCGGGCACCCCGAGGCGGGCGCGGGCACGGAACATCGGCTCGCCGGTCATCGAGGCCGGCTCGACGGCCGTGTCCAGGTTCTCCACGCCCACGCCGTGACGCGACAGCACGGCGGTGATGTCCTGCACGATACCGGGCCGGTCGTGCCCCATCAGGTCCAGCAGCACCTTGTGCCGCGCGGGGACGGGCTCCGGCACCGGCAGGTCGTCGCCCCGCTGGATGTGGATCTGCAGACCCTCGCCTTCCAGCTCCCGCAGCGCGGTCTCCAGGGCGTCGACGCCTGCGGTGTCGGCCTCCAGCATCACCACCCCTGCGAACTGCCCGGCCAGCTGCGCCATGCGGCTCTCCAGCCAGTTACCGCCGGCCTCGTGCGCACGGGCCGCCACCTTGCTGACCAGCCCCGGGCGATCCGGACCGATCAGTGTGAGAATTACCGAAGTCTTCATGGTCGATCTCCTGTCTTCTGGCGCCGCAGCGGATCCTCCATCGTACGGCAAGTCCGGGCTGGCGGGTATCGTGGTGCCGGGGCAGGGCGAACGTGTACATTGAGCCGGATTTCCCCGGGCCGCACGGGCGCACCATGACCATCGATCCGCAGGCGCAGCAGGAAGCCATCTCCACCGGGCTGGAAGGCCTGGACCGGGTGCTCGACGGGCTGCGCATCGGCGATAACGTGGTCTGGCGGGTCGACGAGATCGAGGATTATCGGCGCTTCGTCGAGCCGTTCGTGGCGGCGGCCCGTGCCCAGGACCGCTCCATCATCTATCTGCGCTTCGGCTCCCACCCGCCGCTGGTGGAGGCCGGCCCGGGGGTCGAGGTGGTGGCCATCGACGCCCTGCGCGGCTTCGAGCCGTTCACCCGCCACGTCTTCCGCCTGGTCACCGAGTACGGGCGCGGCGCGTTCTATCTGTGCGACTGCCTGTCGGATCTGCTGGATGCCTGGGCCACCGATCACATGGTGGGCAACTTCTTCCGCGCCATCTGCCCGTACCTGTACGAGATGGACACGGTGGCCTGGTTCGCGCTGCATCCGCACAGCCATTCGCATACCACGCTGTCGCGCATCCGCGAGACCACGCAGGTGCTGATCGACGTGCGCCGCGCCGGCGAGGCGGTGCACGTGCAGCCGGTGAAGGTATGGCAGCGCAGCTCGCCGACCATGTTCCTGCCACACCGCCAGCGCGGCACGCAGTTCGAGCCGGTGGTGGACAGCAGCGAGGCCACGCGGCTGCAGGCCTTGCTGGAGGAACAGCGTCCCGGGCAGCAGCACGGGCGGCAGCTGCTGGACTACTGGGATCGCCTGTTCCTCGCCGCCTCCGACGCGCTGGCGGAGGGGACGCCGGCGGTCGACCGCGCCCGGGTACAGGACGAGATCCTGCGGGTGCTGATCGGCCGCGACGAGCGCATGCTGGAACTGGCGCGGCGCCACCTCGGTCTGGAGGAGCTGCTGGCGATCCGCAGCCGCATGGTCGGCAGCGGCTACATCGGCGGCAAGGCCGCGGGCATGTTGCTGGCGCGGCGCATCCTGCTGGCGCAGGACCCGCAGCGCTGGGGGCGGGTGCTGGAGCCCCACGACTCGCACTTCATCGGCGCGGACGTGTACTACGCCTATCTGGTGCACAACGGCTGGTGGCCGCGGCTGATGCGCCAGCGCACCGCGGAGGGCTATTTCGACGAGGCGCACGGCCTGCGCGAGGACATGCTGCACGGCGAGATCCCGCCGGAGGTGCGCCGCGAACTGGAGCGGGTACTCGACCACTATGGTCAGTACCCGATCCTGGTGCGTTCCAGCAGCCTGCTGGAAGACGGCTTCGGCAACGCCTTTGCCGGCAAGTACGAGAGCGTGTTCTGCGTGAACCAGGGCAGTCCGGGCGAGCGTCTGGCGCAGCTGGAGGACGCCATCCGCCGGGTCTATGCCTCGACCATGAGCGACGACGCGCTGAGCTATCGCCACCAGCGCGGCCTGATGGATCAGGAAGAACCCATGGCGCTGCTGCTGCAGCGGGTCAACGGCCGCTACCACGGGCGCTATTACCTGCCGGAGGCCGCCGGGGTCGGGGTCTCGTGGAACACCTTCGTCTGGGACGGCGCGCTGGATCCGTCCGCCGGGATGCTGCGCCTGGTGCTGGGGCTGGGTACCCGCGCGGTCGACCGGGTCGCGCGCGACCATGCCTGCGTGGTCGCGCTGGACCGGCCCGAGCGGCGGCCGTTTCACAGCCGGGACGAGTTGTACCGCTACTCGCAGCACGCCGCCGATGTGCTCGACATCGAGGCCAACCGCGAGGCTGCCGTGCCCGTCCAGCAACTGGCCGGGACCGCACCGGACCTGCCGCTGAACCTGCTCGGCGAGATCGACCGCGAGGCCGGCCGCCGCGCCCGCGAGCAGGGGCGCGACGAGCGCCTGTGGCGGGTGACCTTCACCCCGCTGCTGCAGCGCACCGGCTTCGCCCCGCTGATGCGCGACCTGCTCAAGACCCTGGAGGCCGCCTATGCCCACCCGGTGGACGTCGAGTTCACCGTGCATCTCGACGCCGACGGCAACGCCGGCGTGAACCTGGTGCAGTGCCGGCCGCTCGCCACCCTGGGCAGCGACCGGCCGGTGGAACTGCCGGACGGGGTTGACCCGCAGCGCCTGTTTTTCGCCAGTGACGGCCGCTTCATGGGCGGCAATCTGGACCTCGCCATCGATCGCGTCATCCGCGTGGACGGCGCACGCTACGCCGTGTTGCCCCGCCCGCAGAAATACGCCGTGGCCCGCCTGGTCGGTGCCCTCAACCGCCAGTACGCCCGTCCCGAAGACTGTGCCACGCTCCTGGTCGGCCCCGGCCGCTGGGGCACCAGCACCCCCGAACTGGGCGTGCCCGTGCGCTTCGCCGACATCGACCGCGTGCGCATGCTGGTGGAGGTAGCCGACTCCGACGCCGGCATCGTCCCCGACCTCTCATTCGGCAGCCACTTCTTCCAGGACCTGGTGGAGGCGCGGATCGCCTATGCCGCGCTGTTCCCCGCCGAACCGGGCTGCGAGTACCACCCCGCCTGGCTCGACGGGTGCCCCGCGCACACGCCCGAGGTCGATCCAGAAGTCGCCCTCGGCGAGCCCGTGGACCCCGCCGTACGCGCCACCGTGCAGGTCCACGACACCCGCGACGCCGCCCTGCGGGTGGTCGCCGATGTGGTGCAGCAGCGCCTGCTCGCCTGTCAGCCCGGCAACCGCTAAAATCCGCTGCGGCCGGTCGCGTGAAGACGATGTGGACTGCTGTGCAGAGGAGGTCGCGATGCCGCTCCCGGTGGTGTTGAAGGATGTCCTGGAACAGATGGATCCGCTAACGGATGGCTGGCAGACCTATGTCCAGCGGGCGACCGGTGAGGTGGTGGGCTTCAGCGATGAAGACGAGATCCTGGCCGAGGAAGATCCGGAGGAGCTTCCGGAGTGGCAGCAGGAGGTGCTGCACACGGTACGGGCCGTACATGCTTCGGATGACTATGTGCGGCTTCCCGACCCGTTCGATTTTGACGAGTACGGGGTGATGGATCAGTTCTGCCGTCTGCAGGAAGATCCGGACCTGCGCTCCGAACTGCTGGAGGCCATCCGGGGTCGCGGTGCGTTCCGCCGGTTCAAGGACCTGATCCATGACAGGGGGACCGACCAGGACTGGTATGCCTGTCGCGACCAGGCGCTGAAAGCGTTTCTCGCCGATTTTTTCGAGGCGGAGGGTATCCCTTTCGTCGACGAGTAGGCGCAGGCCTCGCACTGTCCGGGAAAGGGTTTGCGGAGGGGTCTCCCGTTCCGCGGCGGAGCCGGTGCGTGATGTGTGGCGGCCAGTGGCGATCCAGGGGCGTTAGTCGTGGTAGAGCATGCGCCGGGTCATGCCGCCGTCGGCGGTCCAGATCTGGCCGGTGACGAAGCCGGAATCCGGGCCGAGCAGGAAGGCGGTGAGGGCGGCGATGTCGCCGGGCTGGCCGACGCGCCCGGCCGGATGCTGGGTGTGGTCCTGTGCGGACAGCGGCTCGGCCTGTTGCTGGCCGGGGCCGCGGGTGTCGATCCAGCCGGGGCGGATGGCGTTGACGCGGACTTCCGGGCCGGCGCTGACGGCCAGCGCGTGGGTGAAGGCGTCCAGTCCGCCCTTGCTGGCGGCGTAGGCCTCGGTGTCCGGCTCGGACTGCAGCGCGCGGGTGGAGCTGATGTTGACGATGGCGCCCCGGCGGCGGCGCAGCAGGGGCAGGGCGTGCTTGGCGAGCAGGAAAGCGCCGGTCAGGCTGGTATCCAGCCAGCGCTGCCAGTCGGCCAGGTCCAGCCCTTCCAGTGGACCGGAGTGCGGGTCGCTGATGCCGGCGTTGTTCACCAGGGCATCCAGGCCGCCGTGCCATTCCTCCGTGCGCCGGATGGCCTCGCGGACCTGTTCCTCGTCGCGGACATCCAGCGCGATGGCGCGGGCGGCGGGGCCCAGGCGCGTGGCGGCCCGTTCGCATTCGGGGCCGTCGATATCGGCCAGCACCACCTGCCAGCCACCCCGCACCAGGTGCTCGGCGATCCCGAGCCCGATCCCGCGCGCCGCGCCGGTGACCAGCGCGACCCGAGAGTGACTTTGATGGGGTGTGTGCTCAGCCATGGAAAGTCACCGGTCAGCCTTGCTGCCCACGGATAGGGTGCTACGCGTGGCGACGTGAGTCATGCGGGGTCGGTCTCGTGCGCGAGCATGTTCATGATCAGGCGGATCATCGTTTCCTTGTTGTCGGGGTCGGATTCCGCCACCAGCAGGGTCAGGGCGGTCAGGCCAACATCGTTGATCACGGGCTCGCCGGCTGGGCTGATGAGACGGTGATTCCGATGCAGGAAGTCGACGAACAGGTAGGCAGCGCTGCGTTTGTTGCCGTCGGAGAACGGGTGGTTCTTGATCACGAAATACAGCAGGTGCGCAGCCCTGGACTCGACCGTAGGGTAGGCCGGTTCGCCGAATACGGACTGGTCCAGGTTGCCCAGTAGCGACTCGAAGCCGTCTCCGCGTTCCTGGGCGAAGAGTTCGGTTGCCTGTTTCTTTGCGACAAGGTCTTTCTTGAGCGTGGCGAGGGCGCCGCGCGCCTCTTCGGGGGTTGGAAGTGTGCCTCCGGTTTCGGCTCCGGGTTCGGTCAGGAGGCCTTCGTCGTAGCGCTGCAGCAGGAGGAAAGTCTGGGCGTAGCGGGTCACGATGTCGACCAGCCCGCGACCGGCTTCCACGCCGGGTCCCGGGCTGCGGGCGGTACGGCGCACCAGCTCCAGTGCCGCTTCGAGTTCGCGGGCGTTGGTTTCGAATCGCTGGCGGTTGAGGGTCCAGCCGCGCGTCAGGTGTTCGCGCAGTACGCGAGTGGCCCATTGGCGGAAGCGCACAGCACGGCGGGAGTTGACCCGGTAGCCGACCGAGATGATGGCGTCGAGGTTGTAGTGCTTGATGCGTCGTGAGACCTGGCGAGCGCCTTCCTGTCGAAGTACCGAGGAATCCTCGGTAGTTGACGGTTCATCGAGTTCGTCGTCTTTGTAGATGTTCTTCAGATGCAGACCGACGTTGTCGGTTGAGGTGTCGAAGAGCTCGGCCATCTGCCGCTGCGTCAACCAAACGGTATCGCGTCCGGTGTCCAGTCGGACTTCCACGATGTGGTCGGCATCATCTTCGTAGATGACGATCGGGGTTTCGTCTTCCCGGGTCATGTCGGCTCCTCTTCCCTGAGGGGGTGCTGTTTTATAACTTTTTCCTGGCTGTGTTTCCTGTCACCAGCTGGCCGGGTGGATGCTCTCACCGTGTTACTCGCCTGATGCCGGCGGGAGGTTGTAGAAGGCGCGGGCGGTGGCGGTGGTGTGGGCGGCGAGGTCTTCCGGGGTCTCGTCGCGCAGCTGGGCCACGAATTCGCCGATGTGGGGGAGGAAGGCGGGCTCGTTGCGCCGGCCGTTGCCGATCTTCTTGCCGGTGCCCTTGGGCAGGGTGCGCGGCAGGAGGTAGGGGGCGTCGGTCTCGATCATCAGGCGACCGCGCGGGATGGTCGGCACCAGCGGGTGCAGGTGCTTGCCGCGGCGCTCGTCGCAGACCCACCCGGTGATGCCGATGTGGCAGTCGAGGTCGAGGTATTCGGCCAGAGCGTCGGCCTCGCCGGTGAAGCAGTGCACCACGGCGGCCGGCACCTTGTCGCGCCAGCGGCGCAGGATCTGGGCGAAGTCGTGGTGGGCGTCGCGCTCGTGCAGGAACACCGGCAGGCCGAGATCGGCGGCCAGTTCCAGCTGGGCCTCGAAGGCGATGCGCTGCTGCGGGCGCGGCGAGTGGTCACGGTTGTAGTCCAGCCCCATCTCGCCCATGGCGACGACGTTGGCGTCCGCGCGGGCGAGGTCACTGAACCGCGCGGCGGTCGCGTCGGTCCACTGTTTTGCCAGGTGCGGATGCACGCCCAGGGTGGCGCGGCAGCAGTCCGGGTACTGGTCGGCGATCTTCAGGCACTTCTCGCTCTGGTGGGCGTCGGCGCCGGTGATCAGCATCCAGGACACGCCGGCCTCGCGCGCGCGCTCGAGCACCTCGTCGCGTTCCTTGTTGAAGGATTCGTGGGTCAGGTTGAAGCAGATATCGATCCATTCCATGCGCGGTATGCTAACGGATTGGACGCACAGTGCCAGTTCCCCGGCTCCGTCATTGCGGAAACCCGGCCGTTACAATGACGGCGCTGGCGTCCGGGTTTGGAGTGGATGCAGCGGCGGCGTGTTAAACCACTGGCAATGTTTTTGATCTGGAGTCTGGAATGCGTGATGCGAACCCCCAGCCGGTCTATCTGAGCGAGTACCAGTCGCCGGCGTTCGAGGTGGAGAACCTGGAGCTGGATTTCGATCTGGCGGCGGCGACCACCGAGGTGACGACGCGCATGGCGGTGCGCCGCAACCCGCAGGCGGCGGAGCCGGGGGCGCCGCTGCGGCTGTACGGGGATGGCGTGGAGCTGGTGTCGCTGACGGTGGATGGCGCCGAGCCGGGCGAGGGCATGCTGGAAGAAGACGCCGACGGCCTGCTGCTGCACGGCCTGCCGGAGGCGGCGCGGCTGGAGATCGTCAGCCGCTGTCACCCGGAGCAGAACACCGCGCTGGAAGGCCTGTACGCCTCCAGCGGAAACCTGTGCACCCAGTGCGAGCCGGAGGGCTTTCGCCGCATCACGTTCTTCCCCGATCGCCCGGATGTGCTGACGACCTACCGCGTGCGCCTGGAGGCGGACCGGTCGCAGTACCCGGTGCTGCTGGCCAACGGCAACCGCGTGGAGGCCGGCGAGCTGGACGGCGGGCGTCACTACGCGGTGTGGGAGGACCCGTTCCCCAAGCCGTCGTACCTGTTTGCGCTGGTCGCCGGGGATCTGGCCTGTCAGCGCGACACCTTCACCACCATGTCCGGGCGCGAGGTGGCGCTGGAGCTTTATGTGGAGGCGCACAACGCCGATCGCTGCGATCACGCGCTGGCCTCGCTGAAGAGGGCGATGCGCTATGACGAGGAGGCCTTCGGCCGCGAATACGATCTGGACGTGTACATGATCGTCGCGGTGGACGACTTCAACATGGGGGCGATGGAGAACAAGGGGCTGAACCTGTTCAACGCCAAGTTCGTGCTGGCCAGCGCCGACACCGCCACCGACGACGACTTTGTCGCCATCGAGTCGGTGATCGCCCACGAGTATTTCCACAACTGGTCCGGCAACCGCGTGACCTGCCGCGACTGGTTCCAGCTGTCGCTCAAGGAAGGGCTTACGGTCTTCCGCGACCAGGAGTTCACCACCGACTGCACGCTGTTCGGGGTCAAGCGCATCGACGATGTCTCGCTGCTGCGTGCCCATCAGTTCCCCGAGGACGCCGGTCCGCTGGCGCACCCGGTGCGCCCGGATCATTACGCCGAGATCAACAACTTCTACACCCTGACGGTGTACGAGAAGGGCGCGGAGCTGATCCGCATGCTGCGCACCCTGATCGGGCGCGAGACCTTCCGCCGCGGGCTGGATGTCTATTTCGAGCGCTTCGACGGTCAGGCGGTCACCACCGACGACTTCGTGGCCGTGATGGCCGAGGTCAGCGGGCGCGACCTCACGGCGTTCAAGCGCTGGTACACCCAGGCCGGAACCCCGCACGTGACTGCCGCCACCGCGCAGGATGGCTCCACCGGCGAGTTCCGTATCAGCCTGGGGCAGTACACCCCGCCGACGCCGGGTCAGGAACACAAGGAGCCGGTGGTCATCCCGGTACGGGTGGCGATGCTGGATGCCGACGGGCGGCGCATCCGCGGGCGCCTGGAGGGCGGCCCGGAACAGGATGAATGGGTGCTGGAGCTCGACCGCTCGGAGCGCAGTTTCCATTTCGACGAGCTCTCGGCGACCCCGCAGGCCGTGTCCTGGCTGCGCGGTTTCTCCGCGCCGGTGATCCTGGAGGCCAACCAGAGCGCGACGACTCTCGCCCACCTGCTGGCCCATGACGACGATGCCTTCAGCCGCTGGGAAGCGGCGCAGACCCTCATGCGGCGTGCGATCCGGGCGCGCATCGAGGATGACGCCGCCGACCCGGTGCTGGAGGCGGAGATCCAGCACGCCCTGGCGGCCCTGCTGGAGGATCCGGCGATCGAGCCCGTGCTGCTGGCCACGATCCTCCAGCTGCCGCCGCCGCGCGAGCTGGCGGAGCTGTTCGACTGCGTGGACCCGGTGCGCCTGCGGGCCGAACGTGATGCCCTGGAGGCGCGGCTGTACGCCCCGCTGGCGGACCGGCTGCGTGACCGCCAGCCGAAGCTGGACGACATCGACAACGGCGCGTTCACCGCCGATGCCATGGGGCAGCGGCGCCTGCGCAACCGCCTGCTGGCACTGCGGGTGGCGGCCGGCGACGAATCCGCGGTGCCCGAGGTGCTTGAGCAGTACCGCAAGGCCCGCAGCCAGACCATGCGCATGGGGGCGTTGAACGCCATCAACGACCTGAACCATGAGGCTCGGGGCCTGCTGCTGGCCGACTTCGAGCGGCGCTACCACGACGACCCGCTGGTGCTGGACAAGTACTTCGGCCTGCAGGCGGCCAGCCAGGTGCCGGGCGGCTTCGACCGCCTGGAGTACCTGCTGCAGCATCCCGGGTTCCGCTGGTCCAACCCCAACCGCGTGCGTGCGGTGCTGGGCCCGTTCATGGCCCGCAACGAACGCCATTTCCACCAGGCCGACGGCGAGGGCTATCACCGCATTGCCGGCTTCGTGGAGAAGCTGGACAGGATGAACCCGCAGACCGCCGCGCGTCTGGTGCAGCCGCTGACCCGCTGGCGCAAGGTGGATCCGGCGCGCGGCGAGCAGATGCGCGCGGAACTCGAGCGCCTTGCCGCCCTCGAAACCTCGCGCGACCTGCGTGACGTGATCGAGCGCGCGCTGACCGACGCCTGAATCGGTCAGAGGGCTGGCCTCCTGCAGTCCGGGGTGCCCCACCCCTTGTGGGAGCGCAGCCCCCTGCGCGATGCGGCGCGGGAGCGCCGCCCCCTGCGGTTGCGGATCCCCGCACTGCCGGGCCGGAGTCAGCGCAGAAGCATCAGCAGGCCGGCGAGGATCAGGACCCCGGCGAAGCCGCGGCGCAGCACCGCGACCGGCAGATGGTGCGCCAGCCAGACCCCGGCGCGTACGCTGATGGCGGTACCCGCGACCACCCCGGCAATGGCCGGCAGGTAGAGATACCCCAGGCTCCATTCCGGGGTGGCCGGCTCGCCGGCGGTCCATTGCGGCAGGGCAAACACCAGGGTCGCGCCGATGGAGATGGGCACCCCGAGGGCCGCGGCCGAACCGATGGCGCGGCGCAGTTCCAGCCCCTGGCTGACCAGGAAGGGGGTGGTCAGGGTGCCGCCGCCGATCCCGATCAGTGCGGATACCGCACCGATCAGGCCGCCCCCGCCCAGCCACACGCCGCGGCGCGGGACTGGCTTGCGGGGCGGTTGAACGTTGAACAGCATCCAGAGACCGATCGCGACCTCGAAGGCGCCGAAGATCCGCCCGAGGTGGTCGCTGTCGAGCTGGGTGGCCAGGCCGGCGCCCAGCAGGGCCCCGCCGATGATCCCCGGCAGCAGCCGGCGCACGGCCTGGCCGTCCACCCCGCCACGGCGGTGGTGGGCCCGCGCCGACAGCAGCGCGGTGGGGATGATCGCCCCCAGTGACGAGCCCACCGCCAGCTGCACCAGCCCCGCCTCGGGAAAGCCCAGTACGGTGAAGACCGCGACGAACACCGGCACCAGCACCAGCCCGCCACCGATCCCGAACAGCCCGGCCGGGATGCCGGTGATCAGGCCCAGGACCACGAACAGCACGGCCAGCCCGGCGGGCGTGGCCGCCAGCGCGTCGATCAGGTGCATGGCCGGGGGGCGTCAGCGGGCGTCACGAACCGGGTTCCTCGTCGCGGCGTCCGGAAGTGGCGACCACGATGCCCCGGACGATACCCGCGAGGAACATCACCACGCCGGGGATCCCGAACAGGGCGGCACGCCGGGCGTGCTCGAGGAAGCGCACCTCGCGGAGGGTGAAGGCATGCGCGTCTTCCATCCCTTCCGCGAGGATCGTGTACGTCCCCGGTTCCGGGAAGTGGAAGCGTCCCAGGGCTACCCGTTCGGTCTGTCCGGAGGTGTACGTCAGGGTGGCCCGCGATGACTGCAGCCGGATGGCTTCGTCCCCGTCCGGCGTCCGGGCGACGACCCGGGTTCCGTCCGGAAGTTGCTCGGGGAACTCGCGGAAGGTCCCGTCGAGGTAGGTCCGGGTGTACAGCCACAGGCGATAGTCACCGGCGCGCGGGATCTCCACCTCGGTGCTGCCCGGACCCTCGAAGTCTTTGGCCAGGCCCTGAAAGGCCCCGCTCAGCGCGACCCAGGCCAGCGCCAGAAGGGCCAGCCCGGCCACGCTCAGGGCGACAGGTCCGCGCATCGGTGCCGACCCGCCGGGGCGTGACGCTCAGGCGTCCAGCGCCTTGAAGCACTTGCGTGCGGCCTCGACGGTGGCCTCGATGTCCGCGTCGGAGTGCGCGCTGGACATGAAACCGGCCTCGAAGGCCGAGGGCGCGAGATAGACCCCTTCTTCCAGCATCGCGTGGAAGAAGCGCCCGAAGGCCGCGGTGTCGCTGGCGGTGGTGCCGGCGAAATCGGTGACCTTCTCCTCGCTGAAGAACAGCCCGAACATGCCCGGGACCTGATTGGTGGTCAGGGCCACGCCGGCCTCGCGCGCGGCCTCCTCGAAGCCCGCGACGACCTTGCGCGTGCGTTCCTCCAGGTCCTGATGGAAGCCCGGGCGGCTGAGGATGTCCAGGGTGCGGATCCCGGCGGTCATCGCGATCGGGTTCCCGGACAGGGTACCGGCCTGATAGATCGGCCCCAGCGGGGACAGCTGCTCCATGATCTCGCGGCGGCCGCCGAAGGCGCCCACCGGCATGCCGCCGCCGATGATCTTGCCCAGGGTGGTCAGGTCCGGGGTGACGCCCAGATAGCCCTGGGCGCAATTCGCGGACACGCGGAAACCGGTCATCACCTCGTCGAAGATCAGCACCGTGCCGTATTCGTCGCACACCTCGCGCAGGGTCTCGAGGAAGCCCGGCACCGGCGGGATGCAGTTCATGTTCCCGGCGATCGGCTCGACGATGATGCAGGCGACCTCCTCGCCCTTCTCGCGGAAGAACTCGCGCACGCCCTCGGGGTCGTTGTAGCTGAGCGTGCTGGTCAGCGCCGCCAGTTCGGCCGGCACGCCGGGCGAGCTCGGCTGGCCGAGGGTCAGGGCGCCGGAGCCGGCCTTCACCAGCAGGGAATCGCCGTGGCCGTGGTAGTTGCCCTCGAACTTCACGATGCGGTCGCGGCCGGTATAGCCGCGCGCCAGGCGGATCGCGCTCATGGTCGCCTCGGAGCCCGAGTTGGTCATGCGCACCATGTCCATGGACGGGACCAGCTCGCACATCTTCTCGGCCATCTCGCTTTCCAGCCGCGTCGGGCAGCCGAAGGACAGGCCGTTGTTGCAGGCCTCGCGCACGGCCTCGATCACCTCGGGGTGGGCGTGCCCGGCGACCATCGGACCCCAGGAGCCGATGTAGTCGATATAGCGCTTGCCGTCGGCATCCCACATGTAGGCGCCGTTGGCGCGGTCCATGAAGATGGGGGTCCCGCCGACGCCCTTGAAGGCGCGTACCGGGGAGTTCACGCCGCCGGGGATCCGGTTTTTGGCGGCTTCAAAGAGGCGAAGCGTTTCCTGCATGGCGGTGTCCTGTCTGCAATGGGAGTTGGGAGCGGGGTCGGGGCCGCGACCGCGACCCCGACCGTGCAACCCCGCAACCATAGCGACGGGGCGGCGGCGGTGCAAAGAGGGGTATGACCGGGGCTAGGTCGTTTGAAATAGCGTGGCGATGCGGCGGGCGGCGGCCTCGGGGTCGGGGGCGGCGCTGATGCCCTGGATCACCGCGACCATGTCGGCGCCGGCGGCCACCACCTGCGCGGCGTTGTCCGCGGTAATGCCGCCGATCGCGCAGATCGCCACGGCGAGTTCGCGCCGGGCCTGGCGGATCAGTTCCGGCGTGGCCCGTACCGCCTCCGGCTTGGTCGGTGACGGAAACATCGAGCCGAAGGCGACGTAATCGGCCCCGGCCGCCTGCGCCGCCCGCGCGCGCGCCAGCTCGTTGTAGCAGGAAACGCCGATCACCGCCGCGTCCCCCAGACGGGCGCGGGCGCCGGCCGGGTCGGGGTCGTCGCGCCCCAGGTGCACCCCGTCGGCGCCGATGCGCGCGGCCAGCTCCACGTCGTCGTTGACGATGAAATACGCCCCGTGGTCGTGGCAGAGCCGGGCGAGCGCCCGTGCCACGGTCTCCTGTGCTTCCCCTTCCAGGTATTTGTCGCGCAGCTGGACGCAGCAGGCCCCGCCGGCCAGTGCGGCGGCGGCCGCGTCGGTGTGGGCCGGCAGCGGATCGGCCCCGGGCGGCGGGGCGGGCGTGACGAAATACAGCCCGCGCAGGGGCGCGCGCTCGGCTACCGGCTCGGTCGTGGCTTCAGTCATGGCCGGTCGGGCACAGGCGGTTGGGCACGTGCTGCCCCTGTCCGGGGGCGTAGCCGGTCTGCACCGCGTGGTTCATGAAGTTCTGTGCCTCGATCACCGCCGGTTCCAGGTCGCGCCCGCGGGCGAGGAAGGCGGCGATGGCCGCGGCCAGGGTGCAGCCGGAACCGTGGAAACCGGCCGGGTGACGCGGCAGTTCGAACATCCGCTGGTGACCGTCCTCGCGGAACAGCCGGTTGCGGATCGGCTCGTCCTCGCCGCCCTCGTGGCCACCGGTGATCAGCACGTTGCGCGCGCCGCGTTCGCGCAGGGCCGGGCCCTGGCGCTCCGGGGTGTCATGCCCGGCCAGAGCGTGCGCCTCCGGACCGTTGGGGGTGATCAGGGTGGCGCGCGGGAGCAGGATCTCGCGGGTCGCGTCGATCACCGCTTCGGTCGCCAGTTCGCCCCCGCCGCCGGCGACCATCACCGGGTCGAGCACCGCCGGGATATGCGGGTGCGCGCCCAGCAGCGCGGCGGCGGTTTCCACGTTCTCCACCGAGCCGAGCATGCCGATCTTGATCGCACCCACGTCCAGGTCCGCCAGCGTGGCCTCGATCTGCGCGCGCAGCCGGGCGGCCGGCAGCACGCTGAAGTCGATCACGTTGCGGGTGTCCTGCACGGTGATGGCGGTGACCGCCGTGGCCCCGTGCACCCCCAGCCGGGTGAAGGTCGTCAGGTCCGCCTGCAGGCCGGCGCCGCCCCCGGGGTCCGAACCGGCAATGGTCAGGGCGATGGGGGGATGGGTCATCTCGCGGTCTCCCGTGCTATGGTTCGCGCGCCCCGCGGACCGGGGCATGCCATTTCAGCAGGGGAGTGTACGCAGCATGAGCACGGAGTTCGATGTGGAACAGGCGCAGCCGCTGCTGGCGGTGGCGCGCGGAGAGTCGGGGCTGACCGCCGCGGCGGACAACGCCCTGCAGGCGCTGGAGGCGGAGCTGAACGCGATCGCCGCCGAACTGCAGGTGGAGCACGTCGGGCCCGGGGTGGGCATGGCGGACATGAACGCCGAAGGGGCCTACCGCATCGTGGTGCGCGAACACGAGCACGACGTGACCCGGTGCGAATGGGGCGTGATGGTCTGCGATGCGGCCGACAACTGCGACTACCGGCCGATGTGGCCGATGTCCGGCACCGGGCGGCTGCGGCGCCGTCAGGTGGTCGAGGCCCTGCCCGAGCTGATCGCCGGCTGGCGCGCGGCGATGAACGAGGCCGGCCGCGCCCTGACCCCGGCGGGCCAGCGTCTGGCCGCGCTGGACGGCGTGTTCAACCCGGCCTGACGGCCTGCCCGGGCGGGCGGCGGCCTCAGTCCAGTGCGACCGGCTGCGCCCCGGCCCGCAGGGTCAGGCGTTCCCACCCCTGTTCCCGGGCGTGTGCGTCCAGGGTCGGGTCCGGGTCCACGGCCACCGGCCGGCCCACCCGTTCCAGCAGCGGGATGTCGTTGCGCGAGTCGCTGTAGAAACAGGCCTGCGCCATCACCGCGTCGGGATCGTCGTGGTGGTCGGCGAGGAAGGCGTGCAGACGATCCACCTTGCCATGCTGAAAGCAGGGCGTGCCGGCGACCTCGCCGGTAAAGCGGCCGTCGCGTTCCTCGGCGATGGTGGCCAGCAGATTCGGTACCCCCAGGCGCTGCGCGATCGGGGCGGTGACGAACTGGTTGGTCGCCGTGATGATCACCAGCTCGTCGCCGGCCTCGCGGTGGCGCTGCAGCAGCGCGTGGGCGGCCGGTGCGATCATCGGCTCGATGACCTCCTGCATGAAGGCCTCGCGCCACGCCTCCAGCCGCTCGCGGGGCTGCTCCGCCAGCGGGGCGAAGGCGAAGCGGCAGAACTCGAAGATGTCCAGCGTGCCGGCCAGGTACTGCTCGTAGAACCGATCATTCCCCGCGGCAAAGGACTCGCGGTCCACCGCCCCACGGGCGATCAGGGTCTCGTTCCAGGCGTGATCGCTGTCGCCGGCGAGCAGGGTATTGTCGAGATCGAACAGGGCCAGGGTCATGCGGCATCGTCGCGGGTATGCGTGAAGCCGCGCAGTCTACCCGATCCGGCCACCCGCCCGCTGCGGGTCCCGGCAGTTGTCGCCACGGTGGCGCGCCGCTATCCTCGCCGCCATGAATCTGCACGAATTTCAGGCCAAGGCGGCGTTTCGCGACGCCGGGATCCCGGTGCCCGAGGGCCGGGTCGTCGACACGGCGGACGCTGCCGCGCAAGCCTGGCGCGAGCTGGGCGGGGGGCGTGCGCTGGTCAAGGCGCAGGTGCACAGCGGCGGTCGCGGCAAGGCCGGCGGGGTGACCCTGGTGGAGGACGCCGAGGCCGCGCGGGATGCGGCGGCCGACATGCTCGGCACGCGTCTGGTGACTGACCAGAACGCGCCCGAGGGGCAGCCGGTGGAGCGGGTGCTGCTGGAACCGGCGGCCGACATCGCACGCGAGTTCTACTTTGCCCTGCTGGTTGATCGCTCGCGGGAGTGCCTGACCTTCGTGGTCTCCGCCGAGGGCGGCATGGACATCGAGACCCTGGCCGCCGAGCGCCCGGAGGCGATCCTGACCCTGCCGGTGCACCCGGCGACCGGGATCATGCCGTTCCACGGCCGGCGCATCGCCGCGGCCCTGGGGCTGGAGGGCGCGGCCGCGAAGGCGATGGCCCAGCTGGCGACCAACACCCATGCCCTGTTCACCCGCACGGATGCCCAGCTGCTGGAGATCAACCCGCTGGTGCAGACCGGGGACGGCGAGCTGCTGGCCCTGGATGCCAAGCTGAGTCTGGACGACTCCGCCGCCTACCGGCAGGCGGCGCTGGTCGAGCTGCGCGATCCGAACCAGCGCGACCCCTCCGAGGAGCGCGCCCGCGAGCACGACCTCAACTACATCCCGCTGGACGGCTCCATCGGCTGCATGGTCAATGGCGCCGGTCTGGCGATGGCGACCATGGACCTGATCCAGCACCACGGCGGCGAGCCGGCCAACTTCCTCGACGTGGGCGGCGGAACCACCGTGGAACGGGTGACCGCCGCCTTCAAGCTGATCCTGTCCGATGACTCGGTGCAGGCGGTGCTGGTGAACATCTTCGGCGGCATCGTGCGCTGCGACCTGATCGCCGAGGGGATCATCGCCGCGATCCGCGAGGTGCAGGTGGACGTGCCGGTAGTGGTGCGTCTGGAGGGGACCAACGCCGAGCAGGGCCGCGAGGCCCTGGCGAATTCCGGCCTGGACGTGATCCCGGCCGCCGATCTGGACGCGGCCGCGCGCGCCGTGGTGGAGGCCGCCGCATGAGTATCCTGGTCGACCGCGACACCCGGGTGATCTGCCAGGGCTTTACCGGCAAGCAGGGCAGCTTCCATTCCGAGCAGGCCATCGCCTACGGTACCCGCCTGGTGGGCGGGGTGACCCCGGGCAAGGGCGGGCAGACCCATCTCGATCGCCCGGTGTTCGACACCGTGGCCGATGCGGTGGCGGCCACCGGCGCCACGGTCAGCATGATCTACGTGCCGGCACCGTTCGCCGCCGATGCCATCTGCGAGGCGGCCGATGCCGGGATCGAACTGGCGGTGTGCATCACCGAGGGCATCCCGGTGCAGGACATGGTGCGGGTCAAGCAGATGCTGGCCGATACCGGCACCCGCCTGATCGGCCCCAACTGCCCGGGGATCATCACCCCGGAGGCCTGCAAGGTGGGGATCATGCCCGGCTACATCCACAGCCGCGGGCGCATCGGCATCATCTCGCGCTCGGGCACGCTGACCTACGAGGCCGTGCACCAGACCACCGCGCTGGGGCTGGGGCAGAGCACCTGCGTGGGCATCGGCGGCGATCCCATCCAGGGGCTGGATTTCGTCGACTGCCTGCGGATGTTCCGCGAGGACCCCGAGACCGACGGCGTACTGATGGTCGGCGAGATCGGTGGTGACGCCGAGGAACGCGCGGCGCGCTACATCCGTGAGGAATTCGACAAGCCGGTGGCCGCCTACATCGCCGGGGCCACGGCCCCGCCGGGGCGGCGCATGGGGCATGCCGGGGCGATCATCGCCGGCGGGCAGGGGACCGCCGCGCAGAAGATGGACGCCCTGCGTGGCGCCGGTGCCGTGGTGGCCGAGAGCCCGGCGGAACTGGGCCAGGCCATGCAGCAGGCCCTGGGCGTCTCCGGTCGCTGATCCCCGCACTTCGAACATGACTGCCCAAGCGCCACGCATCGCCCTGGCCCAGTTCAACCCCGTGGTGGGGGCGCTGGAGTCCAATGAGCGGCGGATGCGCGAGTTCGTGCAGCAGGCGCGTGCGGCCGGGGCCCATCTGGTGGTGTTCCCCGAGCTGGCGCTGACCGGGTATCCGCCCGAGGATCTGCTGCTGCGGCCCGCGTTCCTGGATGCGGTGGACGCGGCGCTCGAGCGGCTGGCCGATGTGAGCATCGGCATCGACCTGCTGGTGGGCGCCCCGCGGCGCACTGAGGAAGGCCTGGCCAATGCCGCGGTGTGGCTGCGCAACGGTGCGATCCACGCGAGCTACGCCAAGCACATCCTGCCCAACTACTCGGTGTTCGACGAGGTGCGCTACTTCCATGCCGGGCACGAGCCCTGCGTGGTCCAGCTGGGTGGCTGGCGCCTGGGCGTCACGGTCTGCGAGGACATCTGGCAGCCGGCCCCGGCGGCGCATGCCCGCATCGCCGGGGCCGACGTGCTGCTCAATCTGAATGCCTCGCCGTTCCATCGCGGCAAGCCGGCGGAGCGTTCTGCGGTGGTGGCCGCGCGGGTCGCCGAGACCGGGTGCCCGGTGCTCTACGTGAATCAGGTGGGCGGCCAGGACGAACTGGTGTTCGATGGCCGCAGCTTTCTGCACCCCGGTCCCGAGGGCTCGCCGCAGGCCCTGCTCGACCCCTGGCAGGAGGGGCTGGCGCTGGTCGAGCTGGAGGCCGGTGACGCCGGACGGCCCCGGCCCGTGGCCGTGGCGCCCGAAGGGGTGTCGCCGCTGCCGCCCGCGCCGGCGGCGGTATCCGAGGCCGACAGTTCCGCGCACGCCGCGGATGCGGAAGTCGCGGATCTCTACGCCGCGCTGGTCACCGGCATCCGTGACTACGTCGACAAGAACGGTTTCCCCGGCGTGATCCTGGGGCTGTCCGGCGGCATCGACTCCGGGCTGACGGCGGCCCTGGCCACCGATGCCCTGGGCCCGGAGCGGGTCACCGCGGTGATGATGCCCTATCGCTATACCGCGTCGATGTCGGTCGAGGATGCCCGCGCCCAGGCCGAAACCCTGGGGCTGGATTACCACGAGGTGGCGATCGAGCCGATGGTGCAGGCGTTTCTCGGCGGGCTCGACGGTGCGCTGGCCTCGGTACCGCCGCCACCCGGCGACGTGACCGAGGAGAACCTGCAGTCCCGCTCGCGCGGGGTGGTCCTGATGGGCCTGTCCAACCGCACCGGCCGCATGCTGCTGGCCACCGGCAACAAGAGCGAGCTGGCGGTCGGGTATGCCACGCTGTACGGCGACATGAACGGTGGCTTCGCCCCGCTGAAGGACGTGTCCAAGCAGTGGGTCTGGCGCCTGGCGCGCTGGCGCAACACCCTTGGCGAGGCGATTCCCGCGCGCGTGATCGAACGCCCGCCCAGCGCCGAGCTGGCGCCGGGGCAGGAGGATACCGACTCGTTGCCGCCCTATCCCGTGCTGGACGCGATCCTGGAGGCCTTCGTGGAAGAGGAGGCCTCGGTGGCGGACATCGTGGCGCGCGGTTTCGAGCGCGAGACCGTGGAGCGGGTCGCGCGCATGGTGCTGCGGGCCGAGTACAAGCGCCGTCAGGGCGCCCCCGGGGTGCGGGTCAGCCCGCGCGCCTTCGGCCGCGATCGCCGCTATCCCGTCACCTCCGGCTACCGTCCGGAATGAGGCCGGTGGTCTGGTACACTCAACCGCACACGATTCGCCCGCGGACGCGGGCGCAGACCGGGGGATTCGCATGAAGAAGATCGAGGCGATCATCAAGCCGTTCAAGCTGGAAGACGTCCGCGAGGCCCTGACCGAGATGGGCATCGCCGGGATGACCGCCACCGAGGTCCAGGGCTTCGGCCGACAGAAGGGTCACACCGAGCTCTATCGCGGGGCCGAGTACGTGGTCGACTTCCTGCCCAAGGTGAAGCTGGAGCTGGTGGTGGACGATGACCGCGTGGATGCCTGCATCGACGCGGTCGTGAAGGCTTCGCGCACCGGCAAGATCGGAGACGGCAAGATCTTCGTCTCCGACATGGATCGTGTGGTGCGCATCCGCACCGGCGAGGAGGGCAGCGAGGCCCTCTGACGAGCCGTCTGTCGCGGGGCGCCGCCGTTCAGTTGAAGAACGGCAGGCGCTCGAAGGCGCGCCACAGGCCGCCGCGTTCCACTTCCACCGACAGGTGCTCGCCGCCGCGCACCGCCACCGCGGCCTCGGCATCGTTCAGTTCCAGCACGCTCAGGGTCGCGTCGGCGTGGTCATCCAGACCCAGCTCGCGATAGGAGTGGTACAGCACCGACAGCGCCTGCGGTGTCACGTCGGCGTTGGGGTAGGTCGCCAGCACGTGGCGCGCGCGTTCGGCGGCGGCCACCCAGGCGGTGCGCTCCATGTAGAATTCGGCGATGCGCAGCTCATTGGCGGCCAGGGTGTTGAGGATGAACACCATGCGCGGATGCGCGTCGGCGCTGTACGGGCTGTCCGGGAAGGTGCGGATCAGCCGGTCGAAGTCCTCGTAGGCGTCCATCAGCGGGCCCTGGTCCATCTCGGTGGGATCCATCGGGAACACGTTGCTGAGGAAGCCCTGGTCGCGGTTGAAGTTGATCAGTCCGCGCAGGTAGTAGGCGTAATCGAGGTTCGGATGACGCGGGTTGAGCTGCTCGAAGCGGTCCACCGCGGCGAGCGCCGGTTCCGGTTCGCCGGCCTTGTAATACGCGTAAGGGATCTCGATCTGCGCCTGCTGGGCAAAGCGTCCGAACGGATAGCGGGCCTCCAGCAGCTCGTAGTATTCCACGGCCTGGCTGTAGTTGCCGCTGTCCAGGGCGGATTTGGCCTCGCTGTAGAGCTGGCTGGCCGACCAGCCGGCCGTGGGATCGGCGCGCCAGCCTTCGCAGCCGGCCAGGAGCAGGGCCACAATCAGGATGACGAACAGGCGTGGCAGGGCGGAAACTGGGAGCACGGAAACCTCGTTGCGAACCGTTGTGCGCGGATGAAATCCGGATTCTACACCATTGACGAACATTGACGCGGCCTGCCTCCGGAGGGTGAGGGCATGAGCGAACCACGCCGGGCAACCCTGCCCGAGGAAGAGGCCGGGCAGCGCCTGGATGCGGCTCTGGCGCGCGCGTTTCCCGAGTATTCGCGCAGCCAGCTGGTGCAGTGGCTGAAGGCCGGCGACCTGCGGGTGGACGGGGCCCGGCCCCGCCCGCGCACGCCGGTGCGCGGTGGCGAGGCGGTGGAACTGATTCCGCCGGAGACCCCGTCGCTGGAGGATGCCCCGGAACCCATCGAGCTGGACATCCTGTACGAGGATGCCGACGTGCTGGTGATCGACAAGCCGGCGGGGCTGGTGGTGCACCCGGCCGCGGGTCATCGTCAGGGGACCCTGGTCAACGCGCTGCTGCATCACGCGCCCGAGGTCGGCGTGCTGCCGCGCGCCGGGGTCGTGCACCGGCTGGACAAGGACACCACCGGCCTGATGGTCGTCGCGCGCAACGCGCAGGCGCAGACCGCCCTGGTGCGTCAGCTGCAGGAACGCAGCGTGCACCGCGAATACCGCGCGCTGGTCCACGGCCGGGTGATCGCCGGCGGCACGGTGGATGCGCCGGTGGGGCGCCATCCGGTGGACCGCAAGCGCATGGCGGTGAACCCGGCGGGCAAGCCGGCGACCACGCACTACCGGGTGGTGGAACGCTTTCGTGGCCACACCCTGCTGAACGCGCGCCTGGAGACCGGGCGTACCCACCAGATCCGCGTGCACATGGCGCATCTGCGCCACCCGCTGGTGGGCGACCCGGTGTACGGCGGCCGGCCGCGGCCGGTGCGCGGGATGGACGAGTCGGCGCGCGAGGCGGTGAACGGATTCCGGCGTCAGGCGCTGCACGCCGCGCGCCTGGAGTTCCGTCATCCCGCCACGGGCGAGCCGCAGGCCTTCGAGGCGCCGCTGCCCGCGGATTTCGCCTCGTTGCTGGAGGTATTGCGCGCGGATGCCGCCCACGCGGAGGCGCAGGCATGAACGCCGCTGACGCGCTGCCGGACGCGGCCCTGATCACGCCCGACTGGCCCGCTGCCCCCGCGGTCGGGGCCCTGCAGACCACCCGTGCCGGCGGGATCAGCGAGGGCGTGTGGGCCAGTCTGAATCTCGCGCTGCATACCGGGGACGATCCGCAGCGAGTGGCCGGGAACCGGCGCCGTCTGGCGCAGGCGGTGGCCGCGCGGGGCGTGCCCGGCGCCGAGCTGCACTGGCCGGCACAGGTGCATGGCACGCGAGTGGTGCGCGCGGAAGAACTGGCCGCCGCCGACGCGCCGGTGGAGGCCGATGCGGTGATGACCACCCGGCCCGGCCGGGTCTGCGCGGTGCAGACGGCCGACTGCCTGCCGGTGCTGTTCGCCGGCACCGGCGGGGAGGCGGTGGCGGCGGCGCATGCCGGCTGGCGCGGGCTGGTGGACGGGGTCCTGGAGGCCACGCTGACGGCGCTGCGCGAGGCCCGCCCGCAGGCGGCCTGGCAGGCCTGGCTGGGGCCGGCGATCGGCCCCGAGGCCTTCGAGGTGGGCGCGGAGGTGCGCGAGCGGTTCCTGGCGGTGCAGCCGCACATGACCGGCGCTTTCAAGCCGGCCGCACGCAGCGGGCACTGGCTGGCGGACCTGGCGGCGCTGGCGCGCGATCGCCTGGCACAGGCCGGCGTGGCCGTGCATGGCGGTGGCGAGTGCACCTTCAGCGACCCGGACCGGTTCTTCTCCTATCGTCGTGACGGCACCACCGGACGCCTCGCGAGCCTGGTCTGGATTCGGCCCGACCTTTAGGAGCTCGTCGGGTCCTCGGGGGGCGGTCCGGTGCCGCCCTCCGGGGCGGGGATGCTGGCGGGCCGTGCGGCCGGACCCACCGGCGCGCGAGTGAGCGCCTTCACCGGGACGGCCGGCGGTTCGGCGAGCCGGCCGGCGGCCCGTGCGTCCAGGCGTGCCCGGGCCCAGGCCACGTGTTCGCGCACCAGTGGTGACGGGTGGTCGGCGCGCGCGGCCAGGGCCTCGCGCGCCTGATCGGTGGCCGGTCCGTTGCCGAGCGCCACGGCCAGGTTGCGCAGCCATTGTTCGTGGCCGATGCGGCGGATCGCCATGCCGGCGGTGAGCTCGAGGAAGGTCGCCTCGTCCCAGGCGAACAGCTCGACCAGCGAGGCGCTGTCGAGGCCATGGCGGGTGACAAAGTCCGGTTCGGCCGCGACCTCGGCGAAGCGGTTCCAGGGGCAGACCAGCTGGCAGTCGTCACAGCCGTAGATGCGGTTGCCGATCAGCGGCCGCAGGTCTTCCGGGATCGAGCCTTTCAGCTCGATGGTGAGATAGGAGATGCAGCGCCGGGCGTCGAGGTCGTGCGGGCCGCGGAAGGCCTGCGTGGGGCACACGTCCAGGCAGGCGCGACAGCTCCCGCAGTGGTCCTCGCCCGGGCCGGGGTCGAGCGGCAGCGGCAGATCGGTGAACAGTTCACCGAGGAAGAACCACGAGCCGGTCCCGCGGGCCAGCAGGTTGGTGTTCTTGCCGATCCAGCCAAGCCCCGCCTGCTGCGCCAGGGCCTTCTCCAGCACTGGCGCGCTGTCGGTGAAGGCGCGGTAGCCGTGCGGTGCCTCGGCCTCGATCCGGCGGCCGAGTTCGGTGAGTCGCTTGCGCAGCAGTTTGTGGTAGTCACGGCCCAGGGCATAGCGCGAGACATAGGCGCCCTCGGGATCCGCCAGCTGGGCAGCCGGACGGCGGGTGCGTGGCGGGAAGTAATCCATGCGCACGCTGATGATGCGCTGCACCCCGGGCAGCAGCGCGCCGGGGTCGCGGCGCAGCGGCGCGCGGTCGGCCATCCATTGCATGTCGCCGTGGGAGCCGCGCTCCAGCCAGGCGTCCAGGTGCCCGCGATCGGCCTCGGGGACCCGCGCCGGGCCGATGCGCAGTTCCGCGAAGCCGAGTTCGCGCCCCCACCGACGGATGCGGTCGGCAAGTTCGGCGCATTGGCGCGGGTCGGGATGCTCAGGCACGATCGACAGGCCAGCAAGGAGAGGAACGGACATGAATGATGCCCCCGCACCCCCGTCCCCGGCCAGCCCCGCGCCCGGTGAGCGGCTGTTTGACACCACGCGCATGCGCGAGCTGGATGCCACCGCCATGGCCCTGCCCGGGATGGCGCCGGGCGAGCTGATGGACCGGGCCGGGGCGGCGCTGCTCGAGCATCTGCGCGAACACTGGCCGGAGGTGACCCGCGTCGGGGTGCTCTGCGGGCCCGGCAACAACGGCGGCGACGGTTTCGTGCTGGCCCGCCGCGCGCGGGCGGCCGGACTGGAGGTCGTGCTGCACGCGGGGTCCTCGCGGGCGCGGGAGGAGTCGGACGGGCAGCGGGCCCGGCGTCTGTGGGAGGAAAGCGGGGGCGAAATCCACCCGCTGGAGACGTTCGATCCCGCCACCGCGGAGGTGTGGGTGGATGCGCTGTTCGGTATCGGTCTGCAGCGTCCGCTGACCGATGTCTACGGCGAGGTGATCGAGCGGCTGAACCGTGCCGAGCGGGCGGTGCTGGCGGCGGATGCGCCCTCGGGGGTGGATACCGACAGCGGGGCCTTGCGCGGCGGTGCGGTGCGGGCCACGCGCACCCTGACGTTCATTGCCGACAAGCCCGGACTGCATACCGGGGCTGCGGTGGACTGCGCGGGCACGGTCAGCGTGGCCACACTCGATCTCCCGCATTCGCTGGCGGAGAGCTTCGCACCGGCGGCGTGGCGCATTGGTCCCGGGCACTGGCGGGGGGGTCTGCCGCGGCGGCGGCCCGGGGCCCACAAGGGTGATGCGGGCCACGTGATGATCGTCGGCGGGGCTCCCGGGTTCGCCGGAGCCGGGCGGCTGGCGGCCACCGCGGCGCTGCGTGCCGGAGCCGGGCGCGTGACCCTGCTGACGCATCCCGAACATGCGGCCTTCGTGTGCAGTGACCGCCCCGAGATCATGGTGCGCGGGGTGAGCGAAGGCCCGGAGCTGCTGCGCTGGCTGGAGCGGGCGGACGCGGTGGCCATCGGGCCAGGGCTGGATCAGGGTCCGTGGGGGCGTGAGCTGTGGCTGGCGGCGGCCGATTCCGGCCGCCCGCTGGTGGTGGATGCCGATGCCCTCAACCTGCTGGCGCAGACCCCGCGACGCAGCAACGACTGGGTCCTGACGCCGCATCCCGGCGAGGCCGGGCGTCTGCTGAACCTGGATGTCGCGGCGGTGGAGGTCGACCGACCGGGGCGACTGCGGGAGCTGGTCGTGCGGTTTGGCGGCACCGTGCTGCTCAAGGGGGCGGGGACGCTGATCGCCGACACCGATGACGGACCGTACGACTGTGTCACCGACGGCCATCCGGGGATGGCCACCCCCGGCTGTGGCGATGCGCTGACCGGCGTGATCGCGGCTTTGCGCGGACAGGGCGTGGACGCGCGTGGCGCGGCGCGCACCGGGGCGGGCTGGCATGCGGCGGCCGGCCGCGTCGCGGCGCGGCGACTGGGGGGCACCGTCGGCATGCTGGCGGGGGATCTGATCGCGGCCCTGCCGGCCGCCGCGGGGGGCGACGATGGCCTCTGACCGGGCGGCCTTCGACGGAGCCCCGGTGGAACTGCCGGATGCGGCCGCCACCGAGGCGGCCGGTGCGGCGCTGGCGACGGTGCCGGGGCTGCGCACGGTCTATCTGGAGGGCGACCTGGGCGCGGGAAAGACCACCTGGGTGCGCGGCCTGCTGCGGGCCCTGGGGCATGCGGGGACGGTGCGCAGCCCGACCTATACCCTGGTCGAACCGTACGAGCTGGATTCCCGGCGAGTACTGCATTTCGATCTCTACCGTCTGGGGGATCCGGAGGAGCTGGAGTACCTCGGCGTGCGCGAGGTGCACGGCACCGGGGTGCTGTGGCTGGTCGAGTGGCCGGAGCGCGGTTGCGGCTGGCTGCCGGAGCCGGACCTGCGCATCCACCTCGAGGAACATCCGGACGGGCCGGAGTACGGACGCCGGCTGTGGCTGGATGGGCCGGCCGCCGAGGCCGGTCGCGCCGCGCTGGCGGCGGCGCCGGGGCAGGAATAGATCTGGGACTGGCGGGTTTTTCCGCATACCACATGTAGTGGTTGGTGGCGCCCGGAGAGATGTGGGGAGCGAGGTCGCAGGTTGTGAGGGTACACGCAGAAACCTCGGTATCTTCCTAAAAATTCGCGACATTCCGGGTTGCTTTTTCAGAGGATCTGTCCACAATAAGAGTGGAGTCCCTGACCAGCCGGGGTATGTGCGTGGGCCATCACCGTTCCGACATCGATCCGAATCGCCGCCAGATCCTGCGCGCCCTGGGTGCACTGGGTCTGGCGACGCTGCCCCTCCCGGCGGCGGCCGGGGCGCGCGTCGAGCGCCTGCGCATGTCCGTGGACGGAGAAACCACGCGTCTGGTCTTCGACATGGAGGGCGAGGCCGAGTACGAGGTGTTTCGCCTGCAGTCGCCGGAACGGCTGGTGGTGGACCTGACGAACGCGAGCACCGACACCAGCCTGGAAGTCAATGATCATCCGCGTTCGGTGATCGACGGCGTGCGCCATGCGCCGCGCAACGGCTCCGATCTGCGCGTGGTCCTGGATCTGCGCGAGGCCGTGAACCCGCGCAGCTTCCAGCTGATGCCGGCCCAGGGCGCCCCGCACCGGCTGGTGCTGGACCTGACGCGCAGCGGCTCGGCGGGCACGCGGGTGGAAGCGGGCGAGGAGCGCGAACCGCGTCGCGGTCGCTCGCAGGAGGACCTGCGCGACGTGATCGTGGCCATCGATGCCGGCCACGGCGGGCATGATCCCGGCGCCATCGGGCCTAACGGCACGCGCGAGAAGGACGTGGCGCTGGAAGTGTCGCAGCGGCTTGCGGACCTGGTCGAGGATGAATGGGGCATGGAGGCGGTGATGATCCGCACCGGCGACTATTTCCTGCCCCTGCGCGAGCGCGTCAAGCGCGCCCGCGAGGCGGAGGCCGACGTGTTCATGTCGATCCACGCGGATGCCTTCCCGGACCCCAGCGTGAACGGCTCCTCGGTGTACATGCTGTCGGAGGGCGGGGCATCCAGCGAGGCCGCACGCTTCCTTGCCGAGCGCGAGAATCAGGCCGACATGCGCCTGGGCGGGGTGCCGATGAACGGCCGTGATGATTCCCTCAGCAACGTGCTGCTGGATCTGGCCCAGAGCGGCAGCCTCGAGGCCAGTTCCACCCTGGCCGAGCGGATGATCGATGAGCTGGACCGGGTCGGCAAGGTGCGTCGCCCGAAGGTCGAGCGGGCCAATTTCGCCGTGCTGCGTTCGCCGGATGTGCCGTCCATCCTGGTCGAGTCCGGTTTCATTTCCAATCCGCAGGACGAACGTCGCCTGCGCAGCTCCAGCTACCAGCAGTCGCTGGCCGAAGCCCTGCTGACCGGTCTGCGGGCGTACTTCTCCACCCACGCGCGTCCGGGCACGCTGATTGCCGATGGCGGCAAGGACACCGAGCAGCACATCATCCGCCCCGGCGAGACCCTGTCCGGGATCGCGGACCAGTACAGCGTGTCCCTGTCCGAGCTGCGCGCGGTCAACGGCGTCAACGGTGACACCATCTATACCGGTCAGGTCCTCGAGGTCCCTTCCCGCGGCAGTTGACTCCCGGTCCGAATACGGGATTCGGCGAGCACGCACGTGCACATTCGCCGGTGTTTCCTTACCCTGCGTTTCAGTGCTTTCCCGGGACGTGACGTGGGCATCCAGAAACTCTCCAATCAGCTGATCAGCCAGATCGCCGCAGGCGAGGTCATCGAGCGACCGGCCTCGGTGGTCAAGGAGCTGGTCGAAAACGCCCTGGATGCCGGGGCCTCGCGCATCGAGGTGCGTCTGGAGCAGGGCGGGACGCGCCTGATCCGGGTGACCGACGACGGCTGTGGCATCGCGCGGGAAGAACTGCCGCTGGCGCTGTCGCGCCATGCCACCAGCAAGATCCGCAGCATGGATGACCTGGAGGCCCTGCACAGCCTGGGCTTCCGCGGCGAGGCGCTGCCGTCGGTGTCCTCGGTGGCGCGTCTGACCCTGACCTCGGCGGTGCCCGGCGAGCGCAACGCCTGGCAGCTTTCCGGGGACGGTTCCGATGTCTTCGGCGAGGTGATGCCGGCGTCGCATCCGCCGGGCACTACGGTCGAGGTGCGCGACCTGTTCTTCAACGTGCCGGCGCGGCGGCGCTTCGTGCGCACCGAACGTACCGAGTACGGCCATTGCGAGTCCGTGCTGCGCACCCTGGCGGCGGCGCATCCCGAGGTAGCCTTCGTGCTGCGGCATAACGACCGGGTGACCCTGGATCTGCCGGGGGCGCCCGGCGATCCGGCTGCGCGTGTGCGGGCCCTGCTGGGCGAGGCATTTCTGGCGGATGCGCTCCCGGTGGACGAGCAGCGTTCCGGGCTGGTGCTGTCCGGCTGGCTGGGCTCCCCGGCGCGTTCCCGGGCCCAGGCCGACCAGCAGTATTTCTTCGTCAACGGCCGTGCGATCCGCGACCGGGTCCTGACCGCGGCCGTGCGCAAGGCCTATCAGGATGTGCTCTACCACGGGCGCCATCCGATGTTCGTGCTCGAGCTGGAGCTGGATCCCGCACAGGTGGACGTGAACGCGCATCCGACCAAGCAGGAGGTGCGCTTCCGCGAGTCGCGGATGGTCCACGATTTCATCTTCCATGCGCTGCATGCCGCGCTGGGGCAGGCGAAGGCCGGTCAGGGCGCGGAGGCGGGTGCCGCCCCGGCGGGCGCGCCGCGCCCGGAGGCCCCTCCGCATGCGCGGCCGGGGCTGCTTGACGGAGTGCCGCCGGGCGACCGTGCGGCGCGCGGTGGCGGGCGCCCCGCTCCGCCCCCCGGGGGCGGATCCGGTGCCGGGGGGCGCGCGGACCCCGGGCGGGGTGACGGGTTTGCCGCGGCCTGGGCCGCATTCCGGCCGCCGGCAGGCGCCGGTTCCGCCGCCGTGGGCGAGCGTGCGACACCGGATTACGCCGGGGCGGAAACCGCTCCCGGCGAGGACGCGGAGGCTGCGGAGATGCCCCCGCTGGGATTCGCCATCGGCCAGGTCGCGGATACCTTCGTACTCGCGGAGAACGCCCGCGGGCTGGTGCTGGTGGACATGCATGCCGCGCACGAGCGCATCACCTATGAGCGGCTCAAGCGCGAATGGGAGCGTGAACGCGTGACCGCCCAGCCGCTGCTGGTGCCGGAGGAGGTGGAGGTCACCCCGGCCGAGGCCGACCGCGCGGAGGAACAGGCGGATACGCTGGCCGGGCTGGGCTTCGAAGTGGACCGTTGCGGTCGCGAACGGCTGCGGTTGCGCGCGGCGCCGGCGCTGCTGCGGGGCCGCGATGCACCGGCGCTGTTGCGCGACGTGCTGGGGGATCTGGCCGAAAGCGGTCACAGCCAGCGCACCGAGGCGGCGGCCAACGAGGTGCTGAGCACCATGGCCTGTCACGGTTCGGTGCGGTCGGGGCGCCGGCTGACCGTCCCCGAGATGAACCAGCTGCTGCGCGACATGGAGGCCACCGAGCGCAGCGGCCAGTGCAACCATGGCCGGCCGACCTGGGTGGAGCTGGATCACGCCGCCCTCGACGGGCTGTTCATGCGCGGGCGCTGATGGACGTCCCGCAACCGCCGGTGGTGCTGCTTGCCGGGCCCACCGCCACCGGCAAGACCGGGCTAGCGCTGGAGCTCGCGCAGCGGCTGGACGCCGAGATCGTGACCGTGGATTCGGCGCAGGTGTACCGCGGCATGGACATCGGTACGGCCAAGCCGGATGCGCACGAGCGGGCGCGGGTGCCGCATCACCTGCTGGACATCCGGGATCCGGAGGAGACCTATAACGCGGCGACCTTCGCCGCGGATGCCCGGGCCTGCATCCGCGCGATCCATGCGCGCGGGCGCGTCGCCCTGCTGGCGGGCGGGACCCTGCTGTACCTGCGGGCGCTGCTGGAGGGGATCGACCCCATGCCGCCGGTGCCGGAAGCGGTGCGCGCCGCGGTGCGCGCCCGGCTGGAGACGGAAGGCGCCCGGGCCCTGCACGAGGCCCTGGAGGCGGTGGACCCGGCGACCGCCGGGCGCATCCATCCCAACGACCCGCAGCGCATCCTGCGGGCGCTGGAGGTGTTCGAGGCCACGGGGCGCCCGTTGTCGAGCTTCCAGCAGGGGGGCGAGGCGCGGCTGCCAGCGGGCTGGTGCGCACTGGCGTTGTGGCCGGAAGATCGGGAACGTCTGCGCGCGCGGATTGCCGAACGCTTCGATGCCATGCTGGAGGCGGGGTTCGTGGAGGAGCTGCGGGCCCTGCGTGCGCGCCCCGGACTGACCGCGGAGCACCCTTCGCAGCGGGCGGTGGGCTATCGCCAGGGCTGGGAGTGGCTGGACGGCGAGGTCGATTTCGCCACGTTCCGCAGCCGGGTGATCGCCGCGACGCGGCAGCTGGCCAAGCGCCAGCTGACCGGCCTGCGGCGCTTCCCGCTGCACGCGCGGCTGCCGGCGGAAACCATCGACCCGGAGCAGGCCCTGGCGGCCCTGCGCGAGACGGCATCACGCTGACGATATGCTACTCTTTTTACAGGTTTCGGCCCGCGGCGCGGGCCCCGACGAATGCAACCAGGGAATGTACCGATGGCCAAAGGGCAAATGCTGCAGGAACCCTTTCTCAACGCGCTGCGCCGCGACCGGATTCCGGTGTCGATCTATCTCGTGAACGGCATCAAGCTGCAGGGGCAGATCGAGTCGTTCGATCAGTTCGTGGTCCTGCTGCGCTCGACGGTTTCGCAGATGGTCTACAAGCACGCGATCTCCACCATCGTGCCCGCGCGGCAGGTGCGCATGCCGCTGGATGAAGACAGCGCCGCGGCCAGCGGTGGAGAGGCCGCGGATGAATAGGGGCGTCGTACACCTCCGGGGTGGCCCGGGCCCGAATCGGGGGTGGTCGCGCGTTGTTTGAGCGTCCGCAGACCGGTGGCGACCGGGCGGTGCTGGTGGCCATGGCCATCGGCGGTGCTACCGATCTCGAGGTCCAGCTGCAGGAATTCGAGGAGCTGGTGCGTTCGGCCGGGGCCGAAGTGGTGGCCGTGGAATCCGGCTCGCGGCATCGTCCCGACTCGCGCCTGTTCGTGGGGTCCGGCAAGGCGGACGCCATTCGCGATCAGGTGGCGGTGCACGGGGCCGACCTCGTCATCTTCAACCACGAGCTGTCGCCCAGCCAGGAGCGCAATCTGGAACAGCACCTGCAGTGCCGCGTGCTGGACCGTGCCGGGCTGATCCTCGACATCTTTGCCCAGCGCGCGCGTTCTCACGAGGGCAAGCTGCAGGTGGAGCTGGCGCAGCTGCGTCACATGTCCACCCGACTGGTGCGTGGCTGGACCCACCTGGAACGGCAGAAGGGCGGGATCGGCCTGCGCGGTCCCGGGGAGACCCAGCTGGAGACCGACCGCCGGCTGCTGGCGGCACGCATCAAGCATATCGAGCGGCGACTGGAAAAGGTCGAGCGCACGCGCGAGCAGGGCCGTCAGGCGCGCCTGCGCAACGAGGTGCCGACCGTCTCGCTGGTGGGCTACACCAACGCCGGCAAGTCGACCCTGTTCAACCGCCTCACCGATTCCGACGTCTATCAGGCCGACCAGCTCTTCGCGACCCTGGATCCGACCCTGCGCCGGCTGGATCTGGCGCCGCACCAGTCGGTGATCCTCGCGGACACCGTTGGCTTCGTGCGCGACCTGCCGCACGAACTGGTGGCCGCCTTCAAGGCGACCCTGACCGAGACCCGCGAGGCGGCGCTGCTTTTGCACGTGATCGACGCGGCCGATCCGGAGCGCGAGCGGCACATCGCCCAGGTGGAGGACGTGCTCGCGGAGATCGGCGCCGAGGACGTGCCCTGCTGGCGGATCTACAACAAGATCGACACCCTGCCGGAGCGCGACGACGCGGCGGCGGAGCGCTTTGCCGGTGGCGAGGGCGAGGAGGCCTTCTGGCTGTCGGCGCAAACCGGCGAAGGGGTGGAGCGGCTGTACCAGCGCCTGGCCGAGTCCTTCACCGAATCCATGCGCCGTGGCTGGGTCGAGGTGCCGCCGTCCGCCGGGCGGCTGCGCGGTCGGCTGTACGACGAGAACGCCGTGGAGGCCGAGCAGACCGGTGATGAGGGTGCGATCCGCCTGCGGGTGCAGCTGCCCGAGCGGCGCTTTCAGGACCTGTTCCGCGAGGCCGGGCTGGATCCGGAAACGGCCTTCGTGGGGCCGGGCGAGGACCCCGGGGACACCGAGGACGCGCAAGCCGCCGGTGCGCGCGCCTCGGTACCGGGCTCCGGTGCCTGATCGCGCCCCCTGACGGGTTCCCGGACAGCCACGCGGCACCGGGAGTCTCATTTATATTTTCTATCAGAACCTCCTTCCGGGAACTTTTGCCCTAATGCCTGACCAAATTAGTCAAGAAATGGGCAACCCCTGCGATGGCTGCAGGGAAAGGAGGTAGAACGATGATCTTTGAACGTTTCGTGGATTCCGGACTGTCACAGCATTCCTTCGTGGTCGGCTGCCAGGGCAGCGGCGAGATCGCCGTGATCGACCCGCAGCGCGACGTGGATGTCTACCTGGACTATGCGCGGGACCATGGCTATCGCATCGCGTACGTGATGGATACCCACATCCACGCCGACTTTGCTTCGGGCGCCCGCGAGCTGGCGGACAAGACCGGGGCCCGGCTGATGCTCTCGGGCTACGACGCCGGCGAGCATTTCCGGGTGCAGTTCCCGCACGAGGATCTGCACGAAGGGGACCGCATCGACATCGGCAACGTGCGCATCGAGGTCCGTCACACTCCCGGGCACACGCCGGAGCATCTGATGTTCGTGGTGTTCGACGGGGCACGGTCTCGTGACGAACCGATCGCACTGATCACCGGCGACTTCCTGTTCGTCGGCTCGCTGGGCCGGCCCGACCTGTTGGGCGAGGAGGCCAAGCGCGCGCTGGCGCGGCAGATGTTCGCCAGTGTGCGCGACAAGCTGGCCGACCTGCCCGACGGCGTGGAGGTCCACCCGGGGCACGGGGCCGGTTCCGCCTGCGGCGCGGGCATGGCCGGGCGTCCCGTCTCCACCCTGGGTTACGAGCGGGCGACCAACCCCTATCTGGATCCGTCGCTGAGCGAGGACGCCTTCGTGGAGAAGCTGCTGCACGGACTGCCGGAGATCCCGGATTTCTATCCGCGCAACAAGGGCATCAACTCCGAGGGTCCGAAGGACGTGATCCCGCTGCCGGGCATGCAGGCCATCGAACCCGACGAGGTGGCGCGGCGCGTGGAAGCCGGCGAGGTCACGGTGATCGACCTGCGCGATCCGCTGGCGTTCGGGGGCGGCCACGTGCCGGGGGCCCTGGGCATCGGCATCCGCGGCCCGTTCGCCAACTGGGCGGGCTGGGTCACGCCGGATGACCACCCGGTGATCCTGATCGATGACACCGGCGACCCCGCAGTGATCGAGCAGGCCGTGCGCAGCATGGTCCGCACCGGGCGCGACTACATCGACGGCTACGTGCGCGGCGGCATGGCCGCCTGGGCGGGCGCCGGCCTGCCGCTGGATACCCTGGCCCAGGTCGATGCCCGCGGAGCCGCGGACCGCGTGGCACGCGGCGAGGCCCGGCTGGTGGACGTGCGTACCCCGGCCGAGTACGCCGCGGGACACGTCGACGCGGCGGTGCATCGGCCGGTGGCGGAGACCCGTGAGGGCGTCCCGGGTGTCGATCCGGAAGAGCCGGTGGCCGTGGTCTGCGGCAGCGGTTACCGTTCCACGGTCGCGGCTTCTATCCTGCAGCGCCTGGGCTATCGCCACGTGATGAACGTGGTCGGCGGCATGGGCGCCTGGGAAGCGGCCGGCGTCGGAGAAGCCTCTCCTTCCGGGCGGCGCGACGCGGCCTGACCCGTCCGCCCCGGCGAGTCGCGGGCCCCGCGGGGCCCGCGATCGTCCGCGGATCGCCCTTCCCTCAACCCGACTCCCGCAGGGGTGCGCTTGCCCGCCCCCGGGTGCCCCCCTAGAATGTCCGCTCCCTGTGCCTTCTCGGCACATCCCGAGCGATCGACGGAGTCCCTGATTCATGCCCTGGAACGAACCGGGAAACAACAACCGCGACCCCTGGAGCGGGGGAGGCGGTAACCGCGGCGGCAGCGGCGGTGGCGGAGGCGGCCAGCAGCCGCCGGATCTGGAGGAGATGCTGCGCAAGCTGTCGCGGCAGCTCAGCGGCATCTTTGGTGGCGGCAACCAGGGCGGAAGCGGCCTGGGCGGCGGCGGCATGGGGCGCGGCTCCCAGGCGCTGATCAGCCTCGGCCTGATCATCGCCCTGGTGGTCTGGATCGCCTCCGGCTTCCACATCGTCTCCGAAGGCGAGCGTGGCGTGGTGCTGCGCTTCGGCGCGTTCCAGGAGGTCAAGAGTCCGGGGCCGGGCTGGCACCTGCCCTATCCCATCGAGCGGATCGAGATCGAGAACGTGGACAACGTGCGGACCATCGAGAGCCGCGCGCTGATGCTCACCGGCGACGAGAACATCATCGATGTCGACATCGCGGTGCAGTACCGCATCCTCGACCTGGTCGATTTCCTGTTCAATGTCCGTAACCCGGATGCCACCGTGCATCAGGTCATGGAGTCGGCCATCCGTGAACGGGTCGGCAAGGGCAATCTCGAATTCATCCTCGGCGAGGGCCGCGGCGAGATCGCCCAGTCCACCCGCACGGTGATGCAGGAGAACCTCGATGCCTACGGCGCCGGGATTGTGGTGACCGCGGTCTCCATGCAGCAGGCCCAGCCGCCGGAGGCGGTGCAGGAAGCCTTTGCCGATGCCATCCGTGCACGCGAGGACGAGGTCCGCTTCCGCAACGAGGCCGAGGCCTATGCCAACGGCGTGATCCCGCGGGCACGCGGTCAGGCGGCCCGTATCATCGAGGAAGCCGAGGGTTATCGCGATCAGGTCGTGGCCCGGGCGGAAGGTGATGCGTCCCGTTTCGATCAGTTGCTGGCCGAATACCAGCAGGCCCCCGAGGTCACGCGTGATCGCCTCTATCTCGAGGCGGTGGAAGCCGTACTCCAGGATTCGCGCAAGCTGATGCTGGACGTGGGCGCCAGCGGCAATCTTATGATGCTGCCGCTGGGCGAGATGTTCTCCGGTCAGCCGGGCACCCGCAATTCGGGTGATGCGCCGACGCCGCGTCCGCTGAATACCGGTCGCGGCACCCTTGGGGGTGCCTCCGGAACCACCGGAAGGGGTTCCATGACCCGTGATACCGAGAGCCTGCGCTCGCGGGAGGTTCGCTGATGCTGCGTATTGCCGGAATTGCCGTGGTGGTCATCGGTATCGTTGTGGCCCTGTCGACCTACACCGTTGACGAGCGCGAGCGCGTGATCAAGTTCGCCCTGGGGGAACTGCGCGAGGTGGACCAGGAGCCGGGGCTGCATTTCAAGTTCCCGCTGATCCAGAACGTCGAGAAGTTCGATGCCCGGATCATGACCCTGAACATCCCGCCGGACCGGTTCCTGACCAGCGAGGCGAAGAACATCATCGTGGATTTCTACGCCAAGTGGCGGATCAACGATGTCGGTCAGTTCTACCGCGCCACCCGCGGTGACGAACGACTGGCCGAGGAGCGCCTGTCGCAGATCCTGCGGGACGGCATGCGTAACGAATTCGCCCGCTACGAGCTGCAGGACGTGGTCGCCGGCGAGCGCCTGACCATCATGGGCGCGGTGCGCCAGGCCGCCCTGGAGACGGCGCTGGAGCTGGGGGTCGATCTGGTGGATGTGCGCATCCGTCGCATGGACCTGCCGGACGAGGTGTCCGAGTCGGTGTTCGACCGGATGCGGGCCGAGCGCGAGCGTGTGGCACAGGACTTCCGTGCCCGGGGGCAGGAAGAGGCCGAGCGGATTCGTTCGCGTGCCGACCGCGATCGCACGGTGATCCTGGCGAACGCGTACCGTGACTCCGAGGAGATCCGCGGGGAGGGCGATGCCCGGGCCACCGAGATCCTGGGTACCTCCTTCGGCGAAGATGAAGAGTTCTTCCGCTTCTATCGTAGCCTGATCGCCTACCGCAACAGCCTGCAGGGCGAGAACAGCACGTTCGTGCTGGAACCGAACTCGGAGTTCTTCCAGTTCTTCAACGCTCCGGGCGGCGAGCGTCCGTCCCGGGCTCCGCAGCTGCCGCAGCCCGCCGAGTGATCGTGCGGCCGGCCCCGCTGCGGGGCCGGTGCGGGCAGGTTCTGCCAATCACAAGCCGGGCCCGCACCGCGGGCCCTTCTTCTGGCCAGCCCGCCCGTGGACGGGTCAGGCCGTGCAGGCAAGGATGACATGACGGAAATCAATCGCTGGCTGCTGCCGGACGGACTGGAAGAGGCGCTGCCGGATTCGGCCCGGCGCCTGGAGGGTCTGCGGCGGCGTGTGCTCGACCATTTCGATGTCTGGGGCTACGACCATGTGATGCCGCCGCTGGCGGAATACCTGGAGTCGTTGCTGACCGGTGCCGGCCACGAGCTGGATCTGCAGACGTTCAAGCTGACCGATCAGCTGACCGGTCGTCTGATGGGTGTGCGTGCGGATCTGACGCCGCAGGTCGCGCGCATCGACGCCCACCGCCAGCATGTGGAGGGGGCCAACCGGCTGTGCTATGTCGGCACGACGCTGCGTGCGCGTGCCGACGAATGGTCGGGGTCCCGCAGTCCGCTGCAGGCCGGGGCCGAGCTTTTCGGACACGACGGTCTGGATTCCGATGTCGAGATCATCCGTCTGATGCTGGCCACCCTGGAGGTCTGCGGTGTGCGCCGCCCGAGCATGGATCTGGGGCACGTCGGGATCTTCCGCAGTCTGGCTCGGGCCGCGCGTCTGGAGCCGGAGCAGGAGCGCGCCTTCTTCGATCAGCTGCAGCGCAAGAGCATCCCCGAAATCGAACAGACCCTGGCGCAATGGCGCACGGCGGGCCTCGACCCCGATCTGGCCGACGCCCTGCGTGCCCTGCCGGACCTCAATGGCGGACCCGAGGTCCTGGCGAGCGCGCGCGCCGCGCTGGGCAGGGCGCCCGCAGAGGTGCATGCGGCCCTGGATCACCTTGCGGCGGTGGTGGATGCGCTGCAGGTGCTGGATACCGACGTGGATCTGCACGTGGACGTTGCGGAGCTGCGTGGCTATGCCTATCACACCGGTCTGGTCTTCGCTGCCTTTATCCCCGGGTCGGGACAGGCCATCGCCCGGGGCGGGCGCTACAACGAGATCGGTCGCGTTTTCGGGCGGGCGCGCTCGGCCACCGGTTTCAGTACCGACCTGCGCGAGCTCGTTCGGCACGGCGACGCCGACGGCGATCCGGCGCGGCCGCGTGAATGCGTGCTCGCGCCCGCCGGAACCGATCCGGAGCTCGAGGCCGCGGTGCGCGAGCTGCGCGGGCGCGGCGTGCGGGTGGTCCGCGAGCTGCGCGGCGAGACACCGGTGGCGGATGGGGTCGCGCGCCTGGAGTACCGCAATGAACAATGGACGGTGGTGGAGCACTGATGGGACGTTTCGTAGTCGTACTGGGCAGTCAGTGGGGTGACGAGGGCAAGGGCAAGATCGTCGACCGACTGACCGAGGATGCCGCGGCGGTAGTGCGCTTCCAGGGCGGGCACAACGCCGGGCACACGCTGGTGATTGACGGCGAGAAGACGGTGCTGCACCTGATCCCCTCGGGCATCCTGCGCGAAGGCGTGGAGTGCATGATCGGCAACGGCGTGGTGCTGTCGCCGGAAGCCCTGCTCAAGGAGATGGACGAGCTCGAGGCCCGCGGCGTGCCGGTGACCGATCGCCTGCGGCTGTCGGACTCCTGCCAGCTGATCCTGCCATACCACGTGGCGCTGGATCATGCGCGCGAGAAGGCGCGCGGCAAGGCGGCCATCGGTACCACGGGCCGCGGCATCGGTCCGGCCTACGAGGACAAGGTCGCACGTCGCGGACTGCGGCTGGACGACCTGTTCCATCGCGAGCGTCTGGCGGCCAAGCTCGGCGAGGTGATGGATTACCACAACTTTGCCCTGAAACATTATTTCGGGGCTGCGACGGTGGATCATCAGCAGGTGCTGGAGCAGTGCCTCGAGCATGCCGAGCGCCTCAAGCCGATGGTGACCGACGTCGCCGGCCGCCTGCACGAGCTGCGTGCGGCGGGCCGCGACGTGATGTTCGAAGGGGCGCAGGGCACGCTGCTGGACATCGATCACGGCACCTACCCGTTCGTGACTTCCTCCAGCACGACCGCCGGCGGGGCCTCCACCGGTTCGGGGGTGGGTCCGCGCGACCTGGATTACGTGCTGGGGATCACCAAGGCATACACCACGCGGGTCGGGGCGGGGCCCTTTCCCACCGAGCTGTTCGACAACATGGGTGAACATCTCGCGCGCCGTGGCAACGAATTCGGTTCCACCACCGGCCGTGCGCGCCGCTGCGGATGGTTCGACGCGGTGGCGCTGCGGCGCGCGGTCGCGGTGAACAGCATCAGTGGTCTGTGCATGACCAAGCTGGACGTGCTCGACGGTCTGGAGACGGTCCAGATCTGCACCGGTTACGACGTTGACGGCCGTCGCGTGGAGATCCCGCCCGCGGGGGCGGAGGCCTACGATTCCTGTACGCCGGTCTACGAGGAGATGCCGGGCTGGCAGGAATCCACTGTCGGGGTGCGGGAGTATGCGCAGCTTCCCGCCAATGCGCGCGCCTACCTGGAGCGCCTGTCCGAGGTGGTGGGTGTTCCGATCGACATGATTTCCACCGGACCGGACCGTGACGAGACGCTGGTGATGCGCGACCCGTTCCGGGGCTGACGGGGGTGGCCGTCCGGTCCGGTTGCGGGCCGGGTGGCGACCGCACATGCAAAGACGCCCCGCAGGCCATTGCCATGCGAGCGATTGCGGACGCGGGATCTGAGGATTGCTTCGGGCACGAAGCGGGAAGCGAATAAAAATGGTGCCGAGGAGAGGACTTGAACCTCCACGGGGTTACCCCCACTAGCACCTGAAGCTAGCGCGTCTACCATTTCCGCCACCTCGGCACTTGAGGTCGGCCCTGTGAGGGGGCCTGCGCTTCAGGAACGCGTAAGGTAATCCGCGCTGGCGGATCTGTCAAACCCTGCGAGCTCCGCAGATGAAAGAAATGCGCCCGCGCCGCATCGGGGCCATAATGGGCACCGGGCCGGCTCCGGCCTGTCACTGCCGCGGGCACCTCGGGTGCGCGGCACAACACCAGAAGAAAGAGTTCACTGAATGCCAGGAAAACGCAGCAAGCCGCAGGTCGACCCCAACCTCGAACGCGAGGCGCAGAAGTACGACAACCCCATCCCCAGCCGCGAGTACATCCTCGACCTGCTGCAGCTCGAGGGGAACCCGCTGTCCTTCGAGGAAATCGCCGGGCGTCTCGGCATCGAGGACGAGGAACGGCTGGAGGCCCTGAGGCGGCGGCTCAAGGCGATGGAGCGTGACGGTCAGGCGCTGTGCAACCGTCGGGGTGCCTACCTCCCGGTCAATCAGGAAGACCTGATCCGCGGGCGCGTGATCGGCCATCCCGACGGCTTTGGTTTCCTGGTGCCGGACGAGCAGGACGACGACCTGTTCCTGTCGCCGAAGCAGATGCGCGGGGTATTCCACGGGGACCGCGCGGTGGCGCGCGTGATGGGCGTGGACCGGCGCGGGCGCCGCGAGGGCGGCATCGTCGAGGTGCTGGAGCGCAACACCACCCAGGTGGTCGGGCGTCTGCGCATCGAGGACGGCGTGGGCCTGCTGACCCCGGACAACAAGCGCATCACCCACGAGATCCTGGTGCCGCCGGACGGTCTGGGCGAGGCTCAGGACGACCAGATCGTGGTCGTGCACATCCGCGAGATGGCCTCGCGCAAGTCGCGTCTGCGCGGTGATGTGGTGGAGGTCCTGGGCGAGCACATGGCACCGGGGATGGAGATCGACATCGCGATCCGTGCCCAGGGGCTGCCGTTCGAATGGCCGGACGAGGTCACCGAAGCGGCCGACAAACTGGGCGATTCGGTGCCGGAGAAGGCGAAGAAGAGTCGGCTGGATCTGCGCGACAAGCCGTTCGTCACCATCGACGGCAGCGATGCCCGCGATTTCGACGACGCCCTGTACTGCGAACCGGAGGGCAAGGGCTGGCGGCTGTGGGTCGCGATCGCCGACGTGTCGCACTACGTCGAGCCGGATTCCGCGCTGGACCGCGAGGCGGTCAATCGCGCGACCTCGGCGTATTTCCCCGAGCAGGTGATCCCGATGCTGCCCGAGGCCCTGTCCAACGGGCTGTGCTCGCTGAATCCGGACGTCGACCGCCTGAGCATGATCTGCGAGATGGAGATCGGTGCGCGCGGCGCTCTGAAGAACTACCGCTTCCACGAGGGCGTGATCCGCTCGCACGCCCGCCTGATCTACGACGATGTGGCCGCAATGCTCGCGGGCGATGAGGGCCTGCGCGAGCAGAACGCGCAGGTGCTGCCGCACGTGGAGGAACTGCACCGGGTGTTCAGGGCGCTGCACGCGGCGCGCAACCGCCGTGGTGCGATCGATTTCGATTCCACCGAGACACAGATCGTGTTCGGCGAGGACCGCAAGATCGAGCGCATCGTGCCGGTGGAGCGCACCGATGCCCACCGCCTGGTCGAGGAATGCATGATCATGGCCAACGTGGCCGCGGCGCGCTTCCTCAAGAAGCACAAGGTCCCGGCGCTCTACCGCAACCACGATCAGCCGCCCGCAGAGAAGGTCGAGGAGCTGCGTGAATTCCTCAATGGCGCGGGTCTGTCCCTGGGCGGAGGCGACGAGCCGACCCCGCGGGACTACACCGAGGTCCTCAAGGCGGCGAAGCAGCGCACGGACCAGAAACTGATCCAGACGGTCCTGCTGCGTTCGCTGTCGCAGGCGGTCTATTCACCCGACCTCGGCGGGCATTTCGGCCTGGCGCTGGATGACTACGCGCATTTCACCTCGCCGATCCGGCGCTATCCGGACCTGCTGGTCCATCGGGGCATTCGCCACGTGCTGCGCAACGGCAGCAACAAGGGCTTCCCCTATACCCATCAGCGCATGGAGGGCCTCGGCGAGCACTGCTCGATGGCCGAACGCCGCGCCGAAGACGCCACCCGGGACGTCGAGGCCTGGCTGAAGGCCGAGTACATGCAGGACAAGGTCGGGGATGTGTTTACCGGCATCGTCTCGGGCGTGACCGGGTTCGGCCTGTTCGTGGAGATCCAGGGGGTGTACATCGAGGGCCTGGTGCATGTCTCCAGCCTCGACAACGACTTCTACCACTTCGATCCCAAGCGCCACACCCTCACGGGCGAGCGCGCCGGCCGCGTGTTCCGCATCGGTGACGAGCTCCAGGTCCAGCTGGTGCGGGTAAGTCTGGATGACCGCAAGATCGATCTGGCCCTGGCCGGTGAGTCGAAGCCCGCGGAGAAGGCTGCACCGGCCGGGCGCCCGGCCGGTCGCAAGGGCCCGGGCGGAGGTCCCGGTGCCGGCGGGAAGAAGCGTGGCAGCGCCCGCGACAACGCCCGTCGCAAGCGTCGCGCCAGAGGAGGCGATGCGGAGGCGGGCGGGGGGCCGGCTGCTGGCCCGGATGCGGGCCCGGCGTCCGACGATTCGGCACCCGCCGACAGCGAAGGCGAACACGCAGCCGCGGAATCGGCCCCTGAATTGGCGCCGGAGCCCGCCGGTGACGACGCACCGAAGAAGAAGGGCCGGCGGCGCGGCCGTCGGCGCAGCAAGCCTTCCGCGGAGGAGGGTGACGCCGCCGCGCAGGGTGCCGGCGGGGGTGCCTCCGACGAGGACTCCGCAGATGCCCCGGAGCCCGGCAACGAGCGGCTTCCGGAGGCCGAGGCCGTTCCGGACAAGGATGGCAACACCATCCCGCCCGAAGAGGCCACCGGCCAGGGCGGCTCCGCAGACGGCGAAACGGGGGCCAGGCCGGGGCGACGCCGGACCCGTCGCCGTCGCCCGGCGTCCTCCTGAGTGATCCACGGATGCCTGGCGTTAGCGGCGCCGTTGCGGGCGCCCTATCCGTACCGCGACCGAAAGTGCGGAGACATGCGGGATGAGCCGTAGCGGCGGAAAGGGGCGCTCCCGGGGCGAGGCCTTCGGCGGGATCCATGCGGTGGCGTCGCTGCTCGAGCGTGCCCCGGAGCGGATCAAGAGCCTGCAGCTCGCGCGCGGCGAGGTGGATGCGTCCCTGCAGCGCATCCTGGAGCGCGCCGGTGCCCTGGGGGTGGCGGTGGAGCGGGTGGCCCGCGAGCGCCTGGACCAGCAGCACCCCGGATTTCAGCACCAGGGCGTGATCGTGCACTGTGCGCCGCGCCCGGTGGTGGACGAACGCGAGCTGCGCGAACGCGTGGAGCGGGGCCTGGACCTGGTGCTGGTGCTGGATGGCGTCACCGATCCGCACAACCTCGGTGCCTGTCTGCGCACGGCCGACGCCGCAGGCGCCGGGGCCCTGGTCGTCCCGCGCCACCACAGTGCTCCATTGACCCCGGCGGCGATCAAGGTCGCCTCCGGCGCCGCGGAGACCGTGCCGGTGGTAAGCGTGGGCAACCTCGCCCGCACCCTTGCCGCGCTGAAGGAAACCGGCATGTGGGCCACGGGACTGGACGGCGAGGCGCAGGAGGTCCTGTATGACGTCGATCTGCGCCCGCCCGCCGCGATCGTCATGGGCGCCGAGGGCGAGGGCCTGCGACGCCTGACCCGCGAGGCCTGCGATCATCTGGCGCACATTCCCATGGCCGGCACCGTGGAGAGCCTGAACGTGTCGGTTGCCTCCGGCGTGTCGCTGTTCGAGGTCCGGCGCCAGCGCCGTGTTGTGACCGCGGGCAACATCGGTTAACGTATTGCGCCTTTCCGCCCGTGGTTCGGGCGGTTCCTTGCCTCACCGGCGTACCCGGGAGGCTGTTACCCGCAAGGAGTTGGATATGCGTCACTATGAAATCGTGTTTCTGGTCCATCCCGACCAGAGCGAGCAGGTCCCGGCGATGATCGAGCGCTACAAGGGTCTGGTGGAAGGCCACAGCGGCACGGTCCACCGTCTCGAGGACTGGGGCCGCCGGCAGCTCGCCTACCCCATTCAGAAGCTGGTCAAGGCCCACTACGTGCTGATGAACATCGAGGCCGACGAGGCCGCGATGGAAGAGCTCGACAGCGCCTTCCGCTTCAATGATGCGGTGCTGCGTCACCTGTCCATCCGCATGGATCGTGCGATCACCGAAGCGTCCCCGCTGGCCAAGGGCCGCGAGGAAGAAGAAGGCAAGGGCAGCCGCCGCCGCGAGGACGCCTCCGCGGACGAGTCGGCCGAAGCCCCCGCCGACGAGTGATCCCGAACCCCACCCCCGTTTACTGAAGGAGATCGGACATGGCCCGTTTCCCGCGTCGTCGCAAGTTCTGCCGGTTCACCGCCGAAGGTATCGAGTACATCGATTACAAGGACCTGAACCTGCTGAAGAATTACATCACCGAGACCGGCAAGATCGTGCCCAGCCGCGTCACCGGCACCAGCGCCAAGTACCAGCGTCAGCTGTCCACGGCGGTCAAGCGCGCGCGTTTTCTCGCGCTGCTTCCGTACAGCGATACGCATTGATCGGCGCCTGAACGCTGCCTGATCGCCGCCCGCCGGGCGGAGTGCAACGGTCATGCAGATCCTCGCCGAATTCGCGATGAAGAGCCGGGGCCGCGCCGTGGGTGCGGTCGCCGGCTTTGGTATTGCCGGGCTGTTCCTGCCGCCGGTGTCCATCGTCAGCAGTGCCCTGGTGGCGCTGGTCGGGCTGCGTCTGGGGCTCGGTCAGGCCCTGATCGTCCTCGCGATCGCCTCGGCCCTGCTGGGCGCCGCCCTGTGGGGTGCGAGCCCCGGAACACCGGGACCGGCGGTGCTGCTGGCCGGTGTCATCCAGTGGCTGCCGGTCGCGCTGCTGGCCGAGCTGTTGCGGCGCACGGTGTCCTGGCGCATCACCCTCAAGGCCGGGGCGCTGGTGGCCGGTGCCGGAGTGCTGCTGATGCATGCCCTGGTCCCGGATCCCGAGGCCTTCTGGGTGCGCGCGGGACTCGAGTTGCTGCAGCCACTGCTGGAGACTGACGAGGCGGCTGCGCGCGAGGAACTCGAGGCGGTTCTCGCCGATCTCGCGCCCTATCTGGCGGGCTTGCTGGCGGGCATCGTGCTGCTGAGCGTGACCCTGGCGATGCTGATCGCCCGCTACTGGCAGGCGGCGCTGTACAACCCCGGGGCCTTCGGCGCGGAATTCCGCGCCCTGCAGCTGGGGCCGGGCGTCAGCGCCGCCGCGGTTGTCCTGCTCGCGGTGGGGCAGCTGGTGCCGTCGCCGCTGGCGATGGAGCTGGCGTTCATCCTGGGGGTGCTGTTCTTCCTCCAGGGGATCGCCCTGATGCATGCGCTGACGCATGGCCAGGGCATGAGCGTGTTCTGGCTGGTGGGCATGTACGTTTTGATGGCCCTGGCGCTGCCGCAGATGTTCCTGCTGCTGGCCACCATCGGGGTCATCGATGCGTGGGCGGATATCCGCCGACGCATGGGGATCGGTCGCGAGCGCGATGCCGGCGACGATCCCCCGGAATCCTGAGCGTGTGATGCACGCGGTTCGGCCGGTGCGGCACACGGTGTAGAATACGGCCCGACCTCGGGTCGCTGGTTCAATCGTTGACGGGAAGACCAAGATGGAAGTCATTCTGCTGGAAAAGATCGACAACCTGGGCGGGCTGGGCGATCGCGTCCGCGTGCGCCCCGGTTTCGCGCGCAACTACCTCCTGCCGCAGGGCAAGGCGGCCTTCGCCACCCCGGAGAACATCGCCGAGTTCGAGGCGCGCCGTGCCGAGCTGGAAAAGGCCGCGGCCGAGGCCGTGGCGGCCGCCGAAGCCCGTCGCGAAAAGCTCGACGGCATGGATCTGGAGATCCGGGCCAAGGTCGGCGCCGAAGGCAAGCTGTTCGGTTCGGTGAGCCCGGCCGACATCGCCGACGCGCTGACGGCGAAGGGTGTGGAAGTGGAGAAAAAGGAAGTGCGCATGCCCGAGGGGCCGCTGCGGGCGACCGGCGAGTTCGAGGTGGGCGTTCACCTGTACTCGGGTGTCGACGCGGAGATCCGCGTCACCGTCACCCCCGAGGAGTGAGGCTCCCGATGGCGGACGGGCGGACCGCCGGGCGGGCCGCTGCCGCCGCGGGCCCGCATGATGGCGGCGGGGGCACGGCATGGCGATGACCGACATGCCGCGCGTCCCGCCGCATTCCGAGGAGGCGGAACAGTCCGTCCTCGGCGGTCTGATGCTCGACAACGGGGCCTGGGACCGGGTCGCCGACCGCATAACGGCGGACGACTTTTATCGCCACGACCACCGCGTGCTGTTCCGGGCGATCGGGCAGCTGGCGGAGCGCAATGCTCCGTTCGACGTGGTGACGGTTTCCGAACAGCTGGAACGCACCGCCGAACTGGAAGCCGCCGGCGGCATGGCCTATCTTGGCCAGCTCGCCAGTGACACCCCTTCGGCCGCGAACATCGTGGCCTATGCGGACATCGTCCGTGAACGCTCCATTCTGCGCTCGCTGATCACGGTCGGCACCGAGATCGCCGATTCGGCGTTCGTGCCCGAGGGGCGCGATTCCAAGCAGCTGCTGGACGAGGCGGAACAGAAGGTGTTCCGCATTGCCGAGCTGGGCGCGCGCGGGGCCCAGGGCTTTCGCGGGATGAAGCCCCTGCTGGCGTCCGCGGTCGAGCAGATCGAGTTCCTCTACGAGAGCACCAGCCCGATTACCGGCATCGCGACCGGTTATCAGGACCTGGACGAGCTCACCTCAGGGCTCAATCCTTCCGATCTGGTGATCGTTGCGGGACGCCCGTCGATGGGCAAGACCAGTTTCGCGATGAACATCGCCGAATATGTGGCGATGAAGAATCAGGAACCGGTGGCGATCTTCTCCATGGAGATGCCGGGCGAGCAGATCGCGATGCGCCTGCTGTCCTCCATGGGCCGGATCAACCAGCAGAAGCTGCGTTCCGGGCGCCTGGACGACGGCGACTGGCCGCGCCTGACCAGCGCCGTGCAGATGCTCTCCGGGGCGCCGCTGTTCGTCGACGACACCCCGGCGCTGACGCCCACCGAGCTGCGCGCCCGTGCGCGGCGCCTGATGCGCGAGCACAAGGGCCTCAAGCTCATCGTGGTCGACTACCTCCAGCTGATGCAGTACCCGGGCTCCGGGGATAACCGCGCCCACGAGATCTCCGAGATCTCGCGCTCGCTCAAGGCCCTGGCCAAGGAGCTGGAGGTCCCGGTGATCGCGCTGTCACAGCTCAACCGTTCGCTGGAACAGCGCCCGAACAAGCGCCCGGTGATGTCCGATTTGCGTGAATGCGTGACCGGAGATACCCGGGTCGCACTGGCGGATGGCCGCCATGTTCCGGTTCGGGACCTGGTGGGTGCGACGCCGGGCGTGGTGTCGATGGGTTCCGGCGGTCGGATGGAACCGGCCGATACCGACCTGGTCTGGTCAGTCGGGACCCGACCCGTCGTGCGGGTGCGTCTGGCCAGTGGTCGCAGTATTCGCTGCACCCCGGACCATCGTCTGCGGGCACTGTATGACTGGAAGCAGGTTCGGGAACTTGCCCCGGGCGACCGTCTGGCGGTGGCACGGCGGATCCCCGAGCCGGTGGACGCCCGGTCCTGGCCGGGACACGAGCTGATTCTACTGGCCCATCTTCTGGGGGATGGAAGTTACGTCAAGGGACAGCCCCTGCGTTACACCACGGCGAGCGAATACAACAGTGAAACCGTGGCTGCCGCGGCGCGCGCAATGGGCTCGGATGTCACGCGATACCCGGGTCGCGGAAAGTGGCACCAACTGGTGATTCGCGGCAACGGCAATCGCTGGCACCCGGCAGGGGTGGGCGCATGGCTGAAGGGGCTCGGCGTCTTCGGCCAGCGTTCCCGCGAGAAACACATCCCCGAAGGGATCTACCGGCAACCCCGGGAACCGCTGGCGCTGTTCCTGCGCCATCTGTGGGCGACTGACGGGAGCATCACGACCGCCAGCAGCGGACGCCATCGCATCTATTTCTCCACCGCCAGCGAACGTCTGGCACAGGATGTTGCGGCGCTGCTGCTGCGATTCGGTATCGTGGCCCGGATACGCCATGTGGTGGCCGCGAACAGTGAGGGATGGTTTACGGTAGACATCTCGGGGGGCGAGCAACAGCAGACGTTCCTGCGCGAGATCGGCGCCGTGGGCGAGCAGGAAGGGATTGCCCGCCGGATGCTCAACTCCCTGGAGCGTTCCGGCGGCGGGACCAACACGGACACGCTGCCGCAGGAAGTCTTCGACCATGTTCGCGACCGGATGCGGCAACAGGGGGTCAGCCATCGCCACATGGCGGCGTCCCGGGGTACTGCGTACGGTGGCAACGCCCATTTCGGCTTTGCTCCGTCGCGCCAGACTCTGTCGAGCTATGCCGAGATCCTCGACGATGCCTGGCTGGTCGAACTGGCCTCCGATGATCTGTTCTGGGATCGGGTGGTGTCCGTCGAGGAAGAGGGGGAGGAAGAGGTCTTCGACCTGACCGTCCCCGGAAATGCCTGCTGGCTGGCGGACGGCATCGTTAGCCACAACTCGGGAGCGATTGAACAGGATGCAGACATCATCGCGTTCGTTTATCGCGACGAGGTCTATAACGAAGAATCGCCGGACAAGGGCACCGCCGAGATCATCATCGGCAAGCAGCGTAACGGGCCGATCGGCACCGTGCGGCTGACCTTCCGTGGCCAGTTCACCCGCTTCGAGAACTACGCCCCGGACGTGTACGGCGAGGTGGGCCCGGAGGGCTAGCCACGACATGCAGCGGGCGGCCAGCATCCAGCTCGATTCCGGGGCCCTGCGCCACAACCTGGAGGTGGCCCGCGGGCTCGCCCCGGAGACCGCGATGTGGCCCGTGATCAAGGCGGAGGGCTATGGCCATGGTCTCGAGTGGGCGGCGCAGTCACTGGGCGAAGTGGCCGACGGGCTGGCCGTGTCCGCGGTGGAGGAGGCCGAGGTCCTGCGGCTGAGCGGATTCGATGGCCCGCTGCTGGTGCTGCAGGGCGGGCGGGACGCCGCCGGCTTTCGCCGTTGTGCGGAGCTCGCGCTGCAGCCGGCGGTGCATGCTCCGGCGCAGCTGGAAGCGCTGGACGCCGCCAGCGTGGTCCTGCCCGAGGTCTGGATCAAGCTCAACACCGGCATGAATCGGCTGGGATTCGCCCCGGCCGAAGCCGATGCCATGGAACGTGCCCTGCGGGCGGCCGGTCACGGCGGGCGCGGCCTGCACTGGATGACCCACATGGCCTGTGCCGACGACCCGGCGGATGACCACAACGCCGCGCAACTGTCCGCCTTCGCCACGGCCGTCGCGGGGCGCGACGGGGCGCGTTCGGTGGCCAACTCGGCGTCGCTGTTCGCCGGCTGGGCGCGCGGGGCCGGTCATGAGGCGGACGAGGTCTTCCGCGCCCGCCCGGGCATCATGCTTTACGGCTGTCACCCGGCCTCGGTTCCGACGAAAGCGCCGCCTGAGGGTCCGGATGCCGACCTGCGCCCGGTGATGACCGTGCAGGCCCCGATCATCGGGATCCAGCATCCGGCGCCCGGTGACGGGGTGGGCTACGGCGCCACCTGGACCGCGCATGGCGGCGAGCGCATTGGCATCGTGGCCATGGGCTATGCGGACGGTTACCCGCGCCACGCCCCCACCGGCACGCCGGTGCGGGTACGCGGTCAGCTTTGCCCGCTGGTCGGGCGGGTGTCGATGGATATGCTCGCGGTGGATCTCTCCGGCGTGCCCGCGGCCGGGGTGGGCGATCTCGCGACACTGTGGGGCGAGGGCCTGCCGGTGGAGCGCGTGGCGCGCGCTGCCGGCACGATCGGCTACGAGCTGCTCACGCGGGTGGCCGGGCGTCTGCGGCCAGCGTAGCGAGTGCCGGCGGGCATCCGTAAACTGGCCCGTTCACGCGAGCCAGGAAGCCCCGATGCACGAAGAATTCGATCCCGCCGACTACGACCCCGATACCGTCGCCATCCGCCATGGCTACCGTCGGACCCCGGAGCAGGAACACTCCGAGGCGATCTTCCCGACCTCCAGCTTCGTGTTCGACAGCGCGGCGGAGGCCGCCGCCCGGTTCTCGGGCGAGGTCCCCGGCAACATCTACTCGCGTTTCACCAACCCCACGGTGAGGACCTTCCAGGAGCGGCTCGCGGCGCTGGAAGGCGGGGAAGCCTGTGTGGCCACCGCCTCCGGCATGTCCGCGATCCTCGCGACCATGATGGGGCTTTTGAAGGCCGGCGATCACGTGGTCTGTTCGCGTTCGGTCTTCGGCACCACCACGGTGCTCTTTAACAACTACCTCGCCCGCTTCGGCGTCGAGGTCAGCTACGTCGAGCTGTCGAACCTCGAGGCCTGGGAGGCCGCCACCCAGCCGAATACCCAGCTGTATTTCTGCGAGACGCCCTCCAACCCGCTGGGCGAGGTGGTGGACATTGCCGCGCTGGCGGAAATCGCGCACCGGCACGACGCGCTGCTGGCGGTGGACAACTGCTTCTGTACGCCGATCCTGCAGCGTCCACTGGATCTGGGGGCCGACCTCATCATTCACTCGGCGACCAAGTTCCTCGACGGCCAGGGCCGCTGCCTGGGCGGCGCGGTGGTGGGCGACGCCGAGCGCGTCGGCAAGGACGTCTACGGCTTCCTGCGCACTGCCGGCCCGACCCTGTCGCCGTTCAACGCCTGGGTGTTCCTGAAGGGGCTGGAGACCCTGGCCCTGCGCATGCGTGCCCACAGCGACAATGCCCTGGCCCTGGCGCAGTGGCTGCAGGCCCACCCGAAGGTCACGGCGGTGCATTACCCGGGGCTCGAATCCCACCCGCAGCATGCGATCGCGAAGCGCCAGCAAAGCGGCTTCGGCGGCGTGCTGAGCTTCGAGGTCGCCGGCGGGCGCGAGGCCGCCTGGTCGGTGATCGACGCCACGAGGTTCCTGTCGATCACCGCGAACCTGGGCGATGCCAAGACCACCATCACCCATCCGGCCACCACTACTCACGGTCGCGTGGACCCGGACAAGCGCGAGGCCCAGGGCATCACCGAGGCCATGGTGCGGGTCGCGGTGGGGCTGGAGTCGGTCGCCGACATCCAGCGCGACCTGGCCCGCGGGTTCGACGCCCTCTGACCCCATTCATCTCGCCCCGGGGTATGGCGGCGAGCTCGATTCTGGCTCTGGCTGCTCGTTGTCGCCGTGGGGTAGCCGGTATGGCGGGTGGTCAGTCGGTTGGCAACTCGCCCGCCGGGGGACGACAACACGGGGAGGAGCGCGGCCGGGGCATCCGGTTCGATAAACGTGGTGCAGTGACCGCTCAGGAGCGACCCGATGGTGCAGGAGTCCCCGCAGTGGCGTGAGGCAGTGGTCATCGTCCCCGGTATGGGGTCGGACCACTGCGCGGGGATTGTCCGCGCGGCGCTGGAGAAAGCCCGGGCGTGGCCTCGGTCGGGACCAATATCGCCCGCCACCGGGTGACCGTGGGATATGACCCCGAGCAGGTGGACCCGCAGGGGTTGCGGGCTGCCGTGGAGGGGGCCGGCTACGACGTCGCCCGGGTCGAGGGTGAAACGGGCGCCACGGGTACGGTGCGTCTGGTGGTGCCCGGCATGGGGTCGGATCACTGCGCGGGGATCGTGCGCGGTGCGATCGAGAAGCTGGACGGCATCCAGGCGGTGCGCACCAACATCGGTGACCACCGTGTGACCGTGGAAACCGGTCCCGGAGGCCCCGACGCCGAGGCCCTGCGCGCCGCGGTCGAGGGCGCCGGTTATGACGTGGCGGCGGTGGAGACCGAGGAGGCCGGCAGCGAGGCGGACGACGCCGAGATTGACGCCGCCTACCTGAAGCAGGCCTGGCGCCGGCTGTGGATCGCGATGATCCCGACCATCGCGATCATGGTCCTGATGATGGTCCACATGTTCTGGCAGCCGATCCCCGGCTATCTGCTGATCATCGCCGTGCTGGCCTTCCCGGTGGTGTTCATGGCCGGGGGTGCGGCCACCCACCGTTCGTCCTGGCGCGCGCTGAAAAGCGGCAGTCTGAACATGGACGTGCTGATCTCCATGGGCTCGCTGCCGCCCTACCTGCTGGGGCTGATCGGCTTCGTCTACCCGATGACCTCGTTCATCGAGATGGCCGCGACCATCATGGCCTTCCACATGCTCGGGCGGTACCTGGAGTACCGCGCCAAGGGCGAGGCCTCCTCCGCGATCCGCAAGCTGCTGGATCTGGGCGCGAAGACCGCCCGGGTCGAACGCGACGGCGAAGAGGTCGAGGTGCCGGTGAAAGCGCTGCAGGTGGGCGAGGTGATGATCGTGCGCCCGGGCGAGAAGATCCCCACCGATGGCGAGGTGGTCGCCGGCGAGAGCACGGTGGACGAATCCATCGCCACCGGCGAGTCGGTGCCGGTGGACAAGGGCGAGGGCGATAGCGTGCTCGGCGCGACCCTGAACCAGCAGGGGCGGCTGAAGGTGCGCGCGACCCGCGTGGGGGCCGACACCTTCCTGTCGCAGGTGATCCGTCTGGTGAACGAGGCCCAGGGCTCGCGGGTGCCGGTGCAGGAGCTGGCGGACCGCATCACCGCGCGCTTCGTGCCGGCGGTGCTGGTGATCGCGCTGGCGGCGTTCGCGGCCTGGCTGGCGTTCTCCGGGGCGCTGCAGCCGATCCTGATCTGGGGCGAGGGCTTCCTGCCCTGGGTCGACGCCGAGCGCCCGCCCATCGTGCTGGCCATCCTCGCGGCCATCGCCGTGCTGGTCATCGCCTGCCCCTGCGCGCTGGGGCTGGCCACACCCACCGCCCTGATGGTCGGTTCCGGCATGGGGGCCGAGCGCGGGGTGCTGGTCCGCTCGGGCTCCGCGATCCAGACGCTGAAGGACATCCGCGTGATCGTGCTCGACAAGACCGGGACCCTCACCCGCGGGCAGCCGGCACTGACCGACGTGGTCGCCGCCGAGGGCTTCGATGACGCTCGTGTGCTGCAAGCGGCCGCGGCCGTGGAGGCCGGCTCCGCGCACCCGCTGGCCGAGGCCATCGTGCAGGGCGCGCGACCGGGGGCTGACGGTCGCCGAGGTCGACCGGTTTCAGTCGCACACCGCGCGCGGGGTGGAGGCCCGCCTCGACGGGGAGCGCGTCCTGGTCGGCAGCCAGCGGCTGCTGGAGGAGCAGGGCCTGGATCCGTCCGGCCTGCTGGAATCGCTGCGGCAGTTCGAAGATGCCGGGAAGACCGCGATGCTGGTGGCCATCGGCGATCGACCGGCCGGCATCGTCGCGGTCGCCGACACCCTCAAGGATGAGTCGCAGAGCGCCATCGAACAGCTGCATGCCCTCGGCATCCGCTGCGTGATGGTCACCGGCGACAACGAGCGCACCGCGAAGGCCGTGGCCGCGCAGGTGGGGATCGACGAGGTCCGCGCCGGCGTTCTGCCGGAGGGCAAGGTCGAGGCGATCCGCGAACTGCAGGCGGAGTACGGCGACCACGTGGCCATGGTGGGCGACGGCATCAACGATGCCCCGGCCCTGCAGCAGGCCAATGTCGGCATCGCGATCGGGGCCGGGGCGGACGTGGCCATCGAGGCCGCCGACGTCACCCTGGTGCGCGGCGAGCTGACCAGGGTGGTCGAGGCCGTCCGGCTCTCGCGTATGAAGTTCCGCAAGATCGTCCAGAACCTGTTCTGGGCGTGGGGCTACAACTCCGCGGCGATCCCGATCGCCGCGGTCGGTCTGCTGCACCCGATGATCGGGGTGATCGCGATGACCGCCAGCTCGCTCTCGGTCATCGGCAACTCCATCCTGCTGCGCCGCAGCATGCCGACCGACGAGCGCTGAACGAGTATCCTTGGCCGCCATGAGTCAGCCGATCAACAATCCCGGGGGTCCCGATCTCTACCGTGTGGCCGAAACGGCGCTGCGCGAGAGCGATCCCGAGGCCAAGTGCGAGCGCGTGCTGGCGCTGATGGACGCCTGGTGGGCCGATGAGCTGAAGGCGCTCGCCAGTTCCGGGCCGGAACGGTTGGAGGTGCCCGGGCGTCCGGAACGGCCGGTGCTGGTGCACCCGAAGGATCTGCCGCGGCGCGGATTGCACACGACGGCCGGGCGGGTGGCGCTGGTGCATGCGGTCGCGCATATCGAGTTCAACGCGATCAACCTGGCGCTGGATGCCGTGTATCGCTTTCGTGATATGTCGGCACCCTTTGTCAGCGATTGGCTGCAGGTGGCGGTCGAGGAGGCGCGTCATTTCCGGTTGCTGCGTGCGCGGCTCCGCGAGCTGGGGGCGGACTACGGCGACCTGCCGGCCCACAACGGGCTGTGGGAGGCCGCACTCGCGACCGACCACGATGTGATGATCCGCATGGCCCTGGTGCCGCGGGTGTTGGAGGCGCGCGGGCTGGACGTGACCCCGGGCATGATCGAGCGTCTGACGGCGGCGGGCGATCACGCCACCGTGGCGCTGCTGGAGATCATACAGCGCGAGGAGGTTGCCCACGTGGCGATCGGCACGCGCTGGTTCCGCGAGCTGGCCCACGCACGCGGGCTCGATCCCGAGCCGCTGTTCCTCGAGCTGCTGGCCGAACACATGCCGGGGCGGGTCCGCCCGCCGTTCGCGCACGAGGCCCGCCTGGCGGCGGGGTTCACCGAGTCGGAGATGGGGGCGCTGGAGGAGCAGGGTCGGCGCTGAAGCAGCCCCGGGGTAACCCCGCGACAGTCTCAGGCGTGGAGCAGGTGTGCGGGGTAGGGCGTTTCGTCCAGCTGGCGCAGGACCGGGCCTTCCGGGCCGAGCTCCAGGAAGCCGGGGTGCTCGTCCCAGGCCGGCAGCACGCAGCGCTGACGCGGCTGGCCGGCGACCTCCAGATCGTGGATCGCGGGGCGGTGGGTGTGTCCGTGGATCAGCAGCGGCACGTCGCCGTCGCGAAAGGTCGCGGCCACGGCCTCGCCATTCACGTCGGTGATTGCGGCGGCCTTCATCTGCCCGTTGTGTCGGCTGGCCTCGCGCATGGTCTCGGCGCGTGTAATGCGCTGTTCCAGTGGCTGGGCGAGGAAATCCCGTTGCCAGGCCTCGCTGCGCACCATCTGGCGAAAGGCCATGTGTTCGCTGTCGTCGGTGCACAGGGAGTCGCCGTGCATCAGCAGGGCCGGGCCGCAGGGCAGCGTGGCGTGCAGCGGCTCGGGGGCGAGGGTCATGCCGGCGCGGGCCGCGTAGTCCGGGCCCACGAGGAAGTCGCGGTTGCCATGGATGAACACGACCGGCGCCTCCAGCGCGGAGAGCGCCGCCGCCAGTTGCTCTGCCGCCGGATGCGAGGCGTCGTCGCCGACCCAGTACTCGAACAGGTCGCCCAGGATGTACAGGGCCGAGGCGGCCCGCGCCGGGCCGTCGAGGAACGCCAGCGCGGCGTTCAGCGTCGGGCCGGGTTCGCGCTCCAGGTGCAGGTCGGAGATGACCAGGGCGGGCGCGGTCTCGCTCACGGGATCAGTCGGCGCGGCGGGCGCTTTCCAGGACCACGGGTTCCTGCGGCACGTCCTGATGCATGCCGGAACGGCCGGTGGGCACGCCCTCGATGGTGCGCACGACATCCATGCCCTCGACCACTTCGCCGAACACCGTGTACCCCCAGCCCTGCGGGTTGGGTGCGGTGTGGTTGAGGAAGTCGTTGTCGTTGACGTTGACGAAGAACTGCGCGGTGGCCGAATGCGGGTCCTGGGTGCGGGCCATGGAGACCGCGCCGACCTTGTTCTTCAGGCCGTTGTCCGCCTCGTTGCGGATCGGGTCGCGCGTGGGCTTCTGGCGCATGTCCTTGTCCATGCCGCCGCCCTGGACCATGAAGCCGGGGATCACGCGGTGGAACAGCGTGCCGTCGTAGAAGCCGTCGTCGACGTACTGCAGGAAGTTGGCGACGGTCTCCGGCGCCGCTTCGGCGTCGAGTTGCAGGACGATGCGGCCGTGCGTGGTTTCAAGCGCGACCTTGGGGCTGGATTCGGCCATGAGGGCTCCCGGAAAGCTGAGGACGAGGATCAGGAGGGCCGCGGCGATGCCGGCCGGCGGAACAGGACGGGGCATGACGACACTCCGGAATCAGGAGCCGGCATGGTAACCGGGGACCCCCGCCGGTTCCAGTCGGCCCGCGTCCCGCGTCCCGCTGCCCGCCTCCCGTCATCGCGAGTCCCGAAGCTCTCCCCCCTCGTCATCGCGAGTCGCAAAGCCCTCGCCCTCGTCATCGCGAGTCGCGCAGCGACGTGGCGATCTCCATCCGCAGCCACCTGATCCTGCGCGCAAGCCAGCCCCGGCCGATTGCCGCGTCGCCTTCGGCTCCTCGCAATGACGGGGGGAGAGCTGCGGTTCCTCGCTGATGACGAGGGCGAGGGGTTAGCGACTCGCGATGACCGGGGCACGAATGGCCTGGCGCGAGCGCCCCTCGAGACGGGTGGTGCTGGTCGCACCGGGGTGGCTCGGCTACCATGCGCGCCATGACGACAACCGTGACCCGCACCCGTTTCGCGCCCAGCCCGACCGGGCTGCTGCACCTGGGCAACCTGCGTACCGCGCTGTTCAGCGCCCTGCTGGCCCGCGCGCGCGGCGGGCATTTCCTGCTGCGCATCGAGGACACCGACGCCGAGCGCTCGCGCGCCGAGTTCGTCGAGGCGCTGCAGCAGGATCTGCAGTGGCTGGGGCTGAACTGGGACGAAGGATACGGCGCGGCCGCCGGCGACGCCGGCCCCTATGCCCAGTCACAGCGTACGGGACTCTACCAGGCCTACTACGACCGGCTGATCGAGGCCGGCCTGGCGTATCCCTGTTTCTGCACGCCGGAAGAACTGGAGCGCGGGCGCAAGCGCATGCGTGCCCAGGGCAAGCCGCCGCGTTATCCCGGCACCTGTGCCGGACTGGACCCGGAGGAGGCGCGACGCCGCGAGGCCGAAGGGCAGCGTCCGACCCTGCGTTTCCGCGTGCCGCTGGGGCGCACGGTGCGCTTCGAGGACGGAGTGCGCGGCGCGGTGAAGTTCCGCACCGACGAGATCGGCGACTTCGTGATCCGGCGCTCGGACGGTACGCCGGCGTTCTTCTTCTCCAACGCGGTGGACGATGCCCTGATGGGGGTAACCGACGTGGTGCGCGGCGAGGATCACATCGCCAACACCCCGCGCCAGCTGCTGTTGCTGGAGGCGCTGGAACTGCCGGCGCCCGGCTATCACCACCTGCCGCTGGTCAACGGCGACGACGGGGCTCCGCTGTCCAAGCGCAACGGTTCGGCCAGCATCCGCGAACTGCGCGAGGCCGGGGTGCTGCCGCTGGCGATCCTCAACCACCTCGCGCGGCTGGGTCATCGTTACGAGGAGGAGGGCCTGCTGTCGCTGGAGGGGCTGGCGCAGGGGTTTGACCCGGGGCGCATCGGCCATTCCGCCGCGCGCCACGACCCGCGCCAGCTGGAACACTGGCAGGCCGAGGCCCTGCGCGCGCTGTCGGACACGGATCTGCAGGCGCATCTCGCGGGGCTGGGCGTGCTGGACCCGCTGCCGGAAGCGACGCGTGCGGCCTGGATCGCGCTGGCGCGCGACAACATCGCATCGGTGGAAGATGCGCGGTGCTGGGTAGCGGCCTTTGCGGAGGATCCGGCGCCGCTGAGCGACGCGGCCCGCGACGAGATCGCGGGCGTCGGGCCGGCCCTGTTCGAGGCCGCCCTGGAGGCGCTGGATACCAGTACGGACTTCCCCGAGGTGGCGAAGGCGGCAGGGGCGGCCACGGGTCGCAAGGGGCGCGGCCTGTTCATGCCGCTGCGCGCGGCGCTGTCCGGGCAGACCTTCGGGCCGGAGCTGCCGCGCATCCGCGAATATCTGGGCCCGGAGCGCACCCGGGTCCGGCTGCAGGCCGCGCGCGACGTGGCGGCCGCGGCCGCCGACTGATCCGCCGGGTCGGCGGGGTGGCCGTTCAGGCCGCCTCGTGGGTGCCGAACGCGCGCGCCCGCAGGGTGTTGTCCAGCAGCATGGCGACCGTCATCGGGCCCACGCCGCCGGGGACCGGGGTGATCCAGTCCGCGCGCTCCGCCGCGCCGTCGAATTCCACGTCGCCGCACAGGGTGCCGTCATCGCGCCGGTTGATGCCGATGTCGATGACCGTGGCCCCCGGTTTGACCCAGTCGGCCTTGACCAGCCCGGGCTTGCCAACCGCCGCCACCAGGATGTCGGACTGGCGGGCGATGGCCGCGGTATCCGGGGTGAACCGGTGACAGATGGTCGGCGTGGCGCCGGCCAGCAGCAGTTCCAGCGCCATTGGCCGGCCAACGATGTTGGAGGCGCCGATGATGCAGGCCGTGCGCCCCTTGAACGGCTCCTCGATATGCCGCAGCAGCTGGATGACGCCCCAGGGCGTGCAGGGCCGCAGGCGCGGGATGCGCGCCACCAGCCGCCCGACGTTGTAGGGGTGGAAGCCGTCCACGTCCTTGGCCGGGGAGATGCGCTCGATGATGGTCTCCGGGTCGATGTGCTCCGGCAGCGGCAGCTGGACCAGGATCCCGTCGATGGTGCGGTCGGCGTTGAGCTGGTCGATCAGCGCCAGCAGATCGGTCTGCGGCGTGCCCGACGGCAGGTCGTAGGAGTGCGAGACCACGCCGACCTGTTCACAGGCCTTGCGCTTGTTGCGCACGTACACCTGCGAAGCCGGATCGGCCCCCACCAGGACCACAGCGAGACCCGGCGGGCGCAGATCGCGCGAGGTCATGGATTCGATCTCGGTGGCGATGCGGGCGCGGTGGGTCTGCGCGATGGCGCGTCCGTCGATGGTCTGGGCTGTCATTCGGTCTCGTCCGGCAGGAGGGCTGAACGCGATGATCCCATGGCACAGCCGGGTCCTCAAGGAAGGTCGGACACGATCCCCGGGGGCTGCGACGCGGGCCATGGCTTGACCCGGGGGCCTCCCGGCGCTACGATTTTGCACTCGCTGTGCAGGACCCATTGCGGGAACGGCTCGACGGGGTATAGCGCAGTCTGGTAGCGCGCCTGCTTTGGGAGCAGGATGTCGGGGGTTCAAATCCCTCTACCCCGACCATGGCGGACGCAACCGGCTGGAACAACCCGGATGCCCGGCGGCAAACGCGCTCGTAGCTCAACCGGATAGAGCACCGGCCTTCTAAGCCGGCGGTTGCAGGTTCGAGTCCTGCCGGGCGCGCCAGAGCCCGGATCGGCAATGGCCGAAGCAGTGAAACAATACGGTGGTGACCGTAGCTCAGTTGGTAGAGTCCCGGATTGTGACTCCGGTTGTCGTGGGTTCGAGTCCCATCGGTCACCCCATCCCTCGTTTGTACTCGTCCGTACCGGGGGCCGTTAGCTCAATTGGTAGAGCAGTGGACTCTTAATCCATTGGTTGAAGGTTCGATTCCTTCACGGCCCACCATCCTTGTCTTTATTTCTGCATCCTGGCCCGAGCTGTCTGGCAGCTCCCGGACGGGGAGATCGTGAACGCCCCGGCGGCCACTGGCCTCGAGGCCGCGCCATGAGTGCCCCCCCCCCCGCATGCGTACCCCACCGGCGGTATGGCCCCGGAGCCGGATCGCGCCGTGCTACATTGATGGATACTCCGGTGTGGAACACGATCAATGACGGCTGCCCTGACAATCGAGACGATCGCCGAGCGGGTGAAAAGGGTATTCGCGCGCTACCGTGAAGTGGATGCGGTCTTTCTGTTCGGCTCTCGCGCGGAGGGTCGGGCGCGGGAGGACAGTGACATCGATCTTGCGCTGGTCGGCCCCGCCGGGGCGATCGAGCCGCGCCGCCTGGACATCCTGACGGATCTGGCGCGGGAAGGGCTGGATGCGGTGGATCTGGTGCTGCTCGATGGCGCGGATCCGGCATTGCGTTTCGAGGCCGTACGGCCGAACTGCCTGTTGCATGCCGGGCCCGACTTCGATCGGGGCAGTTACTACTCGCTTGCGCTGCGGGAATACTTCGATTTCGAACCCTACCTCCGTGTCCAGCGCGAGGCCCTGAAGGAAAGGCTGCTCGATGGTCAGGCCTGAAGTCATCCGCAGACGCATCGAGGCCGTCTCTGAGAACCTCGAGGTCCTCGAACGGCTTGCGCGGTACGACGAGGACGAGTTCCTCGCTGACATTTGACCTCGCGGGTGCCGTCCGCGTGCGCGCGCAGGGGCATTACCGCTCCTCGCGGAATTCGCGTGCCGTGCGGCTGGCCGTCTCGCGCTTGTCCTCGATGCGCTGGCGGTCGCGCTCGCTGGCGTCCCCGGCCTCCAGGGCCACCTCGAACTGCCGTACGGCTTCTTCGTACTGGCCCCGATGAAAGAAATACTCGGCCATGGTTTCGTGGCGCAGGGCCTCGCGGCCGGCCTCGCTGGCGATGTCCGCCTGCAGGCGCAGCAGGGCCGGTTCCGGTGCTTCGGTTTCGCGGATCATGCGCGAGGTGATCCGCAGGGCCCGGTCGTAGTTTCCGAGGTCGCGCTGGACGCGGGCCATGCGCTCGCGCACCACCGGGTGGCCGGGGTAGACGGCGTCCAGGTCCTCGAGACTGGTGAGGGCCGCGGCGTGTTCCCCGGTTGCGCGTTCCACGGCGATCCGCGCCAGTTCCAGGGTGAGTGTGGGGGCGTCGGGCGCGTCGATCCGTTCCAGCAGCTGGCGGGCCTCGCGCGGGTTGCCGCGTTCCAGTTGTGCGATGGCGCCCCCGTACAGCTCGGCGGCGGAGGCATCCTCGCCGATCCGGTGCAGCGCGCGCCGCGGATCGCTCAGCGCCCGGGCGCGGGCCTGCATCCAGGCGAATTCCGGGCCCTGGTTGCGCACGCCTTCGGGCTTGTCGCGCGCACGGTTGCGCGCATCGGTGATGCGGTCGAGCGTGACCGGGTGGGTGCGCAGATATTCGGGTACCGCGTCGCCCGCCCCCCGGGAAAGCTCCTGCATGCGCTCGAAGAAATCGGCCATCGCATCAGCGTCGAAATCGCTGGCGGCCAGGATGCGCATGCCGACGCGGTCGGCTTCCGCCTCGTTGGCGCGCGTGAAGTTGATCTGGGACTGCATGCCGCTGGCGACGCCGCCGGTGATCACCGCCTGACCGAGCTGCGGGTCGATCCCCGCTGCCAGGACCCCGGCGAGGATCGCCAGGCCGGTGCGAAAATTGACCTCGCGCCCGCGCGCGAACATGCGTGCGAGGTGGCGCTGGGTCACGTGGGCGATCTCGTGCGCCATGACCGCGGCGAGCTCCGCCTCGTCCCGCGTTTCCAGCATCAGCCCGGTGTGGACACCGATGATGCCGCCCGGCATCGCAAAGGCGTTGACCTGATCGTTGTCGATCGGGATGAAGTGGAAGGTGATGCCCTCGCCATCGCTGTGGCTGGCGAGCTGCTGACCCAGCGATTCTACGTAAAAGCGGATTTCCGCGTCGTCCACGACCGGCAGGGAGCGTCGTACTTCGCGCAGCAGGGAGCGGCCGAGCTCGCTTTCTTCGGCGGGGGTCAGCACGCCGCCCGAGGCTTCGCCAAGGCGCGGGAGGGAGGTATCCGCAGAGGTGCTCGCCGGTGCCAGAAAGAGCACCAGAAGAAGCGGGATCAGGAACGTGAGGAGGGTCTTTTTCATGATACGGGGGCCGGCGGTGTGCCGGCCCCCGCAGCGTGGTGCTGCCGCTTGCGGGTTACTTGCCCAAGCCGGGGGCCGAGGAGTAGGCCCGCATGCTGTCGCGGTCCTTCCACAGTTTCGGATCCAGCACGGAATCGGGGACCATGAACTTCTTGCGGTCCAGAACCTTGTGGGTGCGTGCAATCTTCACCACGTCGTCGTACTTGAGCTTGAACAGCAGGCCCACGTCGCCGCCGGAGGTGTAACGAACGATCATGTGATCGTCCTCCATGCGATGGACGTAGATGTTCGCCGGGCGCAGCTTGCCCTGGGCGTCCTTCATCGTCACGGCGTAGTGGCCGTCTACCTGGAAATCACTCTTTTCCACCGGAAAATCCTCCGCAGGACTGTTTAGGCGGGCGTGACCTTATCATGTCTGACCGCGGGGGGCGATAGCGGTTCCGGAGCAGTGCGGTCCGCACCCTCCTCCCCGGGCCTCGCGGATGCCGTCATGCCATTTGCATTTGTCGCCCGTTTCGCTATGCTCCGCGCCCACCGTGTGCGTGGCCATTCTGCAAGGAAGCCTCGCACCTGCTACACCGCCCGGACGTTAACCGGAAACTGGAGCTGGCCGTGTACGGATTCTCGGAAATCACCCCGGATGAACTGGAACAGTGGCGCGCGGAAGGTCGAGCCTTCCGTCTGGTGGACGTGCGCCAGCCGGGCGAGACCGGACGCGGGGTGATCCCCGGCGCCGAACTTGTGCCGCTGGCGGCGGTGCCGCCGCGCAAGGACGAGTTCACCGAGGACGAAGTCCCCGTGGTGTTCTACTGCCAGAGCGGGGCGCGTTCGGCGCAGGCCTGCGCCTTCATGTCCCAGCAGGGCGTGGAGGGCGTTTACAACCTGCGGGGCGGCATCATGGGCTGGGCGCAGTCCGGCCGCTCGATTGTCACGCCCGATTAGCATCTGGTTGTATTCCGATTCCGTTTCCCCTATAAGGGGGAGTTCGGCGGATCCACGACCGGTAACGGTCAACCATTACGAAGACTCACAAAGGAGAGAAAGCCATGGCCAACTTCGATCAAGAGCTCGACGCCTCCGGCCTGAACTGCCCGCTGCCCATCCTGCGTGCCAAGAAGGCGCTGGCCTCCATGGACGCCGGTCAGGTGCTGCACATCATCGCCACCGATCCGGGCGCGGTGAAGGACTTCGAGGCGTTCGCCAAGCAGACCGGCAACGAACTGATGGAGCACAAGGAAGAGGGCGGCAAGTTCTACTTCCTGGTCAAGAAGGCCTGAGGTCTCCTGACGCATCGAAGCCCGGGTCCGGTCCCGCGAACGGCCCCGGGCTGCCGGTAGACGCGGTTACCGTGAGGTAACTGGATTGATGCCTGGACCCGATCTAGGCTGGCTGCAAGGTCCGTACAAAAGAGGCCTGCTCGCCCACAGCGAAGAGGTGACATATGGCGACATATGCTGAGATGCAGCAAATCTTCGACGACATCCGCGGAGATTTTCGCTACGACCATGATCTCAACGGCTGCCTGAACTGCGGGATCTGCACGGCGACGTGCCCTTCCGCCCAGTTCTACGACTATTCCCCGCGCGAGATCGTCCAGCTGCTCTGGACCGAGAACGTCGAGCAGATCTACGACGCGATGCAGGAAAAGATCTGGGCCTGCGCCCAGTGCATGACCTGCGCCGCCCGCTGCCCGTTCAAGAACTCCCCCGGCGGTCTCGTCGCGATCATGCGCGAGGTGGCCATCAAGCACGAGATGCAGTCGGCCAAGGACGTGCTTCGTCCGTTCGGGCGCGTGATGCTCAAGCTGATCACGACGGGTAACCAGCTTTCGCCCGACATGATCCAGCCCGATCACTTCCCGGACTGGGGTCCCAACATCCAGAAGGTGGAAGGCGATCTCCAGGTCCTGCGCAAGGCCATCCCGGTGAAGACTCTGCAGACCGTGGAAACCGCCTGGGAGGTCTCGCTCAAGACCTCGGTCGAGATGTACACCATCTGGGAAATGACCGGCGTTCTGAAGTCCCTCGAACTGATGGATGAAAACCTCTTCGACGTGATCGAGGACTTCATCGACGAGAAGCGCGAGGATTACGAAGACTGGCTCGAGGAGCAGGAAGAGGAAGACGACGAGTAATCGTCTCTGTCCCTCCGGTTCCGCGACATCAGGAGAAGCGTTATGAGTGAACAGACCCCAGGCAATCACAACCAGAACGGTGAAGGTGCCGGCGCCGGCGCCATGAAGCCGGGCTATCACAACACCGACGGCCAGGGCGTTGCCGGTCACGGTTCTTTCTTCCAGGCGACCGATCTGTCGCAGGAAGAAGCCGTCAAGGCCACCGACTGGGTGCGCAAGCACGTCGACCGCCGCACCATCGACCTCGGCGACCGCATGGATGACGTCCGCGAGCACATGTACGAGCTCGAGAAGGACGGTCAGATCATTATCCACCGCATCACCGACGGTCACGAGCCGGCGACCGTGCAGACCCTGTTCGGCTGGGACAAGCAGGTCCCGACCAAGCAGCTGTGGCACCACAAGTCCTGTGGCCAGTGCGGCAACATCCCGGGCTATCCGACATCGCTGCTGTGGTTCATGAACCAGTTCGGCTTCGAACCCGGCAAGGACTACCTCGACGAGACCGACCAGACGTCCTGCACCGCGTGGAACTACCACGGTTCCGGCATCGGCAACGTCGAGTCGCTGGCCGCGGTATTCCTGCGTAACTTCCACCAGGCCTACGTCTCCGGCAAGCAGCACGGCCACGACCTGGGCCACTTCTATCCGCTGGTCCACTGCGGCACCTCCTTCGGCAACTACAAGGAGATCCGCAAGTTCCTGGTGGAGTCCGCGGAACTGCGCGAGAAGGTCACCAAGATCCTCGGCAAGCTGGGCCGTCTGGTCGACGGCAAGCTCGTGATCCCTGAAGAGATCATCCACTACTCCGAGTGGGTCCACGTGATGCGCAACCGCATCGCGTCCGAGCTGCAGACCATCGACGTGTCCAACATCCGCACCACCGCCCACGTGGCCTGCCATTACTACAAGATGGTGCACGAGGACGCGGTCTACGATCAGTCCGTGCTGGGCGGCAACCGTACCGCCATCATCACCTCCACCGCCCAGGCACTGGGTGCTCAGGTGATCGACTACTCCACCTGGTACGACTGCTGCGGCTTCGGCTTCCGGCACATCATCTCCGAGCGTGAGTTCACCCGCTCGTTCACGATGGACCGCAAGATCCGGGTGGCACGCGAAGAGGCCAATGCCGACGTGATGCTGGCCAACGACACCGGCTGCGTCACGACCATGGACAAGAACCAGTGGATCGGCAAGGCGCATAACCAGAACTTCCAGATCCCGATCATGGCGGAAGTCCAGTTCGCGGCCCTGGCCTGCGGCGCGGATCCGTTCAAGATCGTCCAGCTGCAGTGGCACGCGTCGCCCTGCGAAGATCTGGTCGAGAAGATGGGCATGTCCTGGTCCGAAGCCAAGAAGACCTTCCAGGAGTACCTCAAGGAGGTCGAGGCCGGGAACATCGAATACCTCTACAATCCTGAACTCGCATACGGGGGCAAGGTGTGATGCAAGATACTGTACTGGTTGTTGGCGGAGGTCCGGCGGGCCTGTCCGCCGCCGCGAACGTGACCTCGGCCGGCTACAAGGCCGTCATGGTCGAAAAGGAAGACGTCCTGGGCGGTGCCCCGATCCTGTCGGGCTATGCCAAGCTGGTCCCCTCCGGCGAGTGGGCTTCCGAGGCGATTGGCCGCATGGTCAAGCGCGTCGAGGACGACTCCAGCGTGGCCGTGCACAAGAGTGCCAAGGTCGAGAAGCTGGACGGCGAGGCGGGCAACTTCACCGCCACGCTGACCAATGGCGAAACCGTGCAGGCCGGCTCGGTCGTGCTGGCCACCGGCTTTACCCACTTCGACTCCATCAACAAGCCGGAGTGGGGCTTCGGCACCTACGAGGACGTGCTGACCACCACCCAGGTGGAACAGATGGTCGCCTCGGGCAACATCGCCTGCCCCTCCGACGGCCGTGTGCCGGAGCGGGTCTGCATCCTGCTGTGCGTGGGCTCGCGTGACCGCCAGATCGGTCGCGAGTGGTGCTCCAAGATCTGCTGCACCGTGTCCGCGAACATGGCCATGGAGATCAAGGAACTGTCCCCCGAGACCGACGTGTTCATCTACTACATGGACATCCGTACCTTCGGTCTGTACGAGGACAAGTACTACTGGAAGTCCCAGGAAGAGTTCAAGACCAAGTTCGTCAAGGCGCGTATCGCCGAAGTGACGTCCTCCGGTGACGGCCGCCTGCTGGTCAAGGGCGAGGACACCCTGGTCAAGCGCCCGATCGTGATCCCGTTCGACATGGTCGTGCATGCGATCGGCATGGACCCCAACGCCGACAACCCGGAGATCTCCCAGGTGTTCGGCGTTGGTCTCGAGAAGCACGGCTTCCTCGAGAAGGCCGAGCAGTACACCAACACCTGCGGTACCACGCGCAAGGGCATCTATGCCTGCGGCGCGGCGTACGGCCCCGAGACGATCGACGACTCGATCGCCCAGGGTGCGGCCGCGGGTGGCCGGGCCGTGGCGGACCTGCATGCGCTGGTTCAGAAAGCCGGCTGAGGTGGTCAAGGACGAGGCGGTGCCGGATCTGACGCCGGTACCGCCTCGTGTCACCTTTGACAGGGACATCCTTGCAACGAAGCTGAACACGCTGCAGGAGAACATCGCCGACGCCGGCGGGGTTCAGGGATTGCAGACCTTCATTGAGGCGCTGCAGTCCAAACACGAGGTGTTCGCCGAGGTCGTCGCGAAGGGTGACGAGATCGACGATGCCGACGTGCGGACCCTGGGGGGCCTGGTGTTCTCGGTGCGGCGCAAGCTGGGGCCGCTGCTGGCGGAGCGTCAGGGCGCGGTGGTCGAAGGCGTACGCAGTCTGGTACGGCCGGATGTTCATCCGGATGAACGGGTGCAGGCCTTCGCCGATCTCGCCGGCGACGATCGCAAGCTGCGGCGCGGACTGTGGGACTTCGGTTCGGAGATCCTGCACTTCGCGGATCCGGAGGCGCTGCCGCTGGCCAATCGCTGGGTGTGGGACTCCGGTACCACGGCCGGCGCGATGCGGGAATTCATCCGCGGGAACGACACCCTGCGGGAGATCCCGATCGACGACGGCTATGCAGCGCTGCTGGGCATGCGGCAATGGTTCTACGAGGCCCTGCACGACATGGGGTTCTATCGGGATCTCCATTTCGTGACGGATCTGCTCTGGGTGCAGGCGTATTCCGACTACGCCAGGTCGCTGTCGATGAGCCTGGGGCTGATCGATGCCCAGTTCGGGGCCCGCGAGGATCCGCTGGAGCTTGTGGTGAAACTGCTCGGGATCGATTCTCCCGAGGGGCGCCTGAAGGGCGAGCAGGCTTCGTTGCACTGAATAATAACTGAATCGAGTTTGAGCCTGGTTGGACAGGTTTTCGGAGAGACGTCATGGCAATACACGAGAAGGCACTGATCGAGGACGAGCGGCTCCAGCAGCACGACGAGCTGGTGGTCGACGGCGTGGACGTGTCCGGGCACTGGAACACCATGATTGCCCCGCGCACGGTCCGCGACTACGACGACGATTTCGAGAAGAAGATCCAGAGCTACACCGGCGGCGAGTACGTGCACCGCTGCTGGCAGTGCGGGTCCTGCACCAACTCCTGCACCATGTATGCGCAGAACGTGCAGTTCAATCCGCGCTACTGGATCTACCTGACCCGCCTGGGCATGAAGGAAGAGCTGGTCAAGGACAAGGACATCATCTGGCAGTGCGTGTCGTGCAACAAGTGCACCAACATCTGCCCCAAGGACGTGAAGCCCGAGGGCGTGATGAAGGCGCTGGCGCACTGGATGGAGGAAGAGGGCATCACGGAAAAGGCCCCCTCCACGATGTTCGACGAAGAGTTCGCCGACCAGATCTACAAGACCGGCCGCATCGAAGATGGCAAGGTCATGCAGAACTTCTTCAAGAAGTCCGGCCAGCCGCTGGTCCAGGAATGGCTGAAGGTGTTCATCTTCCGCATGATGAAGCACCTGCCGGTGAAGCACCTGATGGCGATGGGCTTCAATACCGTACATACGCCGCGCACCAAGTCCTGGGGCAAGACCGGGGACGTGCTGAAGAACTACGTGCGCGAACAGAAGGAGGCCGCTCATGGCTAAGGTTGCTTACTATCCCGGGTGTGCCCTCGAGGGCTCCGGCGGTCCCTACGACCGTTCGACCCGCGTGCTGGTCAAGGCGCTGGGCCTCGAGATGGAGAACCTGCGCGACTGGAACTGCTGCGGGGCGATGGAGGTGAAGAACGTCCATCCGATGCTGCAGACCTATCTGTCGGCCCGGAACATGGCCATCGCCTCCGAACAGATGGGCATGGACACGGTGATGGCGCCGTGCAATGGTTGCTATCACAACCTGAAGAAGGCCGAGTACGAGACCGCCACGTCCGACGAGACGATGAACACGGTCCAGGACCTGGCCCGGAAGTCGGACGATCCGGTGTATTCCGGGGACGTGCGCACCCTGCATCTGCTGGAATGGCTGATGGAGGAGCTGGGTCCCGAGGGCATCAAGCAGCAGATGACCAAGAGCCTGAACGGCCTGAAGATCGCGAATTACTACGGCTGCATGTACACCCGGCCGCGGCAGATCTTCCCGGAAAAGGACAATGGTCCCGGGTCGGATTCCAGCTATCAGCCGCATTTCATGGATGACCTGCTGGGGGCCGCCGGCGGCGTCAACGTGGACTTCCCGCTGAAGACCTCCTGCTGCGGCGGCGCTCATACGCTGTCCGACTCGGATACCTCGACCCAGCTGGTGCTGAACCTGTTGCAGTCGGCCGAGGATTCCGGCGCCGAGGTGATCGCGACCGAATGCCCGACCTGCCACTCCGGTCTGGAGATGCACCAGGTCCGTGCCGAGACCGAGTTCGGCATCAAGACCGACGTGAAGGTGCTTTACTTCACGCAGCTGCTGGGGCTGGCCATGGGCCTGTCGCCGCGCAAGCTGGGCATTCACGAGAACGTGAGTGACTCGATCGGCCTGCTGAAGGAGAAGGGGGTCCTCTGATCCCCTTCTTTCGGCATCCAGGCTTGATACGACAAAACGGGCGCGCTGCGCCCGTTTTTTTGTGGAGCACGGGCGCGCGTGCGTCCGGGAACGAGGCGAATCATGGATTGCAACGGCTGCGAGTTCCATCCTGAACTGTTCTACGACGACGAATACCAGATCTGGCTGCGGCGGGAGGACGACGACACGCTGACCGTCGGCATGACCGATCTGTCCCAGACCATCGCGGGCAAGATCATCCACGTGCGCGTGCGGCGGCCGGGGACCCGGCGGCCGCCGGGCAAGCCGGTTGCGACGATCGAAAGCGGCAAGTGGGCCGGCCCGATCCCCAACTTCATCGACTGCAAGATCGTCGAGGGTAACGAGGACGTGCTGGAGAACCCGGTCCTGCTGAATTCGGACCCGTACAACGCGTGGATCGCGCGGGTCGAGGCGACCAACGGGGCGGATGCGGCGCTGGCGGAGTTCGTCACCGGTGACAAGGCGCACGAAGGCTATTGCCGGCGGGCGCGTGAAGACGATATCGAGTGCCAGCGCAAGCTGCGCTGAGGGGTGCCCATGGCCGATCTCGACGACGACTACTATCTCGATAACGACGAACAGACCGTCGTGTTCGTGATGACTTCGGGCCCGTCGACGCCCGCGCGCTGCGCCACGCCGTTCTATCTGGGCGCGGTGATGGCGTCGATGGACGTGGACGTGTACATCTTTTTCACCATGGAAGGGGTGAAGCTGATGGAGCAGGGCGTGGCGGAGAATCTGAGGGCCATGGAAGGGGGCAAGCCGATCAGCGAGTTCATCCGGGACGCAAAGCGTGCCGGGGTTCGTTTGCACGTTTGCCAGCCCGCTTTGCCGGGGTATAGAATCGACGCGTCTTCCGATCTCGTGGACGAGGTCGATGAAGTCAATCGGGCCAGCGAGCTCGCTGACCTGATCCTGCGTAGTGACAAAACGATAACTTTCTAGTCTTTCCCGCTTTACTCATCCAGGAGGTAATTATGGGCGCTGTTCGGGGTTGTGATATTCCGGAAGATTTGATGTACAACGTTGAAAACAACGTCTGGGTGCGCAAGGAGAGCGATGGTACCGCCACCGTCGGCCTGACCTCCTATGCCTGCTCGCTGGCCGGCACGATCGTGTCGTACACTCCCAAGAAAGTGGGAAAGTCGGTCAAGAAGGACAAGTCCTGCACCACGGTTGAATCCGGCAAGTGGGTTGGCCCGGCCAAGACCCCGGTCACCGGCGAAGTCACCGAGACCAACGACAAAGTCGCCGCGAACCCGGGCCTGATCAACGAAGATCCCTACGGCGAAGGCTGGCTGATCAAGCTGAAGCCGGAAGACTGGGACGGCGAAAGCGCCGAGCTGAAGACCGGCTCCGACGCCCTGGCGGCGTTCGAAGCCAAGATGGAAGCGGACGGCTTCGGCGGCTGCTGAAGGTCTTTCGCGAAGGGGCCGTCGTTCCCGAGGGATCGACGGCCTCTTTTTTGTCACTAATACCGCAGTAAAACGTTCAACAAATTGCGCGCACCCGGAGAGAGCCGATGACGAGCTGGAACGATGTGATCCGGCGGGTTGAACCCCTGGAAGACGTCCCCGTGGATCCGTTGCTGGTGGAGGATCTTCAGGCCCGGGGAGGCGGCGCGATTGCGGGCAGTGACTCGGTCCATTTTTACACCCCGACCTTCAAGTCCTACCAGACGAGCGAACTGGCCGACTGCGGGAAAAGCGCCTGGCCCGCGATGTCGATCACCGGCGGGGACTGCAAGCTGGCCTGCGACCACTGCAAGGCCAAGATCCTGGAACCGATGATTCCGGTGCGCAGCCCCGAAGACCTGTGGCGGGAGGTCAATCAGGTGATCGAATCCGGCGCCCAGGGGATGCTGCTCACTGGCGGCTCGAACCACCGCAACGAGGTGGAGTACGGGCCCTACTACTCGACCATCCGTCGGATCAAGGACGAGTTCCCGGATTTCCGTATCGCGATGCACACCGCCCTGGTGGACGACGACATCGCGCTGTCCATGGAGCAGGCCGGGATCGACGCGGCGATGATGGACGTGATCGGTGCACAGGACACCATTACGCAGGTCTATCACCTGCGCCGCAGCGTCGACGACTTCGAGCGGACCCTGGAGAGCCTGGTCAAGACCAACATGAAGGTGGTGCCGCACATCGTGGTCGGTCTCCACTACGGCAAGCTGCTCGGCGAGTGGAACGCGCTCGAGATGCTGGCCCGGCATCTGCCCGATGCGGTGGTGCTGGTGGTGGTCATGCCGTTCTATGCCCCGGCCAGTCGGCCGTTCGAAACCCCGGACGTGCACGCGGTGGGCCGGTTCTTCCATGACGCCCGCGAACGCCTGGGCGATACCCCGCTGCTGCTCGGGTGCGCCCGGCCGCCGGGCGAGGCCAAGAGTCAGATCGACAGCTATGCGGTGATGGCCGGGCTGTCGGGGATCGCGCATCCGGCGGAGGGCGTGGTCGAGCTGGCTGCGCGGCTGGGCAAGAACGTCCGCGTCACGCCCGCCTGCTGTTCCATCGCGGTGGGCGACGAGGTGATGGCCGAGGCCGCGGACAACGCCAGCGGGGTTGAACTGGATCTGGACACCATCGTTGCCGAAGAGGCCCGCCGGCGCGAACAGGAGCGCAAGGCGCGCGAGGGCCTGGGCGGTATTCGCATCGTGACCGAAGGCGGGGCCGTGGCCTCGGGGGGTGGCTGTCATGCCTGAACGTGATCAGAAGACGCTGCGCATCCTGGATACCGGCCTGCGCCCGGCCGCGGAGAACATGGCGTTCAACCGCGCCCTGCTGGAGTGCCACCAGGAGGGCCATTCGCCGCATACCCTGCGTTTCCTCCAGTTCGAGCCCTGCGCGCTGGTGGGCTTCCACCAGAACGTGGATCAGGAGATCCACGCCGATTACTGCCGGGAGAATGGCATCGCGATCCAGCGCCGGATCACCGGTGGTGGCGCGATCTACTTCGACAGCACCCAGCTGGGCTGGGAGCTTTACCTCGACAAGCAGTTCCTCGGCACCGCCGACATGGGGCGCATCGCCGAACGGATCTGCACCGCGGCGGCCGAGGGCATGCAGAAGCTCGGGGTGGATGCGCGCTTCCGTCCGCGCAACGACATCGAGGTGGACGGCCGCAAGATCTCCGGGACCGGCGGCGCCTTCGACGGCGAGTCCATCCTCTATCAGGGCACCCTGCTGATCGAGTTCGACGTTGAGGACATGCTGCGCATCCTGCGCATCCCGGCGGAGAAGCTTTCCGACAAGGCGATCGAGTCGGCGCGCGATCGCGTCGCCAACATGGCGACCCTGCTCGGCGAGACCCCGGATCTGGACCACGTGAAGAGCACCATCGCCGAGGCGATCGCGCGCGAGTTCGCGGTGGAGGCGGCCCCGGCCGGCCTGCTGGCAGAAGAAGACGCCGCGTTCCGCGAGGCGCTGGCCGAGATCGACAGCGACGAATGGGTGTACCAGCGCAACCGCCCCGCGACCGATGCCCCGCTGCACGAGGCGGTGTATCGCTGCGACGGGGGCCTGATGCGCGTGGGCGCGGCGGTGGACCCTGAGCGCAGCCATCTCAAGCAGGTCTGGATCACCGGCGATGTCTTCGTCAAGCCGACCCGCACCATCGCGGATCTGGAGGCCAGCCTGAAGGATACTCCCGTCACCGAGATGGAGGACCGTGTGCGCGCCTTCTTCGCCGAACGCGAGGTGGAGATGCTGCAGTTGACGCCGGAAGACTTCATCGCCGCCCTGCGCGAGGCCCTGGCGCAGGCGGAAACCGACGAGGCCGCCGAATAATGAACGGTGTCCCCAACCCGGCGGGGTGCGCCTGATGCTGCCCGCTTCGGTCGACGTACTGGTGGTCGGGCTGGGGCCCGGCGGGGCCTCCGCCGCCCGCGTGGCGGCCGAAGCGGGGCTGTCGGTGCTGGCGGTGGAACGCAATCGTGCACGCGGCGAGCCGGTGCAATGCGCCGAGTTCATCCCCAACCCCATGGGCGCCTATGCGAAGCCGGACGGCGTGCTGCATCAGCGCATCGATTCCATGCAGAGCTTCCTGCCCTCCGGCGCGGTAGAGCAGTCCGACTTCCCCGGCCTGATGGTCGATCGCGGCGAGTTCGACCGTGCGATCATCCGCGCCGCCGAGGCTGCCGGGGCGCAGGTGGCGATGTCCACTCCGCTGACCGACGTGGATGTGGACCGGCGCGTGGCCCGGGTGAAGCACGCGGGTGAGGCGGTCGAGGTCGGCTTTCGCTTCCTGGTGGCCGGCGACGGCCCGCATTCCCCCGTGGCCGCGGCCCTGGGGCTGGATCCGCTGCCGGTGGTGCAGACCCGCCAGTACACCGTGCCGTTGCTGCGGCCGTACACCGCGACCGACGTCTGGCTGTCGGACGATTTCCCCGGCGGGTATGCCTGGCTGTTCCCCAAGGGCGAATGGGCCAACCTGGGCCTGGGCGCCGACAAGCGCCTGGAGCGCGACATGAAGACCCCGCTGGAGACGCTGCATGCGCAGCTGGTGGAGCAGGGGCTGCTGGGCACCGAGATCGTGCATCGCACCGGCGGTGCCATCCCGGTGGGCGGTCTGCGCGAACACCTCGTGCACGGGCCGGTGCTGTTCGTGGGCGATGCGGCCGGGCTGACCCATCCGATCACCGGGGCCGGGATCGCCGCGGCGGTGGTCTCCGGCGAGGCGGCCGCGCAGGCGATCGTGGATGACCTGGGCGGCGATGACGAGGCGCTGGAGGACTACGACGACGAGATGCGCAGCCAGTACGGGCCGGCGCTGGAGCGTGCCTGCCGCCGGCGTGCGTTTCTCAATCAGCACTGGCGCACGCCGCGGGCGAACGAAGACGCAACGCAGCGTCGTGGATGGATTGCATTTTCCGAGTATTTCGACGATGGTGATCGGGCCGCGTAATCGGGCCCGGTCGATGGATGCCCCGCATCCCCGAGACAACGCTGGAGGAAAACAATGAGTGCAAGTGCAGAGGAGATGGTCGCGCCGGTAAACTTCTATCGGCCGGACTATCACATCAAGACCCCGGACATGCGTTCGCCGGAGTACGTGCAGATGTCCACGGCGGCCGCGATTACGCTTGGCCTGGTGCCGGGGACCATGCATCGCACGTCCTGCACCCACTGTCTGAACCTGCTGGTCACCTATCCGGAAGGCTGCCGCGCCAACTGTTCCTACTGCGGGCTGGCGCGCCACCGCGAGGAATCGCGTGACTACGCCGACCGCAACTTCATCCGCGTCGACTGGCCCACCGCCAAATACGACGAGGTGATCGAACGCGTGAAGAACAACGCCGACGCCGGCCAGTTCGAGCGCATGTGCATCTCCATGATCACCCATCCCAACTCCGATGCCGACACCGTCGAGCTGCTGGAGAAGTGGGTCGCCGAGGTCAATCACATCCCGGTGTCGATCCTGTCCAACCCGACCACCATGAGCTATGAAGACCTCCAGCTCCTGCGGGACAAGGGCGCGGACATCTTCACCGTCGCGCTGGACGCGGTGACCCCGGAGATCTTCGAGCGTACCCGCGGCAAGTCGGTCGAGAGCCCGCATACCTGGGACAAGTACTGGCAGTCCATCGAGTGGGCCGCCGAGATCTTCGGCCCGGAGAAGTTCGGCGCGCATCTGATCTGCGGCATGGGCGAGACCGAGGAAGAGATCCTGCAGGTCTGCCAGCGCATCCGTGACCTGGGTGGCCACAACCACATGTTCGCCTTCTTCCCCGAGGAAGGCTCGCTGATGGAAGACTGGAAGCCGGTCCCGCGCGACCAGTGGCGCCGCGTGCAGTTGGGCCGCTTCATCATCGATTACGCCGGCGGCCGCATCGACGACATGAAGTTCAACGACGACGGTCAGGTGGTGGACTTCGGTCTGCCGCAGTCCGAGGTCGAGGAACTGATCGCCTCCGGCAAGCCGTTCCAGACCTCCGGCTGCCCCGGCAAGTCGGACGAGGAGGTCTCGGCCTGCAATCGCCCCTATGGCGATTCCAGCCCGACGGACATCCTGTCGTTCCCGTTCGCGCTGAACAGCAGTGACGTCGGATTCGTGAAGCGGCAGATGGATGGCGAAGACGTCGGCACCTTCGATTTCGACGCCGACGATGAGGCCGAGGACGAAACATCGGCCCGGTAAGCATAACAATCAAGTCCCCGACGAAAGCCCCGCCCTGCGGGGCTTTCGCACGTCAGGGCGCCGATAAGCGGTTTTGAATATTCAGGTTTCGAGCGGCAGGGGGGCCGCCGAAATTTCGAGCGGCAGGGGGCCGCCGAAAAAGATGCCCGTCCGTATGGTCAGCGGTGCGGGTATCCCGAGCCGATGGGGGAGCCAATCCGCCCCCGGCTACAACAAGAAGACCACCAAAGGAGACAACAATGGAAGCACGCTTCATTCGCCGCAGCGCGATGACGATGGCGGTCGGCCTGGCCCTGGGGGCCGCCGGTACCGCACAGGCCACCAACGGCTACTTCGCCCATGGCTACGGCATCAAGGCCAAGGGCATGGGCGGCGTCGGCATGGCCATCTCGCAGGACGCCTACGCCCCGGGCATCAACCCGGCCGGCATCGCCGGCATGGAAACCCGCTTCGACGGGGCCCTGACTTACTTTCGGCCCGAACGTTCGTATGAGGCGGGCCAGCCCGGGCAAGCGGGGACCTTCCCTCTGGCCCCGGGCGAGGTCGAGAGCGACAGCAAGAACTTCTTCATCCCGTCGCTGGGTTTCGTCCAGCAGATCGATGAAGACCGCTCCTGGGGTATCGCCTTTCTCGGCAACGGTGGCATGAACACCAATTACCCGGGGTTCGAGAACAGCCAGTTCTGTCAGATGCCCGAGATGGATCCGAACACCGGGCAGCCCACCGGTAACATGCTGCCCATCGGTAGCCAGACCGGCGTGTTCTGCGATGGATCAGCCGGCGTCGACCTCGAACAGCTGGCGATCATCCCGACCTACGCGCAAAAGTTCGCCGACGGCCGGGTGAGCGTGGGCTTCAGCCCGATCATCTCCTATCAGCGGTTCGAGGCGAAAGGGATCCAGACCTTTGCCGATTTCGGGGCGTCCGACGATTCGGAGAATTTCAGCGGCAACGGCACGGACGATTCCTGGGGCTACGGCGCGCAGATCGGCATCCAGGCCCAGGTGGCCGAAGGGGTGCGGCTGGGTGCCAACTACCGCTCCAAGATCCGCAACTCCGACTTCGACGACTATGCCGGGCTGTTCGCCGAGAGCGGGTCATTCGACATCCCGTCGACCTGGGGCATGGGGGTGGCCTGGGAGGTGACGCCCACCGTGACTCTGGTGGCCGACTACCAGCGCATCAACTACTCCGACGTGGACGCGATCTCCAACTCGGGCCCCGATGCACAGGACCTGCAGGCCGCCATGGGTGCGCAGATGCAGGGAGGGTCGGCTCCGTTCTTCGGTACCTCCGACGGTCGGGGCTTCGGCTGGGACGACATCAATGTCTACAAGATCGGTGCCCAGTTCGAGCTGCCGAACGACTGGCAGGTGCGCGTGGGCTACAACCGCGGCGACAACCCGATCGATTCGGACGAGGTGACCATGAACATCCTCGCCCCGGGGGTGATGAAGCATCACTACACCGCGGGCTTCACCAAGTCCTTCGGCGACCAGCACGAGCTGAGCTTCGCGGCCATGTACGCGCCCAGCAATTCGGTCTCCGGATCGAACGCGTTTGATGAGGACCAGGACATCGAGATCGAGATGAAGCAGTACGAGCTGGAGCTGGGCTACAGCTACCGCTTCTGAGGTCGGCCCGTCGATCCACCGGCCCCGGGGTTGCGGCCCCGGCCGGGGTCGACGGCGATGTCCCGCTTCCCATTGATCGAAGGAGCAGTATCCATGTCATTGTTTCATCGCAAGCCGCTGCAAGCCGGCGGCTCGACCGGGATCGTCCGGTCTCTGACGGCCGGGCTGGCGGCCGTGACCCTGATGGCCGCGGCTGCGTCCGCCACCGCGGACGAGTATCGCCCGTTTGTGCTGGCCTGGACCGACGGCGGGGCCGGCGTCTCCGACGTGGCCGACGAGGCGCGCGAGCGTCTGGAAGGCGCGGATTTCGAGATCCTCGGTGAGTACGACGTCACCGATTCGGCCCGCGTGCTGGTGGCGACCAGCGACGACCTGCTGGAGGCTGCCGCCTCGCATGACCGTGCGGCTTATGTCGCGCCGATGCGCGTCGGCATCACCGAGGTCGACGGCGAAGTGCAGGTCAGCTACACGCATCCGGTTTACTTCCAGCACGCCTACCGTGTCGAGGTGCCACTGGACGGTGTCGCGGCGTCGCTGGAAGAGGCCCTCGGGGCCGAGGAGACCTTCGGCCACGAGGACGGCAAGAGCCAGCGTGACCTCAACCGGTATCGCTATGCGTTCGGCATGGAACGTTTCGACGCGCCCTACGAGCTGGGCAGCCGGGGTTCGCGTGCGGAAGCGCTCGAGGCGTTGAGTGCAGGTCTGGAGGAGCGGGCCGGCGGTGTCAGCGAGGTCTATCGGGTGGATATCCCGGGGCGCGACGCAACCCTGGTCGGCGTGGCGATCCGCGTTGCGGACGGGGCCGAGGAGGATGCGTCCGATCGCAACGCCCTGGAGACCGTGGACGTCAACGCGCGTCGCCACACCGCCTACGTGCCCTACGAGGTCCTGGTCAATGGCGGCGACGTGGAGGCGCTCCACATGCGCTTTCGCATGGCGCTGCATTTCCCCGACCTGAGCATGCTGGGGTCGAACAGCTTCATCCAGCTGCGCAATGCCCCGGGAGCCGTGGAAGAGGCGCTGCAGGAGGCCACCGGATTCGCGTCCTCCGGCTTCCAGTGGGATGACTGAATCCCGGCCCGGGAAAAACCCCTGGTTGCACTCAAGAACCCCGGTCCGCCGGGGTTTCTTACGTAGGGGGGCCGGGGTTGTTTATCCTCCCCGTTCACTCGCGGCAGGAAGCAGGCCATGAAATCAATGAAAATCGCCAACATGGGCGAGATCCGCAACGAACTCAACAAGTACAAGAAGGGTCGCAAGCTGGACATCCATCAGTTCAACCAGGTCGCGCGTCAGGCGTGGCTCGGCAAACTGGTGATGCAGCCGCTGGACCTCGAAGATCCCGAATGCAAGGCGTTCCTGGTGTTCGTGCAGGAGCCCGAGGAGCTGGCGCAGCATTTCCTCGACACCGACCAGGAGCTGCTGGGCGGCATGCACATCATCGATGGCCAGCAGGCCGAGGCGCTGGTGGATATCATGCGCACCGGGGTCGAGGAACGGGCCAAGCTGTACGAGGATCTGTCGCGCTCCGACTTCTATTTCCGTTATTTCTACAAGCCGGGGAACGATGACAAGGATCAGGAGCAGCAGGGCGACGCGGCCGCCGGCCAGCCGTCGGAGGAATAAGGCGCGATGACGACCCCGGCCGCTCCGGAATGGATCGATGCCGGGGAGCGGTCGGCGACGGAGCTGCATGCCCTGTATACCGGGCTGGCGGCGTCCACTCCGCCGGACGCTCCGCCCCGGGTACTGTGGGCGCGCTCGCGCGAGGCGCATGTCTCGGTGGGCGGCAGTCAGGACCCCGAAGCCGACCTCGATCTGGACCACTGTGCCGCGCGTGGCATCCCGGTGGTGCGGCGCCCCCTGGGCGGTGGTTCGGTATGGGTGGATGCCGACCAGGACTGCTTCTTCGTGATCCGGCCGAGCCGTGTCCTCAAGCGCGGCCCCCGGCATCTGTTCGCGCAGGGCTTGGCCATGGCCGTGGACGTGTTGCGCGAGCTGGGCCTGCAGGGGGTGGAACCCCGCGGACAGGATGTCTGGGTGCAGGGCCGCAAGATCATGGGTACCGGTGCGGCCACCCTGAACGAGGGCTCGGTATTCGGCGCGAGCTTTCTCGGTCGTTTCCCGGTGGAGGATTTCCTCGCCTGTGTGCGGGCCCCCAGCGAGGGGTATCGCGAATGGCTGCGCCCGGTACTGGAGGCCGGCATGACCGACTGCGCCGGGGAGCTGGGGCGGGCGCCGGATTCCGCGGCCCTGCGCGACTCGCTGCGCCGGGTCACGGAACGCCGCTTCGAGGCGCCGCCGGTGGAGGTGACGCCGGACGCGCCGACCCTGGAGGCCTGGCTGGCGGCCGGTTACGAGGAACTGGACGATCTCGCGGACGGGGATGCGCGTCCGTCCGTGCCGGAGGGGATCCGGGTCAATCGTGACAATCACGTGTTCGAGACACGGGTGGCCTGCGGGCGCCTGCGCCTGCACGTCGAAGGACAGCACATCGCCCGCGTCTGGTGCGAGGACCCCGCAGTGGACCGCGTCCTCGGCGAGCGCGTGGCGGGCGAGCTGCCGGAACGTCTGCATCTGCGCTCGCGCCTGGCCGGCTGCCTCGACCCTGCGGTGGCCGATGCGGTCAGCGCCCGCATCGATGCGCTGTACCGCGGCATCGCCTGAATTTCCAAGGAGACATCGAGATGGCCGAACCGACGATCCAGCGCCGGCTGGAAAAGCGCATGATCCTGATGAGCCGGGACAGCGAGATGACCGAGCGCCTGCGGGCGCCGTTGCCCGACGACTGGCACATGGAAGCGACCACCGATCTGGAGGGTCTGGGAGACTGGAACGAGGTCCTGCTGTATCGCTTCCTGCTGCTGGATCTGGACGAGATCGAAGTGTTCGATCCGCTGGACGTGATCCGCACCCTGCGCATGGAATACCAGATCAACCTGCCGGTGTTCTGTTTCGGCGGAGATGCGGACATTCGTGACGAGATGCGTCTGGCGCGGGCGGATCGCTTCTTCGACCGGGACGAGATGGTCGAAAAGCTCCCCGAGTTCATCCGCATGTACGACTGGGGCTGAGTGCCCCGTCAGAAAGGCCCCCAACAGAAAAGGCCCCGGGCTCAAGCCACGGGGCCTTTTCGCTTCGTCGGTCCGCGTGTGCCGCGGACCGGCGAATGGCGCGGCCTCAGCCGATCCAGGCGTGCTCGAGGACGTCGATCCGGATCTTCTGGTGGTAGGTCTCGCCGTTGCCCTCGATCTCCAGGTCACCCATGCGGGTCCCCGCGGTGTCGTAGCTGAACTTGCAGTCGAAGCTGCCGGGCAGGGACACGCTGCTTTCGCAGAGGGTCTCGCCCTCCACGGTGAAGCGGCACTGCGCGGTGCCCGAGCCGTTCAGCATGGCCTGCAGGCGGAATTCCTCGTTCACCGGGCGACGGTACACTTCCGGGTCGCGGTTCGGGTTGTACTGCAGGTTGTTCAGCTTGACGAGTTTGACAAGTTTCATTGCGGGTCCTCTATTTACGCGCTGAATCCGAGTGAACTGGTTGGGTATAATCAAACCCGAAATCATACAACAATCCCCGCGCGATGACGATTCCGGGGTGCGCCCCCCCGGGAATGTGCCCGGAATCGTCATGCGACGCGACATACCAGGCGGCCTACAGGAGCCAGCATGAAGAACCTGATCAACCGCATGCGCGGAGTGGAACGCGACGTCATCGACAAGCCCGGCCAGGATGGCAGCCAGGGCGGCGCGCCCTTCTACAAGCCCCAGGCCGACGAGGTCGAGATCTTCCGGGCGGCCTATGCCAAGCGCCTTCCGGTGATGCTCAAGGGGCCGACCGGCTGCGGCAAGACCCGGTTTCTGGAGCATGTCGCGCATACCATCGGCCAGCCGCTGGTCACGGTGTCCTGCCACGAGGACCTCACCAGCTCCGACCTGGTCGGGCGCTTCCTGCTGGAGGGCGAGGAGACCGTGTGGCAGGACGGGCCGCTGACCCGCTCGGTCAAGGAGGGGGCGATCTGCTACCTCGACGAGATCGTCGAGGCACGTACCGACACCACCGTGGTCATCCACCCGCTGACCGACCACCGCCGCCAGCTGCCGCTGGACAAGAAGTCGCAGATCATCGATGCGCACGAGGACTTCATGCTGGTGATCTCCTACAACCCCGGCTACCAGACCGTGCTGAAGGACCTGAAGCCGTCCACCAAGCAGCGCTTCGTCGGCATCCACTTCGATTACCCCTCGGAAGAGGTCGAGCGCGAGATCGTTGCCAAGGAATCCGGTGGCCTGGATGCCGACCGCGTGGAGAAGCTGGTGGCCGCCGGCCGCAAGGCGCGTGCCCTCAAGGACCACGGTCTGGAAGAGGCCACCTCCACCCGCGCGCTGGCCTATGCCGGCGAGCTGATGCAGGCGGGCCTGAGCCCGCGGGTGGCGTGCCGCGCCGCGATGATCGCGCCGATCACCGATGACCCCGAGCTGATCCAGGCGCTGGAGGAGATCTTCGACGCCCACTTCCCCGAGTCGGAAGCCGCGTGAGCGAGCAGGCCCGCAACGACGGGGGCGCGAACACCGAGGCCGAGGATCTCGTCGAGATCGAGGAGATCCTGCAGCACCTCGAGGACATGAGCTTCGTCGCCCACCGCGACGCGAAGGAGGCCCTGCCGGCGATCCGCGAGTTCGGTGCCGGTCCCGCCCGGCGGTGGATCGAGACCGCGCGCGACCTGTTCTTCCATGACCGCGAGGCCGGCAAGAGCTTCATGCGGCATTCCGCGCGGATGGCCGAACACGTCGGCGGGGTGGAACCGTGGCGCGCGCAGGCCGCCGAGTTCGCCCGCTGGGTGAATTCCGCCGATGCGCTCGAGGGGTTCATGAGCCAGGCCGACCGGGTGTTCGCCGCCTGGGGCGAGGACGGCGAGCGCGAGTGGTACGCGACCGGTCTGCGCTGGTGCGAGCGCAGCCTGCCGGACGCGCGGGCCTATTTCGAGACCGATTTCGACAGGCTCGCGGCCGGTCGCGGCATCGAGGGGCTGCGGGCCCTGATCGACCCGGCCGAGACCCTGTTCGACGAGCGCGGCCTGACCCTGGACTGCTACCTCGAAGGGGCGCCGATCGCGCGCAACCTGGTCGGCGATGGTGGTCTGCTGTCCTGGGCGCGGCGCGGGGCCGACCTGCTGAAGGCCGGGCGCTCGCGCGGCGAGGCGTATTTCCGCCTGGAGAGCGACGAGAGCCTGAAGCTGCTGCTGGACGCGCTGCCGGGGTTCCGTCCGCGCATGCACGGACGCTTCCTGCGGCTGGTGATGCTGGCCTGGCTGGACGCCGACATCCCGCTGGCGGATTCCAGCTGGAAGCCCGGCGAGGGCCGGCCGATGCTGGAGACCGACGGCCGGCGGCTGTTCATGCCGGCGGTGATGGACTCGCGCGAGGAGGCCCTGGTGGCCACCCAGCACGCCGCCGCCCATCTGGCCTACGACACCTACGCCCTGTCCCGCGTGGAGCGCCTGTTCGAGCGCGCGGGCAGCGAGCACCCGCCGCTGGACGACCGCTCGCGCATCACCTGGCGGCCGCTGTTCGCCGCCTTCGGCGAGCGCATGTTCCGTTTCCAGATCCTGTTCGACCTGGCCGAGGACCTGCGGGTGAACGCCCGGGTCGCGCCGCGCATCCCGCGCTTTCTCGAACGGCTGGTGCGGCTGGCCGAGGCTTACGAGCGCCCGGCCGAACCGGCCGGCACCTATTTCGATTTCGCCCTGCGGGCGCACCGGGCGTTGCTGGAGGGGCGTGAGCCGGAGGATCCACGGCTCGCGCGCATGCTGGCGCCCGAGGCCGACGTGGTGACCGCCTGGGAGGTGGCCGAGGAGCTGTTCGCCGACGGGGCCTTCCCCGAGATCACCATCGAAGAACGCGCCGAGGCCTACCTGCCCGGGCTGTCGCTGAACGCGGCGCTGCCGGTCTATCCCCAGCGCGAGCGTAACGGCGAGCTGGCGGACTTCCGCGACCACGAGGCGCACGACGAGCACAAGTTCGAGCACGAGAAGCAGGAAGAGCAGCCGCAGCAGGCCCCGGAGGACGCACAGAAGGACCCGGACGCGGACATCCAGACCCCGCAGCAGGAGACCTCCGGCACCGGCGGGCGGATCGGCACCGGGATCCCGCAGCCGGCCCAGGTGGCCAAGCGCGCGGCGCCGTACACGCCGAAGAAGGACGGCATCCTGTACCCCGAGTGGGACTACCGCGAGCAGCGCTACATCTCCGACTGGGTCAACCTCTACGAGCGCGTGCTGGACGACGAAGAGCCCGACCGCGCGGCGGAGATCCTCACCCGGCATGCCGACACCCTGAAGCGCCTGACCCGGGGTCTGGAGATGCAGCGCCCGATGCGCCCGGCGCCGCTGCGCAAACAGATGGACGGCGACGAGCTGGATACCGAGGCAGTGATCGATTATGTCGCCGACAAGAAGGCGGGGCTGTCGCCCAAGGCCTTCATCTACCGCCGTCGCGCGGTGCAGCACCGCGACACCTCGGTGCTGATGCTGGCGGACATGTCGACCTCCATCATGGCGCGTCATCCGGGCGGGCAGGGCAAGATCGTCGACCGCGTGCGCGAGGGCATGATGCTGTTCGCCGAGGCCATCGACCGGGTCGGCGATCCCTGTGCGCTCGCCGGGTTCGCCTCCAAACAGCGCGATCAGGTCAACTATTACTGGCTGAAGGACTTCAACGAAGACCTGAGCGCCACCGTGCGCAACCGCATCGCCGGGGTCTCCGGGCGCCTGGCCTCGCGCATGGGCGCGGGCATTCGCCACTCGCTGGAGGCCTTCCGGCGCAGCTCGGCCCAGCGCCGCCTGCTGCTGATCCTGTCCGACGGCCGCCCGGCCGACTACGACGACGGCGGCGATCAGCGCTACCTGCACGAGGACACGCGCATGGCCATGAAAGAGGCGGTGGACGCCGGCGTGCACCCGTTCTGCGTCACCCTGGACCCATCCGGCTCGGAATACCTGCCGGCGATCTTCGGCCCCGGCCACTACACCATCATCGACCACGTGGACGAGCTGCCGCGCCGTCTGCCCGAGATCTACCTGAGGCTGCGCCACCAGTGAATGCCACCCCCGAAGCCGCCCCCGAAGCCGCCCCCGTCGCTGCCCCGGACGCCGCATCCGGTCCGGCGCGCCGCCACGCGACGCTGCTGCACGCCCCGCGCTATCGCGGGCACAGCTACGGCGACAACCATCCGCTCGGCATCCCGCGGGTGTCGCTGACCATCGACCTGATTGAGGCCTACGATGCCGTCACCCCCGGCGAGATGGCGGTGACCCGCAAGGCCATGCCCGCCGAGCTCGAGTGGCTGCATACCCGCGACTACGTGACCGCCATGCAGCGCGCCGAGGCGCTGGGCAAGGTGTTCCAGCGCTACCGCGACCGCCACAACATCGGCAACTTCGAGAACCCGTTCTTCGCCGGCTTCTTCTCCACCCCGGCCACCGCCACCTATGGTTCCATCCAGGGTGCCGAGGTCGTGCTGGAGGGTGGCATGGCCTTCAATCCGGCCGGCGGCATGCACCATGCCGCCCCCGACCAGGCGCGCGGCTTCTGCTACTTCAACGACTGCGCCCTGGGCATCATGCGCCTGCGCCAGAGGGGGGCACGGGTGCTGTACCTGGATATCGACGCCCATCATGGCGACGGTGTGGAGGCGGCATTCGCCGACGACCCGGACGTGCTTACCGTGTCCCTGCACATGGATACCGAATACGGCTATCCGTTCCAGGGCGGGCGCATCGAGGACACCGGCCGGCTGGGCAACGCGGTCAACCTGCCGCTGCCGAAAGAGACCAACGACACGGAATTCCACAGCGCCTTCAGCCGCATCTGGGAGGCGGCGCGTACCCGGTGGCAGCCGGATTACGTGGTGGTGCAGGCCGGCACCGATGCGCTGCTGCCGGACCCGCTGGGCAAGTTCGGCATCTCCACCCAGTGCTTCCTCGCCTGCATCGACGACGTGATCGAGACCAGCCCGCGCCACGGCGACGGCACGCCGAAGCTGCTGGTGCTCGGGGGCGGCGGCTACCATCCGCTGGCGCTGGCCCGCTGCTGGACCGGCGTGTGGGCACAGCTCACCGGCCGCGAGCTGCCCGCCCTGCTGCCCGAGGCCGGGCAGGCCCTGCTGCGCGAGGTCGACTGGGACATGGACGAGGAAGAGGAGTGGTACGACAACCTGTTCGTATCCCGCCTCGACGCCGACCGCAGCGGCCCGGTGCGCGCCGAACTGGAACAGCGCCTGGAGCGGCTGTTCCGCACCCACCCCCTGCTGCGCAGTGCCGCTGGGGGGTGATAGCCCGCCGGCGCCGTTGACCGTGCCCGGTCATGGTATAAGCTCAAGGGATGGCCCCGCGCAGGCGGGCATGGATCAGGTGCCCCGGATGGACGACGAATCCGAGTCGCAGCTGCGTGCGGCGCTTCCCTTTACCGATCTCCCCGAGGAGCCGATCCCGGTCGCCTGGCGACGGGTGCTCCGGGACGCGGCGGAACGTATCCGCGAGCTGGAGGAGTGCCGGGAGTACTACCGTCAGCTGACGGACGCCGGTCAGGTCCTGATCTGGGTCTCGGGGGCTGACGGGGGCGTGGAATATGTCAACGAGCCCTGGCTGCGTTTCACCGGCCGCAGACTGGCGCAGGAGCAGGGCGACGGCTGGCTGGAGGGGGTCCACCCCGACGACCGTGTCGCCTGCATGCAGAGCTACCGAACCGCCGTCGCCGCGCACCGGCCCTTTACCCTGGAATACCGCCTGCGCCGCGCCGACGGCGAGTATCGCTGGATCCTCGACGAGGGCGGGCCGCGCCATGACCCGCACGGCGAGTTCCGGGGCTATGTCGGCTTCTGTTACGACATCACCGCGCGTCTGGCCGCGGAACAGGAGCTGCACCGTTCCCTGCATCATATCCAGGTGCTGCACGAGGCCCTGGACCGTGTGCCGGTCGCGGTCTATGTGAAGGACCGGCAGCGTCGCTATACCTATGGCAACCGCGAGACCCTGCGGGTGTTCGGTTGCACGGCGGACGAGCTCTACGGACGCGGCGACGAGGATTTCTTCCCGCCGGCCACGGTCGCCCGTCTGCACGAGGTGGACAGCCGGGTGCTCGCCGGCGAGGACAGCCGCGAGGAGATCGAGGCGGTCGAAGAGGGCGGTGGCCACCGGGTCTACTGGGAGGTCAAGACCCCGGTCTACACGGACTCGTCTCACACCCTTCCCGACAGCCTGCTGGGCATCTCGACCGACATCACCTGGCAGAAGGATCTGCTGCGCGAGTTCGAGCACGGCGCCCATTACGATGCCCTGACCGCGCTGCCCAACCGGGTCCTGCTGCTCGATCGCCTGCATCAGGCCATGGTCCGGGCCCGGCGCCGGGGAACCCAGCTGGCGGTGGTTTTCCTCGACCTCGACGGTTTCAAGGCGGTCAACGACGGCTACGGCCACGATGCCGGGGATCGTCTGCTGCGGGTGGTCGCCGAACGCATGCGGGTCTCCCTGCGTGAGGGCGATACCTTCGCCCGGCTGGGGGGCGACGAATTCGTCGCGATCCTTGAGGACGTGGACCCGGGAGCCACCGTCCCGTTGCTGGAACGCCTGCTGGCGGCCGCCGCGGCGCCCGTGGAGGACGGCGAAAGCGTTTTCCGGGTCAGCGCCAGCCTGGGCGTCGCATTCTACGGGCACGACCCCGAACCGGGCCCGGAACAGCTGCTGCGCGAGGCGGATCAGGCGATGTACCGGGCCAAGGCGGCCGGGCGCAACCGCTACGTGATCTCGCGACCGCCCGGCGCCTAGCGCACGTCGACCACGCGGCTGGCGCGCTGGAAGCGAACGTGCCAGCCCTGCCAGGCGGGCAGTTCCCAGCGCTTCGGGTCGTCGCGCCGGTTGCCGTCGATTTTCTCTGCGGTGACGGTACGGCGGGCGACGTTGTAATGGATGCGCATGTGCAGGCCCGAGAGCCGCACCTCGCGCGGATAGCGGCGATCGAACCGTTCGCGTTCCCACTCGGGTACGCCCTCGAACGCCAGGTCCTCCGGTTCCAGCAGGACCACGTCCTCGTCCGACTCCACGCCCAGGGTCTGCAGGCGGCGGGCCAGCCAGTCGCGGGCGTCCGGGACCTCGCCCTGCTCGAAGCCCAGCGCGAGATACAGCGCCCAGGCGTCGAGGTCGTCGCGCAGGCGCGAGCCGGCGGGGGCGAGCAGTTGGTCCTCCAGGATCAGCGCGGCCAGTGCCTCGCGCGCCGCGGCGCCTGCGGGGCGGGTGCGGTCGCTGCGCAGTACGCGCCCGGCATGCCACCAGTCGCGGCGGACCACGAGTCCGTCCGCGGACCATTCGGGATCGGCGATGGCCGGCGTGGCCACCCCCGCGTCGATCAGGGCATCGGGCTCCAGCGGCGCGAGCACCGTGGCGATGGTGCGGGTGTCGCGGGTGCCCCTGCCGGGCAGGCTGTGGCTGTCGAACACCACGGCCGCCTCGACATCCTCGGCCAGCAGCGAATCCCGACCGATCTCCGCCTCCTCGCCGCCGTTGCCCAGCGCAAAGCGGCGGCGCTCGCGGCGCACGAACGCCAGCTCGGGGGCGGCAGCCACCGCGGCGGTCAGGGCCCGGGGCGCGGTGGCCGCGAGCGGCTCCGACTCCGGTTCCTGCTGCGGTTCCTGTTGCGATTCCCGGGCGGGCAGGCCGGCCAGCTCGCGCACCTGACGGGCCAGATGGCGTGCCTCGCGGCGTTCCTCCCGGCGAATGCGAACCCCCTCGGGTGCGTGGCCGCGCACCGCGGCGACCCGCAGCGTCGCATCACAGGCCCGTCCGAGGGCGGCGAGTGCATCCTGCCGTTCGCGTTCGTCGTCGGGCGGCACCGCGACCGCGCGGCGGCTGCCGAGGGCGCCGGCCAGGTCGGCCATGAACGTGGCCGTCGCCGCATCCGGCATGGCCAGCACCAGATGGGCCAGCGCGGTGTCCACCGGCAGGGCGAACAGGCGTCGGCCGTGCGCGGTGGCGCGACCGTCCGCGGCGATCGCGTGCATCGCCCGCAGCCGGTCTTCGGCGCGCTCCAGGGCCTCCTCGCGCGGGGCATCGGGGAATGCGAGTTCGCGTGCCGGGCGGTCGCAGCAGGCGGCCGCCAGCACGGGTTCGGTGAGCTCCTCGCGCTGCAGCTCCGGCGGGGTGTTCGCAGCCAGCGGGGCATTGTGGCCCCACAGGCGCAGGCACAGCCCTGGCGCAGTGCGGCCCGCGCGCCCGCGGCGCTGCTCCGCGCTGTCGGCGGCGATCGCCTGCAGCGCCAGCACGGTGCGGCCGTTGCGCCGACCCGTGCGGCGCTGTAGGCCGCTGTCGACCACGGCGGTCACCCCGGGCACGGTCACCGAGCTTTCGGCGACATTGGTGGCGAGGATCACCCGGCGTTCCTGCCCCGGCTGCAGGGCACGGCGCTGCGCCTCGGCGCTGGCGCCGGCGTGCAGCTCGATGCAGGCCACCGGGTCGTTCGTCAGGGCCCGCGCCGCGGCGGCGATCTCGCCGCGCCCGGGCAGGAAGGCGAGGACGTCGCCGTCGGTGCGCGTGAGTGCGGTGCGTACGCCTTCGGCCACGCGCGTGGCCAGGTCCTTCGCATGGGGCATCGCCTGCGGGTCCGCGGCGAGGTGCTCCAGCGCGACCGGGTGGGAGCGGCCGGGGCTCTCGAGACAGGTGCCGCCGAGATCGCGGGCGAGGCGCGCGCCGTCGATGGTGGCCGAGGTGATCACCAGGCGGTGGCGTCCGGTCTCGGTCAGCAGGGCGTAGAGCAGGTCGGTGTCCCAGCGGCGTTCGTGGAACTCGTCGAGGATCACCACCGCGAAATCCGCGAGGCCGTGGTGCGCCAGCCATTGCAGGGCCATCCCGGGCGTGGCGAACACGATCTGCGTGTCGCGGTCGCAGCGCACCTCGCCGCGCACGGCGAAGCCCGCCTCGCGCCCCGGCTTTCCGCCGAGCAGGCCGGCCACCCAGTGCCCCAGGCTGGTGGCCGCCACTCGGCGGGGTTCCACCACCAGCACGCGCCCCTGTTCCCGCGCCCACACCGGCAGGCGCGTCGACTTGCCCGAACCGGTCGCCGCCGATACCACCACCGGACCGGCGGCCAGCGCCGCGGCAAAGTCCCCGTGCAGGGCGTCGATGGGCATCTCCTCGCTCATGCGGGCGAAGTGTCCACACAGCGACGGGCCGATCAAGCCCGCCAGGCGTGCGGTGGCGGGCCTGGCGCTCAGTCTGACGGTGGGCGGGGCCTGGGTCGGCTGAGGCCGGGTCCGGGGAAACGCCGCTCCGGCGGCCGATGGCGGTTACTCGCGCGACTTGCGGGCCAGGGCGTCCTGCTGCTGCTCCAGTGACAGGTGCTGGTGGACATAGTCGCGGGCGTCGGCGGCCGAGGGGTGTCCCTGGTCGGCCGCGCGCGAGAACCATACCCAGGCCTCGACCGGATCCTGTTCCACGCCATGGCCTTCGGCCAGGAAGATGCCCAGGTTGTACTGCGCCTGCATCTGCCCCTGGCGGGCCGCCAGCCGGTACCAGTGGGCGGCCTCGCGCTGGTCCCGGGCGATCCCGTGACCGCGGTCCAGCAGCACGCCCAGGTTGGTACGCGCCGCGGGATGGCCGTCATCGGCGGCGACGCGATACCAGTGCGCCGCCTGCGCCGGATCGCATTCCACTCCCTTGCCGTCGCGGTACAGGTTGCCGAGGCGGGCGGCGGCCTCGCCGTCGCCGTCCTCCGCGGCCTGGCGGTACCAGCGTACGGCCTCGGCCAGATCGGCGATCACGCCGTGGCCCTGTTCCAGCAGCCGGGCGAGGTTGCAGGCCGCTCCGGCATGACCGGCGCCGGCGGCCCGTGCGTACAGCCGGCCGGCTTCGGCGGGGTCGGCATCGCAGCCGCGGCCGGTTTCGTACGCCACCCCCAGACTGTTCAGGGCATCGGGATCGCCCTGTTCGGCCGCTTTCTCCCACCAGGCGACGGCCTCCGCGGCGGCTTCCGGGGTGACTTCGCTGGCGAAGCGCAGAACGCCCAGGTTGTACTGGGCGTTCGCGTGACCGGCCTGCGCCGCGCGGCGATACCAGGTCTCGGCCTCCTCTGCGGGGTCCCCCTCGGCGACCCCCTGTTCGGCCAGCAGGCCGAGGTTGAAGCAGGCATCCGGCAGGCCCAGCTCGGCCGCGCGTTTCCAGTGCTCGCGGGCCTGCTGCACGTCCGATTCGACGCCCAGGCCGCTGGCGTACAGCACGCCCAGGCCGAGATGGGCGCCGGCATGCGGTCCGTCGGCGCGTTCACTCCAGATTCGGTGGGCTTCGGCAAAGTCGCCGCGTTCCAGGGCCTCGAAGCCGGCTTCGTCTTCCGGTTCGACGCCCGTCTGCGGGGTGTGTGCGGGGTCTTCGGGGGCGGTCATCTCGGGCGGTATTCCGGGCGGCACGATGGGGCCGTCAGCTTCGCAGCATTCCGGGGCTGGCCGCAAACGATCGGGGGGACGCAGGTCGGGCACCCTCCGTCTGTCGAGGGAAACGTGCACATCGAGCGGTGTTTCCCTAGGATTCGCATTTCCGATGCGATGCGCCGGAAGACCAGGATCCGGCGGTTGCCCCAGTTGCGGCGGTTCGAGAGAGGAATATGGAAGCTTCGCAGAAACTGATTCCCGGCTACGCCAACGCCAAGGCGACGCGCAAGTACGCCGAGTCGTTCCTCGCCGACGGGCGCGCGGCCGAGGGCCATTACAGCGAGTTCTCGCGCGCGCGGATGCGCCTGTCCAGTCTGGGCATCGGCACCTTTGGCGGGGCGGCCACCGCCGAGGTGGATGCGGCGATCTCCGCGATCGTGGCCCGCGGGCTGACCGAGGGCATCAACGTGGTGGATACCTCCGCGCATTACCGCTATGGCCGCTCGCTGGCGGCCGTGGGCGCGGGCGTGCGCACGGCGCTGGAGGCCGGGGTCCCGCGCGAGGCGATGTTCCTGATCTCCAAGGGAGGCTTCCTGACCCTGCGCGGCGGTCAGCCGGACGACATGGACGCCTGGTTCCAGCGCGAGATCGAGGCCCCGGGCATGGGCACGAAGGAGGACCTGGCCAAGGGCGCGCATCTGCTGACGCCGGAATACATCCACTACCAGATGGAGCTGTCGCGCTCGCTGATGGGCGTGGAAACCCTGGATGCGTTCATCATCGACCAGCCGGAAGTGCACATCGACGAGATCGGCAAGGAGCGCACCAACTGGAAGCTGGAGCCGGTGTTCGAGATGCTGGAACGTGCGGTGCGCGACAAGAAGATCCGCGCCTACGGGATCTCGACCTTCGAGGGTTTTCGCGAGGAGACCGACGCCCCGGTATTCCAGTCGCTGACTTCGATCCAGGGGCTGGCCCAGCGTGCGGCGCAGACCGTGACCGGCGACGAGTTCGCGCGCGATCATTTCAAGCTGGCGATGCTGCCGTTCAATCAGGTGATGCTGGAGGGCTTCACGCGCTTCAATACGGCCACCGGGCAGGGCAACGTGGCCAGCCCGCTGCAGGCGGCGCATCAGCTGGAGATCTACATGATGGCCTCGCACACCATGCTCAAGGGCCACCTCGCGCAGCAGTCGGTGGAAGTGGTGGAGAAGGAGCTGGCGGGGCTGGCCAATCCGGCGCAGCGTGCGATGCAGTTCAATCGCTCGACGCCGGGTCTGGGAACCTCGCTGGTGGGCATGAGCACGCCGGAGCATCTGGACGACATGCTGGCGGTGATGCGCGAGCCGATGCTGGACAAGAAGGCCTACCTCGGCATGTTCAAGAAGGCCGAGGAGGATTAGCACCGGACCGCCATCTCCCGTGATGGCGAACCATCCACCCGGCGTCATTGCGAACCATCCGGCCCCCGTCATGGCGCCCCCCGTCATTGCGAGGAGCGCAGCGACGAAGCAATCTCCATCCGGAACCACCGGAGTCTCGATTGCACGCGCTCTGCAAGCTCGAGGAGATTGCTTCGTCGCTGCGCTCCTCGCAATGACGGGGGGGTGAAGAACCTCGCAATGACGGGGGGTTGAAGAACCACGCAATGACGGGGGTTCGAACAAACGCCGTGAAGAAACGACATCCACAAGGTCCAAGCCCATGCAGGTTGATCTGAAGGCCCTCGAATTTCCCGCGATCCAGCGCCTGCTGGAACGCCTGACCGCCACGCCCTACGGTGCCGATGCCGCGCGCGGACTGGAGCCCGCCCCCAACCTGGAGGCGGCGCGCGCGCTGCAGAAGGCGGTGACCGTGGCCCGCCAGCGTCTGGATGCGGGCACGCTGCCGCGTCTGGGGCAGCTGCCGGACGTGCGCGCGGCGCTGCGCCAGGCCGGCAATCCGGGTTCCGCGCTGCCGGTGCAGGCGCTGCACAACCTGCAGACCATCATGCGCCATGCGCGCGAGCTGGCGGATCAGCTGGCGGATACCCCGGAGATCTACCCCGCGGACCTGAACAAGCTGTACCCGCCGGAGGCGCTGGAGCAGCGCCTGTCCGCCTGCCTGAACCCGGGCGGATCCTTGCGCGAGGACGCCAGCGAATCGCTGGTGCAGGCCTTCGGCGAGCGCAACCGGCTGCGCGGCGAGGTCGAGACGGTGGTGCACAAGCGCCTGACCCAGTCGGACCTGGCGCAGTCGGGCGAGGAAGCGCTGAAGGTCCAGTGGCATCAGGAGCGCGCGGTGATGGTGCTGCGCGGGGATGCCGCCGGCGCGGTCAAGGGCGTGCGCCGGGGCACCGCGATGGGCGGGCGCGATCACATCATCGAGCCGATCGAGGCGGTGCCGCTGAACAACCAGCTGGATACCGTGAACGGGCAGATCAACAACGAGCAGCAGCGGCTGCTGCGCGAACTGACCGACACCGTGCGCGAATACGGCGAGCCGCTGGATCTGATGCTGACGGCGCTGACCTGGATCGACCTGGCCTCGGCCGCCGCGCAGCTCTCCGCGCAGATGAACGCCCATGCGCCGGTCCTGGAAGACCGCCCCGGGGTCGAGCTGACGGAGGCCTACCACCCGCTGTTGCTGCTGCAGTTCGCGGAGGGCAACGGGCCGCAGCCGGTGCCGCTGTCCATCCGTCTGGACGACGAGCAGCCGCTGCTGCTGATCACCGGTCCCAACACCGGCGGCAAGACGGTCGCGCTGAAGACCCTCGGGCTGCTGGTGACCATGGCCTGGTGCGGTCTGCACATCCCCGCGGAGCAGGACTGCCGCATCGGCCGTTTCGACCAGGTGATGGTGGACGTGGGCGACAACCAGAGCCTGCTGCACCACCTGTCGACGTTCGCCGGGCACGTGGCGGTGCTCAAGCGCATCCTGGACAACGCGGGCCCGGAGAGCCTGATCCTGCTGGACGAGCTGGGGACCGGGACCGACCCGGACGAGGGCGCGGCGCTGGCGATGGCGATGCTGGACGAGCTGCGCGCGCGCGGCACCCGCGGGATCGTCAACACCCACCTGGCACCGCTGAAGGACTATGCCGCTCAGCGGGCGGGCATCCTCAACGCCTCCATGCAGTTCGACCCGGATACCCTGTCGCCCACCTACCGCCTGCTGATCGGCGAGCCGGGGGTGTCCTTCGGTCTGACCATCGCGGAGAAGGAAGGGTTGCCGGGGGACCTGGTGGCGCGCGCGCGCCAGCACTTCGCCGAGCTGCCCACCGCTCAGGCCGGCGCCGAACCCGACTGACGATCGGCTCCGCCGGGGCCGCCCCCGGAGATCGCCACGGCGCTGCGCGCCTCGCGATGACGGTGCTGGTTGCGTCCCGTCATCGCGAGGCCACGCCAGTTGTCTTTCGCCCTTGCGGGGCCCCGCGGGTTGCTTCCTGTCATCGCGGGGCCCCGCGGGTTGTTTCCTGTCATTGCGAGGCCCCGCCAGGGGCCGTGGCAATCTCCGGACGGGGCCCCCGGCGTTGGGTTCCGCCCGGCCGGGGAAGGCCCGCGGGGATGCCAGGGCATTGCGCCCCTCACGTGGACCGTGCTCGCTGGCGCGCCGTATGGCGTGAAGCGCGGGCGATTTCATATTAGTATGGTGGGCTATTTTGATTCGGCGTGTCCGCTCGGATCACGATCGCCCGACAGCCCCTGGTAAGGAACAACCGTCATGTCCGAGACCTCTGCATCGTCCACCGCCATCACCGGTGCCGAAATCTTCGTCCGCAGCCTGCAGGCCGAAGGCGTTGACCTGGTTTTCGGCTACCCCGGCGGCGCGGTCCTGCACATCTACGATGCGCTGTACAAGCAGAGCCAGGTCTCGCATGTGCTGGTCCGCCACGAACAGGGCGGGATCCATGCCGCCGAGGGCTACGCCAAATCCTCGGACAAGCCCGGCGTGGCCCTGGTCACCTCCGGTCCGGGGGCGACCAACGCAGTGACCGGCATTGCCGATGCGTACATGGATTCGGTGCCGCTGGTGGTGTTCACCGGCCAGGTGCCGACCAGCATGATCGGCAACGATGCCTTCCAGGAAGTGGACACCGTGGGGATCACGCGGCCCTGCGTGAAGCACAACTTCCTGGTCAAGGACGTGAAGGATCTCGCGACCACCATCAAGAAGGCCTTTTACATTGCCACCACCGGCCGGCCCGGCCCGGTAGTGGTGGACATCCCCAAGGATGTCACCGCCGACAGCTGCGAGTTCGAGTACCCCGAGAGCATCCACATGCGCTCCTACAACCCGAAGACCCGCGGCCACACCGGACAGATCCGGCGCGCGATCGAGCTGATCCTGTCGGCGAAACAGCCGATGATCTATACCGGCGGCGGGGTGGTGCTGGGTCGCGGCTCCGAGGCGCTGACCGAATTCACTCGCAAGCTGGGCTACCCCATCACCAACACCCTGATGGGGCTGGGCGCCTATCCGGCCTCGGACGAGCAGTTCGTCGGCATGCTGGGGATGCACGGGACCTACGAGGCCAACATGGGGATGCACCACGCGGACGTGCTGATTGCCATCGGCGCGCGCTTTGATGACCGCGTGACGGGCAACATCGAGAAGTTCTGCCCCCACGCGAAGATCGTGCATGTGGACGTCGACCCGGCCTCCATCTCCAAGAACGTGAAGGTGGACGTGCCCATCGTCGGCGAGGTGGAGCCGGTGCTGCGCGAGCTGATCCGCGCGCTGGACGAGAACGGCGGCCAGCCCGACGCCGACGCGCTGAAGGCCTGGTGGGACCAGATCCGCGAATGGCGCGGCCAGGACTGCCTGAAGTACGATCGCGATTCCGAGCTGATCAAGCCGCAGTTTGTGGTGCAGAAGTTCTGGGAGCTGACCGGCGGCGACGCCTTCGTGACCTCCGACGTGGGCCAGCATCAGATGTGGGCGGCGCAGTTCTACGGCTTCGACAAGCCCAACCGCTGGATCAACTCCGGCGGTCTGGGAACCATGGGCGTGGGACTGCCGTTCGCGATGGGCGTGCAGTTGGCACATCCGGATGCGACGGTGGGCTGCATCACCGGCGAGGCCAGCATCCAGATGTGCATGCAGGAGCTGTCGACCTGCTATCAGTACCAGCTGCCGCTGAAGATCCTGAACCTGAACAACCGCTACATGGGGATGGTGCGGCAGTGGCAGGAGTTCTTCTACCAGGGCCGCTATGCGATGTCGTACATGGATGCGCTGCCCGATTTCGTCAAGCTGGCGGAGGCCTACGGCCACGTGGGCATCCAGGTCGACAAGCCGGGCGACGTGGAGGGCGCGCTGAAGGAGGCCCTGGCGCAGAAGGACCGCCTGGTGTTCCTGGACTTCATCACCGATCAGTCCGAGAACGTCTACCCGATGATCCCGGCCGGTGCCGGTCAGAACGAAATGATCCTGGTCTGACAGGGAAGGATTCCGTATGCGTCACATCATCAGTGTCCTGCTGGAGAACGAATCCGGTGCCCTGTCGCGGGTGGCCGGCCTGTTCTCGGCTCGCGGCTACAACATCGAATCGCTGACCGTCGCGCCCACCGACGATCCCACGCTCTCGCGCATGACCATCGTCACCAGCGGCTCGGACGAGATCGTCGAGCAGATCACCAAGCAGCTGAACAAGCTGATCGACGTGATCAAGCTGCTCGACCTGACCTCCTATCCGCATATCGAGCGCGAGATGGCGATGGTCAAGGTCCGCGTGGACGAACCCGGCGACCGCGAAGAAGTGAAGCGCCTCGCCGACATCTTCCGCGGCCGCATCATCGACGTCACGCAAAAGACCTACGTCATCGAGATCACCGGGGAAGGCTCCAAGCTGGATGCCTTCCTCCAGGCCCTCGAGCCCTTCCCCGTGCAGGAAGTGGTGCGCTCCGGGGTCATGGGCATCGCGCGCGGGGACGTCACGCTCCAGATCTGAACACCTTTCACCGCTTGCCAAGGAAACCGCAATGAAGCTCTATTACGACAAAGACGCCGATCTCTCCATCATTCAGGGCATGAAGGTGGCCATCATTGGCTACGGCTCGCAGGGGCACGCCCATGCGAACAACCTGAAGGATTCCGGCGTGGACGTCACCGTCGGCCTGCGGGCCGGTTCCGGTTCGCGTGCCAAGGCCGAGGAAGCCGGCCTGAAGGTGGCCGACGTGTCCGACGCGGTGGCCGCCGCCGATCTGGTCATGGTGCTGGCCCCCGACGAATACCAGGCGAAGCTCTACAGCGAGGAGATCAAGCCCAACCTCAAGCAGGGCGGCACCCTCGCGTTCGCCCATGGCTTCACCATCCATTACAACCAGATCGAGCCGCGTGGCGACCTCGACGTGATCATGATCGCACCCAAGGCACCGGGGCATACCGTGCGCTCGGAATTCGCCCGCGGCGGCGGCATCCCCGACCTGATCGCCATCGAGCAGGATGCCTCCGGCAAGGCGCGCGACATCGCGCTGTCCTATGCCTCGGCCATCGGTGGCGGGCGCACCGGCATCATCGAGACCAGCTTCCAGGACGAGACCGAGACCGACCTGTTCGGCGAGCAGGCCGTGCTGTGCGGCGGCGCGGTGGAGCTGGTCAAGGCCGGCTTCGAGACCCTGACCGAGGCCGGCTATGCCCCGGAGATGGCCTATTTCGAGTGCCTGCACGAGCTCAAGCTGATCGTCGACCTGATGTACGAGGGCGGCATCGCCAACATGAACTACTCCATCTCCAACAATGCGGAGTACGGCGAGTACGTGACCGGCCCGAAGGTCATCAACGAACAGTCCCGCGAGGCCATGCGCGAGGCCCTGCACAACATCCAGACCGGCGAATACGCCAAGCGCTTCATCCAGGAAGGGGACACCAACTACCCGTCCATGACCGCGCATCGCCGCCGCAACGCCGCCCACGAGATCGAGCAGGTGGGCGAGCGGCTGCGTGCGATGATGCCCTGGATCCAGGCCAACCAGCTGGTCGACAAGTCGCGCAACTGATCCGCGGCACCACCGGCCCCGGGTGCGGGCCGCGGAGGGGACATGCTGTTTCCGGTAGCGAAGGAAGGCCGCCTGTTCGTCATCGTCACCGCCTGGATGGCGGTGATTACGCTGCTGTCCGGGCTGGCGGATCTGGGCCTGTTCCTGGTCATCCTGATGCTGGCCCTGATGGCCCTGTTCCGCGACCTGCGGCGCCGGGCGCCGGCCCAGGCGCTGGGCCTGGTGGCCCCGGTCGACGGCGTGGTGGAATCGGTGGAGACCACCACCGACCCGTTCACCGGGCGCGAGGCCGAGCGCATCCGCATGCGCCAGCGCTATCTCGGCGAATACAATATCCATGCCCCGCAGGAGGTCGAGGTGCGCGAGCGCGTCTGGCCGGGGCAGGAGACGGATCGCGAGCCCGACCCGCAGCTCGCCGGCCGGCTTGCGTTCGCGCTGGCCACCGACGAGGATGACCGCATGACCCTGGCTCTCGGCGTGACGCACTGGCCGCGGTTCATCCGCATGGCGGAGGTGCTGCCCGGCAACCGGCTGGGCCGTGGCAAGCGCATCGGGTTTGCCGGTTTCGGCGGTCGTGCGGAGCTGTGGCTGCCCCGGGGCTCGCACGTGATGGTGCGGCCGGGGCAGGTCGTGCTGGCGGGGACGACCCTGCTGGGCGGGCTCCCGCCGCGCGAGCCGGGTGATCAGGGCGGCGCCGTGGAGCTGGCCGAATGAATCCCGACGAAGACCCCGACATCATCCGTGGCGAGGACGAGCTGGACGACGAGCCTCCGCGTTCGCGGCGGCGGCGAGGTGTGTTCCTGCTGCCCAACCTGTTCACCACCGGGGTCCTGTTCTCCGGATTCCTGGCGATCGTGTCCGCCATCGACGGGGAGTTCATTACCGCGGCCATCGCGGTCTTCGTGGCCATGGTGCTGGATACCCTGGACGGCCGGGTCGCGCGCATGACCGATACCCAGAGCGAGTTCGGCGCGCAGTTCGATTCGCTCTCCGATCTGGTCTCCTTCGGTCTGGCCCCGGCACTGGTGGTGTACCTGTGGCAGCTGCAGGACCTGGGCAACTTCGGCTGGGTGGCCGCGTTTTTCTTTGCCACGGCGGCGGCGCTGCGACTCGCGCGTTTCAACAGCCGCCTGGCGGTGACCGACAAGCGCTTCTTCCAGGGCTTGCCCAGTCCCGCCAGTGCGGCACTGCTGGTGGGGACCGTCTGGGTGGTCGAGGACCTCGGCATGGCCGCGGAGCTGGGGGACACCGGGGCGGTGGCGGTGCTGATCATCACCGTGCTCGCCGGGGCGGCAATGGTCAGTAACCTGACCTATTTCAGTTTCAAGGACATGGATTTCCGCCACCGGGTCCCGTTCCTGGCCATGCTGGGCGTGGTCGGGGCGCTGATGCTGGCGGCCCTGGATCCGCCCAAGATGCTGCTGGCCGGGTTCGTGGTGTACGCGCTGTCCGGGCCGCTGCTGACGCTGGTGCGCTGGCAGCGCCACCGGCGTCGCGGCCGTGCCCCGCAAGCCTGAGCGGGGAGGCGGGCGTGGAACTCTCGCGGCACAAGCGGCGCATCCTCGCCGACATGGGCATCCCGTTGTGGCGGGCGCGCGCGTCGGCGGATACCGGCGCCGCGCCGGAAGCGTCCCCGGAGCCACCACCTGAACCGATGGCCGGCCTGAGCGTGGAGCAGGCGCCGCGGGAGTCGTCCGTGGCGGCCACGGGCATCGACTGGCAGGCCCTGCGAGACGAAGTCGCGGGCTGCACTGCCTGCAGCGAGCTCGCGGCCAGCCGGCGGCAGACGGTCTTCGGGGTGGGCGATACCGGCGCCCGCTGGCTGTTCGTCGGCGAGGCCCCGGGTGCCGAGGAGGATCGTCGCGGCGAGCCCTTCGTCGGGCGGGCCGGGCAGCTGCTGGACAACATGCTGGCGGCGCTGGGACTGGATCGCGAGCACGACGCGTTCATCGCCAATATCCTGAAGTGCCGGCCGCCCAACAATCGGGATCCGAAGCCGGAGGAGGCACGGGCCTGCCGCGGTTTCCTGGATCGCCAGATCGAGGCGATCGCCCCGGAGGTCATCGTGGCGCTGGGGCGGGTCCCGGCGCACCAGCTGCTGGAGACCGAGACCGCGGTGGGGCGCCTGCGCGGGCGCGTCCACGAGTATCGCGGCATTCCGCTGGTCGTGACCTGGCATCCGGCCTATCTGTTGCGTTCGCCGCGGGAAAAGGCGCGTGCCTGGGAGGACCTGCAGCGGGCGCGTGCGTGCCTGCCGTCCGCGGCCACCGACTGAACCACCGGCTCCATCCGGGGGTCGACTCCTGCACGAGGGAAGATGACCGATGAGTGCCGAAGCCCGAACCCGACCCGAACTGCGGCGCATGCAGCTGGCCGACATCGATCGCGTGATGGTGATCGAGCGCCAGGCGTATGACTATCCCTGGACCGCGCGGATCTTCCAGGACTGCCTGAAGGTCGGTTACGACGGCTGGATCCTGTCCGTCGATGGCCGTCAGGTGGGGCATGCGATCCTGACCGTGGCCGCCGGCGAGGCGCATCTGCTGAATCTGACGGTGGATCCGCGCTGGCAGGGCTACGGGCTGGGGCGCTTCATGCTGCGCCGGCTGCTGGCCTGTGCCTGCGCTGAACGCGCCGAGGCCCTGTTCCTCGAGGTGCGTCCTTCCAACGCCGCGGCCGTGCAGCTCTACCGCTCGGAGGGCTTCGAGCACATTGGCACCCGGCCGCGTTACTACCCGCTTCCCAGCGGCCGCGAGGATGCCTGGGTGCTGCGCCGCAGCTGCGAGGAACCGGCGGGGGCCTAGGGAAACGCTGATCAGCGTTTCCCTGGCGCATTCTGCGGTCAGGGTGCGCAAAAATGCACTGTCGGTTTTGCGGTTCCACGGGCATGTGTCTATTCTCAGGGCCTTACGACCGGTTCCGTATCGAGGCTGTGATGAAAAAGTCCCTTCTTGCCCTGACCGCGGCCCTGCCGCTCCTGTTGACCGCCGGCCCCGCGGTGGCCACCGAATTCGGTTACGACGAAGCCGAACGCCAGCAGGAACTGCTGGGTGTCTGGTTCGGTATCCGTGAACGCAATGCGCAACGCGGCGACCGTGACGCGCAGTTCGACGTAGGCATGGCCCATTACACCGCGCGTGGCACCGAACAGGACGACGCGGCGGCAGCCGAATGGTTCGCGCAGGCCGCCGAGCAGGGGCATGCGCGCGCGCACTACTTCCTCGGCTACCTCCATGCCGCCGGACGCGGGGTTCCCGTGGACGCGGAGAAAAGCGGCGAACACTACCGTCGCGCGGCGGAACTGGGCGACATGGATGCCCAGTATCACCTCGGGCGTGACCTGCTGGCGGACGAATCGGCCGATCCGGCCGAAGCCGCGGAATGGATCGAACGCGCCGCCGGTCAGGGGCTGGCCTCCGCCCAGTATCACTGGGGCTACCTGCTGGAGACCGGGCGCGGGGTCGAGCGCTCGGTGGACGACGCCGTCGAGTGGTATGTGCTCGCGGCGGAGCAGGGCAACGCCCAGGCCCAGCGCGGGCTCGGGCGCCTGCACATGGCCGGCCGCGGCGTGAATCGCGACCGCGTCCAGGCCTGGGTCTGGTACAGCCTCGGCGACGATGGCGAGCACGTGGAACGCCTGGAGTCCCGCATGAGCGAGGCCGAACTGGCGGCCGCGCGCGAGAGCCTCGCCGAGCAGCGCACGGCCATGCGCACCGAAGCCGCCGTACGCTGAACCGTTTCCGCCCGCCGCCAATGCGGCGGGCGGAATACGTTAGAATGTCGGGCTTTCTGCCCGTACGGGACCCGACCGATGTCCTTTGTCGACGAGACCGCCCGCCGCCGGACCTTTGCGATCATTTCGCATCCGGACGCGGGCAAGACCACCATGACCGAAAAGCTCCTGCTGTACGGCGGCGCGATCCAGCTCGCCGGTACGGTCAAGGGGCGCAAGTCCGCGCGCCACGCCACCTCCGACTGGATGGCGATGGAGCAGTCGCGCGGGATCTCGGTGACCTCCTCGGTGATGCAGTACCCCTACAAGGGGCGCATGGTGAACCTGCTGGATACCCCCGGCCATGCGGATTTCTCCGAAGATACCTACCGCACGCTGACCGCCGTCGACTCCGCGCTGATGGTCATCGACGCGGCCAAGGGCGTGGAGGACCGCACCATCAAGCTGATGGAGGTCTGCCGCCTGCGCGATACCCCGATCATGACCTTCGTCAACAAGATGGACCGCGAGGGGCGCGAGCCGATCGAACTGCTGGACGAGGTCGAGGACGTGCTGAAGATCCAGTGCGCCCCGGTCACCTGGCCGATCGGTTCCGGCAAGCGTTTTCGCGGCGTCTACCATATCCGCCGCGATGCGGTGCACCTGTACGACACGGAGCAGGGCGGCAAGAAGTCCACCGGCGAGATCATCGAGGGCCTCGACAATCCGCGCCTCGACGAGGTCCTGGGGACCCAGGCCGAAGAGCTGCGCGAGGAGCTGGAGCTGGTGCAGGGCGCCTCCCACGAGTTCGATCCGGACGCCTATCTGCGCGGTGAGCAGACCCCGGTGTTCTTTGGTTCGGCGATCAACAACTTCGGTATCGAGGAACTGCTGGACGACTTCGTCGAGTTTGCCCCCGGTCCGCTGCCGCGTCCGGCGTATTCACGGGTGGTCGAGCCTACCGAGGAGAAGTTCACCGGGTTCGTGTTCAAGATCCAGGCGAACATGGATCCCAATCACAGGGATCGCATCGCCTTCATGCGCATCTGCTCCGGCACCTTCGACAAGGGCGCGAAGCTGCGCCACGTGCGCATCGGCCGCGACGTGAAGATCCCGGACGCACTGACCTTCCTCGCCTCCGATCGGGAACACGTGGAGACCGCCTATCCCGGCGACATCATCGGCATCCACAACCACGGGACCATCCGCATCGGGGACACCTTTACCCAGGGCGAGGATCTGACGTTCAAGGGCATCCCCAACTTCGCGCCCGAGCTGTTCCGCCGCGCGCAGCTGAAGGATCCGCTGAAGATGAAGCAGCTGACCAAGGGGCTGCAGGAGCTGTGCGAGGAAGGCGCGACCCAGCTCTACCGCCCGCTGACGAACAACGACCTGATCCTGGGGGCGGTGGGGGTGCTGCAGTTCGACGTGGTCGCCGAACGCCTGCGCACCGAGTACAAGGTGGAGGCGCAGTTCGAGAACGTGAACGTGCAGACCGCGCGCTGGGTGGAAAGCGACGATCCGAAGAAGCTGGCGGAGTTCAAGGAAAAGGCGGCGAACAACCTCGCTCTGGACCACGCCGGAGATCTGGTCTACATCGCTCCGACACGGGTCAATCTGCAGATGGCCGAGGAGAAATGGCCGGAGATCCGCTTCCTGGCCACTCGCGAGCACGGACAGCCGGGGGAGTAGCGCCCGGGCTGCGCACGGATTCGTCCCGCTGCGCGGTCTACGTGCGGGGCATTGCGAGGAGCGAAGCGACGAAGTCATGGGGATCCGGAACCACCGGGTTCCCGGTCGGGTCGGCTTCGTCGGGCGTGTCCCGAGATTGCTTCGCTGCGCTCGCAATGACGGGTCCCGGGGGCTCGCAATGACGGGTCCCGGGGGCTCGCAATGACGGGTCCCGGGGGCTCGCAATGACGGTTCATCATCCCGAGGGGGTGGGCATGGCGGTGAAATTGCAACGGATGCCGGTGCTGGTGGTTGTGATGCTGGGGCTGGCGATGGGCGGCTGCACGCTGCAGAAGAGCGAGGGCCGGGACGACGGGTTCGAGCCGCGTCCGGGCACCGTCGAGGCAATGGAGCCGTTTCATGCCTTCCTGGACACCCGGCCCACCCCGGAGGAATTCCGGCGGGTCTATCCCGATGTGACGCTGGTGCTCCCGGGCGACATCGCGACGCACGAATACCGTACCGACAACAGCCGCTTCTTCGCCGAACTCGACGACGACGGCCGTATCGTCGACGGCGAGTTCCGCTGAGCCTCCCGATGCTGAAGATCTCCGGTAACGTGACCATCCCCGACGCGGAGATCGAGCTGACGCCGATCCGCGCGCAGGGCGCCGGCGGGCAGAACGTCAACAAGGTGGCCACCGCCATCCATCTCCGCTTCGACATCCATGCCTCCGCGAGTCTGCCCGAGGTCTATCGCGAACGCCTGCTGCGCCGGCGCGATCGGCGCATCACCCGCGACGGCGTGATCGTGATCAAGGCACAGCAGTACCGCACGCAGGAGGCCAATCGCGAGGATGCCCTCGAGCGCCTGGCCGAGCTGCTGCGCGAGGCCGGACAGCCGGTGAAGAAGCGGCGCCCGACGCGACCGCCCCGTGCCGCCAAACTGCGCCGGCTGGACGCCAAGACCCGGCGCGGGCGCAGGAAGGCCCTGCGCGGCCGCGTCGACCCCGACTGATGCCCCCTTACCTCCGCGGCATGCCCTGCATCCGGAGGGGGCATGGCTCCGTGCTTTCGGGCATGCTTTTCCGTGTGTATCCAGGATTTATGCGGGAGACGGGGCATGAATGGCGATGCGGACAACGAGCAGGCGTTCGATCCGGAGGCGGAGCTCCTGGACACCTTCACCCGGGTGGAATTCGACTGGACGATGCTGACGCCCTTCCCCGACTTTGCCGTGGTCGGCGGCATGGTGGTGGGGGCGCTGATCCTGGCCTGGGGCATGCTGCAGCGACCGCGTCACCGCACGGCCATGCTCGGCGGCGCGGGCGTGATGCTGCTGGCCGTGGCGGCCTACGTGCTGATGGCACTGGTGGCCCTCTACCTGGTGCGTCGGCGGCGCAGCCCCGGCTGGCAGCGGCGCGGCGACTGAGCTCGTCAGGGCAGCAGCGCTTCCAGGCTCTGTGCCGGCATGGCGCGGTGGAACAGGAAGCCCTGGAAACGTCTGCAGCCGCGCTGTCCGAGGAACTCCTGCTGGGCGGGTGTCTCGACCCCTTCGGCCACGACCTCCAGCCCCATGGTGCGGGCAATGGCCAGGATGGTGGTTACGATCTCGGCGTCGCCCGGATCGTGTTCGAGGTCGCGCACGAAGGAGCGGTCGATCTTCAGTTCGGTCACCGGCAACCGCTTGAGATACCCGAGCGACGAGTATCCGGTGCCGAAATCGTCCAGCGCGAGGCCGATGCCCAGCGCCCGCAGCTCCTGCAGGTTGGTCATCAACTGTTCGGATTCCTCGGCCATCACGCTCTCGGTGATCTCGAGTGTCAGTCGCTGCGGCGGGGCGCCGGTCTCGTGCAGCAGCTGGCGCACCTCGTCGAGCAGCCGGGCATCGCGCAGGTGCGGAGCGGAGAGATTGACCGCGAGCTGCAGGGCCTCGGCGCCGGGGATGTTGCGCCAGCGGGCCAGGTGCTCGCAGGCCTGGCGCAGGGCCACCCGGCCGATCGCGAGGATCTGGCCGCTCTGCTCCGCCACGGGGATGAATTCGGAGGGTGAAACCTCCCGGGGGTCGCCCGGGTTCCAGCGCATCAGGCCTTCGGCACCGATCACGTTGCCGTCCGTGTCCACCTGCGGCTGCAGGTGAAGGAGCAGATCATCGGCATCCAGCGCATCCCGCAGGGCCCGTTCCAGTTCCGCCCGCCGCTGCAGCTGGCGCTGCATCTCCGGGTCGTAGAAGCGCATCGTGTCGCGACCGTGATGCTTGGCCTGATACATCGCGAAATCCACCTGCTTGAGCAGTTCCTCGCTGGTGTCGCCGCCCTGCGGGAACACGCTGACGCCGATGCTCGCCTGGATGACATGCTGGATCCCGTCCAGTATCAGCGGCTCCCGGATACGGTCCAGCATTTTGGCGGCGACATTGCCGGCATCCGCGAACGCCTGGTCGGAATCGGGCTTGAGCTCTTCCAGCAGGACCACGAATTCGTCGCCACCGATGCGCGCCACCGTGTCCTGCGGGCGAACCTGCCCCTGCAGGCGCTGTGCGACCAGCGTCAGCAACCGGTCACCGATCGAATGGCCGCGGGTGTCGTTGAGGGTCTTGAAATTGTCGAGGTCGATCAGCAGCAGGGCCGAGCGCCGCCCGGACTGTTCGGCGGTGCGGATGGCGTGGTCCAGGCGCTCGTGCAGCAGGCGGCGGTTGGCCAGGCCGGTCAGCGGATCGAGAAAGGCGAGGCGGGCATCTTCTTCGACCTCCAGCATGCGCCGCAGCCGCTCCACCATATCTAGGGTGGCTCCCTGCAGGGTGGCGACTTCCTGCAGCCGCGAATCGCGGCGGATGCGGGTGGTGAACCGTCCCTGGCCCACGTCCTCCAGCGTGGCCACCGCCTCGCGCAGCGGTCGCAGGGCGCGTCCCAGCCAGAAGTACAGCGCCTAGCCGATCAGGAGGAGGGCGATGATCGCCCCGGCGCGCGTGGCGTTGTTGATGAAGCGCTGGGTCGTGACCGAGTCGGTGATGTCGCGGATGACCACGATGTTGCCGGTGACGTCCTCGCCGTCGAACGGGATCAGCGGCAGGTGCACCGCGAGTTCATGACGTCCGGCGGCGGTCGTCCGTCGTGCCGCGGCCCGGTTCAGCATGGGGCCGGGGTTGGGCAGGGCCGCTGCGGGTGCGGTGTGTTCCTCCCGCCCCCGGGCGTCCAGCAGCACGGCGCGGGTATCCGCCTTGCCCGCGAGGGTGTCGAGGGCGGACCCGGCCAGCGATTGCAGCGGCACGACCACGCCGACCAGCTGCCCCTGGTCGTACAGCGGGATGGTCAGGCCGGCGAAATAGCGCCCCTCCGGAGTGCGGTGCAGGCCCTGGTGGATGCGGCCGTCTTCCAGCGTGGCCCGCGCCAGCGGAAACTCGGTGGCGTCCTCGAGAACGGAGTCAAACCGGCGTTCGCCGTCGGCGTCATAAATGACCAGGCCGCTGGCGACGCCCGCGGCGGTCAGTCGGTTGTGCAGCGGGTCGGCATAGCCCGCCACCGGCTCGTCGCCGGCAAGCGCCTCGCGCAGCGCGCGGTTGCGGGTGATCGCGGTGGCCTCGCTGCGCAGCGCCTGCAGTTCGGCCTCCAGCACCTGTTGCCAGGCGGCTTCCTGGGTTTCCATGGCAAAGCGGTCGAGCCGCTGATCCGCCTGCTGCAGGGCGAGTTGGGCACCGGTAGCCAGGGCGGCGGCCAGCAGGGCCAGACCGGCGAAAGCAGCCAGTGCAATGGCCGTTCGCAGCCGGATCACCCGCGCCCCCGCTCCGGATCCCATCTCATTCGAAGGGATAGTTCTGGCGACTCCACTCGGGGGTAGCCGCCGGGGAAATAGTGGAGGTCGTCGAAGCCCCATTCCAGTGCGCGGCGGATGGCGGCTTCGGTACGCCAGCAGTCGAACTCGTTGCAGTAGACGACCACCGGCCGGTCCCGGCCTCCGGCGACTTCGAGCAGTTGCTCGCGGGTGAAGCGGTTCCGCCGGTCGTCCGCGTCGCGCATGATGGTCAGGTTGGTTGCGCCCGGGATGCGGCCGGCGCGATAGTCGGCTGAAAGGCGCACGTCGACGAACGGAACCCCCTCGCGAAACAGCCTCCAGGCGCCGTCGGCGTCGACGCGCGTGGTGTCCGCGATGGCCTCCGGCGCCCGGTAGGGTTCATCGGCCGCTGCGGGTGCAATGGCCGTGACGGCCAGCAGACACCAGAGCAGGAGGATCAGTGGGTTCATCGCCACCGCGGTTCACGAGTTTTAGGAGAATGTATCACGAGTTGTCGGTGAATTCCGAGGCGTCACTGGCCTCGGACTGCTGGTGCTGCCACAGGCGTGCATAGGTGCCGTTGCGGGCGAAGAGTTCCCGGTGGGTGCCGGTTTCGACGACCCGCCCCTGGTCCAGGACCACGATGCGGTCGGCGTGTTTCACCGTGGACAGGCGGTGGGCGATCACCAGTGTCGTGCGGCGCGCGGAGACCTCGTCCAGCGCCTGCAGGATGCCCTTCTCGGTGTCGGAATCCAGTGACGAGGTGGCCTCGTCGAACACCAGGATGGGCGGGTCCTTCAGCAGCATGCGGGCGATCGCGATGCGCTGCTTCTCGCCGCCGGACACCTTCAGGCCGCGCTCGCCCACCACCGTGTCGAGACCATCGGGGAGGCGCGCGACGAAGCCCTCCAGATGGGCCAGGCGCACCACCCGCTCGATCGCCGCGTCACTGGCGGAGGGGTCGCCGTAGGCGATGTTGTAGCGGATGGTGTCGTTGAACAGCACGGTGTCCTGCGGAACCATGCCGATCGCCCGGCGCACGCTCGCCTGGGTCACGTCGCGCAGGTCCTGACCGTCGATGGTGATGCGCCCGCCGGTCACGTCGTAGAAGCGGAACAGCAGCCGTGACAGGGTGGACTTGCCGGCGCCGCTGGGGCCCACCACCGCGACCCGTTTCCCGGCCGGCAGGTCGATGGTCACGTCCTCGAGGATCGGTCGGTCCGGCTGGTAGTGGAAATCCACGTGCTCGAAGCGCACGTGCCCGGCGCCGACCTCCAGGTCCGGGGCATCGGGGCGGTCCTCGACCTGCACGGGCTTCTCCAGCAGGCCGAACAGGCGCTCGATGTTGGCCAGCGACTGGCGGATCTCGCGATAGACGAAGCCGAGGAAGTTCAGCGGGATGAACAGCTGGATCATGTAGGCGTTGACCATCACCAGATCGCCCAGCGACATCGAGCCGTCGGCCACCCGCGCGGCGGCCAGCAGCATCATCACGGTGATCGCCGCGGCGATGATCAGGGCCTGCCCGGAGTTCAGCAGCACCAGCGACAGCACGTTCTTGGTACGCGCCTGTTCCCAGGCCGCGAGACCGCGGTCGTAGCGGTCGGCCTCGAAATCCTCGTTGCCGAAGTACTTGACCGTCTCGTAGTTGAGCAGGCTGTCGATCGCCCGGGTATTGGATTCGTTGTCGCGCTGGTTGGCCTCGCGCACGAAGCGCGTGCGCCATTCGGTGATCCAGATGGAGAAGGCCGCGTAGACCGCCACCGCGACCAGCACGGTGAACATGAACACCGGGCCGACGGCGAACAGCAGGATGCCAGCCACCAGCAGGATCTCGATCAGGGTCGGCAGGATGTTGAACACCATGAAGCGCAGCAGGAAGCTCATGCCGCTGGTGCCGCGCTCGATGTCGCGGGCCAGGCCGCCGGTCTCGCGTGCCAGATGGAACCCCAGCTCCAGCCGGTGCAGGTGCTGGAAGACTCGCAGCGAGGCGCGCCGCATCGCGCGTTCGGCCACGCGCACAAAGACCGCGTCGCGCAGCTCGCCGAAGAAGGTCCCGCCGAAGCGCAGCAGGCCGTAGCCCAGCACCAGCGCCACCGGCACGGTCACCAGGGCCTCCGCGCCGGCCTCCTCGAAATGTTCGACGATGTATTTCAGCGCGATCGGCACCGTCACGGTGGCCAGCTTGGCCAGCGCCATCAGCCCCAGCGCGAGGAACATCCGCCCGCGGAACTCGGACAGGTACGGCAGCAGGCTGCGGACGATGCGCCAGTTGACCGCGTTGTCGGGGGCGTCGTGGACCGAAGAGCCGAAGCCGCGCATGGAAAGTCACCCGGATGAAGGGAGCGCGTAGCCTACTATGCACATCGGGACGCTGCCCGTTCTTGCGCCCGGCGCGGGGCCTGGGGCAGTCTGAACAGCTTCATGGCAACGCAGGTGGACCGTCCGGTGGAAGGGAATCAGACCGCAGCAACACCGGCGCAGGGAAGCGCCCCGGAAACCATCCTGCGCGAGACGTTTGGCTACCAGGCCTTTCGCGGACAGCAGCAGGCAGTGGTGGAGCATGTCGCCGGGGGCGGCGACGCCCTGGTGCTGATGCCCACCGGCGGCGGCAAGTCGCTTTGCTACCAGATCCCGGCGCTGGCGCGGCGCGGCTGTGCCATCGTCATCTCGCCCCTGATCGCGCTGATGCAGGACCAGGTGCAGGCCCTGCGGCAGAACGGCGTGGCCGCGGCCGGGCTGGATTCGGGCCAGGACGAGGCCACCGCGCGCGGGGTGCTGGCCGCGCTGCACGCCGGGGAGCTGGATCTCCTGTATCTGTCGCCGGAGCGGCTGTTCGCGCCCGGCATGCTGGATCGTCTGGAAGGGCTGGAGCTGGCGCTGTTCGCGATCGACGAGGCGCATTGCGTGTCGCAGTGGGGGCACGACTTCCGACCGGAATACGGGCGCCTGGCGGTGCTGGCGGAGCGTTTCCCGTCGGTGCCGCGCATCGCCCTGACCGCCACCGCCGACGAACCCACCCGCGAGGAGATCCGCGAGCGCCTGCGCCTGGAGTCGGCGCGGATGTTCGTCAGTTCCTTCGACCGGCCCAACATCCGCTATCGCGTCGCGGCGGCCGACGGCGCGTCCGGACCGCCGCGCGAACGCCTGCTGCGTTTCCTCCGCGAGGAGCACCCCGGCGAGGCGGGCATCGTCTACTGCCTGTCGCGGCGCAAGGTGGACGAGACCGCCGAATGGCTGGCGGCGCGCGGGGTGACCGCGCTGCCGTATCACGCGGGGCTGTCGGCGGCGACCCGCGCCGAGCACCAGCGCCGTTTCCTGCGCGAGGATGGTGTGGTGATGGTCGCGACCATCGCCTTCGGCATGGGCATCGACAAGCCCGACGTGCGCTTCGTCGCCCACCTGAGCCTGCCGAAGAGCCTCGAGGGCTACTATCAGGAGACCGGCCGCGCCGGACGCGACGGCCTGCCGGCCGACGCCTGGATGCTCTACGGGCTGCAGGACGTGGTCACGCTGCGGCAGATGCTGCAGGACTCGGAGGCCGGCGAGGAGCGCCAGCGCATCGAGCAGCAGAAGCTCGAGGCCATGCTGGGCTTCAGCGAACTCACCACCTGCCGCCGTCAGGCCCTGCTTGCGTGGTTCGGCGAGACCCTGCCCGAGCCCTGCGGATACTGCGACAACTGCCAGGATCCACCGGCCACCTGGGATGCCACCGTGGCCGCGCAGAAACTGCTTTCCTGCGTCTATCGCACCGGCGAGCGTTTCGGTGCCGGGCACGTGATCGCGGTGCTGCGCGGCAGCCGCAGCGAACGCCTCACCCGGCTGGGCCATGACCGGCTGAGCACCTTCGGCATCGGCACCGAACTGGATGAGCGTCAGTGGCGCGGCCTGGTGCGTCAGCTGCTGGCGCGCGGCCTGCTGCGGCTGGATCCCGAGGGCTATGGCGGGCTGCGCCTGGACCCCGGGTGTCGCGCCGTGCTGCGTGGCGAGGAATCCCTGCACCTGCGTCACGAGGCCGCCGGGGCGCGGCCCGCACAGCCCTCGCGGGGTGAAACCGCACGTTCGGTTGCCGGTCTGGATGCGGAAGACCGGGCCTTGTGGGACACTCTGCGCAGGCTGCGGCAGAAACTGTCGACGGATCAGGGCGTGCCGCCCTACGTGATCTTCAACGACGCCACCCTGCTGGAGATGGTGGCCGGCACACCGCGCACTCCGGACGAGCTGCTGGGCATCTCCGGGGTCGGGCAGCACAAGCTGGATCGCTACGGCGAGGCCTTCCTGGCAGCGATCCGCGAACACCTGGGACTGGAAGTCCGGGAATAACGAGAACGAAGTTCGGGGAGAGTCGAGTGACCCGCATATCATTTCTGGAAGATTTCTATCGCTATCGGGACGGGCAGCTCGTGGTCACCCCGGAGCAGGGGAGCCGCTTTGCCAAGACCGTGGCGGGGGACTTCAACCCCATCCATGACGCCGATTCGCGGCGGTTCTGCGTGCCCGGCGACCTGCTGTTCGCCCTGGCCCTGGATGCCTGGGGGGCCAGCGCTTCGATGAACTTTCGCTTTACCGGCATGGTGGGCGGTAACGCCCCGGTGCATTTCCCGGAGAACCCCGGCGAACAGGTGGCGATCACCGACGAGAATGGCAAGAGCGTGATCGAGATCGAACGTTCGGGGGCGGTGGTTGATGACCCGGCCGCGATCGAGTCGCTGATTCGCAGCTACGTGTCGTTCTCCGGACAGAATTTCCCGCACGTGCTGGTGCCGCTGATGCGCGAGCATCAGGTGATGGTGAACCCCAAACGTCCGCTGGTGATGTACGAGCGCATGGGGTTCGAACTGCCCGAGCCGCTGGCGGCCGCGGCCGCCGTGCCGGAGCCGCGCCTGAAGGACGCGGTCATGACGGTCAACGGCAAGCGCGGCGAGATCCGCCTGGATTACGAGCTGGTGACCGAAGGGGCGGTGGTCGCTCGGGGCAGCAAGCACCTGGTCCTGAGTGGCCTGCGGCCGTTCGACGAGGCCGATGTCGAGCAGCTGGTCGCGGACTACGAGAGCTGGAAGGCGGCCTGGGCGCAGGCGGGGTCGGCAACCGCCTGACCCGGCGGGGGTCAGGTGCGCACCGCCTCCTCGAACCGTTCCTCGTCCATCTCCCGGATCTTCCTCTCCAGCGCGTCGAGGTGGTGCACCACGCTGCGCGAGGCCTCCTCCAGGGCCTCCATGTGCATCCGGATCAGTGGTTCGTTGCGCTCGTGCTGGCGCCGGGCGAAACCCAGCATTTTCGAAAACATCGAGGCGTTCTCTTCCTCGGTGACCAGCTTGAAGATCTCGGCGTACGCCTGATGCAGGTGGCGGTGGGCCTCGTCGATCGATTGGAACTCGGGAAAATCGTTGAGCGCCTGACCGTCACTGAAATACCACTGCCCGAACGGGCAGTCGGGGGATCTGGTCCTTTTCCACTGGTACGCCCTGAGTGAGGAGTTCGGCGCGGCCGACCCAGGCGAGGTGGGCACGTTTGGCCTGGTGCAGACGGTCCAGGACTTCCTGCTTTTCCATGTCGTTGTCCTCGTCAATGAGTCGGTGTTCCATACGGGAACCGGAACGATTTCCCACAATAACAAAATCCATTTAATCCTTGAAGGAATCACAAAAAAAGCCCGGGTCTCCCCAAGGGGAGCCCGGGCCGGAAGCTCGCCGGGATCCGGCTCTCGCGGCCGGATCCGGTGAGGGGCTGCCTCAGTAGCGGTAGCCGAAGGCCTTCTCGAACTTGTCAGCGAACTCTTCGGCCGAGAAGTGGTGGTTCTGGGTCCCGGAATGGGCGATCTTGATCGAGCCGATCAGCGAGGCGATGCGGCCGGTGGTCTCCCAGTCGTAGCCCTTCTCCAGACCGAACAGCAGGCCGGCACGGTAGGCGTCGCCGCAGCCGGTCGGATCCTTGATCGCGGCCGGTTCCACCGACGGGATGGTGATCTTCTTGCCGCCGGTGTAGATGTCGGAGCCGTCGCCGCCACGGGTAACGATCATCGCGTCCACCATCTCCGCCAGCTGCTCCATGCTCATGCCGGTGCGATCGGCGGTCAGCTGCGCCTCGTAGTCATTGAACGCGGCATAGGTGGCGTTCTCCATGAAGCGCTTGAGGTCGTCGCCGTCGAACATCGGCAGACCCTGGCCCGGGTCGAACATGAACGGGATCCCGGCGTCGGCGAACTGCTGGGCGTGCTCGATCATGCCGTCGCGGCCGTCCGGGGAGACGATGCCGACCTTGATGCCGTCGGCGTCGGTGACCTTCTGCTGGTGCGAGAAGCCCATCGCGCCCGGATGGAAGGCGGTGATCTGGTTGTCGTCCTGGTCGGTGGTGATGAAGGCCTGACCGGTGTAGGTGTCCTTCAGCTCCTTGACGAACTTGCGCGAGATGCCGTGGCGGTCCATCCAGTCGGCATACGGGGTGAAATCGCCGCCCACGGTGGCCATTACGGTCGGGTCGGCGCCCAGCAGCTTCATGTTGTAGGCGATGTTGCCGGCGCAGCCGCCGAACTCGCGACGCATGTCCGGGACCAGGAAGGACACATTCAGCATGTGCACCTTGTCCGGGAGGATGTGGTTCTTGAAGCGGTCGGGGAACACCATGATGGTGTCGTAGGCCATGGACCCACAGATCAGAGCGGACATGTTGACTCCTTGCGTTGTTGAAGCGGTTCGGATGACGCCGATGTGGCGTCAAAACGGCCCTGCGGCGCGCGATTGCGGGGTGCGCGGCGCGTCTGCGGCGGGCCGGACGGTGCGCACAGGGTAAATATTTGGGCGCAAAACAACAAATCGACGCCGCGTGACCCTCGCTCCCGTACCCGCGGGGGCTTCAGTTTCCCGTGTTGCCGGGGACCTCGACCGCCAGGCGGTCCCGGGCATAGCCCCGAAGGCGCTGGTAATCGGTGTGCATTCGGTCGGTGAAATGACAGGCGCGTTGCAGGGCCGGGGCCAGGTCATCGGGGTTCTCGATGTACTCGTGGACCAGCCGGTTGCGCAGATGGCGCATCTGTAACCAGTCATCGGCCTGTTCGATGAGCCCCAGCTTTTCAAGGCGTGCCAGATTGTCGATGGCTGGTCCCGGTTTCTCGCCCGCACTGGTGAGAAAGGCCGGGACCAGCTTGTCCATGATCGTGTCCTGCATCCGCCCGAACTTGGCACCGAAGGATTCGAGCCGGTCGATGCCGCTGTCGGCAGCAAGGATGCCTCGCACACGGTCGGGGGAAACCGAACAATCACCCGCGAGGAGCCGCTCCCGTACCCCCAGCAGGTGTTCGTCTTCGCGATCGACCAGGTTCAGCAGCCGGGCCAGGCGTGCAGGCGAATCGGTGGTCACAGCGGGAGTCCGGTGCGTCGGGCGTGAGTGTCGATGGGCCGCGCGGGAGTACCGCGCCGATGGACGACGAGGTCCACGCGGCGCTCGCCAAGCCGCCGCTGCAGGGCGGCATGCAGCTTCAGTTCGCTTTCGAGGAGTTCGTCCGGCGTGCCCTCGGCCTCGACGTACAGGTCGATGTCACCTCCCCGCGCCGAGTCGTCCGTGCGGGACCCGAAAAGGCAGACCCGGGCGTCCGGGCCGAATGCACGGGCCACTTCCTGACGGATGACGGTTTGCTGTTCCGGGGACAGGCGCATATGACCAAGTATATCAGTGCTGCATCGGGATGAAGCGCCGGTCGCGACCGCCACGGGTGGCGCCGGCGGCCCGAGCGACGCCGTTCGTGCCCCGGTCATTGCGATCCGTCATTGCGAGGAGCCGAAGGCGACGTGGCAATCGGCCAAAGTTGTCTGCACGCAGGAACAGGCGGCTTCGGATGGAGATCGCCACGTCGCTTCGCGACTCGCGATGACGGGAGCGGGGCAGCGCCGTGCCGGGGGCTTTGTGGCAGCATGGAGCTATTGCCGCGAGCGAGGGCCTGTCCGATGAAACCACGCATCCTGATCCCGATCCTGATCCTCCTGCTGTTGCTGCTGAGCCTGTGGTCGGCGGGCCTCGACGGCAACGGCGGCGGTTTGCTGCCCGGTGCGCCGGACAGCGGGGCGGCCCCGGCGGCTGAACCTCCGGCCCCGGCGGTGCGGGTAACGTCGATTCCGGGGTGAACGCCATTCCGGCCCCGGCCGCCGGTTCCGGCCGGCGCGAAGTCATCTTCCATGCGAGCAGGCCCGCGAGCACCTGGCCGCGGCACGTTCGCGTCTGCAGGGGGCGCGGGCCAGCCTCGAGGACCTGCGGGCCGAGGCGCGGCTGGCGGAGTCGGAGTACCGGCGTCACCGCGAATTGTTCGAGGACGGGGCGGTGTCCGCCAGCGACCTGGAGCGGGTGGAGACCCGGCGTGACCGCGCCCGCTCGGCAGTGGAGGCAGGCGAGTCGGCGGTGGAGGTCGCACGCAGCGAGGTCGAGGCGGCGCGGGTGATCCTCGACATCGCCACCGGCGAACGCAGCGAGGAGGAAACCGAATCGCTGGCCGTGCGTGCGCCGGCCGGCGGCGTGGTGCTGCACCGGCATCGCTGCTGCGAGGGCTCGGTCGCGGCCGCGCCGGGTCGAGGTCGGCCGCCGCAGCGACTTCACCACGCAGATCCGCGAGGGTCTGGAGGCCGGGGAACGGGTGGTGACTCGACCGGGCGACCAAGTGCAGGCCGGGACCCGTGTCATCGCCGACTGAGGTGCGAGGTTTATTTCCCCGACGGTGGGGCAGGATCTCTCGAGGTACTCCAGTCTAGACATGGTGTTCGCTTGGAGCGAATACTGCCGTGAGTAAGGGATGGATGACATGGACGTCAGGTTTACGACTAAAGCGATCAAGGAACTGAAGAAGGCCGGAGTGGCCAGCGACCTTGTCCTGGCAAAAATCCGGCAATATGCGGCCGAGCCGGACAGCCTGGCGAACAATGTGAAGGGCTGAAAGGCCGAGAGGAATATCGACTTCGCGTCGGGGATTACCGGGTGCTGTTCGTGATCCTTCAAGACGGCACCATGACCATCATGGAAGTCACCGCCATTCGCCATCGGAGCAAAGCCTATGACTGAAACGGCCGAGCAAATCACTCTTGATCGGGGCGAGTATGAGGCCCTGCTGGCGCGTCTGGAGGATGCCGAAGACCGGGCCGTCATCGCCGAGCGGCGGAATGCTCCCACCCTGCCCCTCGCCGCGGTCGAACGTCACCTGGCCGGAGAAAGCCTTGTGACCCTCTGGCGGGAAGAACGGGGGCTATCCCAGCGCGCCCTGGCCTCCGCAGCCGGTATCTCGCCCGCGATGCTGAACGAAATCGAGCGGAAGAAAAAGGTGCCCTCCATCGTGACCGCCCGTGCCCTGGCCGATGCGCTCGGCGTGGGCCTGGACGATCTGTTTGCTTGAACGCCCGGGCGCGGGGCCGTGAACCTGGTGCCTCGGCAGGCGTACCAGGTTCGGATCACGGCCCCCGTGTCCGGCGTCAGGCCTTGCCCTGCAGCTGCGGGATGACCGCCTCGTTCTCCAGGGTGGAGGTGTCCGAGGTGATCTCCTCGCCCTTGGCGATGGAGCGCAGCAGGCGCCGCATGATCTTGCCGGAACGGGTCTTGGGCAGGCCGTCGGCGAAACGGATGTCGTCGGGCTTGGCGATCGGGCCGATCTGCTCGCCCACCCATTCGCGCAGCTCCTTGAGCAGCCGGTCCGCCTCGTCGCCGGTGGGGCGGTCGCCGTGCAGGATCACGAAGGCGACGATGGCTTCGCCCTTCACGTCGTGCGGGCGCCCGACCACCGCGGCCTCGGCAACGTCCTTGTGGGCCACCAGCGCGGATTCGACTTCCATGGTCCCCATGCGGTGCCCGGAGACGTTGAGCACGTCGTCGATGCGGCCCATGATCCAGAAGTTGCCTTCCGCGTCGCGGCGGGCGGAGTCGCCGGCGAGGTAGTACTTGCCGCCGAACTTGGGCCAGTAGGTGTCCTTGTAGCGCTGGTCGTCGCCCCAGACGGTGCGCAGCATCGACGGCCAGGGCTTCCTGATGACCAGGTAGCCGCCTTCGTCGGCGCCCAGGCTGTTGCCGTCCTCGTCCACCACGTCGGCGTCGATGCCCGGAAGGGCGCGGGTGCAGGAGCCCGGGACCAGGGTGGTGGCGCCGGGGATCGGGGCGATCATGTTGGCGCCGGTCTCGGTCTGCCACCAGGTGTCCACGATGGGGCAGCGCTCGCCGCCGACCTCGCGGTAGTACCACATCCACGCCTCGGGGTTGATGGGCTCGCCCACGGTGCCCAGCAGGCGCAGTTTCGACAGGTCGTACTGCTCGGGCAGGTCGGGGCCGGCCTTCATCAGCGCACGGATGGCGGTGGGGGCGGTATAGAACACGGTCACGCCGTGGTCCTGGCACATCTTCCACCAGCGTCCGGCATCCGGCACGGTGGGCACGCCTTCGTAGACCACCTGAGTGGCGCCCACCGCCAGCGGGCCGTAGGCAACGTAGGTGTGGCCGGTGATCCAGCCGACGTCGGCGGTGCACCAGAAGATGTCGTCGCCCTGCAGGTCGAACACCCACTCGTTGGTGATGATCGCGCCCAGCAGGTAGCCGGCACTGGAGTGCTGGATGCCCTTGGGCTTGCCGGTGGAACCGGAGGTGTAGAGCAGGAACAGCGGGTGCTCGGATTCCACCCACTCGGGTTCGCAGTCGACCGATTCGCCGTCCACCGCGTCTTCCCACCAGACGTCGCGGCCTTCCTGCATGGTCACGTCATTGCCGGCGCGCCGGCAGACGATCACCTTCTCGACCTCGGCGGGGTTGCTGGCCAGCGCCTTGTCGACGCCGGCCTTCAGGCCCACCACCTTGCCGCCGCGCTCGCCGCCGTCGGCGGTGATGATGACGGTGGCGCCGGAGTCCACCACGCGGTCGCGCAGGGCATCGGCGGAGAAACCGCCGAACACCACCGAGTGGATCGCGCCGATGCGGGCGCAGGCCTGCATCGCGATCACCGCCTCGGCGTTCATCGGCATGTAGATGACCACGCGATCGCCCTTCTCGACACCCATGCCCTTGAGTGCGTTGGCCAGCTTGCCGACCTCGTTGTAGAGCTCGCGGTAGGTGAGGTTGCGGGTGTCGCCGTTCTCGGCCTCGAAGCGGATCGCGGTCTTGTTGCCGCGGGCCTCGAGGTGGCGGTCGATGCAGTTGTAGGAGACGTTCATGCGCCCGTCGGCGAACCAGCGGAAATGCGGCGCATTCGAGCTGTCCAGCCCTTCGGTGAACTCGGTCTGCCAGTCGATCTTCTCGCGCGCCAGGTCACACCAGAAGCCTTCGTAGTCGGCCCGGGCCTTGTTGTGCAGGGCCTCCACGTCCTCCGGCTTGAGCCGGGCGTTCGCGGTGAATGCCGCCGGCGGATCGAAATGGCGGGTCTCGGTGAGGGTGGACTCGATGGTGTCGCTCATGCGGGCCTCCATGTTCTGCGTGGTTCCAGCGGATTCGTCAGGGTTGGGTCTCACGGGCGCGAGGATAGCATGCCTGTCGGGCGTGTCCGGCTTACCAGAAACGGCCGGGGCGGAACAGGATTCGCCGCAGCGGCAGGGTGCCCGTCGGGTCGCGTTCGGCCATCAGCGCGGCAAACAGTTCGGCCGCGCCAAGGGCGTCCAGCAGGGCGTCGTGGCTGCGCCGGGGCGGCAGGTTGTAGTCGCCGCGCAGGGCGTGCAGGCGCAGGCCACCGGCACTTACCGGACGGCCGGCGCGGCGCCGGGCGGTCTCGGCCAGGCGCAGGGTGTCGACCACCGGCAGGGGCGGGCGGGTGCCGTAGCGCCGCTCGCAGGCGCGCGCCAGAAAGCCCAGTTCGAGGGCCGCGTGGTGGGCGATCAGTACACGGCCGTCGAGCGCGCGGAACAGCGCGTCCAGGGCCTCCCCGACGTCGAACCCGCGGGCCGCGTGTTCATCGGTGATGTGGTGGATCACCGCGCTTTGTTCCGGGACCTCGCGGTCCGGGCGGACCAGCACGTAGCCGGCAGTGGCCAGATCGATGGCCGTGCCCTCCAGCGCCACCCAGCCGATGCTGAGGATCGCGTCCTGCTCCGGGTCGAGGCCGGTGGTCTCGATGTCCACCGCGAGGAAGCGAGTGCGGGCCACCGCCTGCGCGGGCGCCGGCGGCGGGGTCTCCAGGCAGTCGCGCAGCGGGCCGGCCGGGGTCTGCAGCCGCGCGCGGTTGCGGGCGCGACAGAAGCGCCAGTACCCGGGGGAAAACCAGGCGGCGGCCCGGGCGAACGGGCAGGCCTGGCCGGGCGAGGCCATGGCATTGCTCATGCCTGCCCCTCGCCCCCCAGCGCCGCCCGGGCGGCCTGCGCCACGCGCACGAAGGCGGCCTTCAGTCGGCTGCGCTCCAGGCCCGTGAGCGTGGTCGGGTCCACATGGTTGTCCGCGGACTGGCCGGCGGCGATCTGGCGCGCCTGGTGGCGCGCGCGAACGCCGGCGATGAAGCGGAAGGCCTCCTCCACTTCGCGCGCCGTGTCGTCCGTCAGGATCCCGGCGTGGGCACTGGCGCGCAGCCGCTCGGGAGTGCTGCGGGCGTCGGCCCGGGCGCGCAGGGCACATACCCGGGCCAGTGCCACGATCGGCAGCAGGCCGCGGCGCTTGAGGTCGAGGGCCGGGCTGTGTTCGCCGTCGTGTTCGAGCACGAAGCGGCGGAAGAACCCCAGCGGCGGCCGCAGCTCGCGCGCCTGCAGGGCCATCGCGGTGTGGACGCTCTCGTGCCGGTAGCCGAGCTCCAGCGCCTGCTGGCGCAGGGGCATGAACAGGCTGTGGCTGCCGTGGATGACCCGCAGGTCGAGATAATGCGTGGCCAGTCGGGCGTCCTGCGCGTCCGGCCGGGTGAACACGCGCTCGAAGGCCGCATGCCAGTCGCGCGCCGGGCCGCGCCAGGCGGCGTGGGAGGGGTCGACCCCGCCGGGGCAGCGGCGGATGCCGCAGGCGTCCAGTCCGTCGGTCACCTCGCGGGCAAGGGCAGCGAACCAATCATCCGCCTCCTCCGGGGCATCGTCCGCCCACACCAGCGCGGTGTCCTGGTCGGTATGCGCCAGCTGTTCGTGGCGGCCCTGGCTGCCGCTGGCCAGCCACGCCCAGGTGGCCGGCGCGGGGCCCAGGCGGTCCTCGGCCAGTTCCAGCAGGCGACGGGTCAGGGTGTCGATCACCAGGGTCAGCACCTGAGCGCAGCGCAGGGCATCCACCCCGGCCTCGCTCAACTGTTGCTGCAGCCGGGGCAGGGCCTGCATCCGCAGGCTCAGCTCGGCGGGCGAGCCCGCGCGGCGCAGGTCGCGGATCAGGTGGATCGCGCTGGTCCCCTGGTGGCGGATCAGGTCGGTGCCGGAGAGGATCCCGGCCAGGCGTTCACCGTCGGGTTCCATCACTGGCAGGTGATGGATGTCCCGGCGCGCCATCTCCAGCAGGGCCTCGAATGCGGGGGTGTCGCCGGTGACGGTCACCAGTTCGCGCGTCATGCGTTCGCGTACCGGGGTGTCGGGCGGGATGTCCTCCGCGAGGACGTGGCGCAGGTCGGTGTCCGTGAGCATGCCGGCCGGACGGCCGGGGGCCTCCCCCTCCTGCAGGAGCAGCGCGGAGACATCCGCCCCGGTCATGCGGCGGGCGGCCTCGCGCAGCGAGATGCCGGCATCCGCCTGCAGGACCTGGGGGCTCATCAGCGAGGCCACCGGGGTGGTCAGCAGGGTGGTGCGGCCGTCGGCGGTGCCGAGGTTATCCCGGTCGCCCATGTCGCCAGGGTCGTCGTTGTCCGGCGTGGACAGTCCGCCGGGGGCGCGCAGGAAGTCGCCCAGGGCGGGGTGGTGGAGGGCGAGGTCCTCGGCCCGGGCCTGCGGCAGGTGATACACCAGTGCGTCCTCGGTCACCCGGGCGTGACCGCCGGGTCCGGTGGCCGCACACTCGCCGCCAGTCACGCGTGCCACGTCGCCCTCGCCGAGACGGTCGCACAGGGTGTCGCCGGCGTCGAACAGCTCGATCGCCCCGGTGTGCACGATCCACAGGCCGTCGCCGTTTTCGGCGGGCGGAAACGCCGCGCCGTGGCGCAGGTAACGCAGGGTCAGGCGCCGCACCATGGCGGCGCGGGCCGGGGCGGGCAGTTCCGCGAGATCCGGTGCCTGATCGAGGAAGTCGCGGATCTCGTCGAGTTCGGCGGTCATCGCGCTGCTCCGTGGTGGACGGGGGCGGGTTGCGAGGATCGTCCGCAAGCCCACGTGGATGGACTTGCGGACGATCCCCTTGCGGGGATCGCCGCGGGCCCGGCCGGGGTGGCCGGACCCGCGACTGCCCCGGGACCATCCAGCGATGATCCCGGGGGCAGTTCCGGGCGCACCCGGGAGTGGATCAGTCGGCGCGCGGCACGCGCACGCTTTCCACCAGGTCCTGGATGTCCTTCGGCGGCGGAGCGGTCATCTTCATCACGATGAAGGCGGTGATGAAGTTCAGGGCCGCGCCGATGGGGCCGAAGCTGGACGGGTTGATCCCCAGGATCCAGCCCTCCGGCGTGTCCGGCAGCATGGCGGTCTCGGGGAAGAAGAACCAGCCCTTGTACATGAAGATGTACAGCAGGGTGGTCACCAGACCCACCAGCATGCCGGTGATCGCGCCTTCGCGGTTCATCTTCTTCATGAAGATGCCCATCATCAGGGTCGGGAACAGCGAGGCGGCCGCGAGTCCGAAGGCCAGTGCCACCACCTCGGCGGCGAAGCCCGGTGGATTGAGCCCGAGATAGCCGGCGAACAGGATGGCGACGGCCATCGCGATGCGTCCGGCCAGCAGCTCGCGCTTCTCGCTGATCTTCGGCGTGAAGACCCCCTTGAGCAGGTCATGCGAGATGGCCGACGAGATCGCCAGCAGCAACCCGGCCGCGGTGGACAGCGCTGCCGCGATCCCCCCGGCCGCCACCAGGGCGATGACCCAGCCCGGCAGACCGGCGATCTCGGGGTTGGCCAGCACCATGATGTCGCGGTCCAGCTCGACGATCTCGCTGCCTTCCCAGCCGTATTCCTCCTCGGCCATGGCGGCGAATTCTTCGTTCTCGTCGTTGTAGTACTGGATCACGCCGTCGTCGTTCTTGTCCTCGAACTCCAGCAGGCCGGTCTGTTCCCAGCGCTCCATCCAGGCCGGCTTGTCATCAAAGGCCAGGTGGCCTTCCTCGGTGCCGATCTCGCCCGGATGCACGGTGTTGACCAGGTTCCAGATGGCCATCGCACCCACTGCCGGGGCGGTGGTGTACAGGATGCCGATGAAGACCAGCGCCCAGCCGGCCGACTTGCGCGCATCCCGCACGCGCGGGACGGTGAAGAAGCGGATGATCACGTGCGGCAGGCCCGCGGTCCCGATCATCAGCGCCAGGGTCAGCAGGAACATGTTGAGCATGCTCATGCCGCCTTCGGTGGCGGTGTACTGGGTGAAGCCCAGTTCCACCATGGTGTTGTCCAGGGCTTCCAGCAGGTAGGTGTCGGAGCCCTGCAGGGTCGACCCCAGGCCCAGCTGCGGAAGCGGGTTGCCGGTCAGGGTGATCGCAATGAAGATCGCCGGCACCGTGTAGGCGAAGATCATGATCACGTACTGCGCGATCTGGGTGTAGGTGATGCCCTTCATCCCGCCGAGCACGGCGTAGATGAACACCACCGCCATCCCGGCGACCAGGCCCACTTCCAGCTGCACCTCGAGGATGTTGGAGAAGGCGATCCCCACGCCGCGCATCTGCCCGATCACGTAGGTGATGGACATCGCCAGCAGCGAGATCACGGCCACCACGCGGGCCGGCTTGGAGTAGAACCGGTCGCCGATGAATTCCGGCACCGTGAACTTGCCGAACTTGCGCAGATAGGGGGCCAGCAGCAGGGCCATCAGCACGTAGCCGCCGGTCCAGCCCATCAGATAGGCACCCCCGGTGAAGCCGAGGAAGGCGATCAGGCCGGCCATGGAGATGAAGCTGGCCGCGGACATCCAGTCGGCCGCGGTGGCCATGCCGTTGGCGACCGGGTGGACACCCTTGCCCGCCACGTAGAATTCGCTGGTCGAGCCGGCGCGGGCCCAGATCGCGATGCCGATGTAGATCGCGAAGGTGATGCCGACCACGATCAGGCTGAGAGTCTGTTGATCCATGGCCGGATTACTCCTCGTCGACGTTGAACTTGCGGTCCAGCACGTTCATGCGCCAGGCATAAACGAAGATCAGGACGATGAAGGTGTAGATCGAGCCCTGCTGGGCGAACCAGAAGCCCAGCGGATACCCGCCCAGGTGAAAGTTGTTCAGCGGCGCCGCGAGCAGGATGCCGAGCACGAACGACACGAAGAACCAGATGCCGAGGCAGATCGCCAGAAGGCGAAGATTCGCCTTCCAGTACGCCTCGCGACTGAGGTCTTGCGACATGGTGTTGCTCCTCTTTTCGTAGGTATTGGTTGTGGTGGCCTCACAGCTGGTACTGCACCGCAAGCTGCCCCTGCAGCTTGCGGGCCTGGCGGAAGGATTCCTTGAGCACCCGTCCCTCCAGGGCGCCCAGTTCTTCCGGCCGGATGCGGCTGTCGTCCTCGCGGCCCTCGCGCAGGGCCTTCTGCTGCGCCCGCAGGCGCAGCATCTGCAGATAGCGCAGGGCCGCGTGATAGTCGGCGGCGTCGCCGGGGCGCATGGCCTCGGCACTGACCGCCTGATCCATGCGCTCGTGGCTGCCGGTGGCCGGCAGCTCGGCGGCCAGCGCGATCACCCGCGCGCCGTCCACGAACGGGGTCAGGCCCTGTTTCTTCACGTCGATCCCCTCGGCACCGGCGCGGATCTCGCCGAACAGGCCCAGCGGCGGCCGGAAGCCCTGCTGGTTGGCCGCCATCTGCCGGCGAAAGCGCGAGTTGTAGGCGGTCTTCTGCAGCAGGAAGGTGCGCAGTGCCTCCACCGGCGAGGCGTCGCCGTCCACCGCGCGCAGGTCGAAGAAGATGGTGCTCTTGAGCAGGTGTTCCGGGGTGCCCTGTTCGATCCAGCGGGTGAATCGGGCTTCCCATTCCGGTCCGCTGAGGCAGCACTCCGGATTGCCGGCCATGATGTTGCCGGGGCACAGGGTGAAACCGCATTCGGCCAGCGCCCGGTTGACGGCCTGCGCCCAGGGCAGCAGGCGCGCGCGGATCGCGTCCTCGTCGCCCGGCTCGGCATCGAACAGGATGCCGTTGTCCTGGTCGGTGATCAGCGCCTGCTCCTCGCGCGCCTGCGAGCCGAACGCCAGCCAGGTGAAATCGATGCCCTCGATGTCGTACTGCGGGCGCAGCAGGGCCAGCACCCGGCGGGTCGCGTGTTCGTTCAGACGCGTGATCAGGCGCAGGACCTGGTCGGCCTCGGCGCCCTGGGTGATCACCGCCTCCACCAGCCGCGGGACCTGACGCAGGCGCCCGGCGATCTCGTCGACCGCGGTCGCCTGGCGGATCTCGCGCACCAGCCCGTCCAGGGTCAGCGGCTGGCGGGTGAGCAGATCGCGTTCGCCCAGCACCCCGGCCAGGCGCCCGTCGCGCACTACGCACAGGTGGGTCATCCCGTGTTCGGTCATCGCCTCGATGCCCTCGAAGCCCGGGGCGTTCTCCTCCAGCGCGACCGGGTCCGCGGTCATCACCGCGCGCACCGGCGTATCCAGCCCGACCCCTTCCAGCGCCACGCGGTTGAGCAGGTCGTGCAGGGTGAAGATGCCCACCGGTGCATGTTCGGCATTTACCGCGACGATCGAGCCCACGCGCTGGTCGCGCATGGTGCTCAGGGCCTCGCGCAGCGGGGTGTCCGGGCGGCAGGTGACCGGTTCGCGCGCCAGGCGCAGTGCCAGCGGGGTGTTCAGCTGGCCTCCGCCGGCCGCGTCATGACTGGCGAGGCTGTCGAGGCCCTGATGCAGGCGGTCCAGCAGGTTGGCCAGACGCCGCGTGCAGAAGTCGTTGAATACCCGCGAGCGGGCCCGCAGGCGGTCGAAATCCTCCAGGCTCAGTTCCAGGCACAGGGTGTCCTCCGCCGCGCGATGCACGGTATGCACCGCGCGCCGGCCGAGCAGGGCCCCGATCGGGAAGCATTCGCCGGGGATCAGCTCCCAGGCGTTGCCGGAGAGCTGTTCGTCCTCGCTCGGGCTCTCCCCGCGGATGCGTCCCTGACGGATGATGTGGAAGCGCTGCGCCGGGCCCGCTTCCGGGTCGGTGATGCGCGCCCCCTGTTCGTAGAAGCGCGTCTGCAGGCGCGGCAACACGAATTCCAGCGCCTCGGCCTCGAGCTGGTCGAAGGGCGCGTGGGCGTGCAGGAACTCGCGGGTGCTGTCGAGGGCGTCGGACATCGTGTCGGCTGCGGGAATCGGCGTCCCGCGCCCGTTGCAAGTCGCGGGCCAGTGATTCCAGGCCTGTAAAAACAGGGGTTTGTGACGCAGAAGGGGTGGCGGGTGTTACGCGGCGTAACACCCTTCGTTACGCCGCGTAACGGCCCGTAACGCCGCGGCGTAACACCCCGGTTGACCCCCTCGCGGGGGGTATCGATGATGGGACCTCGTCCCACAGCCACCGGAAGGTCCCCATGCGCCGCTTCGTGCTGGACACCAGCGTCTTCACCAACCCGCACGTCTCGGCGCAGTTCGGCGAGACCCCCGAGGCGGTCCTGCAGCAGTTTCTCCGGCTCGCGCGCGACTGCAGCGCGGAGTTCTACATGCCGCTGTCGGTCTACGAGGAATTCCGCACCATGCGCGACCTCGAGCCGCTGGCCGCGGATTTCGAGACCGTGGTCTGGGTGCGTTCGCCGCGTCGCTTCGCATTGACCCTGCCCAGCGACATCCTCTACGAGTTCATCGACGAGGTTCGTACCCGGATCGACCGCGGCCTGCGCATCGCCGAGGAGCATACCCGCGAGGCCGGGGCGGCCGAGTCCCTGCGCCCGGAGCTGATCACCCAGCTGCGCGAGCGTTTTCGCGAGGCGATGCGCAAGGGCCTGGTGGACTCGCGCGAGGACGTGGACGCGGTGCTGCTGGCGATGGAACTGGATGCCGAACTGGCGACCGCCGACCAGGGCATGCGCAAGCTGGGCAACCGCATGGGCATCAAGCTGGTCACCGCCGAATACCTCGCCGGGGTGATGGAGAACCTGGCTGGTCACTGACATCCCGCCCCGCCGGCCCCCTGCATGCCCCGTGGCGGGGCGGGGCCTGCCCCGTGAAGGGGCAATGGTTGTCGACCGCCCCGCCGTGGCCGCGGCGTATCGGGAATCGGGTCCGGGCAGGGCACTGGTCCGGGAATTGCTGGGACCCCGGGTCGCAACCCTCAAGACCCGGAACAATACATGCTGGTGGTACGTATTCAGGGCGGTCGTGCGCCGCGTGACTGGACCCGCTGGGGGCATCCTCTGTCCCCCGAGAGCCCGCAGATCTGGTGTTTCCCGCTGCCGGATCGGATGGACCTGGCCGACCTGGTCGAGGCGATCGTGCTGGAGACCCCGGAGGAGCGGCTGGAGGACTGTCTGGGGCTGTGGTCCACCGGGGATCCGGCCGCCGGTCTGTCGCTGGCCTCGCTGGACCAGCTCGAACCGCTGGCGGTGATGCATGCGCGTCTGCACGAGCCGTGGATCCTCGGCCCGCTGGCCGGCGTGGTCGAGTCCCATTTCCAGCCCATCGTGGATCTCGCCCGCCAGGGCGAGGTGTACGGTTACGAGATGCTGTGCCGGGCGCGCCATCCGGAACGCGGTCTGCTGGGCGGGGCCGAAACCTTCGCCCTGGCGCGCCGGGCCCGTTGCCTGGATGACCTGGAACAGGCCTGTCAGATCCGTGCCCTGGCGCGCAAGGCCGAGATGCTGCCGGCGGGCACGCCGATATTCATCAATGCCCTGCCGCAGTCCCTGCTGGGGACCGATCTGCACCGGCATCCGTCGCTGTCCTGCCTGCGGCGGCTGGGCGTGGCGCCGGAAGACGTGGTGATCGAGATCGTGGAGAGCGATCACGTCGAGGACATCGACGCGATGTCGGCGGCCTGCGATACCCTGCGCGGGCTGGGGTTCCGCATCGCCCTGGACGATCTCGGTACCGGCTATAACGGCCTCGCCCTGCTGGCCAGCCTGCGCCCGGATTTCATCAAGCTGGACCGCGGGCTGGTGCACGAGGCGCACGGGTCCCGGGTGCGCTCGGTGATGCTGGAGACCCTGATCGCGATGGCCCGTCGGCTCGGTTGCGCCACCGTGGCCGAGGGTCTGGAGAGCGAACGCGATCTCGAGCTGTGCCGTGATCTGGGGGTGCATTTCGCGCAGGGCTTCCTGATCGGGCACCCGGCGTCGGTGCCGGTGGAGCCGGCCCCGCTGCCACCGCGTCCGGAGGCCGGCAACCCCGCCGGAGAGGCGGGCGAGATGCGGCTGATGGACTACGTGACCCGGGTGCCGACCCTGCCGATCGAGGCGGATCGCGCGCGGGTGCGCGAGATGTTCCGCTGCCACGGCGACATGGGCCATCTGCTGGTGGTGGGCGAGGGGCGGCCGCTGGGCTTCATCGCCCGCGACCGCTTCCTGCGCGAACCGCCGTCGCGCGACCATGCCGGCATCGGTCGCCTGGTGCGTCCGCTGTGCAACGTGCTGCGCGGGCACGTGCCGGTGCGCCAGATCCTGTGGCGGCTGTTCCATTGCCGCGAGGTGCACGACCCGTGGGTAGTGGTGGACGATCACGGCCAGCTGACCGGGGTGATCCAGCCGTGGCAGCTGCTGGAGCAAGCCCTGAAGCAGGGGACCGACGAGGGCAGCCATCCGCTGACCGGGCTGTCCACCGGGCCGGCACTGCGGGGCCTGCTGGAAAAGCGGCGCCTGGCCGGGCAGCCTCAGGCGCTGCTGTACATCGACCTCGACAACTTCAAGGCCTTTAACGATCGCTACGGCTTCGTGCGCGGCGACGCGATGATCAAACTTCTGGCAGAGTGCTTGCGCGCGGCGTTCGGCGATCACGGCGAATGCGACCTCGGCCATATCGGGGGCGACGACTTCATGGTGGCGGGACCGGCCGCCGCGGAGGTATGGCTCAACCGGCTGCACGAACTGGCGCTCAGCTTCGATCAGCTGTGCGGCCATCTCTACGACCGCGAGGACCTCGAACGCGGGTTCTTCACCGGCGACGACGGTTCGTGCTTCCCGGTGGCGAATCTGTCCGCGGTGGTCGTCCTGCCCGCCCCCGATGCGGGCATGGACAGCGTGGCGCTGTCGGAACGGGCCGCTGCGCTGAAAAAGGAGGCCAAGTGCCACTCGGGCTCCGTGATCGTGCTGGACGGTGACCCGCCGCGCTGCCTGCCGGTGGAGCCGGTGCGCGACGGCGACGATGATTCCTGGCAGGAACAGGCGGTGGCGGCCCTGGAACGGGTTGCCCGCGGTCCGCGCGGGCAGGGCGGGCATGATCTCGACGCGTGGTTTCGCGAGCATCCCTATTTCGAACTGGTCTACGAGCTGGATGGTCAGGGGCACCAGCGCTACGCCAACTGGGTCAATCCGGAGATGCGCGGGCGCATCCAGACCGGCGGCATGGGGGTCGACCGCTCCACCCGGACGTACTTCCACGAAACCGTGGGCCGCGGCCAGCCGTTTGTCTCCGACATCTATCTGTCCTCGGCCTCCGAGGATTTCTGTGTGACCCTGGCGATCCCGCTGCCCGATGCCGCCGGGGCGCTGGTGGGCGACATCAATCTGGCCGGGTTGCTGGCCCTGCGCAGCCGTACGCGGATCGCCGGCGCTCGCGCGCCGGCGCTCGTCTGAATCCCGCGTCCCGGCGGGCCGGGCATCGGGCATGCCCGCCGTCGGGAGGCTTGCCAGCGCGCGCGTGGCGGCGAATACTGGGGATCCCGATTTCCCTGAGAGTGATGGCCGCGTCGATGAACCATCCAGTCCGTGTGCTGTGGGGCGCGTTGTGCCTGCTGCTGATGTCCTCCGTCCCGGCCGCAGCCGAATTCGAACGCCTGCCCGGGGCGCTCAAGGCCGCGATCGAGGAGCAGGGGCTGTCGCCCCGCTCGGTGGGCCTGTGGGTGGAGCGCGCCGGAGACGACCAGGTGCTCGCCCAGTTGAATGCCGATCGTCTCTTCAACCCGGCCTCCACGCTCAAGCTGGCGACCTCACTGGCGGCGCTGGATCAGCTGGGGCCGGACTACACCTGGAAGACCGAGCTGTGGGCCGTCGGCGAGCTGCGCGACGGGGTGCTGGACGGCGACCTGGTGGTACGCGGCACTGGCGACCCCGGCATGGTCAACGAGGAGCACTGGCGCATGCTCGGGCAGCTGCGTCAGGCCGGCGTGGAACGCATCGCCGGCGACGTGATCCTGGACGCCTCGCATTTCGACGCGGGGCCGCAGGACCCGGCCGCGTTCAACGGGCAGCCGCTGCGGGCCTATAACCAGGGCGTGTACGCCCTGCACGTGAACTCCAACGCCCAGCGCATCCGCGTGCGGCCCGGGCGCAACGGCGAGACCGTCCGGGTCAGCCTGGATCCCCCGCTGCCGGACGTGGAGATCGACAACCGGCTGCGCCCCGGGCGCGGGCGGTGCGGCGATTTTCAGCGCGGGATCGAGATCGATGCCGACCGCGCCAACGGTCGCCTGACGCTGACCGGCGAGTATCCCGTGCATTGCGGGGAATACGAGTTGCTGCGTTCGGTGACCGAGCCCGAACGCAATCACGCCGGGCTGTTCCGTCTGCACTGGTCGCAATGGGGCGGGGAGCTGGACGGCGAGATCCGTCCGGGGCGCATGACGCCCCTGCAGCAGGAGCCCCTGGTGACGCACCGCTCGCGGCCGCTGGCGGACCTGATCCGGGTCTCCAACAAGTGGAGCTCCAACGTGATGACCCGGCATCTGATGCTGACCCTGGGTGCCGAGCGTCACGGGGCTCCGGCGACCATGGATCATTCGCGCCAGGCGCTGATGGAAGCCCTGCGCGAGCTGGGCGTGAACCCCGGCGGCATGCGGGTGGACAATGGCTCCGGCCTGTCGCGCGACGCGCGCATGTCGCCGTACCAGCTGGGGCAGATCCTCCGGGCCGGCTGGGAGCATCCGCTGCGGCCCGAGTTCCAGTCCTCGCTGGCCCTGGCCGGGATCGACGGCACCTTGCGCAACCGCTTCAATAACGGCGCCGAACGCGGCCACATGCATCTGAAGACCGGACACCTGCGCGAGGTCTCCGCGGTGGCCGGCTACGTGCGTACAAAGAGCGGGGATGACGTTCGCGTGGTTCTGCTGGTGAATGATCCGCGCGCCCATATCGGGCCGGGACGCAGCCTGCAGGAGGCCGTACTCGGCTGGGTACGCGCGCTGTAACCGGTACGCCCGGAGCGCCCGGTCAGCAGTCCGGTGCGTCGTTGTCTTCCGTTGTGTTGCCCGGGGGCACCGGACACACCTGCCAGCGCGACAGGATCGGCGGCCGGGATACCCGAACCTCCAGTTCGGCCAGCCACAGCGCGATCATGCGGTTGGAGTTGTGGCGCAGGCTGTACCGGGTCGGGTGCTCGACGAAGGCCATGTCCCAAACCGCCATTTCGCGGCGGTCGTCCTGGCCGCGTCGCCACAGGGCTTCCAGATCCTCGCGCAGGGCGGCGGTCTCGTCGGCATCCACCGTGAGGGTGTGCACCTCGCGTACCGGGACTCGCAGGTCACGTCGGAGGGCTGCCTGCGGGGCCTCGCCGGTCAGCACCTGGCGTCCCAGCGCGGCCCGGGTCGGCCAGGCCAGTGCGGCCAGCGCGCTGAAGGGCCCGGTACGGCGTTCGGCATAGAACCGCCAGTCCCCGTAGGAATAACGCAGCCAGTGCCGGCCGTCCGCGTCCGGCAGCAGCAGACTGCTGTGTCGTCCATGGTCGATGATCAGCACCTGCGTCGCCGGTTCCGGATCGGGAGGCGGCTGCACCTGTACCGGTGCGCAGCCGGCGAACGCCACGGCCAGCAGGACCAGGAGAACGGTCCGGGGGACGCGGAGATACGGGACAGCGGGCCGGGGCATCGATGGCTCGCGGTTTCCGTCAGTGACGTTCCAGCTTGCCCAGCTCGTTCAGGATGGACTGCACCAGGCTCTCGCCCTGCGGACCCATGCCCTGACACAGCACCTCGGGATCGCGTTCGCCATCCACCAGGCGCTTGGTGATGCCGCCCAGACGCGCCATGTCGCCGCCCGCGCGGGTCATCTGTTCGGCCATCTGCGACAGCCAGTGCAGCGACTGCGGATCGCCGCGGGATGCTCCGTGGATCATCTGCGCCAGCCCCGGCGCGGCCTGCGCGGCATCGGCGGTCTGGTTCGGATCCGGCAGTGTGGCCGGGTCGTGCAGGCCGGTGAGAATGGACGAAAGAATGGCGCTGTCTTCCTCGTCCAGACCGTTCAAAAGAGACGGGTCGCGCTGGCCGTCCAGCACCTGACGGATGCGGGCGACCAGGTCCGTCCAGCCGCCCTGGATCGCCTGTTCCAGGACGGGCTCCAGCTCCTGCCGGCTCTGCGGGTTCTGGCAGGCCTGCACCACCAGATGGATCAGCGTGGCATGGGCCTGCCGGATCTGCTGCGCGCGCGGCGAATCCTGCATCGTGGGAATCCTTGCTTTCCGGGGGTTTGTGCGAGGGTAGCATGTGCGTTCCCATGGAGCGTGGGGCACAATGGCCCCGGGACGCTCCGGGGAAAGGCCCGGGGCTCCGGAAGCAACGCCGGCGGCACGCCGGAGCGAAAAAAGGTGACAGCGGTGGAAGAACAGACGGCAGTCGGGCTGTGGGTGGCCCTCGGCATCCTGGCGATCGTGGTGGCGGCGCTGGTCGGCTTCTGGGTCGGCCGGGTGACCAGCGACGAACGCAAGCTGATCCGTCAGCTGGAAGAAGAGCTGGATCAGCGCATGCAGGAGCTCACGCGCTACCGCTCGCAGGTAAACGATCATTTCGACCGTACGGCCACGCTGTTCGCCAGCATGGCGGGCACCTACCGCGACCTCTATCACCATCTGGCGCAGAGCGCCGAGGAGCTGGCCGACAAGCCCACCCGCGAACGCCTGGAGGATCGGGCGGGCAAGATGCTGGCGAACACCCACCAGCGCGATTTCGATCCCGGTCAGGGCGGCGGCGAATCTTCGGAGTCGGGCGACCGGGGCCCGCAGGAGTCCGGACGCCTGTCCGATGCCTCCGATCCCGAAGAGGCCGGGCAGCGCGAGCGCCGGTCCGATCCGAAACGCCCGCGCCCCGATTGAGCCCCGATTGAGCCGCTCGCGGTCCAGCCCCGGAACCGACCCGTGCGGATCCCGGGCTACCGGCGCGAGAGCTCGGCCCGGATCTGGTTGTCCAGGTTCTCGATCCAGCGGTTGTAGTTCGGGTGGATCTCGCCGTTGGTGTGGTTGAGGTTCGTGCTGTCCTTGTAGTCGATGCGGTATTGCCCGGCGGAATACGGGATCTCCACCACGGCGGTGTGATCGCGCACGCGGATCGCCCCTTCCATCACGCCCGGTTCGACCTCCTCCATGCGCCAGCCGAGCCGGGCGCCCGCATCGCGAATGGCCTGCGACATCACTTCGGCATCGGGACGCTCGCCCTGTGCATTGGTGATGGTGGTGTCGCTGACGTTATGCACCGGGGCGGTGCCGCGGCAGCCGGCCACCAGGAACAGGCTGGTGACAACGACGATGAGCAGGGTCTTGTAGTGCATGGTTCGGTTCCCTCCAGGTCTTCGGTGTGCGCTGCAACGGCACCTGAGTGTAGAGTTCCGGTCAGCTGTTTTCCACGGTCGGCGCCGTCTCCGGCCGGCGCAGCGAGCGCCACAGTCCGAGCGGGCGCATTCCGCGGCGCAGCAGGTGACCGGCGACCATGAAGATGATGCGCAGGGTATCGGCCGCCGGGCGGAAATGGCTGGGACGGCGATCCTCGGGATAGATGCAGCGCACCGGCACCAGACGTGCCGGAAAGCCGTGCCGTTCGGCCGCGATCAGCGCCTCGCTCTCGAACACGAACGAGCGGCCGCGCCCGTGGGGGATGCGCATCTGCCGCAGCAGGTCGGCGGGGTAAAGGCGAAAGCCCGACTGCGAATCGCGCAGCGGCTGCGCCGAGGCCCAGCCGATCCAGAAATCCGCGACCCGGTTGCCGAACAGGCGCAGCGGCGGTGTGCGTTCGCGGTCCTTCAGCCGGGCACCGAGGATCAGGTGTCGGGGGTGTTCCCGCCAGGCGGCGATCAGCGCCGGGATTTCCGTGGCGTCGTGCTGGCCGTCGCCGTCCAGGGTGACGACCGCGTCGGCGCCCTCGGCCACCGCCTGCTGCATCCCGGCCCACAGGGCGCCGGCCTTGCCGCGGTTGGGTTCCAGGCGCAGGACCTCGGCATGGGTGGCCGCCAGGGTGGCGGTGTCGTCGGCGGAACCGTCGTCCACCACCAGTACCCGGTCGACCTGCTCCCGCGTGGCGGCGGTCACCGCCTCGATGGTTGCGGCCTCGTTGTGGGCCGGGATCACGGCGAACACGACGGGGGCGGTCATGGCTGCGGAGGCCGGGGCATCAGGCCAGGGCGCCGTTGATGCCGATGACCTGCCCGGACACGTAGTCGGCGGCCTCGGAGGCGAGATAGCCCACCAGCCCGGCGACCTCGGCGGGCTCGCCGGCGCGGCGCATGGGTACCATGCGGCGGATGGTGTCGGCATCGAATGCGGATTCGCTCATCGGGCTCTCGATGATCCCGGGCGCGACCGCATTGGCGGTGATGCCGCGGCTGGCGACCTCCTGGGCGAGCGACTTGATCGCCCCATGCAGGCCGGCCTTGGCCGCGGCGTAGTTGGCCTGGCCGCGGTTCCCGGTGACTCCGGCCACCGAGGTGACCGCGATGACCCGGCCCCAGCGGGTGGTGATCATCGGCAGCAGCGCCGGCTGCACCACGTTGTAGAAGCCGTGCAGCGAGACCTCCAGTGGCCGGCGCCACTGTTCCGGCGTCATGCCCGCCAGCGGGGCATCGTCGTGGACCCCGGCGTTGTGCACCAGGATCTGGAACGGGCCGCGGGCGATCTCGGCTTCCAGCGCCGCGCGGGTGGCGTCGGCGTCGGTGATGTCGAAGCCCAGCACCTCGGCGCGGCCGCCGTCGGCGCGGATTTCTTCGACGACGTTCGAGGCGGCCTCGGTGTTGCGGTTGGCATGGACGAAGACCTCGCAGCCGGCGGCGGCGAGATCCCGGGCGATGGCCGCGCCGATGGCGCCGCTGCCGCCGGTGACGAGTGCGCGTCGCGTCATGGGGTTTCTCCGGGTTCCAGGATGACCGTCGCGCGGGCGGCCAGCAGCGGTTCGCCGGCGGCCTCCACGGCGAGATCGTAGATCGAACTGCGGGCGTCGGCCATCACCTGGCGGGCATGAATCTCCAGCGGTGCGTCCAGGGTGTCCAGGCGCCGTGCGTGGATCTGCAGGTCGCGCACCGCGGCGAGATAGCCCGCTCGGGGTGGTGCGCCGTCCGACGCACCCAGGCTGCCGTGCACGGCCATCGCCTGGGCGCCGTATTCCAGTGCCGCCAGGGCGTGCAGCCCGCCCGTACCACGCAGCGGATTGTCCGGATCGCGGTGCGATCGGGCGCGGCAGTGGATGGCGTCGGCATCATGGGCGACCACCTCGTCCAGCAGGCTCATCGCGCCGGCATGCGGCAGGCGCTCGCGGATGGCGGCGGCGTCCAGGATCATGGCGTGGTTTCCTCCACGTGCAGCCCGAGTACCCGCCCGGCGGGGGCTTCCAGGACCACTGCGTCGTGGTGGGCGCCGGCCAGCCGTTCCAGCAGGGACAGGGCCCGGGCCGCGGGATTGGTGGCGCGCAGCGCTTCCAGCGCCGGCGCCCGGCAGGGGGTCTCGGGGCCGATCGCCGCGGGGTCCAGGCGCAGCTGCCACTGCGCCCCCGCGACCGGCCCCAGGCGCAGGCCGAAGGCGAAATTCTCGTGCACCGGGCGGACCTCGCGGAACAGCTCCATCGACGGCACGTCATAACAGACCAGCAGGACCTCGCCCCCCTCGGCCAGCTGCAGGGTCACCGCCTCCAGCAGCCCGGCGGCCACCGTGCCGGTAAAGCCGGACAGGGCGGTGGCCGGGGCCGGGTTGCGGGTGGCGATGGACCAGTTGCCGGCCGGGGCGTTGTGCACCGAGTTGTGGAACTGCATGGGCGAGACCGCCGGGTCCGGCTGGGTCAGGGTCTCGCAGATGCGGTCGATGATGTCCATGTCGCCACTGGAGGAGGCGAACACGCTGCGCATGGACGCGCGGTCGCCGCCCTCGCTGGCCTCCTCGGCCGCATGCAGGGCCAGGCGGATGGTCTGCGTGGTACGCCGACGCTCGTTGGCGGGCAGCAGGCTGGTGGGCGGGATCTGCACGGGGGCGTACAGGTGCTCCTCGCGCCCGGCGAGGATCTCGCGTGCCGAGGGGAAATCCGTCAGCCCCGGTCCGATCAGCCCGATCGCGTGGATGCCGACGGGATTCAGCACGGGGCCTCCAGCAGCAGTGAGCAGTTGTTGCCCCCGAAACCGAAGGCGTTGAGCATCACCCGGCGCACCGGGCGTGCCTCGCTGGCCGCGCGCGCATCCAGGTCCAGCTCGGGGTCCGGGTCGGTCAGTCCGGCGGTGCCGGGCACGAAGCCGCCGCCCAGACTGGCCAGGGCCTGGGCCGCGCCCACCGCGCCGGCCGCGCCCAGGGTGTGTCCGGTCAGGCCCTTGGTACCGGCACAGCGCGCCCGCGGGCCGAGGACATCGGCCAGCGCGCGGGCCTCCGAGCGGTCGTTGGCGGGGGTCGCGGTGGCGTGCATCAGTACGTAGTCCACGTCGGTGCCCGCACATCCGGCGCGCTGCAGGGCCTCGCGCATGGCCCGCGCCGCGCCCGCGCCCTCCGGGTGGGGTGCGGACATGTGGTGGGCGTCGCTGGATTCGCCGTGGCCGGTCAGGCGCGGGGCGTCCGCCGGGGCATCCTCCGCGCGTTCCAGCAGGAAGAAGCCCGCCGCCTCGCCGATGGAGATCCCGCGCCTTTGCCGGTCCAGCGGGGTGCAGGGCTCGGGCGCCACCAGCTGCAGGGCGTTGAAGCCGTACAGGGTCATCCCGCACAGCGAGTCGACCCCGCCGACGATGGCCGCGTCGCAGACCCCCGCCTGCAGATGACGCCAGGCATCGGCGAACACCTTGGCGCTGGAGGAGCAGGCGGTCGAGACCACCATCGCCGGCCCGCTGAGGCACAGGCGCGTGGCCACGTAGTCCGCCAGCGAATACATGTTCTGGGTGTGGCGGTAGTCGTAGTCGGGGGGCAGGGCGCCGGTCTCCGGATCGCGCCGGCGATAGGCCTCCTCGGTGGCCGCGATCCCCGAGGTGCTGGTGCCCAGCAGCACTGCGACCCGGTCGGCGCCGTGGCGCCGCACCGCGCCGGCGACCGCGTCGAGGAAGCCGTCCTGCTGCAGGGCGAGTTCGGCCAGGCGGTTGTTGCGGCAGTCGAACGGCGCCAGCTCGCCCTCCAGCGGGTGATCTTCCAGGCCCTGGACGCGGCCGATGAAGGTCTCCAGATCCACGTCGGGCAGGTCGCAGCGCCGCAGGCCACTGCGGCCCGCGCGCAGCGCGGCCGCGCCCGCGGCGTTGCCGGTGCCGGCGGCGCTGGTCTGGGTGTGGGCGGTAATGGCCAGGGCATTCATGGAGACGGTTTGATCCTCGAGCGCAATAACCCCGGTCCGGAGCCGGAGGCCGCGGACGTCGGGGGCGGGTTCACGGGACGGGCCAGCAACAGGGCCGCCACGTAGGAAAATACCACGCCCAGGGCCACGGTGAGACCCAGGGCACGCAGCACCGGCAGGCTGGACAGGGCCAGCAGGGCGAACACCAGACCGGTGGACAGGGCGCACAGGGTCACCGAGCGGCGGGTGCGCCGGGCCTCGTCCGGTTCCATGGCGCCCGGGCGGCCGAGGAATACTGCGTAGTCCAGCCCCAGCCCGATCACCAGCATCAATGCAATCAGGTGGAACAGGGTCAGCTCGATCCCGAGCAGCAGCAGGCTGGCGGTGGTCAGCAGCAGCCCGGCGGCGACCGCGGTCACGATCCGCAGGCTGCGCCCGGGGTCGCGCGTCAGCAGCCACAGCAGGGCGGTGACCGCCAGCGCGGCCAGGGCCAGGCGGGTCAGGGCCGCCGTGCGAAAATCCGCGACCATGGCCTCGGTGGTGGCGCGCAGGTCGACCAGTTCGACCTGGATACCGGTGGCCGCATTGTGGCGGTCGATATGCCCGCTGACGGCGTCGGCGTCGCTCAGACCGCGCAGCAGCACCTGTCCGATCCAGGCCCGTTCATGGCCCGCCGCCGAATGTTCGCCCGGGGCCAGCAGCAGCGGTTCCAGCGCCTGGCGCAGCGGCCCGTCGGGCAGGCTGGCGGGGGTCACCGGGTCCATCTCGCGACTGCGTTCCACGTCATCGAGAAACGGCGTGAAGGCCTCGGCCTGAAAGCCGTGGTCCCGCACCGCCCGTTCCACGTGTTCGGCCAGGGTGTCGCGCTCGGGCAGGGCCGCCTGGCGTTCGCGCTGGGTCGCGGTATCCGGGAGTATCTGCGCGGGATGGTCGAAACCGGTGATCGCCCCCGCGTCGCGCAGCGCCTCCAGCGGTTCGTCCAGCGCGTGCGCGGCCTGCAGCACGGCGTCGGCGGATTTTCCCCGGATCAGCACCAGATGGCGCACGTCCGGCAGGCCGAGGGCGTCGCGCAGTTCGCGATCCAGGGCGATGGCCTCCTCGGGGACCGGGTTCAGCGCGGTCAGCTGGTCGTTCCACGGGAAGGGGTCGCGGCTCAAAAGCACGGCCAGCGCCGCGAGCACCGCCACCAGCAGCAGACCGAGACCCGCTCGCTGTCCGCGTGGCCGCAGCGAGGGCAGGGGCAGTCGCGGTTCCGGCAGGCCCCGTTCGCGTGCGCCGCGTGGCAGCAGCGCCGGCAGGACCCAGCGGGTGACCGCGGCGGCGACCAGGATACCGGTCAGTACGAACAGGCCCAGCTGGGCCATGCCGGGGAACGAGGTCGCGGCCATCAGCGCGTAGACCAGTGCGGTGGAGCCGGCACCCAGCACCAGTGCGGGCCACAGTTCGCCGGCGACCCTTGCGGCCCCCCGGCGGCCGGTGTGCGCGAACAGATGCAGGGGGTAGTCCAGCGCGACCCCCAGCACGGTGATGCCGAAGGCCAGCGCGATCCCGTGCAGATGGCCGAAGACCAGCGTGACCATGGCCGCCCCGGCGAGGATCCCGCTGCCCAGCGGGATCGCCGCCAGCCACACCGGATGGGGGTGGCGGAAAACCACCAGCAGCAGCACCGCCAGCGCCAGCGAGGCGGCCAGGCTGAAGGCGGTGACCTCGGCGCGGATGCGCTCGCGCGATTCCACCGCGATCGCGGGCGGCCCGGCCTGCAGCAGGCGCAGGTCGGCCTCCTCCAGGGCCGCGAATTCCTGTTCGACGCGCTGCAGCAGCCCGGTCTGCTCCTCCAGGCCTTCGGCCGCCGGCGCGATGCGCACGACCAGCAGGGCCCGCTCGCCGGCCGGGTCGGTCCATACGCCGTGCTGCCCGCGGGTCGCGTCGCCGAACGGGTCGCGCAGGCGATCGCCCAGTTCCAGCAGTTCGCCGGTGGGGTCGCGCGGGATCAGCTCGCGCGGCATCGCCGGCACCGCGCTGGAGAGGTCGTCGCGGCGCTCGGCGAACGCGCTGTCCAGGTGTTCCCGGGAGAAGCGCTCGGGCGTGACGGCCGGGCTCAGCAGATAGCGCAGGTCGAGGATCGCCTCCAGCGCCTCGGGGTCGAAATCGCCGCGTCCGTTATGCACGCCGGCGACCGCCGGATCCCCGCGCAGGGCCTCGGCGAGTCCGTCGGAGGCCGCGGCGCGCCGTGCGGCATCGCCGCCCTCGATGGCCAGCAGCAGCTGGCGGGCGCCCGGCCCGGCGTCGACGTCCAGCGGCAGTCCGGCCTCGGCGCCGGGGTCGGGCATGAAGCGTCCGAGATCGGTGGCCATCTCGCCGCGCAGGGCCAGGACCAGGGCCGCGATCAGCAGACCGGCCAGCCACAGCGTGACCGCGGCACGCGAGGGGAGGGACGACATGCGTGGTCAGTCGCGTTCGCTGGAGGGGTCGCCGGATGCCGGTGCTTCGAAATGCATGCGGCTGGTGCGGTTGCCGGATTCCCAGGTGTCCATGCGCCGGATCTCGCCTTCGCGGCCGCGGATGGTGATCTCGATGATCGCCCGGCGCAGCGCGCGGTCGCGCGGGCGCAGCTCCAGTTCCCAGGCGTCGAGATCGCCGTCCAGTTCGACCTCGAAGCCCGCTTCCAGGGCCTCGCGGTCGCCCTGCAGCAGGCTGCGGAACAGCCCGGCGAAGGCCTCCAGCCCGGGTTGTTCGTCCAGACGGATCTCGCGCACCGAATCGCCGCGGGTCAGGGTCAGCTCGCGGCCCTCGATGCGCACGTGCTCGCCGCGGCGGCCGTCGGTCTCGCGGATCAGGGTATCCGGGGGCTCGAAGGCGATGCGGCCGCTCTGGCGGTCCTCCGACTGCAGCATCGGGTCCTGGCGGACTTCGCGAAAGGCCATCTCCGCGGGCGCGTCGAGGCTCAGGGCCGCCAGGATCGCATCCAGGGTGTCCGCGGCGGCCGGCAGCGGCAGCCACAGCAGGGGCAGCAGGGCCAGCCATGCGAGCCGGGCGGGCCCGCGGGTGCGGTGGTGGTCAGTCGTCATGCCAGAAATCATAGAAGTTGAACCAGTTCCACGGGGCGTTCCGCACATGGGCCTCTAGGCGGCGGGCATAGTGGCAGGTCCAGTCCTGCAGCACCGCGTCGCGTTGTGCCCGCGGCGCCTCGATCGCGTCGGCAAAGTGTTCGAAGACGATATCGTAGCGGTTGCCGCCGCGATAGAGTCCGAAACACAGGATCACCGGCACCTTCAGCACCGTCGCCAGCAGCATCGGCCCCATGGGGAAGACCGCGCGGTCGCCGAGAAATTCGCACTCCACCGTGCGATCGTTTTCCACCACCCGATCGCCCAGCATGCCCACCATTTCGCCGCGTTCCACCGCCTCGCGGGCGCGGATCAGGGTGTCGGTACGCCCCAGCGGGATCACACTGCGCGCGACCTCGGGGTTGAGCGAATCCAGCAGCCGGGTGATGACCTGGTTGTGGTCGGCGTCCATCAGGACCCGGACGGGGAAGTCGTGATGGCCCACGGCCAGGGCCCGCAGGGCCTCGAAACTGCCCAGATGGGCCCCCAGCAGGATCGCGCCCTCCCCGGAGTCCAGTGCCTGGTGGAAGATCTCGGCGCCATGCACCCGGATGTCCAGGGCCTGCTCGCGCCCGGCGAGCAGGAACACCCGGTCGAGGATCACCGCGGCGAAGCTGTGCAGGTGGCGGGCGACATCGCGCACGCGCGGCGGATGCCCCAGCACCCGCCGCAGATACTGCCGACTGTGCCGCCGTGCGCGCGGTGCCAGCAGCAGGAAATAGGCGGTAATGGGGTACAGCAGCAGGCGCCCGGCCGGGCGTCCCAGGCGCAGCGCGACCCACAGGATGATGCGCAGGGCGAGGGGACTGCCGCGTTCTTCCTGAGCGCGCCAGTCCCCGCTCATGACGGGTCGGCCGGCGGTTCGGGGTCCAGCTGCCCCGCGCACAGCAGCGTATCGGAGCCGTCGTCACGGATGCAGCGGAAGGCGCGGGTCCCGCGGCGCCCGGGTTCGTCGATCTCCACCCGGAACGCGGTCTCGGGAGGCAGCGGCGCGACGAATTTGATCTGCGGAAAACGCGCGGGAGCGGTCAGGCCCAGCTCCTCCGCGGCCGCCGCGACCTGTTCCAGGATCATCACGCCGGGTACCACCGGGTTGCCGGGGAAATGCCCCGGAAGGGCCGGATGGTCCTCCGGTATGCGGCGCGGCCGGCTGGTCAGGCCGGTCATTTCAGACGGGCTCCCCGTGGCAGGCGAGCAGGTCCAGCAGGGCCTGGCGCGGCAGCTTGCCGGTCGCCGAGCGCGGCAGGCGGTCCACCCGTACCAGCGGGCGCGGAAGAAACGCCGGGTCGAGCCGTTCGGCGAGCTGCTCCTGGATCGCGGATTCGCTCAGCTCCGGGGCCACCACCAGCGCCGCCAGCCGGGTGATCCCGTCGGCATCCGAACTGTCCGCGGGCGGGATGAAGACCCCGTCCCGCACCCCGGGGAGGGTTTGCAGATGACGGTTCAGCTCCACCAGCGAGGCGCGCTTGCCGGCGATATTGAGCATGTCCGCCAGGCGTCCGGTCATGCGGAAGCGGCCGTCATCCGCGACCTCGATGCAGTCCGGCAGCGGAACCGGCTCGCGATGCTGCGGACCATGCGCGAGGGCCAGACCGGAGGCATCCCCGTCGGCGCGCACCCGTACCCCCGGGTACGGCGTCCAGTGCTCTTCGTGAACCGTGCGGCGGGAAGCGATGGCACCGGCCTCGGTGCAGCCGTAGATCTCGTTGACCGGGGCGCCGAAGTGCGCCTCGAGCTCCTTCGCGGTGCTGGCTTCCAGCGGTGCGGTGGCGGACAGGATGCGTCGCGGCGCGGCCGGGGCCGACTGGCCGGAACGCAGGCAGGTCCCCAGGTGGAAAGGCGTGGAGATCAGCACCGGACGGGTCTCGCGCTCCAGCGCCGCGTGCACGTCGGCAGGGTAGAACGGACGTTCGGCGAGCAGGGTGTTGGGGCCCAGCAGGGCCGGGAGTACCGTGGACTCCAGGCCGTACATGTGCTGCGGCGGCACGGTGGCGACCAGGGCATGTCCGGGGCCGCGGTCCAGCTCCAGGCGCTGCAGCGCCTGCTCGGTGACCGCGACCAGATCCCCCCAGCGTCGCGGATGGGCGGTGGGTGTCCCGGTGGAGCCGGATGAAAAACCGAGGATCGCGGTGCGATCCCGGGGGATCATCGGGATGTCCGCGGGACGGTCTTCGTTCCCGCCCCCGGCGTCGCCACGCGCGCTGACCGCCAGGGTGTGCAGGGGGAAGTCCTCCTCGCAGGAGTCCACCAGGGCGACCGCTTCGGGATAGCCACGGGCGATCTCGCCCAGCACCGTGCGCCCGCGCGCCGGCGGCAGCAGGTTCATCTGTCCGCGCAGCAGGATGGCGCCGAAGGCGACCGAGAACCGGTAACGGTCCTCGCACAGGTTGAAGGCCGCCGGCGCCTCGGGCAGGCGGGCGGCCAGCTCGCGGACGTCGGCCAGCCAGGCGGCGCGCGACACCGGGTGTCCGCCGATCCGGGCCAGTGGCGTGTCGGCGTCCGCGAGCAGCGGGCAGGCGAGGGGAGCGGCTTCGCTCATGGCTGCCTCAGGATCCGTCGATGGTCGGCCCGCGCCAGCTGCATCAGATAGGCAACAAAGCCTTCGCGGGGTTCATCCGGCAGGAAACGGGCACGCAGCGGATATTCCAGCATGAACAGGACTCCCAGCAGAAGATAGTTCAGGCCGTTGGCCACGACCGCCCATACGGTCGCCGGCGCGAACACCGACAGACCGGCCGAGACCACCGCCAGCAGGGCGCAGGTGCTGGCCCAGATGGCGGTCATCACCCGGGTATAGCGATGGACCGCGGGACTGTCCGAGGCCCCCATTTCCAGGGCATACCGCGTGATCAGTGGCGTGGAACCGGACCGCAGCGAGCGCGCGAACAGCGCCGCGATCAGGCCCGGGACCAGCACCGGCACCGCGTGGATCAGCCACTCGCCGGCCGGGGTCAGGCCGAACAGCGCCAGCGCCGCCAGCAGCCCCGTGCCCAGCAGTACTCGTGCCCGCGGGCGCAGGGACGAGGCGACGGCGAGAAACACCAGCAGCGTCAGCAGGGCCAGCGGCAACGGCTGCAGCTCGATCCATTGCCCGGCGATCACCGAAACCGGGTAGGCCAGCGCAACCGCCGCAGCCAGCCTTGCCGTCACGAGGACGTCCGGTTCGCCTCGATATGTTCACTCAGCGCACGCAGGGACGCGAAGATCCGCAGGTTGTCCTCGTCATCGGAACGGATCTGCACGCCATACGCGCGACCGATCGCCAGAGCCAGCTCGAGGGCATCGATGGAATCCAGCCCCAGACCCTCGCGGAACAGCGGGGCCTCCGGCTCGATGTCTTCCGGCGCCGTTTCCTCGAGGTTCAGGCTGTCCACGATCAATCGGGCGACTTCCTGCTCGAATGCCGTCTGCGCCCCCATAACTTCCCCCTGATGTCCCTGGTCGGGGGCGATGATACCGGTAAGACCCCGGGCTTGGTACCCTTCAAACGAAGGTGTTACTCCGGCGTCGGGTTGTGTCAGCCTTCGGCAAGGCCTGGATGCCGATCATTCTCATCCTGATCATGGAGGTCACATTGGCGCAGCATCGCCGGGTAACCCTGGAGCGCGTGGGTGCGGACGGGCTGGCGATGTTCGCGCTGTCGCAGGTCGTGATCCTGGCGACCCTGGGGGTCAGCCTGCTGCTGGCGTGGCACGGCGTGCGCCGCACCGCGCATGCACCCTGCCGGCCGCGGGCGGTGGAGACCGTGCTGGTGGCGGGGATGCAGCTGGAAGAGGGGCATCCGGCCCCCGGGTACCGCATGCGGCTGCTGCGGGCGCTGCGGCTGCTGCGCCGGCATCCGCAGGCGCGGGTGCTGGTGCTGGGCGGGCAGACTTCGGCGCAGGGGCCCAGCGAGGCCGCGGCCGGGGCGGCGTTCCTGCGTGAACGGGGCGTCGCGAACGCGCGCATCCGCATCGAGGACCGCTCCACGCATACCCTGGAGAACCTGCGCCATGCGCGCGATTTGATGCGCGAGGAGAGCGCCGGCTCGGACGATCCGCCGGCGGTGCTGGTGACCAGCCGCTATCACCTGGCCCGGGCGCTGGCGATTGCGCGCGGGCTGGGGCTGCACCTGCAGCCGTGCCCCGCCGAGCCCGACCGTCATGCTGCCCGGGGGGCGGTACTGTGGCGCGAGGCCTGGCTGCTGCACTGGTACCACACCGGGCGGGTATTCGCCCGGGTGTCCCGCCGGCGCGGCATGCTCCGGCGGATCACCTGACCACGGACGCGGGTCCGGGTCAGCCGCGGGCGGCGAGGGCCTCCTCGTTGTAGGCGGCGTCGATGGTGGTGATGGTCTTCTCCACCAGGCGGAAACCCTCCACCGGGGCATCGTCGGCCATGTACTTCAGGCGCACCGGGCCGATCGACTTGACCGCCTCGGCACGCTCCAGCGTGGTGTCGGGGCCGTCGGCACCGGCCCCGTCCATCAGCGCGGTGAGGATTTCGGCCACGATCGGGTCCTTGTGTTCGCCGTTGCGGGCCTTTGTCAGGGTGCCGGCGGCATCGCCGTCCAGGAATTCCGTGTCCATGTGCCGATCCAGGTAGTTCAGCAGTTCGCTCAGGGTCATCAAAGCCTCCTCGGGTCGTTTGTTCAGCCGGTGCTGCCGGCGGCATCCATGCGGGCATAGGCCGCACGCGCCGCCGCCATCGCCCGGCCGGGTTCCACCACGCCACGATCCGCCAGTACCGCCTCCAGAGCGGACAGGCAGGTCAGCACGTTGCGTTCGTTCGCGCCATAGCCCATCAGGCCGATGCGCCACACCTTGCCGGCGTACGGCCCCAGGCCGGCACCGATCTCCAGGCCGTAGCGTTCCAGCAGCTCGCCGCGCACCGCCGCCTCGTCCACGCCCTCGGGGACATGGACGGAGTTGAGCTGCGGCAGACGGTGTTCCTCGGCCACCAGGAATTCGAGACCCATGGCCTCGAGGCCGGCGCGCAGAGCGTCGTGGTGACGGCAGTGCCGCGCCCAGCTGTTTTCCAGGCCTTCTTCCTGCAGGATCACCAGTGACTCGTGCAGGGCGTACAGGGCGTTGATCGGGGCGGTGTGGTGATACGCGCGCTTGCTGCCGCCACCCCAGTAGCCCATGACCAGGTTCAGGTCGAGGAACCAGCTCTGCACCTTGTGGCTGCGCGCCTGGATGCGGTCCACCGCGCGCTGGCTGAAGCTGACCGGCGACAGGCCGGGGGTGCAGGACAGGCATTTCTGGGTGCCGGAATAGATCGCGTCCACGCCCCAGTCGTCGACGTACAGCGGGCTCCCGGCGAGGCCGGTCACCGAGTCGACGATGGTCAGGCAGTCGTGCTCACGGGCCAGCCGGCACAGGGTCTCGACGTCCGAGCGCGCGCCGGTGGAGGTTTCGGCGTGGACGAACGCCAGGACCTTTGCATCCGGATTGCCCTTCAGGGCGTCCGCGACCTTGTCCGGGGAGACCGGGTTGCCCCAGTCGTCTTCCACCACCACGGCGGTGCCGCCGCAGCGTTCGACGTTCTCCTTCATGCGGGTCCCGAACACGCCGTTGATGCAGACGATGACCTTGTCCCCCGGTTCGACGAGGTTCACGAAGCAGGTCTCCATGCCGGCCGAGCCGGGGGCGGAGACCGGCAGGGTCAGCGCGTTTTCGGTCTGGAAGGCGTACTGCAGCAGGCCCTTCATCTCTTCCATCATGCCGACGAACACCGGGTCCAGGTGGCCGATGATCGGGCGACTCATCGCGCTCAGCACGCGCGGGTTCACGTCGGAGGGGCCGGGCCCCATCAGGGTGCGTTGCGGCGGAAGAAAGGAAGAAGCGGTCATCGTTTAACCTTCTGCTGTACTCGGGAAATCGGATGGCGCGAATGTAGGCCCCGCCCGGGGTACGGGCAAGCGCCCCCACCGCGCGGCGGGAGTTCCCCGCGCCGATTCATGGTCACCCTTCCCGGCGGTGGCGGTCCAGCAGGCTCAGCCAGTGTTCCACCCCGCGTTCGGTGCCCGACTGCAGGTGACTCAGGCAGCCGATGTTGGCCGACACGATGCGCGCCGGGGCCGCGGCCTCCAGGTTTCCCAGCTTGCGGTCGCGCAGCTGCCGCGCCATGGCCGGCTGCGTGATGGAATAGGTGCCGGCCGAGCCGCAGCACAGGTGGCCCTCGGCGACCGGCAGGACCTCGCAGCCCGCGGCCTGCAGCAGCGGCTCCACGCGTCCGGCCAGGCCCTGGCCGTGCTGCAGGGTGCAGGGGGCGTGCCAGGCGATCCGGCGGTCCTCGTCGGTGACCTCGATCCCCAGCGCGGTGACGGTATCGGCGTCGAACAGCTCGGCCGGGTCGCGCACCAGGGCGGTGAGTTCGCACGCGCGCTCCTGGTATTCGTCGTCGCCCTCCAGCAGGTGGGCATAGTCGCGCAGCATCGCGCCGCAGCCGCTGGCGGTGGACACCACCGCGTCCACCCCGCGAGCCAGTGCCGGTGCCCAGGCGTCGAGATTGGCGCGCAGGCGGGCGCGGGTGCGTTCCGCATCACTCAGGTGGTGTTCCACCGCGCCGCAGCAGCGCGCGGCGGAGACCCGTTCCACCGCGATGCCGCGCGCGGCCATCAGGCGCTCGAACGCCGCGTTGATGCGGGCGTCGATGGCATCGTGCACGCAGCCGGCCAGCAGCAGTACGCGGCCGTGCTCGAAGGGTACGGCCCCGCCCTGCAGCACCGGCCCGCCGCCGGGTCGCCCGGGACGCGGCGGGGCCGGAACGGCGGCCGGCACCTTGGCCCGCAGTTCGCCGCGCAGCAGCGGGCGGGCCAGGCGCCCGGCGCCCAGGGCGAGGCGGAACGGCCACCCGGCGGGGAGCGTGCGCTTGAGCATGGCGCGGAGCAGACGTTCGCGCCAGCCGCGCGGGACGTCGCGTTCCACCGCCTCGCGGCCGAATTCCACCAGATGCGCGTAGTTGACCCCGGAGGGACAGGTGGTCATGCAGTTGAGGCAGGTCAGGCAGCGATCCAGGTGGCGCCCGGTGGCCGCATCGGCCTCGCCCTGTTCCAGTACCTGCTTGATCAGGTAGATGCGCCCGCGCGGTCCGTCCAGCTCGTCGCCCAGCTCCTGGTACGTGGGGCAGGTCGCGTTGCAGAAACCGCAGTGGACGCAGTTGCGCAGGGCCTGTGCGGCGATGCGGGCGGCCGGGTCGTCGGCGTAGCGTTCGTGGATACGGGTGTCCATGGGAGTGCTCGCTTCAGGTACCGGTGGCGCGGGCCGGGGAGCCGGGCAGCAGCGGACTGTGGAACATGCCTTCGGGGTCCATGGACTGTCGCACCCGGGCCTCCAGCCCCTCCAGGGCGGTGCCGCGCGGATGCAGGCGCGGCGCACCGGCCGGGTCCCCGTGCCAGATGCGGGCGTGTCCGCCGGTGGCCTCCACCGCCGTGCGCACCCGCGCCGGGTCGGCCTCGCTGCGCAGCCAGCGCTCCCCGCCGCCCCAGTTCAGCAGCCACTCGCCGGGCAGTTCCGGCAGGGGCGTGGCCGGGGGCACGACGATGCGCCACAGGCGCTCGCCGGGTGCGGGTTCGCGCGTGAAGGGTTCCGCGCGATGGTCGCGCAGACCGCTCCAGAAGCCTTCGCCATCCGCGGCCGGGGCATCCCCCAGGCGCTCGGCGGCTTCCGTGACCGCCTGTTCCCCGCCGCTCAGACGCAGGTACATGCGGCCGTCGTTCCACGCCAGCCCGGAAAGGGGCAGGGCCGTACGACCGAGCTCGCGACAGGCGTCGATGAAGCCGGCGGCGTCCAGGTTCCGCTGCAGGGTGAGCTCGTGAGCGGGGCGCGGCAGGAGCTTGAAGCTGACCTCCAGCAGGACCCCGAGACCGCCCAGGCTGCCGGCCATCAGGCGCGAGACGTCGAAGCCGGCGACGTTCTTCATGACTTCGCCGCCGAAGCGCAGGATCTCGCCGGAGCCGTTGATCACGCGGGTGCCCAGTACGGCGTCGCGCAGGCTGGCGGTCCACGGCCGGCGCGGACCCGACAGTCCGGTGGCCACCATGCCCCCCACGGTGGCGCCCGGCCCGGGATCCCCCGGCTCGAACGGCAGCATCATGCCCACCGCCGCCAGCTCGGCCTGCAGTTCGGCCAGCGGGGTGCCGGCCCGCACACTGACCACCAGCTCGCTGGGGGCGAGATGGGTGATGCCGCGGTGTGCGGTCACATCGAGGGACTCGACGTCACCCGGCAGGGGGTCGGGGCGGGCGATCGCCGCCCGGGTCCCGCCCCCGGCGATCCACAGCCGGCGGCCGCCATCAGCGGCCTCGCGTACCGCGCGGGCAAGTTCCTGGCTGTGGTCGGCGGTCTCGGACATCGGTCTCCCGCGGGTTCGGGTGGCGGCGCGCGGGTGCGGTCGGCGTCCGGCCGGTCAGGACCGGACCCGCGCGGTTCAGGCCGGGAGCGTTGGCGCCGCCGTTGCCGGGCCGGGCCCCGCAGGCGGATCGCGCCGGCGCTGGTTCCACGCGACCATCAGCCCGAGGGCCAGCGCCGGCAGGTAGAACCAGTAGGGACTGGGACGCTCCGCGGGCACCAGCACCGCGGTGATCTCCCAGCCGCCTTCCAAGCCTACGCGGGCGGCGGGGCTCTCGAAAGCAACCGTGCGGATGCGCGTTCTTTCCTCCGGATCCACGTCCAGCCCGGCCTCGGACAGGCGCTCCAGCGGGTCGTCGCGCCGCTCGCCCAGCGGGAACATCACCGTGCGGGTGACCTCGCGCCCTTCGAGGTCGAGCCCGGTCGCCCGCAGGCGCAGGTTGGCCCCGTCCGGGGCCGCGTCCACCACCTCGGTCAGGGTTGCCGGGTCCTCGCTGACATGGGCCGGGGCGATACGGTCCATCAGCACGGTCGGCGCGAGCAGGGTGAAGGCCACCACCAGCAGCAGCGCGGACTCCCAGTAGCGGCTGCGGGTCAGGAACCAGCCCTGGGTGGCCGCGGTGAACGCCAGGATCCCCGCCAGCGAGCCGAGGAACACCAGCGCCAGCTGAAACACGTTGTCCACGCCAATCAGCAGCAGCTGGCTGTTGAAGATGAAGAAGAACGGCAGGGCCACGGTACGCAGGCTGTAGGCGAAGGCCTGTACCCCGGTGCGTACCGGGTCCGCCTTCGCGACGGCCGCGCCGGCGAACGAGGCCAGACCCACCGGCGGGGTGACGTCCGCCATGATGCCGAAGTAGAACACGAACAGATGGGCCGCGATCAGCGGGATCAGGACGTCGTTCTGGGCGCCCAGCTCGACCACGATCGGGGCCATCAGCGTGGCCACCACGATGTAGTTGGCCGTGGTCGGCAGGCCCAGGCCGAGGATCAGGCTGATCAGCGCGGTCAGCAGCAGGACCAGCAGCAGGTTGCCGCCGGACAGGGTGTCGACCACGTCGGTCAGCACCAGCCCGAGTCCGGTCATCGCCACCGTGCCGACGATGATCCCCGCGGCCGCGGTGGCCACGCCGATGCCGATCATGTTGCGCGCGCCGGTGGCGAACCCGTTGAACAGTTCCCAGATTCCGGCCCAGGTGGCCTGCAGCAGGCCGCCGCTGCGGCGGAACAGGGCCACCAGCGGCCGCTGGGTCAGTACGATGAAGATCATGAAGGCCACCGCCCAGAACGCGGCCAGGCCGGGGGACAGGCGCTCCACCACCAGAGCCCAGACCAGCACCACCAGCGGCAGGATGAAATGCATGCCCGCCAGCACCGTGGGGCCGATGCGTGGCAGCGGGCGGTCGGTGTCCAGCGGCTCGGGGTCCGGCTCGCGCGCGGCGATCCACAGCAGCACCAGATAGGCCGCGAACAGCAGTCCGGCGATGATCCAGGCGGCGCGCTCGTCCGCCACGTCCTTGATCCAGCCCAGACCCCAGTACACCGCGGCGGCGAGGATGATCAGGCTGCTCAGGGTCAGGCCGAAGGCGATCAGACGCCCGCGCAGGGTCCCGCCGACCGCGCGCTGCAGGCCTTCCATGCCACCCTTGCAGGCCTCCAGGTGCACGATGTAGAGCAGCGCGATGTAGGCGATCAGGGCCGGCAGGATGGCGTGCTTGAGGACCTCCACGTAGGTGATGCCCACGTACTCCACCATCAGGAACGCGGCTGCGCCCATCACCGGCGGCATCAGCTGGCCGTTGACCGAGCTGGCGACTTCGATGGCCCCCGCCTTGTGCGCGGGGAAGCCGACGCGTTTCATCAGCGGTATGGTGAAGGTGCCGGTGGTCACGGTATTGGCGATCGAGGAACCGGAGACCAGTCCGGTCATGCCCGAGGCGATCACCGCGGCCTTGGCCGGGCCACCGCGCATATGCCCCAGCAGGGCGAAGGCCACGCGGATGAAGTAGTCGCCGGCCCCGGCGCGTTCCAGCAGCGCGCCGAACAGCACGAACAGGAACACGAAGCTGGTGGAGACCCCCAGCGCGATCCCGAACACCCCCTCGTTGGACAGCCATTGCTGCGCCATCGCGCGCGGGTAGCTGGCGCCGCGGTGGGCGATCAGGTCGGGCATCAGCGGCCCGGCGAAGGTGTAGAACAGGAAGATCGCCGCGATGATGGTCAGCGCCGGCCCCAGCACCCGCCGGGCGGCCTCCAGCAGCAGGATCAGGCCGATCCCCGCGACGATCAGATCGACTTCGGTGGGTGCGCCGGCGCGGTCCGCGAGAGTCTCGTGGAACAGGTACAGATACAGCGCGCTGAATGCGGCGACCGCGGCATAGAGCCAGTCGAACGCCGGGACCCGGTCCAGCGGATCGCGCCCGCGCAGCAGCGGCCAGGCCACCAGCAGCAGGGCCGCGCCCAGCGCGGCGTAGACCTCGCCCAGACGTTCCAGGCCGATGAACTGCCAGGCCCCCAGACCCAGCAGGGCGAGCCCGCCGAGGGCGTAGGCCACACCGAAGCTGCGGGGCAGCACCGCGCGCCCGCCGCCCGGGCGCAGCGCCGGGAACAGCAGGAAGGCGAGGAACACCGCGAAGGCGAGATGCACCGCGCGGGCATCGGTGTCCGAGACCGTAAACCAGTCCAGCGCATCCGGCAGCGGCGAGGCGATCCACAGCTGGAACAGCGACCACGCGACCGCGACCACGAAGATCAGGCTGCGCGTCGCGGTGCCGGGATGGCGGGCGCCGGTCTCGATCTCCTGCGGGGCGGCGGATTGCGGGGGTGTGCGTTCGGGCTCAGTCATGGATCCATCCTGCCTCGCGGAAATAGCGCCGCGCCCCCGGATGCAGCGGCGCGGACAGGCCTTCGTCGACCATCGCCTCGCGCTCCAGTCCCGCGAACGCCGGGTGCAGGCCGCGGAAGGTATCGAAGTTCTCGAACACCGCGCGGGTCAGGGCGTAGGCGGCCTCGCTGCTGGTGCGCTCCGAGGTGACCAGGGTCGCGCCGACCCCGTAGGTGCGGATGGTTTCGTCCTGCCCGGGATAGGTCCCGGCGGGGATCTCGGCGGCCATGTAGTACGGGGTCTCGTCCACCAGGCGGTCGATGGCCTCGCCCTGAAGCGAGACCAGGCGCGCGTCGCAGGTGGCGATGGGTTCCTGGATCGCAGCCGACGGGTGCCCGACGGAAAACACGAAGGCATCCACCCGGTTGTCGCACAGGGCCTGGGCCTGTTCGCGCGAAGGCAGTTCGGCGACCCGGGCGAAGGTGTCATGGTCCCAGCCGAGTTCGTCCAGCAGTTCTTCCATCATCGCGCGCTGACCCGAACCGGGGTTGCCGATGTTCACCCGCTGGCCGCGCAGGTCATCCAGGCTCTCGATGCCGGAGTCCGGGCGCACCACCAGGGTCAGCGGTTCGGGGTGCAGGCTGAACATCGCCCGCAGGTGACGCGCCGGCCCGAAGGCCTCGAAGCGTCCGCTGCCGTGGTAGGCGTGGTGCTGCAGGTCCGACTGGGCCACGCCGAAGTCCATGTCGCCGGAACGGATCATGTTCAGGTTGAACACCGAGCCGCCGGTGCTTTCGGCGGTGCAGCGCATGCCGTGTTCGTCGCGCGCCGCATTGAACAGCCGGCACAGGTGCTGGCCGGCGGGATAGTACACTCCGGTGACCCCGCCGGTGCCGATGTTCACGAAGGCCTGTCCGGCCGCGGCCGGCAGGGCCAGCAGCACCCCCAGCAGGCCGAGCAGCAGGGCCGGACCGTTGCATCCGCCGTACCGGTTCATTCGCGTTTCCTCGTGACGCCTGATCGACGGGAGTCTAGGGAAACGCTGGTCAATGTGCACCCTCGCGTTGACGCCTGTCATGCTGCGGGGTCCAATGACCACCCCGCGACCGGCGTGAGGCCGGTGCGCGCCATGCGACCGGGAGTGAAGGATGTCTGAAGGAGAGCCCGCAGGGGCGGTGGCGCAGCAGCTGGTCGACGAGTGGCAGCGGCGCCTCGAACGCTGCCCCGGGCGCGTTCGTGCACGCGTGCGCGAGCTCGCGGAGCAGCACCGCGCCATGCTGGCGGAACGGTTCTATGCCGAGATGCTGGCGGACCCGGATGCCTGCGTGTTTCTCGACCACGAGGACGTCAACTCGCGGCTGGACGCCTCTCTGCAGGAATGGATCCGAGGCATCTTCTCGGTGGAGAGCGGCAGCGGCGTGGAAGAACAGGCCGCGCGCCAGGCCCATGTGGGCGGCATCCACGCGCGCATCTCCATCCCCATCCATCTGGTCATGCGCGGCGCGCGCTGCGTGAAGGAGCAGTTCCTGACCCTGCTGGAGCTGGATTCCGCGATGGGGCACGAAATGCGGCTGCAGGCGGCGCGGCATGTCTCCGACAGCATCGACATGGCGATGGAGCTGATGAGCCACGCCTATTCACGCTCGCATGAGCGCAACGCCCGCGCCGAGGAGGCCTACCGTCTGTTCGCGGTGTCGGAGAACCTCGCCAGTGAGAAAGACCGCCAGCGGGCCTGCCTGCTGGACTGGGAGAACGGGCTGATGTTCGATCTGGCCATGGGGGCCTCGGGCGAGCAGCTGCCGCGGCTGGCGGCCTCCGAGTTCGGCCTGTGGTTCCGGCACAAGGGAGTGGACGCCTTTGGCGGGGCCGCGGAAACCGAGCGGGTGCTGGAGGCCATCGCCCGCATCGACGAGTTCCTGCTGCCGTCGCTGGTCTGCGTCGAGGCCCGGCAGCGGCAGGATTACCTGCGTGACGTGCGCGAGCAGGTCCGCAGCATCGACTACCATCTGGGTCAGCTGTTCGAACGCAGCAACGAACTGGAGTCCGGGCGCGACGTCCTGACCCGGACCCTGAACCGCAAGTTCCTGCCCGTGGTGCTGGGACGGCATATCGCCGGCGTACAGCAGACCCATGCCCCCTTCGCGGTACTGGCCCTGGATATCGATTATTTCAAGCGGGTCAATGACGAACATGGCCACGAGACCGGCGACCGCATCCTGCAGCAGTTCGCCACGCTGCTGGTCAGCAACTCGCGGGCCGGCGATTACCTCTTTCGCCTGGGCGGCGAGGAATTCCTGATGATGCTGGTGGACGTGGTTCCGCGCGATGCCGAACGCATCGCCGAGAAACTGCGCACCGCGGTCCGTGCCGAGCCGTTCCAGGGTGCCCATGGCCAGCAGCTCGGGCTGACCGTGAGCATCGGACTGGCCAGTCACGACGGCCACCCGGACTACCAGCGCCTGGTGCGCCGGGCCGACGACGCCCTCTACGCCGCCAAGAACAGCGGCCGCGATCAGGTGGCCGTCGCGGACTGAAACCGCTTCCCGACCGGCAGCGGGCCGGCCGGCGGTCAGTACATCGCGGCCATCATCTTGCGGCGGTACTGGCTGACCAGCGGATTGTCGTTGCCCAGGGCGTCGAAGGCCGCCAGCAGCCCCTTCTTGCCGGCGTTGTCGCCCTCGTTGTCCTTGTAGTCCGGGTGCTGCTTCATCAGCTCCAGGTACAGGCCCAGGGCCTCCTCGTAGCGACTGTGCAGCATGGAATACGCGGCCAGGGTTTCCAGGGTCTCCGGCGCCGGATCGCCCTGCTGCATCTCCTGTGTCAGCGCCTGCGGGTCGGCGCCGGCGGCCCGGCGGGAGAACCGCAGGTGGGCACGCAGGGTCTTCACCGCATCATCCTCGGCGCGGTTCAGCGGCAGCTGATTGAGCTGCGCCTCGGCGGCGTCGGGGTCACCCGCCTGAGACAGCGCGCGCGCCAGTTCGATGCGCAGATCCGGGTCTTCGGGGAAGGCCTCCAGCGCGGACTCCAGGGTGGCGCGGGCGGCCGCGGTGTCGCCTGCGCGGATCTGTGCGCGGGCCAGCTCGGAGCGCAGGTCCTTGTTGCCCGGATCGACCGCCACGGCTTCTTCCAGCGCACGCACGGCGCCTGCCGCGTCCCCGGCCTGCAGGGCGGCCAGGGCCTGCTGGCGGTGGGCGTCGGAGGGACGCTCGACGTGGCGATCGATCATCTCGCGGATGGTGGATTCCGGCTGCACCCCCATCTGCTGATCCACCACCTCGCCGTGACGGAAGCACATGATGGTGGGCAGGCTGCGCACGCCGTACTGCCCCGCCAGTTCCTGGTTCTCGTCGCTGTTGACCTTGGCCAGCCGGAACGCGCCGCCGTAATCCTCGGCGATCTTCTGCAGCAGGGGCATCAGCTGTTTGCAGGGTCCGCACCAGGCGGCCCAGAAGTCGACCAGCACCGGACGCCGGTGCGATTCGTCCAGCACCGCCTGCTGGAAGCTGTCGCGGGTGACGTCGAGAATGGCATCGCCGGTGGCGTTTTCGGCTTCGGTCATCGGAAACCTCCTGAAAGATCGGAATACGGGATATGCGGTGCATTGTTGGGATCGTCCCGGCGATTGCAAGCAGCCCCGCCCCCGCGAGCTCTGGTACGCTGCGCACTGTGCGGCGCGCGGGGCCGCGGGTTGCGTCCGGAGGTTGCTTCGTCGCTTCGCTCCTCGCAATGACGGCGCTGTTCGGCAGGCCGGGCCCGGAGGCCGCTTCGGGCCTCGCAATGACCGGCGCTCAGGTACCGTCATCGCGAGGCGCGCAGCGCCGTGGCGATCTGTGCGGGCGGCCCCGGCAAAGGGCACGATCAACAAAGGGGTTCCTGAGTGAGCTATTCCGCATCCGACATCGAAGTCCTCGAGGGCCTGGACCCGGTGCGCAAGCGCCCGGGGATGTACACCGACACCGCGCGGCCCAATCATCTCGCCCAGGAGGTCATCGACAACTCGGTGGACGAGGCGGTCAGCGGCTACGCCAGCCGTATCGACGTGGTCCTGCACAAGGACGACTCGGTCTCCGTCACCGATGACGGGCGCGGCATGCCGGTGGACCTGCACCCGCGCGAGAACCGCCCGGGGGTCGAGGTGATCCTGTCCACGCTGCATGCCGGCGGGAAGTTTTCCGACAAGAGCTATCAGTTCTCCGGCGGGCTGCACGGGGTCGGGGTATCGGTGGTCAACGCGCTGTCCGAGCGCCTGGACGTGGACATCCGGCGCGATGGCCGGCGCTGGCAGATGGCCTTCGCCGGTGGCCACAAGCTGCAGGACCTCGAAGCGGTCGGCGAGGTCGGCAAGCGCAATACCGGCACCACGCTGCATTTCTGGCCCGATGCGCAGTACTTCGACTCGGCGAAATTCTCGGTGCCGCGGCTCAAGCACATCCTGCGCGCCAAGGCGGTGCTGTGCCCGGGCCTGACCGTGACGTTTCGCGACGAGACCACCGGCGAGGCCTGCGAGTGGTGCTATCAGGCCGGTCTGCGCGACTACCTGGTGGAGGCCCTGGAGGGGCTGGAACGCCTGCCGGAAGAGCCGTTCATGGGGTCGGTCTCCGGCCACAGCGAGGCGGTGGACTGGGCGGTGACCTGGCTGCCGGAAGGCGGCGAGGTGGTGTCCGAGAGCTACGTGAACCTGATCCCCACGACCCAGGGCGGCACCCACGTGAACGGCCTGCGCACCGGGCTGACCGATGCGGTGCGCGAGTTCTGCGAGTTCCGCAATCTGATCCCGCGCGGGATCAAGCTGGCGCCGGAGGACGTGTGGGAACGGGTCTCCAGCGTGCTGTCGTTCAAGATGCAGGATCCGCAGTTCGCCGGGCAGACCAAGGAACGGCTGTCCTCGCGCCAGGCCGCGCCGTTCATCTCCGGGGTCATCAAGGACGCCTTCAGTCTGTGGCTCAACCAGCACCCGCAGCAGGGCGAGCGCATCGCCGAGCTGGCCATCCAGAATGCGCAGAAGCGCAGCCGCGCGGGGCGCAAGGTGGTGCGCAAGAAGGTGACCCAGGGCCCGACCCTGCCGGGCAAGCTGGCCGACTGCGCCAGCCAGGAGCTGGCGCGCACCGAACTGTTCCTGGTCGAGGGCGACTCCGCCGGTGGCTCCGCCAAGCAGGCGCGCGACCGCGATTTTCAGGCGATCATGCCGCTGCGCGGCAAGATCCTGAACGCCTGGGAAGTGGAGCCCGACCAGGTGCTGGCCTCGCAGGAGATCCACGACATCGCCGTGGCGCTGGGCGTGGATCCGGGGACGCAGAGCCTGGAGGGGCTGCGCTACGGCAAGATCTGCATCCTCGCGGACGCCGATTCGGACGGCGCCCACATCGCCACGCTGTTGTGCGCGCTGTTCCTGAAGCATTTCCGCCCGCTGGTGGAGCAGGGCCACGTGTTCATGGCCATGCCGCCGCTGTACCGAATCGATGTCGGCAAGCAGACCTTCTATGCCCTGGACGAGGACGAAAAGGCCGGAGTGCTGGAGCGTATCGAGGCGGAAAAGCTGAAGGGCAAGGTCGCGGTGACCCGTTTCAAGGGGCTGGGCGAGATGAACCCGATGCAGCTGCGCGAGACCACCATGAATCCCGACACCCGCCGGCTGGTGCAACTGACCCTGGATTCGGCCGAGGAGACCGGCAGCCTGATGGACATGCTGCTGGGCAAGAAGCGCGCCGGGGAACGCCGCGCCTGGCTGGAGGGCAAGGGGCACCTGGCCGACGTGGACGTGTGAACGGAGGCCCGTATGTCGCGGCTTTCCATCGACCTGCACGAATGCTTTCGTGATGGCCGGCGCATCGATCAGGCGCTCAACGGCGCGATCGACGAGGCCTGCGAGAAACGCATCAAGACCGTGGAGATCATCCACGGCAAGGGCAGCGGGCAGCTGAAAAAGCGGGTGCTGCGTTTTTTGCAGCAGCCGGAGGTCAAGGCGCGTTACCACCGGGTGGAGAAGGATTCGAAGAATCACGGTCGGCTGTTCGTGCATTTTCGCCACTGAATTCGCGCCGCCGTGTCGGGGCATGCGGCGCCGCCGTTCGTATGCGATAGGATGCGCGCCATGCCGACCGTTCTGCGCCTGTTCGACCGCCTGCCGCTGTGGCTGTTTGCCCTGATCGTGGCGACCGTGGGCCTGTGGCCCTGGCAGCCGGAGCCGGCGATCGCCGGACTGGTGCGCGACCTGCTGGCCGGTGAACTCGCCGGTGCGGCGGGCTGGGGCGGTCTGCTGCTGCACGGACTGCCGTGGCTGCTGATGGCGCTGCGTCTGGCCCGCCAGAGCCGGACCGGCGCCTGATCGGGTACGCTGCGGATTGCTGTAACAACAACGGACCCGCCGGGTCCGCCAACCGGCCGCAAGGCCGACACGCGACGACACAGGAGAATCGACCATGCGCTTTATCGTTGCCGTTACCGCCGGAACCGATGACCCCACCCGCGCCACGCTGGGCATGATCGCCGCCAAGGTGGCGAAGGATCAGGGCCACGACGTGACCGTATGGCTGCAGGGCGAGGCGGCGAACATCGCCAACCGCAACGTCTACGACAAGATCGTCGGCCACAACATGCCGGCGATGAAGGACATCGTCGAGGATCTGGTCGACGCCGGCGTGCCGCTGTGGGTCTGCGAGGCCTGCGGCCGCGGTCGGGACGTGACCCCGGACAACTTCCTGGCCACCGCCGAATACGCCGGCATGGGCCACTACGTGCAGGCGGTGGCCGAGTTTGATCGCTCGATGAGCTTCTGATTCGGGCGGGTTGAGCTTCCCGCCCGAACAGTCCGGCCGGCGCCTGCGCGCCGTCCCCGGCGGGGTCCGCGTCCTGCTGACCCTGCTGCTCCTGAACGGACTGGTCCTGGCCCTGGACATCCCGCGCCACGCGGGCCCGGGGCCGGGGTGGCTGGCCTGGGAGGCCGTGGTCCTGGCCGGACTGTTTGCCGTTCTTCCTCTGGCCACCGCGCGCGTACTGGCGCGGGTCGTGGCCTCTGCCCTCCTTGCACTGATCGTACTGGCGCTGTTCGATGCGCTGGCCCGGGTCAGCCTCGCCCGTCCGCTGAATGTCTACGTGGACATCGGCCTGCTGGATGCCGTGTTCCGGCTGCTGACCGGCAACCTGCCCACTGTCGGCGTGATCCTGGCCGTCGCGGCGTTGCTGGCCGTGATCGGGCTGGCGGTGTGGTCGCTGGCGCGTCTGCTGGCGCGCCCGGTCGTGCCCCGGGGCGCGGGTTTCGTGCTGCTGGGCGCGGGCCTCGCCGGGCTCGCGGGCCACGCGACGGGCGTGGAGCCGCCGCGCACGGCGGCGCCGGCGGTGGCGCTGGTAACGGAGCAGGTCGACGGCATGCGCGAGGCGCGGCGCGAGGATCGCGCGCTGGCGCACCGGCTGGAGGAGGATTCGCGGCTGGCCGAACCCCGGCCGCTGGAGGGCCTGGCCGGCGTCGACGTGGTGGTTGGCCTGATCGAGTCCTACGGGGTCTCGGCGCTGGAGATCCCGCGCTATGCCGAGGTGATCGAGCCGACGCTGGAGGATCTGCAGCAGGATCTCGCCGCGCGGGATCTGCACGTGGTGACCGGGGTGATGAAGGCCCCGATCGCCGGCGGGCAGTCGTGGCTGGCGCATGCCACCCTGCTGTCGGGCGTGGCCGTGCGGCATGCCGGGCAGTACCGCCGGCTGCAGGAGCGCGAGCGGGCGACCCTGGTGCAGGACTTCGCGGCCACCGGCCACCACACGGCCATGCTGGCCCCGGCTATCACCCTCGACTGGCCGGAGGGGCGCTGGTTCGGCTGGGACCGGATCCTGGACCGCGACGGCATGGACTACCGCGGGCCCCCGTTCTTCTGGGTCACCATGCCCGACGAATTCACCTGGTGGCGCTTCGAACAGGACGTGCGGCCGGACCCGCAGGGCGGGGAGGCGCCGGTGTTCGCGATGCTCGCGCTGGTCAGCAGTCACGCCCCGTGGACCCCGGTGCTGGACGTGCTGGACGACCCGGATGCGATGGACGACGGGCGGGTGTTCCACGAACAGGCCGGCGCCGGGCCCGCCCCCGAGGTGCTGTGGCGGGACTTTGACCGCGTCCGCGATCATTACGCCGAGGCGGTGCGCTACTCGCTGGAGGTCAGCGGCCACTGGGCGCGTGACCACGTGGACGAGGACACCCTGTTCCTGATGCCGGGCGACCACCAGCCGGCGGCCCTGGTCACCGGCCCGGACCCCTCGTGGGCGGTGCCGGTGCACGTGATCTCCGGGGACCCGGAGCTGCTGGAGCCGTTCCGGGCCCGCGGCTTTCACGACGGCTTCGAGCTGCCGCCGGCCACCGGGGACGAGGACATCCCCGGGTTCGAGGATTTGCGCGACTGGCTGCACGAGGATTACGGCGACGCTTCCTGATCAACCGACGGCTGCGTAATCGTTTTGTTGCACTTTTGGATTTTTGTAACACAAATGTTTCGCCTGAATCGATTTTGTTGCACTGGGGTGCAAAGTCACCCTGATCGACGGGTAAGGGAGGTACGGGCATGCGCATCGTGGTCGCCCTGGGGGGCAACGCACTGCTGCAGCGGGGGGAGACGCCCTCGGCCGCGAATCAGCGGCACAACGCGCGGCGCGCGGCCGCGACCATCGCCGGCCTGGCGGCGGAGCACGAGGTGATCGTGACCCACGGCAACGGCCCGCAGGTGGGGTTGCTGGCGAACCAGGCGGAATGCGACCGCATCGCCTGGCCGCTGGACGTGGTGGGTGCGGAGAGCCACGGGATGATCGGCTATATCCTCGCGCAGGAGCTGCACAACGCGCTGGGGCATGATCGCGTGGCCAGCCTGCTGACGCAGACCGAGGTCGACCCGCAGGACCCGGCCTTCGACGAGCCGAGCAAGTTCATCGGACCGACCTACGCCGAGGAGGCCGCGCGGCGCCTGGCGCAGGAGCGTGGCTGGCGCATCGCTCGCGACGGCAGGGCCTGGCGGCGGGTGGTGGGCTCGCCCGAGCCGCGCGCATTGCTGGGGGTGCCGGCGATCCGGACCCTGGCGGCTGCCGGGACCCTGGTGGTGTGTGCCGGCGGCGGCGGGGTTCCGGTGGCGCGCGATGCCGACGGCCGGCTCTCGGGCGTGGAGGCGGTGGTGGACAAGGATCTTGCTGCGGCCCTGCTGACCGCCGAGGTGGAGGCCGATGCCCTGCTGATGCTCACCGATGTCGATGCGGTCTATGCCGACTGGGGCACGGACCGGGCCCGGCGGCTGGACCGCCTGAAGGGCAGCGACATTGATCCGGCCGAATGGCCGCCGGGGTCCATGGGGCCCAAGCTGGATGCGGCGCGGCGGGTGGCCGCGGGCGGCCGCATCGCGGGTATCGGGGCGCTGGAGTCGGCCGCGGCCCTCCTCGCCGGGACCGCCGGGACCCGGGTGAGCCCGTAACGGACGTGCCCCCGGTTGCGACCCGAGTTCTTGGCGCCGCGCCCTTGCGCCGGCACGCTGACGGCGAAGCCTTCGGAGGAGATTGGAAAGACATGAACATGCGGAAGATAAGTCCGGCCCTGCTGCTGGCCGCCGGCCTGTGGCTGGCCGGTTGCGACGGCGAACCGCAGGCGGAGGACGGTCCGCCTCAGGCCCTCGGCGAGCGCCAGATGGAGCCGCAGCCGACGGATAACGAGGGCGTGCGGCGCCCGCAGCAGCGGGGCATGCCGGCCGCCGACGTCAAGCGCACCGACGACGACTGACGCGACGGAGTCTCACCACATCAGGTCGTCGGGCACCACGTAATCCGCATACGGGTCGTCGGCGGCCGGTTCGCTGTCCGCGGCCTCCTCGGCGGGGATGACCAGCGGCCACTGCGGGTCGCGTTCGCGGATGCGATCCGCGGTCTCGCGGGGCACCAGGCGAAAACCGGCCTCCGGTCGGTGGTCGAGGCCGGCGATTGCGGCGCGTCCGTCGGCCAGCTGGCGCCGCAGGGCCGGCGTGACCGGCAGGCTGCGGATCCGCCCGCCCTGCTGGAAGTGATAGTCCTCGGCGTCCTCGCCGGCGGGCACTGGATACAGGTTGGAACTGACCAGCTCGCGCAGCTGGGCCGTCAGGGCCTTGCGCGCGGCGCGCGCCTGGCGTTCCTCGTTCTTGCGCCGCGAACGTTCGGCCTGTTCCGCCTGACGCTGCTCGGCGGCCGTGGGCTCGGCCGCGGGTGGCGCCGCCTTCTTCGGCTTTTTGGCCTTTTTCTTGCCCTTGTGCTGTTCGCTGCGGGCCTTCTTGACCTGCTTTTCGTCGACCAGTCCCGCCTTGAGGAGCTGGTCGCGCATTGCGTCGGACATGTTCGGCTGCCGTCTGGCTGAGTGGAACCCGTCAGGATAGCCGGAACCGCGGGCCGCGTGCAGGGGGCGGCCCGGGCGTGGGGTGTTTTACCGGCGCGGCCGGTCAGTCCGGATCCGGGATCGCCGCGAGTTCGGCCGCCCCGCGGGTGCGTTCGTCCGGCGGGAGTCCGGGTTCGAGGCGGGCGAGGCGCTCCCCGATGGTTTCCGCGCGCGGGCGCCGGTTCGGGGCTGCGGCGGCGGCCGGAGGCGGGCATTCCTGCAGCAGGTGCAGCGCCCCCAGGTGCTCCGCGCGCAATTCCAGTTCCAGCAGGGCGCGGTACAGGGCATGTCGTTCGGGGGTGTGCAGGCGTCGGCGCAGGGCCCGGATCCGGAGGGTGGCGCGGGTACTCCAGTCGCGTGCCCGGGCGTGCAGCCGATCGAGATCGTCGGCGGCCAGTGGACCGGGGTGCCAGGCGGCGAACAGCACCCGAATCACGTCAGCCCCATGGTGATCCTGCCAGGCCATCAGCCGCTCGTGCAGCGCCGGATCGTTCCAGGCGGTCTCGGCGAACGACCAGAAATCCCCGGTGGCCCGGGTGTCAGGCACTGCCGGCGGCGGATGTACTGACGCCGGCCGTGGTCCGCAGGGCATCCAGGTCGGGGATGTGCAGATCGCGGGTGTGCAGCTCGATCAGGCCCTGGCGCCGCATCTGCGTGAACAGCCGGCTGATGGTTTCCTGCGTCAGGCCCAGGTGGTTGGCGATCTCCGCGCGCGACATCGGCAGGATGAAACGGTCGGCCGCCAGCCCGCGTGCCTGATGACGCTGCGACAGCGAGAGCAGGAAGGTGGCCAGACGCTGCTCCGCGCTGCGCTGGCCAAGCAGGGCGTGCAGGTTCTCCTCGCTCGCCAGACCGCGGCTCATCACCCCCATCAGGTGCTGCCGAAACGTGGGCAGGCGGCCGGACAGGTCATCCACCAGCGACCAGGGCACCGCACAGACGCTGGTGGACTCCAGGGCAATGGCGGTGACCGGATGGGACCCCTGGTGAATGGCATCCAGTCCCAGCAGTTCGCCGGCCAGCGCGAAGCCGGTGATCTGCTCGGTCCCGTCGTCACCCATCAGCACCGTTTTCATCGCGCCGGTGCGTACCGCATACAGGTATTCGAACGGCGACCCCATGGCGAACAGCGTGCTGCCCTTCTCGATCGGACGGCGCTGCTGCACGATTTCGTCGAGCTGCCACAGCTCGGTATCCGGCAGACCCATGGGCAGGCAGAGCTGACGCAGGGTGCACTGATCGCAGGCTTGAGTCGGGCGCAAGGTCATGTCCGGAGGGTAGCCCGTTTGCGGCAATGTGGAAAGACGCCGCGGATTTTTACGCCGGCGCTCGCGGTGGCGGTGTTCCCCCAGGGAAACACTGATCAATGTACACGCTCGCGCTCGAGTCGCTTTTGCGTGCGAACAAGGCGCGGCGACCGCCGTGCAGTCATTCTGCACAAGGGAGCCGCAACGCCGTGCGCGCGCCCGTTTTTGATCAACAACGGGCGGCCGAGCCCCTTCGGGGTTGGCACCCCGGGTTCCCCGATCCTGCGTTGCGGCCCTTGCCGGTAGAACCACTACCGGCTGCGCACCGCGCCTTGTCTCGGAAAACCTGGGGTGCCAACGCGAACGTGTACATTGATCAGTGTTTCCCTGGGCTTGATGCGTTGGTACAACGGATGGTGTGCGGACCGGCTCCACTGGACGGGCCCGGGGGTGAGAGTTAGACTCAGTATAAAAATAGCCGGACACGGAATCGTGCCGGATTTCAGGGAATCGGGGGCACTCAGTAATGATTGAACGGATGCTGGAACAGCATGTTCGCTACGGGACGCTGACCCTGCGTCACCCGGATGGCACCGAGCAGCGTTTTGGCAGCGGCGAGCCGGAAGTGGTCATGCAGCTGCATGATGCCGGCGCCCTGAAGCGCATTGCGCGGGATCCCGGTTTCGAGCTGGGCGAGACCTACATGGACGGGCTGTGGTCGCCCGGTCCGGAAGGGCTGCGGGCCTTTCTTGATATGACCATGCGCAATTTTGCGCCGATGTTCCAGAAGCGGGTCGGTTTCCTGACGCGTTCGCTGCGCGCCCTCGTGGAGCAGGGCAACCGGGTGGCGCGCAGCTACAAGAACATCTCTCACCACTACGACGTGGACGAATGGCTGTTCCGGCGGTTCCTGGACGAGGGGATGTTCTACAGCTGCGCCTATTTCGCCGAGCCGGGGATGAGCCTGGAGGAGGCGCAGCAGGCCAAGTGCGAGGTCCTGCGCCAGAAACTGTGCCTGGAGCCGGGCATGCGCGTGCTGGACATCGGCTGCGGCTGGGGCGGGCTGGCGATGTATCTGGCCGAGCACGCGGATGTCCGGGTCGACGGCATCACCCTGTCGCGCGAGCAGCTGCGGGTAGCGCAGGACGAAGCGAAGCGCCGGGGTCTGGAGGACAAGGTGCGCTTCCTGTACCAGGACTATCGCGAGCACGACGATCAGTACGACCGGATCGTCAGTGTCGGCATGTTCGAACACGTGGGGCAGCCGAATTACGGCACCTTTTTCCAGCGGGTCAACGACCTGCTCAAGCCCGACGGGATCGCGGTGCTGCACACCATCGGTCGCCAGGAGCCACCGGGCACGGCCAATCCCTGGCTGAAGAAATACATCTTCCCCGGCGGTTACACCCCCGCCCTGTCCGAGGTGATGGAAGCGCTGGAGCCCACGCCGCTTTACACCACCGACATTGAATTCTGGCGGCTGCACTATGCCGAAACCCTGGCCGAATGGTACCGGCGCTTTCAGGCAGTCCGTGAAGAGGCGGCGGCCAGTTTCGACGAGCGCTTCTGCCGCATGTGGGAGTTCTATCTGGCCAGCTGCGAGGGCACTTTCCGCTGGTGGAAGCAGGTGGTGTTCCATATCCAGATGGCGCGTCGGCAGGATGCCGTTCCGCTCACCCGTGACTATCTCTGCGGGCGCGAAGACCCCGGGGTGCGTTCGGTGCCGCCGGCGAACGAGCTGATTTCTTCCGCGCGGTGAACCCCGGGCTCCGGTACGGGTCCAGTGTGGATCCCCGCCGTTCGTGACGGCGACGTGCGGGGCGTTCGAGCTTTACACTGACCGGGGATTCCGGTGTTCGGGGAGTAGGGGTGTTCCGCCTTTTTCGTCAACGCAAGTCCGAGGCATCGGGGGCCCCCGAAACGCAGGAGTCGAATCAGGACCAGGTCCTGATCGAGGCTGCGGGACGCAGCCGCATCACCGAGGTGGCGACCAGTGCCCGCAAAGTCCCGTGGTCGCTGAACCTGCTGCAGCTTCTGTGGGCGGCCGGCCCCGTGACCTTCCTCGCGATGCAGGGCGGGTATTTCCTCGGGTTCGGCCATGCGGCTCCCACCCAGAACTTCGTCTTCTTCGCGGTCTATACCCTGCTGTTCGGGGTGATCGGCCTGGTTGCGCGATTTGTCGCCGATGCGACCCGCGGGCGGCGTCAGGAGCGCTCGCAGGTCCAGCTGCGCAATACCATCGATCTGCTGCCGGATCTGCTGTTCGCGACCCGTGACCTGGCCATGGGCGAGATGACGCCGGACATGCGGCGGCGCCAGTCGGCGGCGGTGCTGCTGCACGAGGTGGAGGTCTCCCCGGAGGCGGTGGCGGTCGCGGTGCGCGAAATGACCGGCGACCCGACGCTGGCCTCCACCGCCGAGCAGATCGAGATCTATCGGCGTCTGGGGCTGCATGCGCGGGTCGCGGACCTGGTGGAGGCCACCGCCGACGCGCGCATGGCCGCGCTCGAGCGGCTGCATGCCGAGGATTCGGAGCTGGCGGAATTGCTGCGCGACCGGCTGCAGGGGGTTGCGCCGACGCGCGAGGATGGCGTGCGCCGCATCGACCAGTTTCTCGAACGCCTGTTCTCCGCAGCGGATGCGGATGACCTTACGCGCTGCACCCTGGATGATGTCCAGGCGATTGTCGTGCTCGCCTTCGAGCTGGTCAACGGCCGCCAGATCAAGCGCCTGAGTTTCGAATGGTCGGGGCCCTGGCAGCTGGGCCGGGCGCTGGACCGGCTGGAATACCAGAGCAATCGCTTCCGCGTGGCCCAGGCCGGGGTGATCAGCCGTCTCCGCTCGCTGGGGATGCTGCTGGCGCAAAGCGAGACCAGTGGCATCACCCAGCAGCATCTGCGCGAACCCCTGCCGGTCATGGGACAGCAGGTGCTGGCCGGCCTGCGGACCATGCTGGAGGCGGAGCCGGACGTGAAGAGCCCCGACGGCCGTATCCTGGGTGCCGCGATGTCGCAGGTGGAAGAACTGCGTGAAGCTCGGGACCGCCTGATGCAGGCGCAGAGCCGTTACGCCAATGCGGTGGAACGCTGGGAAAACCTGCGCCGGCGCGAACGGGACCGCAAGGGTGCTCAGCGCTGGCAGAAGCGTTCGGCCCGGCGGATCCGGGTGTCGGAGGAGCTGATCGAACTGGACGATGATCAGAAGATCCGGCTGGCCGACGGTCTGTGCGAATATCTCGAGGAGCTGCAGATCCGGCGCGAGGGCGATTTCATCTTCTTCGGCAAGAAGCCGCTGGACGGCGATACCGCCAAGCGCATCGGCATCCAGCTGGCGCTGCTGCTCGACCCGCTGGTGGAGCTGAGCAACCCCGGTATCCAGCGGGCGATCTATGCGAGTCCCGCAGCCTATCTCGGCGGGCTGTACGTGGGCATGAGCGCCGACGCCAAGGCCGGGCTGGGCTCCGCCATGGTGCGCATGGTCCGTCAGGACCTCGGGCGCGCGGCGGAGCGGCTCGCGCTGCGCCTGACCCGGGTCTACCACCTGCCGCTGACCGACGGCATGCGCGGCTTTCTCGAGACCCATTACCGGGCCAACCCCGAGCGCCTGGCGATGCTGGCGCAGAACACCGGGGACGAGTCCCACCCGGTGGCCCTGCGTGCCGAGCGCTCGCCGGAATTCGACGCGATGGTCCAGGACAAGGAATGGGGCCGCCTGCTGCGTCGTGGCGCCCGCTATCGCCAGGCCGAGGAGGTGCGGCAGACCTGAACGCCGTGCGGTCGGCCGGAGAACGCGGGTGGAAAATCAGGGGGCCCTCATGTACCCTGCGCCCCGTTCCTCGGTGCCCTGGCGGTTTCGCCGCCGGGTTAAACGGGAAGTCCGGTGAGCGCTCACGCGCGAGTCCGGCGCTGCCCCCGCAACGGTGATCGAGCGCGGATCCATTCCGGAGTCCTTCGGCAGTGGATCCTCGAGGCTGGCGGCCGAATGCCACTGTGTCATGGACACGGGAAGGCGCCGCCCGCCGGGAATCTCCCGCTCGTCAGCCCGGAGACCGGCCGGGGAATGGTCGTGCGGCACGCGGAGGGCGTGCGAGACGGATGACCGTTCCCGCCACGGGTCCCCGTACCCGTTTCCCGCCGGGAATGCGTTCCTCGTCTTCATCCCTCGCGCCGGCGCGATCCCCGTGAACCAGCGGCGTGCGGGCGGCTCGCCGGGAGATCCGAAGACATGAAACGCAGTATCCTTTCCGCAGCCATCGTTGCAGCCGTGTCCCCGGCCGTGGCCGACGAAGCGCCGGGTACCGGCCCCGATTCCGCGACCCTGGAACCCGTTCAGGTCACTGCGACCCGTCTCAGCCAGACCGTGGACGAGGCCCTGGCCTCGGTGACCGTTATCGACCGCGAAGAGATCGAACGCCTGCAACCGCGCCAGTTCACCGATCTGGTGGAGGGGCGCGCCGGGGTCTCCGTCTCCAGCGCCGGCCCGTTCGGCAAGCAGTCCAGCGTGCGCCTGCGTGGCACCGAATCCGATCACCACCTGATGCTGATCGACGGCGTGCGCATGGGCTCGGCCACCACCGGCGGTGCCAGCTGGCAGTTCCTGCCGCCCGAGGAGATCGACCGCGTGGAGATCGTGCGCGGGCCGCGCACCTCCATCTACGGCTCCGATGCCATCGGCGGGGTGACCCAGGTCTTCAGCCGCGCGGGCCGCGAAGGTCCGCCGCGGGTCAATGCCTTCCTCGGCGCCGGCAGCTTCAGCACCTGGGAGGCCGGGCTCGGCGTGGCCGGCGGCACCGGGCGCACCGATTACAGCCTGTCCGTGAGCATGTATGACACCGAAGGCATCAATGTCCAGGATGACATGGGTGATGACGATCCCGACGGCTATGACAACACCTCGCTGGCCGGCAAGGTTGCTCACCGCCTCGACAACGGGATCGAACTCTTCGGCAATCTCCTCTATTCCGAAGGTAACACTGAAGTCGACGCTTTCAGTACGGATGAGACGGATTTTGTTCACGGGGCAGTGCAGGCCGGAGTCCGTTTCCCGGTCCTGGAGCAATGGGATACGGAGCTTGCCTATGCTCAAAGCCGTGACGAAAACGAAAATTTCGAAAACGGGGTTGCCGACTCCCGTTTCGACACCCGGCGGGATCAGCTGACCTGGCGTAACGATGTCCGCCTGGGTGAACGCACCGACCTGATCGCCGGGGTGGATGCCTACGAAGATCGGGTCGACAGTAACGAAGATTTTGATGAGGATTCGCGCTACAACGTAGGCGTCTATTCAGTCGTGCGCACCGAGCTCGGCAACCATGATCTGGAAGGCTCGCTGCGCTACGACGACAACGAGCAGTTCGGTGACAAGACCACCGGTCAGGTCGCCTGGGGCATGCAGGCTACCGACGCTCTGCGGCTGCGCGCCAGCTATGGCACCGCCTTCAAGGCGCCGACCTTCAATGACCTTTACTGGCCCGATGAGGGGTGGTTCCGAGGTAATCCGGACCTTGCCCCGGAAGAATCGGGAACATTTGAACTGGGCGGGAGGTATTCAGCCAGTCTTGCCTATGTGGATGTGGCGGTGTTCGAAACCAGGGTCGATGACCTTATTGTGAACCGCTGCGTGGCGAATTGTGATGATGGCAATCCGTTTAGTGATGTCTATGAGCCAGGCAATGTCGAAAACGCGCGGATTCAAGGAATGGAAATCGAAGGTGGGCATGACCTTGGCCCGTGGAATTCGCGGGTCTCGCTGACCCTGCTGGACGCCGAGGACCGGGACACGGGGAATGAGCTGGCGCGCCGGGCGCCGGTCTCGGCCCGCTTCGATCTGGATCGTCAAATTGGCGATTTCTCCGTGGGCGGTACGATCCTCGCCCGTAGCCGGACTTACGACGATGCCAGCAACGAAGAACGGCTTTCGGGCTACGGCACCATGAACCTGCGTGCGGCGTATGCCCTCGACCCCGAATGGACGGTCGAAGGCTCCCTGACCAACGTCTTCGACCGGGATTACGAGACCCAGGGTGGTTTCAATACCCCGGGCCGCGCCGCGTTCGTGAAACTGCGTTATCAGCAGCAGAGGTAAGGTCATGGGCAATCGACTGTCGAAGATCGCGACCCGCACGGGTGACGAGGGGCGTACCGGCCTGGGTGACGGTTCGCGCGTGGACAAGGACTCGCATCGCGTCGAAGCCTTTGGTGACGTGGACGAGCTGAACAGCGTCATCGGGCGGGTGCTGGTGCACGAGCTGCCCGAGGACGTACGGCGTTCGCTGTCGCTGATCCAGCATGAGCTGTTCGACCTGGGCGCGGAGCTGGCGGTGCCGGGGCATCAGGCGCTGCCGGAGGCGTCGGTGGAGCGCCTCGATGTCGAGCTCGACGGCTTCAATGACGAGCTGCCGCCGCTGGAGGAGTTCATCCTCCCGGGCGGTGGCCCGGCCACCGCGGATTGCCATATTGCCCGCACCGTCTGCCGCCGCGCCGAGCGGCGGCTGGTCGCGGTCAATCACCACGAGGCCCTGCGGCCCAGCTCGCTGGCTTACCTCAACCGCCTGTCGGATCTGCTGTTCGTGCTGTGCCGGGTGCTGGCGCGCCACGAGAACGGTTCCGAGGTCCTGTGGCAGCCCGCCGCTCGGCGCGAGGCCTCCGGCGGCTGATTCTGCCCGCGGCGTCGTGATGACGGATCCGCGACGGCCCCGATCGACAGTAATGCCGCGACGCTGACGCGACCCGCGGCCGCTCCCCTTTTATCCACGCTCCGTCGGGACGCCTCGAGTGTCCCGGCGGCAGTGTGTGCACGTATCCGGGTGTTGAATGATGAGTACATGGAAAAAACGCTACCCCCTGTTGCTGGCGCTACTGCTGCCGGGGGTTCCGGCGGCGGACACGGACGCGTCCCCGCATATCCTCGGCATCGTCTCGGATCGCTCCGCCGCCGAGGTCACGGCCGGGGCGCATCGTTTCCTCGAGGCCTTCCCCGAATCCGACGTGCGCCTGCGTACGCCGGAGCAGCTGGCCGACAAGGATGACTCCGAGGTCACCGCGTTGTGGGAGGACGCGGACGCCGTGCTGGTGGCGGCGGTGCTGGGCGACGAGGTCGGCCGGCTGACGCGGCTGCTGCGCGAGCGCGGTCCGGATGCCGAAGTGCCGCTGCTGGCGATCAACAGCGACCGGCAGCTGACGGCGCTGACCCGGTTGCGGGGCGAGCGCGTGCTGGCCGGCCTGGAAGCCGACGAGCGGACCGAGCTGGCGACCAATCCGGATGCCGACGAGGATCCGCGCGAACACCTGCGGGAACAGCGGCAGGCGTTTCCCGAACAGGCCGGCTGGCTCACCGGCCGGGCGTATTACCAGGGGCGTACGCCGGAGAGCATGGAGGGCCTGATGCGCTGGCTGGCCGCCGAGGCCGGCCACGACATCGACGTGCCGCAGCCGGATCCGCGCGAGACCATCCGTTTCTACCACGACGGCCGCGCGGTGGATGACGCCGCCGCAATGGATCTGGATGAACGCCCGGCGGTCGCCCTGCTGGACCTGGACACCGGCGACCGGCCGGGGGACCGTGCACTGCTGGATGCCGCCTGCGACGCGCTGGAATCGCGCGATCTGCAGTGCTTCGGCGTGCTGGCGCGCTGGGGCGGCGCCAGCCGGCAGGCGGTGGAGGACCTGGCGCAGTCGGCGGCACCCGCCGATCTCGCCGGCATCGTCTCCCTGCAGGACTTCGTGATCGGGGGCGGCGGTAATCGCGAGGCGGTTGCCGGGGCGCTGGGCGAGCTGGACGTGCCGGTGGTCAAGGGCCTGCGCCTGGCCTCGCGGAGCGAGGATGAATGGCGGGTCGCGCATGACGGCATCCCCTGGGACAGCATCCACTACCAGGTCGCCATGCCCGAACTGCAGGGCGTGAGCCAGCCCACGGTGCTGGCCGCCGCCGGCGAGCCCGAGATCGACGACCGCACCGGCGTGCGCCTGATGCTCTCCGAGCCGATCCGGGAACGGGTCGACGCGGTGGCCGAACGCATGGCCCGCTGGCAGCGCCTGCGCGAGCGCTCCAATGCCGACAAGCGCGTGGCCATCGTCTACTACAACCATCCGCCGGGGCGCCACAACATCGGCGCCGACAAGCTGGATGTCCCCGAGTCGCTGCTGGAGACCCTGGATCTGCTGCGCGACGCGGGCTACGACACCGGGGATCACCCGGAAGATGCCGAGGCCCTGCTGGACGATATCCAGGATCGCGGCGTCAACCTGCCCGAACATGCCGACGCGGCCGCCGACATCGCCGGCCGCGTGGCCAGCCTGGATGCGGAGACTTATCGTTCCTGGTTCGAGACCCTGCCGGAGACCGTACAGGCCGAACTGGTGCACGGTCCGGTGGGCTATCTGCACGAGCGGCTGCTCAAGGCCCGCGAACTGGGCGCGACCGACGCCGCCGAGCGCGCGCTGGAGAACGGCATCGGCGATCTGCGCCACATGGTGCAGAACTACTCGCATGACGCGCAGCAGCGTGCGCAGTCACTGATCGACCAGCTGGAGCGCGAGTGGGAGGCGCTGCTGGACGGCGGCGGCGACCTGGCGCAGGCGGAATCCCTGCGCGACGCCCTCACGCGCACCGGCATCCCGGGCCTGAGCGGCTGGGGCGAACCCCCGGGCGAGGCCATGACCCACGACGGGGCGATGCATTTCCCCGGGATCGAATACGGCAACGTGTTCATCGGCCCACAGCCGCCGCGGGGCTGGGAAGTCAGCGAGCGCCTGCTGCACGCCAACACCACGTTCCCGCCCACCCATCAGTACGTGGGCTTCTACCACTGGCTGCGCGACCATTTCGAGGCGGATGCGCTGGTCTACATGGGGCGCCACTCCACCCGCGAATTCCTGCCGCGGCGCCGCGCCGGGCTGGCCCCGGACGACTATCCGGAACTCCTCGGCGGCCCGTTGCCGGTGCTGTATCCCTACATCGTCGATGGCGTGGGCGAGGGCATCCAGGCCAAGCGTCGCGCCCAGGGCGTGATCATCAGCCATCTGACGCCGGCGCTGGCGACCACCGAGCTCTACGACGACCTGCTGGAACTGCGCCAGCTGGTCGAAAGCTACGAGGCGAGCACCGATCCGAATTCGCCGACTCAGGCCCGGGCCGCGGAGACGCTGCTGGCCCGCATCGAGGAGCTTGGTCTGAGCGAGACCATCGAGGAGGCGATGGATGCCCACGACCACAGCCATGATCACGATCATGCGCATGATGGTGGTGACGACCACGGCCATGACCATGACCACGGCCATGACCATGATCACGGGCATGACCACGACCACGGGCATGACCACGACCACGGGCATGACCACGACCACGGCCATGACCACGATCACGGGCATGACCACGATCACGGGCATGACCACGACCACGGACATGACCACGACCACGGACATGACCACGACCACGGACATGACCACGACCACGGACATGACCATGATCCGGCTCACGAGGGTGGTCTGGCGGACCTCGACGAGGAGTTGATGGTCCACGACATCGGTCACTGGGTGACCGACATGCAGGAGGAGCACATGCCCCTCGGACTGCATGTGCTGGCCCGCGACTGGGATGGCGAGGCCGTGGACACCATGCTCGATTCCATGGCCGGCGACGCGGAGCCGGACGCGGCGATGCGCGAAGACCTGGAGGGCTCGCCAGCCAATGAGGGAGCGAACCTGCTGGCCGGGCTCGAGGGCCGCTTCGTGCCGCCGAGCCGCGGCAACGATCCGGTGCGCACCCCGGATGTGCTGCCCACCGGGCGCAATTTCCACGCCCTGTCCTCCGATCTGGTGCCCACTCGCATCGCCTGGAGCCTGGGCCAGGACCTGGCCGCGGATGCCCGCGAGCAGGGCGACCCCGAAGCCGAAGGCAGCGAGGCCGTGGTGCTGTGGGCCTCCGACACCGTGCGCGACGAAGGCGTGATGGTGGCCTTCGGACTCGACATGCTGGGGGTGAAGCCCGAGTGGAACAGCCGCGGGATCGTCGAGGGCCTGAAGCTGATGGATCTCGACGAGGCCGATCGTGAGCGTCGCCGGGACGCCCTGTTCACCACCTCGGGCCTGTTCCGCGACCTCTACGAGGATCAGCTGGTCTGGCTGGACCAGGCCGCGCGCCTGGCCCTGGACGGCTCGTCGAAGACCATCCGCGCCGAATATCCCCACCTGGACGAAGCACTGGACGAGGCCCTGAAACCCCTGGGCGAGGACCTGAGGGATCCGGGCCGGGAGCCGCTGGAGCGCAACGACGTGGCGAGCCAGTGGGTGGCCGATACCCGGGCGCTGAAATCCGATGGCGTGGAGGCGGTCGAGGCCGGCCGTCAGGCCGCGCTGCGGGTGTTCGGCACCGCGCCGGGGGCCTATGGCGCCGGGGTGAACCGTCTGGCCGACCGCTCCGGGGCCTGGGAGGATCGCGCCGAGCTGGCCGACGCCTATGCCCGGCGCATGGGGCATGCCTATGGCGCCGGGACCCGCGGCGAGCCCGCCCACGAGGCCTTCGATGCGCGCCTGGAAGGCGTGGGCCGCACCTATCTGGGCCGCGCCAGCCATCTCTACGGCCTGCTCGACAACGACGACGGCTTCGACTTCCAGGGCGGTCTGTCGGCCGCGGTGGAACACGCCCGCGGATCCCCGCCGGACAATCGCATCCTGCAGCATGCCGACTCCGACAACCCGCGCGTTGAGAGCCTGCAGCGTGCGCTGATGACCGAGCTGCACGGGCAGAATCTGAACCCGCAGTGGATCGAGCCGCTGATGGACCACGGCTATGCCGGGGCGCGGACCTTCACCGCCGATTTCGTCAACAACCTGTGGGGCTGGCAGGTAACCAGTCCCCACGTGATCGGCTCCGAAGCCTGGGACCACGTGCACGACGTCTACCTGCAGGACCGGCACGACCTGGGGCTCGACGAGTTCCTGGAAGATGGCCACAAGGTGCACGTGAAGACGCACATGCAGGCCACGCTGCTGGTGGCCGCGAGCCGCGAGTTCTGGGACGCCGATCCCGAGGTCCTGGAGGCGCTGTCCGAGGACTTCGCCGAACTGGTGGCCGAGCACGGCCTGCCCGGCAGCGGTCATACGCGGCCGGATCACCCCGTGCTCGACGAAGTCGCCGAACGCCTGGACGACGCGGAACTGGCCGAGGCCTTCGACGCCGTGCGCGAGGCCGCGCAGATCGAACGCGAGCCCGCCGAGACCGACCCGGCGCGCATGGCCGAGATCCAGCCGCTGGAACAGCCGGATGCCCGCGAGATGCAGGAGGCCCCGGAGCCGGCCGAGGTCGAGGCGGCGGAGGCCGAGGACCGCCGCGAATCGGGCGAGGCGCGCGCCATGCCGTGGCTCTCCTGGCTGGTCTCCGGGGCCCTGTTCGTGCTGCTGCTCGGAGGCATCGTCGCCGGTCGGCGCCGTTAAGGAAGCGCTGAACAAAAATTGATGAGGTAACGCGAATGTCGTTCTCGATCACGATGGAACTGATGGACACGGTGGTGAGCTGGCTGCTGGAGCCGGTGATCATCGGCTTGCTGGTGCTGGTCGCGGTGGCCGTCTGGGAGCTGGGACAGGCCATCGGCGAGCGTACCGGCGGAGTGCGGCGCCTGGAGGCCAGCGGCAATGCCGAGCGGCTGGCGTTTCTGGCGCGGCGGCGCATCGACCGTGCCGACCTCCTGGCGCGTATCGGCCCGATGCTGGGGCTGATGGGGACGCTGATCCCGCTGGGACCGGGGCTGGCGGCCATGGGCCGGGGCGAACTCGACGTACTGGCGCAGGCGGTGACCGTGGCCTTCAACACCACGGTCCTGGGGCTGCTGATCGGTATCCTCGGCTTCCTGCTCGGCCGCCTGCGCCGGCGCTGGTATGACGGCGCGATGGAACGCATGGAGGCCGCATGAGGGTCCCGCACTACCGCGCCAGCCGGTTCGACGCGCCGGACGAGGAACCCATGGGGCCGCTGGCTAACCTCGCGGACATCATGCTGGTGTTCGCGGTCGGCCTGATCGTGGCCCTGGTGGCCGCCGACGACGGACTGGAACAGCAGGAAGCCGGCGGCGTGGACGTCGAGGCCGGCGAGGAGGTTCCCGAACTGCCCGACGGCGCCGGCGAGGCCGGCTCCGGTTTCGAATCCATGGGCCAGGTCTACCGCGACCCGGAGACCGGCCGCATGCTGTTGATCGAGGGTGGCGACTGAGTACACCCGAGCCGGCCGCCCAATGGCCGCAAACCCAATCGAGGAACAGGACCATGAGTGATCAGGACGAACGCGCGCGCCGCCACGCCGAGCGCATGGCGCGCAAGAAGGAAGTGGTGGACCGCAAGATCGCCGAGGCGCAGGAGGAACGCGGCGTGTTCCTGGTGCTGACCGGCAACGGCAAGGGCAAGAGCTCCTCCGGTTTCGGGATGGCGGCGCGCGCGCTGGGCCACGACATGCAGGTGGGCATCGTGCAGTTCATCAAGGGCCGTTTCGCCACCGGCGAGGAGGCCTTCTTCAAGCGCCAGGACAACGTGCAGTACCACGTGATGGGCGAGGGCTACACCTGGGAGACCCAGGATCGCGAGAAGGACGGCGAGGCCGCGCGCGAGGCTTGGGCCCACGCCCGCGACATGCTGACCGATCCGGCCATCGACCTGGTGCTGCTGGACGAGCTGCACATCGCGCTGAAGTACGGCTATCTGGATGTCGACGAGGTGGTGCGGGACCTTACCGCGCGCCCTGAGATGCAGCACGTGATCACCACCGGCCGCGCGGCCCCGCAGGGCCTGATCGACGCCGCCGACACGGTCAGCGAGATCGGCGTGGTCAAGCACGCCTTCCAGGCCGGCATCAAGGCGCAGAAGGGAATCGAGCTGTGACACGGCGGACGCTGCGGGCAGCCATGGCGCTGCGCTACTATCAGGGGGATGACGGCCCGAACCGGAGACTCCAGCATGGGCAACCCGCAACCCGCACAGATGGATGCCGACGCCTTTCTGGCGTGGGAGGCCGAACAGCCGGAGAAGCACGAGTTCGTGGCCGGCGAGGTCTTTGCGATGGGCGGGGCCTCGGATCGGCACGTGACGATCTCGCTCAATGTGGCTTCAGCCCTGCGCGAACACCTGCGCGGCGGACCCTGCCGGACCTTCATCGCGGACATGAAGCTGCGGGTGGAAGCGGCCGATGCCTTCTTCTATCCGGACGTGATGGTCACCTGCGATCCGCAGGACCGGGGGCGCGAGCAGTACAAGCAGGCCCCGCTGCTGGTGGTGGAGGTCCTGTCGCCGTCGACCGAGGCCTTCGACCGAGGGGCGAAGTTTGCCGCCTACCGCTCCCTGGCCTCGCTGCAGGAATACCTGATGATCGACCCGGCCAGTGGCGCGGTGGAGCTCTACCGGCGCGACCCGGAGGATCACTGGGTGCTGTACACGCACGATCCACGCGATTCCATGGAGGATACTGTGGAGTTGCGCAGCGTCGGCCTGACACTGGAAGGCGGGCGCATCTTCGAGGACGCACCGCCGGATACCGAGCCCCCTATGAGCGAGGCCTGACCGCGCGCGGTCTTTGGCCGGACGGGCACCGGGCCCGGCAGGCGGCCGGCCTGCAGGCGGAGGTGTCGGCATGAGTGCCCCGGTGAGCTGCCCGGCCGCGTTCGTGGCGGCGCCGGCTTCGGGCCAGGGCAAGACCACGGTCACCGCCGCGATCGCGCGTTACCACCGCAACCAGGGGCGCCGGGTGCGGGTGTTCAAGACCGGCCCGGATTTCCTCGATCCGATGATCCTGGAGCAGGCCTCCGGGCATCCGGTGGATCCGCTGCATCTGTGGATGGTGGGCGAGGCGGCCTGCCGGGCGAAGCTGCATGCCGCCGCGCAGGATGCCGACCTGATCCTGGTCGAGGGCTCCATGGGCCTGTTCGACGGCGACCCTTCGGGTGCCGATCTGGCGGTGGCCTTCGGCTTGCCGGTGCTGGCGCTGGTGGATGCCGGCGGCATGGCCCAGACCTTCGGCGCCATCGTGCACGGGCTGGCGACCTGGCGCCCGGAGATGCCACTGGCCGGGGTGATCGCCAACCGCACCGGCAGCCCGGGGCACGGGCGCATGCTGCGCGATGCGACCCCGGATGGCGTGCATTTCTTTGGCGCGATCCAGCGCAACGAGGCCCTGAGTGTGCCCGATCGCCACCTCGGGCTGGTGCAGGCCGGCGAGGTCGCCGACCTGGACGCCCGTCTGGAGGCCGCCGCGCAGGCGATCGCCGAGGCCGGGGTGACCGAGCTGCCGGCCCCGGTGGCGTTCGCCCCCGAAGCGGACGCCGGTGCGGAGCCCGACTCGCACCCCGGGAGCGAGCGGGCCCCGCGGCTGGACGGGCTGCGCATCGGCATCGCCCGCGACGCGGCGTTCGCCTTCACCTATCCGGGCAACCTCGAGTTCCTGCGCACACAGGGCGCGCGGCTGGAGTTCTTCTCCCCGGTGGCCGGCGATCGCCTGCCCGAGGTGGATGCGGTGTGGCTGCCGGGCGGCTATCCCGAGCTGCACCTCGATGCACTGGCGGCCAACACCGGCCTGAAGGCGGACCTGGCCGCGCACCACGGGGCCGGCCGGCCGATCCTGGCCGAGTGCGGCGGCTTCCTCTACCTGTTGGAAGAGCTGGCGGACCGCGACGGCCACGGCGCGCCGATGGCCGGTCTGCTGCCGGGGCATGCGCGTCTGGAGGACAAGCTGCAGGGCCTCGGGCTGCAGGCCGCGCCGCTGCCCGAGGGCGAGCTGCGCGGCCATACCTTCCACCACACCCGGGCCGAGGTCGGGCTGGAACCTGTCGCGCACTGCACCCGTGCCCGCGGCGCCGGTTCCACCGGCGAGGCGGTCTACCGCGATGGCCGGCTGACCGCAACCTATCTGCACGCCTGGTTCCCCTCCAATCCGGAGGCGGCCGCGGCCCTGTTCGCGTCATGAGCCGGGTGTTCACGGACAGCACGCCGGCCGCCGGCCGCGTGGATCTGGTCGGCGCCGGGCCGGGTGATCCCGGGCTGCTGACGCTGGACGCGGCCGCGGCGTTGCGCGACGCCGAGGTGTTGCTGCACGACCGCCTGATCCCCGAGGCGATCCTCGCGATGGCCAGTCCGCAGGCCGAACGCTGCTACGTGGGCAAGGCGCGCTCCAACCACAGCCTGCGCCAGGAGGAGCTGAACGCGCTGATGATCGAGCGCGCCCGCGAGGGGCGTTACGTGGTGCGGCTGAAGGGTGGGGACCCGTATGTCTTCGGCCGTGGTGGCGAGGAGGCGGCGGCGCTGGCGGCGGCCGGCATCCCGGTGCGGGTCATCCCCGGCATCAGCGCGGCCGGCGGCTGCGCGGCGTTCGCCGGCATCCCGCTGACCCACCGCGATCATGCCCATCGCTGCCAGTTCGTGACCGCGCACCGGCGCAACGGCAGTACCGAGCTGGACTGGGAGGCGCTGGCCGCCCCGCGACAGACAGTGGTGATCTACATGGGGCTGAACCCGCTGGCGGAGATCTGTGCCGGGCTGGTCGCCGCCGGCGCCCCGGCCACGCGGCCCGCCGCCATCATCGAGCACGGGACCCGGCCGGGGCAGCGCGTGGTCGCCGGCACCCTGGGGAACCTGCCCGGGCGCACCGCGGCGCTGGCGCTGGAGTCGCCCAGCCTGCTGATCGTGGGCGACGTGGTGGGCGAACGCGCCCGGCTGACCGGCGATGCTTCCGGGGCGCCCGCGATGGACCTCGGCGCGGTTGACGGGATCCATGGTTGAGCCCATGGCCGAGCCGGGCACGCAACCCGGAGCGATGCGCGCGGAGAGCGGCGACGGCACGGCGCCGCTGCGCACCGGCCTGACCACCGGCACCAGCGCGACCGCGGCGGCCCTGGGGGCGGCGCGGCTGGCGCTGGGCAGCGGCGTGACCACGAGCCAGGAGGTGGTGCTGCCGCGTGGCCAGGTGGTCAGCCTGGCGCTGGCGTCGCTGGAGCGGGTTCCGGGCGGTGCCGAGGCGGCCGTCATCAAGGACGCCGGCGATGATCCCGATGCCACCCACGGCGCCTGGATCCGCGCGCGGGTGGAGCCGCGGCCGGACGCGGGGGTGACCTTCGTCGCCGGACCCGGGGTGGGCACGGTGACCCGCAGCGGTCTGGTGCTGCCGCCGGGGGAACCGGCGATCAACCCGGTGCCGCGCCGGATGATCACCGACCACCTCGAACGCCTGGCCCGCGAGCTGGGCCATGCGGGCGGGTTCCGGGTCACGCTCGGCGTGGATGGCGGCGAGCGCATCGCCCGGCGCACCATGAACCCGCGCCTCGGCATCCTCGGCGGCATCTCCATCCTCGGCACCACCGGCATCGTGCGGCCCTTCTCCTGTTCCGCCTACATCGCCTCCATCCACCAGGCCATCGACGTGGCGCGGGCCAACGGCCTGCGGCAGGTCGCCTGCTGCACCGGCGGCACCAGCGAACGCACCGCGAGCGAGCGCTACGGGCTGGACGAGATGGGGCTGGTGGAGATGGGCGACTTCTTCGGCGCGGCGCTCAAGTACCTGCGGCGCCAGCCGCTGCCGCGCGTCGCGCTGGTGGCGGGCTTCGCCAAGCTGGGCAAGTTCGCCGCCGGGCACCCGGATACCCACAGTCGCAGCAGCTCGATCGACCTGGATTTCATCGCCGCCACCGCCGAGGCCGCCGGGGCGGATGCCGCGCTGGCGCGGCAGATCCGCGGCTGCAACACCAGCATCGAGGCCCTCGCCGCCTGTCAGGAGGCCGGCGTGGCACTGGGGGACCGCATCGCGGCGCTGGCCCTGGAGCAGGCGCGCAGCTATCAGCTGCCCGACACCACGCTGGAGGTGGTCGCGGTGGATCGCCAGGGCCGGGTGGTGGGGACGGCCGGTGACGGCGCGGATGCCCCGGAGGTGACGCGATGAGCGCCCCGGCCATCGCCATCGACGACCTCGCCAAGCGCTATCGCGGTGGCCGGGTCGGCCTGGACGGGGTCAGCCTGCACGTCGAGCCGGGGGCGTTCTTCGGCCTGCTGGGGCCGAATGGCGCCGGCAAGACCACCCTGATCGGGCTGCTGACCTCGCTGCTGCGCCTGGAGCGCGGCACGGTGCGGATCTTCGGCCACGATGTCGCGCGCGAGCCGGTGGCGGCGCGGCGTCTGGTCGGTCTGGTGCCGCAGGAGGTCAATTTCAACAGCTTCGAGCCGGTGGGCGAGATCATCGAGACCCAGGGCGCCTACTACGGACTGTCGCCGCGCCAGGCGCGCCGCCGCACCGACGAACTGTGCGAGCGCCTGGGGCTGGCCGACCGCCGCCGGCAGACCGCCTGGGGGCTGTCCGGGGGCTTCAAGCGGCGCCTGCTGCTGGCGCGCGCGCTGGTGCACCAGCCGCGCCTGCTGGTGCTGGACGAACCCACCGCCGGCGTCGACCTGGAGGCCCGCCACGACCTCTGGACCCTGCTGCAGGAACTGAACGCGGATGGCGTGACCATCCTGCTGACCACGCATTACCTGGAGGAGGCCGAGCGCCTGTGCCGCGAGCTGGCCATCATCGATGGCGGGCGCATCATCGCCCGCGGCGGCACCGGTGAGCTGCTGCGCGGGCTGCGCTTCCAGACCCTGGTGGTGGAGCTGGCCGAGCCGCTGGCGCGGCCCGGGGAGCTCGCGCTGTCCGCCGGCACCCTGCGCCCGGTGGATGCGCACACCCTGGAGGTGGACGTGCCGCGCGGTACCGAGCTGAACCCGGTGTTCGCCGAACTGACCGCCGCCGGGGTGCGCATCGCCGGGCTGCGCGAGAAGGGCAATCGGTTGGAGACCCGCTTTCTCGAACTGCTGCGCGAGCGCGGCGGGGAGGGCGCGGCATGAGCCCGCTGCACAACGCCGCGCTGTACTGGTACGCCTGGCGCGGGCTGGTGGTGAAGCAGGTGCGCCGCTTCCTGCGCGGCTGGGTGCAGAACCTGCTGCCGTCGCTGGTGACCGCGGTGCTGTTTCTCGCGGTGCTGGGGCATCTGGTGGGGCGCGAGATCGGCACCCTGGGCGGCGTGCCCTATGCCGACTTCATCCTGCCGGGCCTGGTGATGCTGGCGGTGGTCACCAACGCCTACGGCAACAGCAGCCTCGCGCTGTTCGGCGCGCGCCTGCAGCGCCACATCGAGGAGATCCTGGTGGCGCCGATGCCGGCGTGGCTGGTGGTGGCCGGGTTTGCCACCGCCGGGGTACTGCGCGGGCTGCTGGCCGGGGCGCTGGTGCTGGCGGTGGCGCTGCCGTTCAGCGAGCTGCAGCTGCACCACGCCGGGGCGGTGCTGGGGATCGCGCTGCTGACCGCGGTGCTGTTCTCGCTGGCGGGGCTGATCAACGGCCTGTACGCGCGCAGCTTCGACCACACCTCGGTGATCAGCACCTTCGTGCTGACCCCGCTGATCTATCTCGGCGGGCTGTTCTATCCGGTGGAGCGCCTGGCCGATCCCTGGCAGGGGGTCGCGCAGCTGAACCCGCTCTATTACGTGATCGAGGGCTTCCGCCACGGCCTGCTGGGGGTCAGCGCGGTCGCCTGGACCACGACCTTCGCGGTGCTGGCCGCCGCCTGTGTACTGGTCGCGGGCGGGGCCTGGTATCTGCTGGCCCACAGCCGGAGGCTGCGCTCATGAACCGTCCGGCGGCGCCGCAGCCGCCGCGGGTGCGCGGGGCCTGCCCCGGGGTGGCGGCGCCGATGGCCACCGGGGACGGCTATCTGCTGCGCCTGCGCCACCCGATCGGGGGGCTGGGGGCGGCCGCGGCGCGGGTGCTGGCGGACACCGCGCGGCGCCTGGGCAACGGCGAACTGGAACTGACCCTGCGCGGCAACCTGCAGCTGCGCGGCGTGGCGGCCGGCGACCTGGACGCGGCGCGCGCGGCTCTGGCCCCCACCGGCCTGGTGGATGCCCAGGCGGAGCGCGAGGCCCGGCGCAACGTGCTGGCGGCGCCGGTGCCGGACCTCGACCCGGAGGCGGTGGACGTGCTGGCCCTGGCGCGCGCGGTGAGCGCCGCGATCGTCGACGAGCCCGCGCTGCGAGGTCTGCCGGCCAAGGTGGGCGTGGTGGTCGACGGTGGCGGGCGTGCCTCGCTGCGCGGGGTGCCGGCGGATCTGCGTCTGGATCCGCTCGCCGGCGCGGGGCCTCGTTTCCGCGTGGCGGCCGGAGGCACCGCGGCCACGGCGACCCCGCTCGGCGAGGTCTCGGCGCAGCATGCCCCGGCGGCGGTGGTGCGCACCCTGCGCGTGTTCCTCGAGCAGCGCGCCGTGCTGGATCCGCCGCCGGGGCGGCTGCGCGACGCGGTGGGCATGCCCGGGAGCGAGGCGCTGCGCCTGCCGGGTTCGGAGGGGGAGACGCCGGGGGTGGTTGCCAACGCCGACACGCCGGTGCGCGTCGGGGACTGGCTCGGTGCGGCGGCCGGTGGGGCCTGGGTGGGGGCGGTCTTCCCGTTCGGCGTGATCGACGCCGACCGGCTGGAGAGTCTGGCCGCGTGGCTGGAGCCGCACGGCGGCGGCCTGCGCCTGACGCCGTGGCGGGCGCTGCTGGCGACCGGCGTGGCCGCGGATGCCGCCCCGGAGCTGCAGCAACTGCTGCGGGAACTGGGTGCGGTGACCGAGCCGGCCGACCGGCGCCTGGCGGCGGATGCCTGTGTCGGGCGGCCGGGCTGCGCCTCGGCGCACATCGCCGCGCGCAGCGAGGCCGCCGCGCTGGTGCAGCGCATGCCGACCCTGGCCGCGAGCGGGGTGCGGCTGCAGGTCTCCGCCTGCGACAAGCGCTGCGCGGCGCCGCCGCGGACGGAAGCCGGGGTGGTCGAGTGGGTCGCGCGGCCGGACGGCCATGCCGTGGTGCTGCGCTCGCGGCCCGGTGCGGCCCTTGAATGGAGCGGGCTGGCCCCGGCGCAGGCGCGCGCCCGGATCGCGGCGCTGGAGCGGGCGTTCGCCCGTCAACGCAATGCTGGAGAGGAGTTGCAGACCATGCTGGAACGGATCGGGCCCGAGGCCTGGAATGCCGCGGTGGACGCGGCGCTGTGCGAGGAGGATGAACGTGACGGAGACTGAGGCCTGGCGCTACGAGCGCGACGGGAAGGCGATCTATGCGGAGTCGTTCGCGATCATCCGCGCCGAGGCGGACCTGGAGCGCTTCCCGGCGGATCTGGTGGCGGCAGTGGAACGCATGATCCACAGCTGCGGCATGCCCGATCTGGCGCAGGACATCCGCTTCTCGCCGGGTGTCGGCAGTGCGCTCCGTCAGGCGCTGGAGGCCGGCGCCCCGGTGCTGTGCGACAGCGAGATGGTGGCCCACGGCATCACCCGCGCGCGCCTGCCGGCGGACAACCCGGTGCGCTGCACCCTGCGCGATGCGCGCGTGCCGGAGCTGGCGCGCGAACTGGACAACACCCGCAGCGCCGCGGCGATGGAGCTGTGGCGCCCCGAGCTGGCCGGCGCGGTGGTGGCCATCGGCAATGCGCCCACCGCGCTGTTCCGCCTGCTGGAGATGCTGCGCGACGGCGCGCCGCGCCCGGCGGCGGTGATCGGCATCCCGGTGGGCTTTGTCGGCGCGGTGGAGAGCAAGCAGGCGCTGGCGGACAACCCGTTCGGGCTGGAATACCTGACCGTGGCCGGGCGCCGCGGCGGCAGCGCGATCACCGCCGGGGCGGTCAACGGCCTGGGGAGGGAGCCGGCATGAGTGCGGCGCACACGAGCGGGCCCGGAATGATCGAACCCGGAACGATCGAACCCGGGGTGCTCTGCGGGGTCGGCACCGGCCCCGGGGACCCCGAACTGATGACCTTCCGCGCCGCGCGGCGCATCGCCGAGGCGCCGGTGGTGGCGTATTTCTGCAAGCGCGGGACCACCGGGCAGGCGCGGCGCATCGCGGATGCGCATATCGGTCCCGGGCAGATCGAGGAGGCGCTGGAGTATCCGGTGACCAACGAGATCGCCCACGAAGAGGAGAGCTACCGCAGTCGCATCGAGGCGTTCTTCGACCAGTGCGCCGAACGCCTGGCGGTGCATCTGGAGGCCGGCCGTTCGGTCTGCGTGCTCAACGAGGGTGATCCGTATTTCTACGGTTCGTTCATGCACGTGCACCTGCGCCTGCGCGAGCGCTTCCGCAGCGAGGTGGTACCCGGGGTGATCTCGCCGATCGCCGCGGCGGCGCAACTGCCGGCGCCGCTGGTGATGCGCGACGACACCCTGAGTGTGGTACCGGGGACGCTGCCGGAGACGGAACTGGAGGCGGCGCTCGCGCCCGCGCAGGCTGCGGTGATCATGAAGCTCGGCAAGCAGCTGCCGAAGATCCGCCGCGTGCTGGAGCGCCTGGGGCTGACCGCGCGCGCCTGGTACATCGAACGCGCGAGCTTTGACGAGGAACGCGTGCGGCCGCTGGCCGAGGCGCTCGAGGAGACGCCCGGGGAGGCGCCGTATTTCTCCCTGATCGTGATCCACGGCGAGGGGGTGCGGCGATGAGCGGGCGTCTGACCGTGGTCGGGGTTGGGCCGGCCGGCTCCGAATGGATCACGCCGGAGGTGACCGCGCTGCTCGCGGATGCCACCGATCTGGTGGGCTACGGGCCGTACCTGGAGCGCGTGGCCGGGGCGCATCACCGCGTGCATGCCTCCGACAACCGCGAGGAACTGGCGCGCGCGGCGCATGCGCTGGACATGGCCGCCGAGGGGCGCGACGTGGCGGTGGTCTCCGGGGGGGATCCCGGGGTGTTCGCGATGGCCGCGGCGGTGTTCGAGGCCCTGGAGGGCGCGCAGCCGGGCCGCTGGGATGCGGTGACGGTAGAGGTGCTGCCCGGGGTGTCGGCGATGCAGGCGGCCGCGGCGCGGCTGGGGGCGCCGCTGGGCAACGACTTCTGCGCGATCTCGCTGTCGGACAATCTCAAGCCGTGGTCGCTGATCCGGCGCCGGGTGCGGCTGGCGGCCGAGGCCGACTTCGCCATGGCCTTCTACAATCCGATCTCGCGCGCGCGACCGTGGCAGCTGGGCGCCGCGCTGGACATCGTGCGCGAGGTCCAGGGGCCGGACACCCTGGTGGTGCTGGCCACCGCGGTGGGCCGCGGCGAGCGGGAGGAGCTGCGGGTCGCCACCCTCGGCGAGGTGGATCCGGCGGCGGCCAACATGAGCACGCTGGTGATCGTCGGTGCCGCCTCCACCCGGGTGCTGGAGCGCCCCTCCGGCCGGCGCCACGTGTATACCCCGCGCTATGTCGAGTCGGCGGAGTCGCAGTGAACGCGCGGGAGGCCTTCCAGCCACTCCAGGGCCGCCTGCGGGGCGTGGAAGCGGGGCACCCCGGGGGCGTCCGGCGGCCGGTCCACCATCACCACCGGGATGCCGCGTTCGCGCGCGGCCTGCAGCTTGGGGGCGGTGGCCGCGCCGCCGCTGTCCTTGGTGACCAGCACGTCGATGGCGTGGGTCTCCAGCAGCCGGTGCTCGTCGGCCAGGCTGAACGGGCCGCGGGCCCGCAGCCAGGTGACCCGGGCCAGCGCCGGCGGCGGTTCCGGCGGGTCGATGGTGCGGATCACGTAGTCCCGGTCGGGCGCGGCCTCGAAGGCCTCCAGGTGCTGGCGCCCGGTGGTGATGAGCACGCGCCGGCCGAGGCCGGGGAGCGCGCGGGCGGCGGCCTCCAGGTCGGGCACGCGCAGCCAGTGATCCCCGGGGCCGGCCTGCCACGGCGGCCGGGTCAGCCGGGCCAGGGGTACGCCGGCGCGGCGCGTGGCGGCGACGGCATTGGCCGAGATCTGCCGCGCAAACGGGTGGGTGGCGTCCACCACGGCGTCGATCGCGTGGTCGCGCAGCCAGGCGGCGAGGCCCTCGGCGCCGCCGAAGCCGCCCGTGCGCCGCGGCAGTCGCGAGGGCGCGGGCCTGCGCGTGCGTCCGGCCAGCGACACGGTGGCGTGCAGCCGCGGGTGGCCGTCCAGCAGCGGTTCCAGGGCCGCGGCCTCGGTGGTGCCGCCCAGCAGCAGGATCTGCCGCGGGCGCGCCGCCCGGGGGGCGGTATCGGTGGATGAACGGGAGCTCATGAGGATGACCAGTCTAGCCACCAACGAGGAGCGAGCGCCATGGCTGAACATCGTCGGCGTGGACGCGGAGGGGGTCGCCGGGCTGGCCCCGGATGCCCGCATGGCGCTGGACACGGCGGCGACGGTGATCGGCGGCGCCAGGCATCTGGAGATGCTGCCGGAGCGGCCGGGGCAGGAGCGGCTGGTGTGGCCGTCGCCGCTGGAGACCGCGCTGGACTGGATCGAGGCGCGCGCCGGGCAGCCGCTGTGCGTGCTTGCCAGCGGCGACCCCTTCTGGTTCGGGGTGGGCGCGACCCTGATGCGGCGTTTTCCGGTCGCGCAGACCTGCGTCTGGCCGGCGCCCTCGGCGTTCAGTCTGGCCGCCGCGCGCATGGGCTGGCCGCTGCAGCAGACCCGCTGCCTGTCGGTGCACGGCCGGCCGATGGAGGCGCTGCGGCCCTGGCTGCATGACGGCGCGCGACTGCTGATCCTGAGCCGCGACGGGGATACCCCGGCGGAACTGGCGCACTGGCTGACCGGACTCGGCTTCGGCGATTCCACCCTGACCGTATTGCAGTCGCTGGGCGCGGACCGCGAGGCGGCCGTCCGCGCGCGCGCCGGGGCCTGGCCGGAGGTCGCGATCGAGGCGCTGAACACCATGGCGCTGGAATGCCGGGCCGATCCGGCGGCGCAGGTGCTGGCGGCGAGTGCCGGGCGGCCGGAGGCGCAGTTCGAGCAGGACGGACAGATCACCAAGCGCGAGGTGCGGGCGGTGGCGCTGGCCCTGCTGGCGCCCGGACGCGGCGAACGCCTGTGGGACGTGGGCGCCGGCTCCGGAGCCATCGGCATCGAGTGGATGCTGGCGGATCCGGCCAACACCGCCGTGGCCATCGAGCCGCGCGCGGAGCGCCTGGAACGCATCGCGCGCAACGCGAGCACGCTGGGGGTGCCGGCGCTGCGTCCCGTCCACGGGCGGGCGCCGGAGGCACTGGAAGACCTGCCGCCACCCGACGCGATCTTCATCGGCGGCGGGCTGACCACGCCGGGGCTGGTGGAGCACTGCATGGGCCAGCTGCGCCCGGGCGGGCGGCTGGTTGCCAGCAGCGTGACCGTGGAAGGGGACGCGGTGCTGGCGGCGGCGCACGAGCGCCACGGCGGCGAGCTCACGCGGATCAACGTCAGCCGCGCGGAGCCGCTGGGCGGCATGGCCGGCTGGCAGCCGCTGCGGCCGGTGACCCTGTGGTCGCTGCGCCGGAGCTGAGGGAAACGCCGAGCGGGGCGCATGTCCGGGTGATCCCCGGCGTCGGCTTCGCCTCGACCTGCACGGCCGGCGAACTGGAGGCGCTGGTCCGCGAGGTGCTGGCCGAGGCGCACGCCGGGTTGCGGGCGGGGGGCGGCGAGTCGATCGAGATCCGGCAGCTGGCGGCCCCGGCGCACAAGGGCGACAGTCCGGTGCTGTGGACGGCCGCGCGCGACCTGGAGCTGGAGCCGGTGTTCGCGTCGGCGGCCGCGCTGGCCGCGCGCGACGCTGCCCTGTCCACGGAGTCGGCGCGCTCGCGTGCCGTCGCCGGGGTCGGTTCGGTGGCGGAGGCGGCGGCGCTGGCGGTGGCCGGCGACGGGGCGCGCCTGCTGCTGCCGCGGCGGCTCTCGGCACGGGCGAGCTGCGCGGTCGCGGTGCGGACGGTGAACGGGACAGACGGGAATTTCGAGGAGTTTTGATGACGGTTCATTTTGTCGGAGCGGGGCCGGGTGCGGACGATCTGCTGACCCTGCGCGGGCGCGATCGCATCGCGGCCTGCCCGGTGTGCCTGTACGCGGGTTCGCTGGTGCCGGAGGCGGTGCTGGAACATGCCCCGGAGGGGGCGCGCGTGGTCAACACCGCGCCACTGACGCTGGACGCGATCATGGGGGAGATCGAACGCGCCCACGCGGCGGGCCAGGACGTGGCGCGCCTGCACTCCGGCGACCTGTCGGTCTACAGCGCGCTGGGCGAGCAGATCCGTCGGCTGGAGGCGGCCGGGATCGAGTACAGCATCACGCCCGGCGTGCCGGCATTCTCCGCCGCCGCCGCGACCCTGGGGCGGGAACTGACGGTGCCGGAGGTGGCGCAGTCGGTGGTGCTGACGCGCACGCCGGGACGGGCGTCCTCCATGCCGGAGCGCGAACGGCTGGCGAGCTTTGCCGCCACCGGGGCGACGCTCGCGGTCCACCTGTCGCTGCACAATATCGAGACCGTGGTCGAGGACCTGCGGCCGCACTATGGCTGCGACTGCCCGGTGGCGATCGTCTTCCGCGCCAGCTGGCCGGACGAGACCGTGGTGCGCGGTTCGCTGGGGAATATCGCGGAACGGGCGCAGGCCCTGACCACACGGCGCTCGGCGCTGATCCTGGTGGGCCCGGCGCTGGACCCGGGGGATTTCCGCGACAGTGCGCTGTACGACCCGGCGCATGTGCGCCGTTACCGCGGCATGGACGGGGACTAAGCGGCGGTGCCCCCGATCTTCCGCAGGCAGGGATCACGCCGGTGAGTGTCGTGGGACACGGGGCTTTTCGCCTGCAAGCAGGCTACTGCAAGTTGGCGACGATGTAGGAGCCTGCTTGCAGGCGAAGGTGGAGCGCTCCTGGTCAGGATGAAGGAAAGGGACCGCCGGGCGGCGGCCCCGGTTTCCGCGTTTTCCCGCGTGGTTCAGCGGCGGCGGAAGTTGTCGTGGCAGGCGAGGCACTGGTGGCGCACGCCGTTCAGGGCCTCGGTGGCGCGTAGCTGAAAGCCCTCGTCCTCGAGGTCGTCGGCCGCCTCCACCTTGCGTTGCAGCTCGGCCGTGGCCTCGCGGTATGCCGCCTTGTACTCGGCGAACGCCGGGTCCTCCCAGGCCGCGGGCAGGGCCCCGGGTTCGCCGTCGGGCGCCGGTGTCTCGCGGGCGAACCAGGTGTCGATGTCGTCGGCCCCGCGCGCGAGTTCGTCGGCCAGCTCGGGCAGACGTTCGGCGAACGGTGCGTCGTAGCGCAGGATCTGCTCGATGCTGCGGTAGGTGGCCGAGGTCCCCTGCATGCTCTGCTGCCGAAAGCGCTGGAAGGCCTCGGTGGCGTCGACTCGGGCCGGGTCGTCCAGGGTCTCCGCGTAGTCTTCGCCCCAGGGGCCCGGCATCGGCACGCTGATCTCGTCTTCCGCGCCGGCGGTACCGGTCGCTGCGAGCAGCAGGACCAGCGACAGGCCGGCCGTCAGCGGCCGGCGCATGGATGGCATCCGTTTCATGGCGATTCTCTCTGTTTGTTCAGAAGCGGAACTGGTGCTGCAGGTGCAGCTGCCAGTTCGAGGTGTCGGTGTCGCGGTCCAGCCACATGAGCTGGGTTTTCTGTCGCTGCCCCCGGTGGTACCAGTTAAGGCCGGCGCCCCATTCGCGCTGCCAGCGCTCGTCGCCGTCCAGGTCGTCGCCGGCGTCGTGGCGCAGTACCGCGTGGCGAGCGGCGAGCTCGAGGTCCTCCAGCGGCAGCGACTGCGCCAGTTCCAGCTCGGCCCCCAGGTCGTGGTAGCTCGCGGTGCGGTCGGGGGAGACATTGCGGCGGTAGGCCGCCAGCGACAGCGAGGTATGGTCGAACTTGACCACCGCATCGGCGGTGGCGGTGACCCAGTCGGCGCGCTGCCGGTCGACCGTGTCTTCCTGCCCGCGGCTCCAGTCACGCAGGTGGTTGCGGCTGGCGGCCTGCAGGCCGGCGCCCAGGGCAACGGTGCGCTCCACGGCCCGGCCCACCGTGGTGTTGTCGCGCGGGACCGACCCCACCGGGGCCCAGGCGCCACGGGCGCTGAACAGGTGCCCGGAGGTGGAGGGCCGGTCGTCGCGCTGATCCAGGCGCCCGCGGCCATCGAATATCCCGACCGCCCAGGCGCGGTCGTCGCCCGCGCCACCCAGCAGGGCGAGCCCGGTATCGCGTCCGGCCGGGATCTCGAACTGGTTGCCGGCGATGCTCAGTTCGGTGAACAGGCGGTTGGGGCCGCCGATGTCCCGCGCCAGACCGAAGGGGACGGTGAACTGGCCCGCCCGCAGGCCCAGGTGTTCGCCCGGGCCGTACTGCAGCCAGATGTCGCGCATGGACAGCTCGCCGCTGCTGAAATCCGGCTGCAGGCGAAAGCTCAGTTCGGGGTGGAACAGGGTGCCCGAGGTGTCCAGCCAGGCGCGCCGGAAATCGAATTCGCTGCTGGAGCCGTCCGGGTCATGCTCGTAGCTGTAACGGCCCTGGATCAGCGGATCCAGAGTGACCTGCAGGCCGTCCTCCGCGTCGCCGAATTCAAAACCGGCCTGCGCCGGTGCGATGCCCGCGGCCGCCATCAGGCACAGAGAGGCCAGGGCCGGCACGGCAGGCCGCCCCGGCTGAGGTTGGGTGCTTTTCATTGTTGTGTTGCTCCCCTGGACGTGCGACCCCGCACGCCGTGGATGAAACGACGCCGGCAGTCGGGCAAGGGAGCAGGGGGGAAGGGGGCGGACACACCGGCCCCGTCCCGCTCGGCCGCCCGCCGCGGCGTCGGGTTTCCTCCAGGCCGGTCTCCGGACTCGCGAAGGGGATGCAGGACATCCCGGGCGGATCGCCTTCCCGCGGGCATCCCGTGGATGCGCCGCAGTGGCACTGGATCCGCCTGTCTTCGCCTACCGTTGCGGGGGCAGTGCCGGCATTGCGAACGTCGATTCACGCACCGGCTTCCCGATTATCCCCGGCGTCGTGGGCCGGGGCACCTGAAGGCGGGCGGACTGTAACCGCGTCCCGTCACGCGGGCAAGGGCGGAGCCGGGTTGATCTGTATCAAGGTTACGCAGGATTGCACCACCCGGCCGGCCCGTGATGGGGGTATTTCTTTTAGACTGAGTCCATGTGGTGACGGTTTGTAGCCGGGCCGCATCCAGACCAATAAAAAGGAGCGAACCATGCAGAAGAAGCGCATTTTCCGGGGGCTGCTCGTCTCGGCCTGTACGGCCGTGGCCCTGGGCCTCTCCGCCCCGACGTTCGCCGGCGATTACGACCAGTACCGCGACATGTTCGAGCCGCTGCCGGCCCTGCCGCCGATCCCGGCCGACAATTCCCTGACCGACGAGAAGGTGGAGCTGGGCAAGTTCCTGTTCTTCGAGCCGCGCATCTCCAGCTCGGGCGTCATTTCCTGCGCCACCTGCCACAACCCCGCGCTGGGCTGGGCCGACCGCATCCCGCGTGCCGTTGGGCATGCCGGCCAGGTGGGCGAGCGCAACAGCCCGACGGTGCTGAACTCCGGGTTCTTCGAGGCCCAGTTCTGGGATGGCCGCGAGGATGACCTGGAAGGCCAGGCCCTGGGTCCGATCCAGGATGCGGTGGAGATGGCCATGCCGCTGGAAGAGGCGATCGCGCGCCTGGAGGACTTCCCCGAGTACATCGAGATGTTCGATGCGGCGTACCCGGATTATGACGGCGACAACGTCGTGAACACCGATCACGTGGCCAAGGCCCTGGCCTCGTTCCAGCGTACCCTGAACACGCCGAACTCCGATCTGGACCGCTGGCTGGTGGGTGACGACGACGCGATGACCGAGCAGCAGAAGCGCGGCATGGCCCTGTTCGCGGACAACGGCTGCGTGGCCTGCCACCGTGGCCCGGCGTTGACCGACTCGAATTTCCACCAGATCCAGGTGCCCGGTTCCGAGGACAAGGGGCGCTATCTGGTGACCGGGGAGGAACGCGACAAGTACGCCTTCAAGACCCCGACGCTGCGCAACGTGGCCCTGACCTACCCCTACATGAACAATGGCGAGACCGAGACCCTGAAGGAAGCCATTGAAATCATGGGTCAGGAGATGCTGGACACCGACTTCACGGAAGACGAGCTGGAAGACATCGAGGCGTTCATGCACGCCCTGACCGGCGAGATGCCGGACATCACCATCCCGGCCCTGCCGTGATCCATCGGGGGCTCAGCGGCTGAACCCTGATGCCCCCTTCGTCGAGGCTTTCGAGGCCCCCTCCATGTCCTGGAGGGGGCCTTTTTGATGGGTGCCGCTATTCCACCGTGATGGTGATTTTTTCGGAAACCACCGGCGGGTCGAAGCTGATGTGGCGATAGTCCATGAAAAGCAGCTGCAGGGTATGGGTGCCGGGCTCCAGTTCTACCTCACCTTCGGTCTGACCACCTCCGAAGTGGTGTTTGTGGTCCGTGAAGGGCAGGGAGGCATCCAGGTCCACTTCGTCCAGAGGCTTGTTTACGAGCAGGTGGTGGTGCCCGGTGTTGTCGGCGTCGACGCCGGCCGGGGCTACCCCCATGCCGCGCAGTCCCATGCGTACATGTACCGGGCCCTCGACGGTGTCACCATCCTGCGGGCTGATGAAGTAGACCTCGGTCCCCTCGGCGGGTGCCGGGCGATCGGCGAGCGCCGATACGGGCAGGACAAGCGCGGCGGCAAGGGCCACGGACGAGGCCATGAAGATCCGGTTTCTGATCATCGGAGAATCTCCTTTTCCGGGTGAAGGGCGCAGGGACCGGGTCTCGGGGTCCCTGAAGGAAGTGTAGACGGTCCGGGGCGGGGTCAAGGACGCGGTCGTCTGCTACCCTGTGTGGCCCTGTTGACTACCGGAAGCGAGTGTTCGCGCATGGCCTTTCGTACCCGTTTTGCCCCCAGTCCGACCGGCTATCTGCACATAGGCGGTGCCCGCACCGCGCTGTTCTCCTGGCTTTACGCCCGCCACCATGGTGGCGAGTTCGTACTGCGTATCGAGGACACCGATCTCGAACGCAGTACCGCCGAGTCGGTGAATGCGATCCTCGAGGGCATGAACTGGCTGGGCCTGACCTATGACCAGGGGCCGTTCTATCAGACCGAGCGTTTCGACCGGTACCGCGAGGTGATCGACCAGTTGCTGGCCTCCGGGCATGCCTATCGCTGCTACTGCACCAAGGAAGAGCTGGATGCGATGCGCGAGGAGCAGAAGGCGCGCAAGGAAAAACCGCGTTACGACGGCCGCTGTCGCGCCCGAACCGAACCGCGCGAAGGCGTGGATCCGGTGATCCGTTTCCGCACCCCGGACGAGGGCGCCACCATCGTTGATGACATGGTGCGCGGCAAGGTGGCGTTCCAGAACAGCGAACTGGACGACCTGATCATCGCCCGCTCCGACGGCTCGCCAACCTACAACCTCACGGTGGTGGTGGACGACATGGACATGGGCATCAGCCATGTGGTGCGTGGCGACGACCACCTGAACAATACCCCGCGCCAGATCAACATCCTCAGGGCCCTGGGTGTGGAACCGCCGCGTTACGGGCACCTGCCGATGATCATGGGGCCGGACGGCGCGAAGCTGTCCAAGCGCCACGGGGCGGTGTCGGTGATGCAGTTCCGCGAGGAGGGCTACCTGCCCGAGGCGCTGCTGAACTATCTGGTGCGGCTGGGCTGGGCCTACGGGGACCAGGAGATCTTCTCGCTGGACGAGCTGGTGCGCCTGTTCGATATCGAGGACGTCAATCAGTCCGCCTCGGCCATCAACCCCGACAAGCTGCTGTGGCTGAATCAGCACTACATCAAGACCCTGGACCCCGACCATGTGGCGCTGGAGCTGGGCTGGCATCTCGGGCAGCTGGGCGTGGATCCCGCCGAGGGGCCGGAACTGCGGCAGGTGGTGCTGGCGCAGCGGGAACGGGCGCGGACGCTGCGCGAGATGGCCGAGAACAGCGTGTATTTCTATCGCGACTTCGACGAATACGATCCGAAGGCCGAGCGCAAGCAGCTGACGCCGGAGGCCCGCGAGGTGTTGCAGACTCTGCATGACGGCTTCAGTGCCCTCGGCGCCTGGGACAAGGAGGCGCTGCACGAGGTGGTGCAGCACACCGCCGAGCGGCTGGAACTCAAGCTCGGCAAGGTCGCCCAGCCATTGCGTGTGGCGCTGACGGGCGGTACTGTATCGCCACCGATCGACGACACGCTGGAGCTGATCGGACGCGAGCGCTCGCTGGAACGGATCGAGCGGGCCATCGCAAAGATTTCCGCACAAGCGGGTTGACACGAATAAGGGGTGTGGCTACATTACGCACCTCGCCGGTTACGGGGCCATAGCTCAGCTGGGAGAGCGCCTGCATGGCATGCAGGAGGTCGGCGGTTCGATCCCGCCTGGCTCCACCATTACGGCGAATGGCAGGATCAGCGATGCATCGTTTTGGAATGATCTCCATCTACGTTGGGCTGGTTTTGTCGATTGTGGGATTGTTCGGCGGTTTCGGGTTGATGTTTGCCGGTGAGCAGACATGGTCCAAGCCACTGGTCGCAATGGTCCCGCTGGGGTTCCTGCTGGTTTTCAACGGTGTGGTGACAACCATCCTGCATCGTCCGAAAGACAGCCGCGGAAGTGAAAGGCCGCAAGGACCTCCTGACTAGTTTGCAGCATGACGTTGCCTCTGCGTCCCCATCGTCTAGAGGCCTAGGACACTGCCCTTTCACGGCAGCGACCGGGGTTCGAATCCCCGTGGGGACGCCATATTCCAAGGGCCCGGATCCAGACGCACTGGATCCGGGCCTTTTTCGTTCTGGTCCGGAATCAGCCGCCGAAGATCCCTTTCTTTGTTGATCCGTGTCAACTGGAAGGGCGACAAGGGCAACGGAGGGGAAGGGCATAAAAAAGAAGCCCGGCCGGGAGCCGGGCTCAAGGTACTGAAACAACCGTGTGACGGAGGGAGTCGGTTGTCTCGGTGTACCGGTCGGGGACCGGGTCAACACCATGCAGTGGCCACATCGTGACCGGGGTTACGGAAACACCCGTGGAGGGTTTTTCGTCACCACTCGTCAGCTGTGACGGGATAACCGGAGAGAGGTTCCGGTTGCGGGTGCGACATGCGATACAGTTCACGGTTTCTCCGACAGTGAATCAATACGGAACGAGGACATGCGCGGACTGGAACAGATCCCCTGGCTCTACGATGGCTTCATGGTGCTGGCCGATGCGCTGGGCCTGCGTCGCTGGCGGCTGCGCCTGGTATCCGGGGCCCGGGGACGGATCCTGGAGGTCGGTTGCGGAACCGGGCGCAATCTGCCGCTGTATCCGCAGACGGCGGAAGTCATTGGCGTGGAGCCGGATTTCCTCGCGCTGCGGAGTGCGCGACGCCGCGCTCCCGGGGTGCCGCTGGTGGTGGCCCGCGCCGAGGCCCTGCCGTTCGTCGAGGGGCAGTTCGATGCGGTGGTATCCGGGCTGGTGTTCTGTTCGGTGCAGGATCCGCCCGCTGCCCTGAACGAGGTGCGGCGGGTCCTTGGCGCGGAGGGCGAGCTGCGGATGCTGGAGCATGTGCGCCACACGCGTCCGTTGCTGGCGCGGATGCAGGACCATGTGCAGCCGGCCTGGACCTGTGTGGCCGGTGGCTGTCATCCCAACCGGGATACCGAAGCCGCTGTGTCCGCCGCCGGTTTTGCGATCGATCCGCAGGACCGGGTGGCCCGGGGCGTGATGCGGCGCTTCACCGCGCGTCCCGCCGGATCCGGAAAAAAGGCTCAGGAGGACCCTCAAGTCTGATCGATAGCCGCCGCTAACGCCCCTGCAGGCGTCCTGTCCATTCGCAAACGCCTGTCAACGCCAGGGAGGTACCCATGGATGTCAACGCAGCGGTATCCCAGGCCGTGCAGATGCAGCAAGCCAGCCTGATGCAGCAGAAGGATGTCGCGGTAATGAATCGTGCCATGGAGGCCGAGGAAGCCGCGGTGGCGCAGCTGATCGACGGCATGCCCGACGTTTCGGGCAGTGCCGGGGTGGAAGCAGCGGCCGGTGCGGCCGCAGCGCTGCCCGACAATGTCGGGACGCTGGTCAATACCACGGCCTGAGGCAGGGCCGGAGATCGACGGTCTCCGGCCTTTTTTTGCGGGGCTCGGGCGGTTACTGCCGCTGTGCCTCGAATTCGATGATCAGTTCCACCGTGTCGCCCACGATGTTGCGGATCAGTCCGTAATCCATGCCGAAGTCGCTGCGCTGGAATTCGCCCCGCATCGAGGCGCCCAGCACGTAGGGGCGGGAGAAGATGCCGCCCAGCGGAAACGGGTAGCGTCCGACCCTGTTGATGGTGACGTCCAGGGTGATCGGCCGGGTTTCGCCCAGCAGTTCCAGATCCCCCGTCAGCTGCCCGCTGTCCTCCCCGGTGGGTTCGTAGTCGGTGGCGGTAAACCGCATCTCGGGGTAGTTCTCCACGTCGAGGAAGTCTTCGTTGCGCAGATGGTCGTCGCGTTCCTCGTGGTTGGTGAACACGCTGTCGGTCTGTACGACGAAATACCCCTCGCCCAGCTCGCCCGTGTCGGGATCGAACATGAAGGACCCCTCGGCCTCGAGGAACATGCCCAGGACCCGGGCGAACTCGGCATGATCGACGAGGAAGCCCACCGCGAAATGTTCGGTGTCGATCTCCCACTCGTCCATTGCCAGGCTGGTTCCGGGCAGCACCGATGCCAGGCTCAGCAGGGCCGTCGCGGCCAGGGTGCGGAATCGGTGGCTCATGGGGTTTCCTCCGGGGTCTGGGGATGTGAACCGGGTCTGTTCCGATACAGATAGACGATATCCGCGGCGAATGAAACCGTGAGCATGGCCAGCGCCAGGACCGCTGCGGCGACGGCCGCCGCCGCTGGAACGGCAGGGGTGAGCGCGATCAGCAGGGCCGGGGTCTGTAGCACGCACACCGCCTGGCGGCGCCGGCTGGGCGGCAGATCCGCGCGCAGCCAGGGCAGTCCGCGCCCGGCCAGCACGAACAGATAGCGCATGGCCCCGATTGCCAGCACCCAGGGGCCAGCGGGTCCGGGCTGCCACGCAAGCACGGACAGCGCGAGGATGAGTGCCGCGTCCAGTTCCATGTCGAAACGCGCGCCGAACGCCGACGCGGTGCCGCTGCGCCGTGCCACGGCGCCGTCGAGCCCATCCAGCAACAGCACCAGCAGGGCGAGGACGACGACCCAGGCCAGTCCGGCATCGGGCAGGGGGAACGCGGGCATCGGTGCGAGGAGCGCCAGGCCCCCGACCGGGGCCGCGAGGGCCGCGCGCATCAGGGTTACGCGGTTGCCGGGCCCGGGGACCGCGGGCAGGCCGCCGGCGTGCCCGGCACCGGTCACCAGCAGCCCCCACAGCAGCGCCCAGAGCAGGGCGGTTGCGGGCAGCAGAGCGGGGCCGACCGGGGTCAGGCTCGTAATGAGGGTCGCAACACCCAGCGCCAGCAGTCCGCCGAGAACCAGATCGGTGGAGCGGAGCGGCCTGTGCAGGGCGGTGGGGGCGGGCATGGACGGGCTTTCCTCGGCTACACTGCAGGCTTCATTCACCGGGAGGATGGCGCAGTGTCCCTCTGGTCGCGAAAGCCCGCATGAACCGCGCACGAGCCTTCTGGATCACCGCGCCCGGCGAGGGCGAGATCCGCGATGCGCAATTGCCGCCGCCGGCCTCCGGGGAGTGCCGGGTGCGGGCCCGCTATGGCGCGATATCGCGCGGCACCGAGTCGCTGGTGTTCCGCGGGCGGGTGCCGCCGGATCAGTACACCGCGATGCGGGCACCGCTGCAGGAAGGGGATTTCCCGGCGCCGGTGAAATACGGCTACATCAGCGCAGGCGTGGTCGAGTCCGGCAAGCGTGCCGGCGAACGGGTGTTCTGTCTGCACCCGCACCAGGACCGTTACAACGCGCCGGATTCCATGCTGGTGCCGATCCCGGACGCGGTCCCGGACGCGCGCGCGGTACTGGCGGCGAACATGGAAACGGCCGTGAACATCGTGTGGGACGCCGGAGCGGGTCCCGGCGACCGGGTGGCGGTGATCGGTGCGGGGGTGGTCGGGTTCCTGTGCGCCTGGCTGATCCGTGCAATCCCGGGCACGCAGGTGGATCTGATCGACCCCGAGCCCGCGCGGGCGGAACCGGCGCGGGCGCTGGGTCTGACGCTGCATACGCCGGCGGATGCCCGCGAGGCGCTGCCTCCCGCGTCGCGCGATGCGGTGATCCATTGCAGCGGTCAGGGCGACGGGCTGGTGCAGTCGCTGGAGCTGGCGGGCACCGAGGCCCGGGTGGTGGAGGCCAGCTGGTATGGCGATGCGCCGGTGAGTCTGCCGCTGGGCGCCGGGTTCCATTCGCGGCGTCTGGAGCTGCGCAGCAGCCAGGTGGGCCGTATCCCGCCGGCACGCGCCGCGCGCTGGGATTACCACCGGCGTCTGGCGCTGGCGCTGGAGCTGCTCGCCGATCCGGTGCTGGAGGTCCTGATCAGCGGCGAGGATCGTTTCGAGGACCTGCCGCGGGTGATGCCGCGGGTAGCCGGGCCCGAGGCCGCCACGACACTGTGCCATCGCATCCGTTATCCCGATCCCGACCCCGTGTGGGTCTGAACGAGTCCGACCGAATTGCCAAGGAGAGACTCCCGCATGTACAGCCTGAACGTCCGCGATCACTTCATGATTGCCCACAGCTTCGCCGGTGAGGTGTTCGGTCCCGCGCAGAACCTGCACGGCGCCACCTACGAGGTGGACGTGACCTTCCGCCGGGCCGAGCTGGATGACGACGGTCTGGTGGTCGACATCGGCCGGGCCGGCGAGGTGCTGCGCAGCATCCTCGCGGAACTGAACTACCAGAACCTGGACGACCGACCCGAGTTCGAGGGGCAGAACACCACAACCGAATTCCTCGCCCGGGCGATTCACGGACGCATCGCCACCGCCATCCACGAGGAGCGTCTGGGCGCTTCCGCACGGGGCCTGGACGCGGTCTGCGTGACCCTGCACGAATCCCACGTGGCCTGGGCCGCCTACGAGGCGGCTCCTTGAGCGAGGCCGCCGATCTGCGCCTGCTGGTTCCCGGGGCGCTGGATCAGCCCACCGGTGGCTACCGGTTCGATGCGCGCATGCTGGCGGGCCTGCGCGAGCACGGCTGGAAGACGGCGGTCGACGAACTTCAGGGCGACTTCCCCGGGCCTTCCGCGGACGCTGCGGCGGCGCTGGATGCGGCCCTGGCGGCGGCCCCCGACGGCCAGCGGGTGCTGGTCGACGGCCTCGCGGGCGGCGCCTTCCCCGAGGTGCTCGAGCGCCATGCCCAGCGGCTGCGTCTGCTCGCGCTGGTGCATCACCCGCTCGGGCTGGAGACCGGCCTGGAACCCGCGCGCAGCCGCGAGCTCCTCGCGCTGGAGCGGGCCGGGTTGAGAAGCAGCCGCGGGATCGTCACCACCAGCGCGTATACCGCCGACGTGCTGGCCGGATGGGGAATCGAGCGTCCGCGTCTGCGGGTGGTCCCGCCCGGTGTGGAACGTCAGGCGGAGGCATCGGGACCCGGTCCCGGGGAGCCGCCGCGCCTGCTGGCGGTGGGGGCCCTGATCCCGCGCAAGGGGCAGCACCACCTGATCGCCGCGCTGGCCGGACTCACGGATCGCGCCTGGCATCTGGTACTGGCCGGGCCGGCGGATCGCGACCCGGGATTCGTGTGTCGCCTGCGCCAGCAGATCGAGGACAGCGGTCTGCGGGACCGGGTCACCGTCACCGGAACCTGCGACGAGGCCGATCTCGATGCCTGGTTCGATGGCGCGTCGCTGTTCGTCCTGCCCAGCGAATACGAGGGGTTCGGCATGGTGTATACCGAGGCCATGGCGCGCGGCCTGCCGGTGATCGCCACCACCGGTGGTGCGATCCCGTACACCGTGCCGGCCGCCGCGGGTGCCCGCCTGCCGCCGGGCGACGTCCCGGCGTTGCGCGCCGCGCTGACGGATTATCTGGAGCGCCCGGAAGCCTGGCTTGCCGCCGGGGCCGCCGGCCGACGGGCCGCGCGGCAGATGCCCGACTGGCCACAGGCGGTCGTCGCGATGGATCGGGCGCTGCGCGAGCTGACACCATGAGCGAGCACTTCGATCGCGACTGGCTGGGCCTGCGCGAGCCCGTGGATCATGCGGCGCGCCCGGCGTCCCTGGCCGACGCGCTCGCGGAGTGGGTGGTGCGGGTTCGGGGAGCGAACGAGGCACCGCTGCGGGTGCTGGATCTGGGCGCCGGCACCGGTTCGAACCTGCGCTGGCTCGCTCCGCGGCTGCCGGACCTGCAGCTCTGGACCCTGGTGGATCATGATGCCTCCCTGCTGGACGCGGCCCGCCGCGACGCCGGCGGCGAACGCGTGGAACACCTGCGGGTCGAGGACTTCGCTGCCGCGCCTCCGGCCTTGCCGGGCGCGGCGCCCGACCCGTTGCTGGTGACCGGCGCGGCGCTGCTGGATCTGGTCTCGGCCCGGTGGCTGGATGCACTGGTCGCTGCCTGTGCCGCGCGCGGGGCCGCGGTACTGTTCGCGCTGAGCTACGACGGCCGGATCGAATGGTCGCAGCCGGACCCGGAGGACGCGGACCTGCTGGCGGCGGTCAATCGTCACCAGGGCACCGACAAGGGTTTCGGGCCGTCGCTGGGGCCGGGAGCGGCGATGCACCTGGAGCGGGCGCTGGAGCGTCATGGTTATCGCGTGGAGGCGGCCGCCTCACCGTGGGAGCTGGATGCGGCCAGGCCGGCGCTGGTGCGGGCCCTGATCGACGGCTGGGCCGAAGCGGCGGCTGCCATGGAGCCGACACGGGCCGGGGACTTTCGGGCCTGGGCCGCGCGGCGCCGGGATGCAGTGATCGGCGACGGCTGCCGCCTGCGCGTCGGGCATCGGGACGTACTGGGGCTGCCCCCGGCCCCGGGACGGGGCTCGGGGGTGGCTGCCGGGTGACGCCGCTCAGAAATTCTCGGTGGAGGTGAACAGGCCGACGCGCAGGTCACTGGCCTCGTAGATCGTGCGGCCGTCCACCTGCACCGTGCCGTCGCCGATCCCCAGCACCAGCTTGCGCGAGATCACCCGCTTCATCTCCACATGGTAGGTGACCCGCTCCGCGGTGGGGAGCACCTGGCCGGTGAACTTCACCTCGCCCACGCCCAGCGCGCGCCCGCGCCCCGGGTTGCCCAGCCATGCCAGATAGAACCCCACCAGCTGCCACATCGCGTCCAGCCCGAGGCAGCCGGGCATCACCGGATCGCCCGGAAAGTGGCAGGCGAAGAACCACTGATCGGGGTGGATGTCCAGCTCGGCCACCATCTCGCCCTTGCCGAACTGCCCGCCGTCGCTGTTGATCTCCGTGACCCGGTCCATCATCAGCATGTTGGGCACCGGCAACTGAGCATTGCCCGGGCCGAACATGTTGCCGTAGCCGCAGGCCAGGAGTTCATCGCGATCGTACTGATTCTTCTGCATTGAAAGATGCTCGGGGGAAAAGCCCGGTATTGGACCGAAACCGGCGGGCAAAAGCAATTCCCGCCGCGCTGCACGGCGGCGGGAAAAGGCCGGTTCAGGCGTCGGCCGGGTAGCGCAGCAACTCCGCGAGGGTAAAGAAACGGTCCCCGCGCAGATAGCCGGCCTGGACTTCCGGGACCAGAGCGCCGGGGCGCCCCCGGGCGTCGCGTTCGGCCACCCACTCGGCGGGCAGGGTGTCCAGGATGTGGGCGCTGGCCAGGCGCCCGTCCTCCAGCTGACTGGCATGGACCTGGCCGTTCCCTCGGTGGCGGAAGGCCGGAATCCAGCCCGCGGTGAAGCCGGTGTCCAGCCATTCCGGCTCCTCGCGGGTGGTCACCGACGGGCCGGACAGGAGATCGAGATCAAGCATCGCGGATCCTCCGAAGATTTAATCGGGGTATCGGCGTGGCCCCGCGGAACTTGAGGCCGGAACGATCGCCCAGCGTCGGTGGTGCGGGCGGCGAGCCGGGTACGGGTCGTGCATAATCGGGTTCATCATACAGACCGCGAAACCGTTCCCGGGGACGCCGGCCTTCCGGTCGCTTCGGGTGCGGACCGAAAGGGGGAAGAGTGGCGGTTACCGTCCTGCTGTGGAGCCTGGCGATCGTGATCGCCATCGGCGTGCTGGATCTTGCGCGACAACCGCTGCGGCGTTTTCTCGTGGCGCTGGCGGGTGCGGTCGCACGGGGGGTATGCGCCCTGCGCCGCCAGGTCCTGCATCTGCGGGATGCGGTGCGCGACTGGCATGGCGGGCATCTGGAACGCCTGGAGGCCGAACGCATCCATTCCGCGGTAGAGGCACTGGAGCGGCGTTACGGGGAGATGGTCGGGCACGACCTGGCCCAGCTCCCGGCCCTGCGCCAGCAGGCGAGCGACACGCTGCGCGTGCTGGACGAGGCCTATCAGCGCGACGAGCAGCGGCTGATCCAGGAGCCCGAATGGGTCGAACGGCTGGAGGCCCTGGCGCGCGGTCCTGCCAGTGATACGCCGGAAAGCCGGCGCCTGGCGCAGGACATGGAGGACACCATCCTGCGTATCGCCCGCTCCGGGCTGGAGGAGCAGCGGCGTTCGGCCAGCGCGCTGCTGTCGGCCCGGCGACGCGCGGACAGCCCTTTGCGCGAGATGGTCGGCAATCTGGAGCGGGTACAGGAACGCCTGGCCCGGCTGGAGCGCCAGGGCGAACGCCTGGACCGGGCGCTGGGGCGTTGCGAAGAGGTCGACCGTCCGGTCCGGCGCGCCCTCCCGGCGCATGCCCAGGCGGCGACCCAGTGGCTGATGGGCGCGGCCGGCCTGGCCCTGGCCGCGCTGGCCGTGGTGGTCCATCAGCATGTCTTCGGCCCGGCGCTGGCCGGCATGTTCCCGGAGACCGCCAACGCATCGGGCGCACTGGCACCCGGGTCGGAATGGATGCTGTACCTGCTGCTGGGGACCGCCGCCCTGGCCGGATGGATCCTGGCCGAGACCCGCGGCGTGACCCGGGTCCTGCCGCATGCGCTGATGGAGGGGGGCGGCTGGGCGCCGCGGGTGCTGGCCGGACTGTCCATCGCGGTTCTGGTGCTGGTGGCGGCGGTATCGGCGTTCACCGGGTTCCATCTCGACTGGCTCATCTACCAGCATGAACTGGTCACCCTGCTGCTGGAAGGCGAGGAACGCGCCCTGCCAGCCGGCATCCGTCATGCCGAACAGCTGGTGGGGGCGGCGCTGGGGCTGCTGATCCCGCTGCTGCTGGCGCTGGTGCCGGTGTGGGTGGTGGGCTTTCTGCAGGCGACCCGCATCCTCGCCGGGGGGGTGCTGAGCGCCGGGCTCGGCGTGCTCGCGGGCATCCTGTACCTGGCGGCGGTAGGGGCCTGTCAACTGCGGCGTCTGCTGCCGGCGACCTTCGAGCTGATCATCTTCGTTCCGGCCGCCATCCGGCGCTGGCTGGCCGCGCGCCGCAACGGGGCGTGAACCGTGTCACCGGAAGCCGGAGGGATGCGTGCACATTCGCCAGCGCCTGCCTAGGGAAACACTGATCAATGTACACGCTCGCGCTCGAGTCGCTTTTGCGTGCGAACAAGGCGCGGTGACTGCCGTGCAGTTACTCTGCACAAGGGAACCGCAACGCCGTGCGCGCGCAAAAGCGGCCGAGCCCCTGTGTTCAATGGCTTGTGGGGGTTGGCACCCCGGGTTCCCCGATCCTGCGTTGCGCCGCTTGCGGGTAGAACCACTACCCGCTGCACGACGCGCCTTGTCTCGGAAAACCCGGGGTGCCAACGCGAGCGTGTACATTGGTCAGTGTTTCCCTAGAATGATCCCTCTTCCGAAACATCGCCGCGCTCCGCTCGGGCGCGGCCAATGACGAGGCAAGGCATGGTGCGCAGGTTGCAGATCCGAAACGGGCTGGTGGTGCTGTCGCTGGCGGGGGCCCTGATGGTCGCAGGCACTGCGCCGGCTGCGGCGCAGACGCGATACGTCTCGGACAGTCTGGAGACGGCCGTTTACAGCAGTCCCCAGGGCGGACGGATCGTCAGTTCGGTGGATGCCGGTGACCAGGTACAGGTGCTGGAGGACGACGGCGGCTACAGCCGTATCCGTCTGCCCAGTGGCAACGAGGCATGGATCCTGACCCGCTACCTGCAGGACGAGCCGCATGCGCGCGAACGCCTCGCCGAGGTGGAAGAGGAGCTGGCCGAGATCCGTTCCGGCGCCGACGACCAGGAAGGCCGCATCGCCGAACTGCTGGACGAGCGCAATGAACTGCAGCGCGAGGTCGAAGAACAGTCCGAACGCATGGCCGGCATGCAGGAAGAGCTCGAGGAGCTGCGCGACATTGCCGAACGGCCGCAGGAAATCCAGCGGCGCAACGAGCGCCTGGAAGAGGAACTCCTGGAGACCCGCGAAGCCGCCGAGGACTACCGGCGTCAGGTCGAGGTCATGCGCGCCGACAGCGACCGCCGCTGGTTCATGACCGGGGCTGCGGTGGCGGTGGGCAGCGCGATCCTGGGGATCATCCTCACGCGCCTGCCGACCCGCCGTCGGCGCAGTGACTGGCTGAACTGATGACCCTCGGCCGGGGCGTGCTGTTGCGCGCCCCGGGTTGACCCGGTAGCCTTCGCCCTTCTGTGACGGGCGCCCGCCGGGCGTCTGCCCCGATCCCTGTCAGGACGTCCATCTGGATGCTGTTCGCGATACTCTCAATCTTCGTGGTGGCGGCGCTGGCGCCCGTGGTGCATCGGGCCACCGGGCGCCACAGCGGCTGGGTGCTGGCCCTGTTGCCGGCGGCCCTGTTCGTCTACTTCGCGAGTTTCCTGCCCGCCGTCGCGGCGGGCGAGAGCGTGCGCCTGGCCTGGCAGTGGATGCCCGGGCTGGATGTCCAGTTTTCCTTCCTGATCGACGGCCTGTCGCTGATGTTCGCGCTGCTGATCGCGGGCATCGGCGTGTTCGTGGTCAGCTACGCCGGGCGCTACCTCGAGGCGCATCGCGACCTCGGGCGCTTCTACGTGCTGATCCTGTCGTTCATGGGCTCCATGCTGGGGCTGGTGCTGGCCGACAACATCATCCTGATGTTCATCTTCTGGGAGCTGACCAGCATCACCTCCTACCTGCTGATCGGCTACAACCACGAGGATCTCAAGGCGCGCAAGGCCGCGCTGCAGGGCCTGATCGTAACGGTGGGTGGCGGTCTGGCGCTGCTGGCCGGTCTGGTGCTGCTGGGCGTTGCCTCCGGGTCCTGGGAGCTCTCGGAGATCCTGGCCGGCGAGGATTCGCTGCACGAGCATGCGCTGTACCTGCCGCTGGTGATCCTGATCCTGCTGGGCACCTTCACCAAGTCGGCCCAGTTCCCGTTCCATTTCTGGCTGCCCAACGCGATGGCCGCGCCCACGCCGGTCTCGGCCTATCTGCACTCGGCCACCATGGTGAAAGCGGGCGTGTATCTGATGGCGCGCCTGAACCCGGAGCTGGGCGGCACCGAGCTGTGGACCTGGACGCTGGGCCTGTTCGGCGCGGTGACCATGTTCACCGGCGCCTGGATGGCCATCCAGAGCACCGAGATCAAGAAGCTGCTGGCCTATTCCACGGTGATGGCGCTGGGCACGCTGACCATGCTGATCGGCATCGGCACGCCGTATGCCGCCATGGCCGGCGCGACCTTCCTGCTGGCGCATTCGCTGTACAAGGGCGCGCTGTTCATGCTCGCCGGTTCCATCGACCACGGCACCGGCGAGAAGGAAGTCCCGAACATGGGCGGGCTGCGCCGCGCGATGCCCCTGACCGCGGCGTTCTCGGTGATCGCCGCGCTGTCGCTGGCCGGGCTGCCGCCGCTGTTCGGCTTCGTCGGCAAGGAACTGATGCTGGAGGCAGCCCTGGGCGCCCCCGACGCCCTGGCCGTGGTCCTGCCGCTGCTGGCGCTGGCCTCGGCCATCCTGGTGGTGGCGGTGGCGGCGATCGTCGGCCTGCGGCCGTTCTTTGGCAAACGGCCGGACTATTCGCGCACCCCGCATGAATCGCCGGGTGCGATGCTGGCCGGGCCGGCGGTACTCTCCGTGCTGGGGCTGATCCTCGGTCTGTTCCCGGCGCTGGCGCAGCCGCTGGTGGCGGCCACCGCGATGTCCATCCACGGGGCCGATACCGGGATGGAGCTCAAGCTGTGGCACGGCATCAATCTGCCGCTGGGCATGTCGCTGCTGAGTCTGGCCGCGGGTCTGGTGATCTATCGCTTCTGGGATTCGGTGCGTGCCGGCATCGGACGCATCATGGTGCCGGCCGGGCGCATCGCGCCGGAGCGTGGCTACGAACGCTTCATGGACGGACTGGTGTGGTTCTCGGCGTTCCAGACGCGGGTGCTGCAGAACGGCTACCTGCGCACCTACGTGATGGTCACCATGCTGACCACGGTGGCGCTGGTGGTGGGCACGTTTGCGGCCCTGGGCGGCTTCGAGATCTCGGTGCGCTTCGACGACATCCTGATCCACGAGTGGGTGATCGTCGCCCTGGTCGCACTGGCCGCCATTTTCGTGGCCACCACCAGTTCGCGGCTGGCCGCGGTGGCTTCGCTGGGCATCGTGGGCTTCGGCGTCGCGCTGATCTACGTGTTCTTCAGCGCGCCGGATCTGGGGATCACCCAGGTCCTGGTCGAGACCCTGACCGTGATCCTGCTGGTGCTGGTGCTGTTCCGCCTGCCGAGCTTCCTGAAGTTCTCCAATCCGCTCACGCGGGTGCGTGACGTGATCGCCTCGCTGGCGGTAGGCGTGACCATGACCGCGGTGCTGATGGCCACCCTGGGCGTGCAGTACTTCCCGGCGATCTCCGAATACCACACCGCCGAGTCCGAGCCGTCGGCCTACGGGCGCAACATCGTCAACGTGATCCTGGTCGACTTCCGTGCCCTGGACACCCTGGGCGAGCTGTTCGTGCTCGCGCTGGCCGCGGTGGGCGTGTACGCGATGATCAAGTTCCGTGCGGAGGACCGCAAGTCATGATGGCCGGCTCGCTCATCCTGCAGACGGGGACGCGGCTGCTGCTGCCACTGCTGCTGCTGTTCTCGGTGTTCCTGCTGCTGCGCGGCCATGACGAGCCGGGCGGCGGGTTCATCGCCGGTCTGGTGGCGGCGATGGCCTTCGCGCTGTACATGTTTGCCTTCGATGTCTACAAGGCGCGCGCCATTCTGCGCATCGACCCGCGCAACATGCTGGGGATCGGTCTGCTGCTGGCGACCGTGTCGGGAGTGCCCGCGCTGTTGCAGGGGCGTGCCTATCTGACCTCGCTGTGGTGGGACGTGGAGGTCCCGCTGTTCGGCGAGCTCAAGCTCTCCACCCCGCTGGTGTTCGACATCGGCGTGTACCTCGTGGTGATCGGCACCGTGCTGACCATCGTCCTGGCCCTGGCGGAGGCGGAAGAATGACTGCGGAACCCCTGCTCGCGATCCTGGTGGGCGTACTGTTCGCCACGGCCACCTACCTGATGCTGCGGCGCAGCCTGGTCAAGCTGGTGATCGGCCTGATCCTGCTGTCCAATGCCGCCAACCTGCTCATCTTCGCTACCTCGGGCCTGACCCGCGGCGCGCCGCCCCTGATCCCCGAAGGCATGCTTACGCCCGAGGGTGCGGTGGCCGACCCGCTGCCGCAGGCCCTGATCCTCACCGCGATCGTCATCAGCTTCGGCGTGCTCGCCTTTGCGGTGGTGCTGATCCATCGCGCCTACGAGGTGGTGGGCGCGGATGACCTGGACGAAATGAAGGATACGGACACGTGAGGATCGAGGTCGCCCTTCCGGTCATCATCCCCCTGTTCTTCGGGGCGCTCGCGCTGGCCTTCTGGCAGTGGCGCGGGGTGCAGCGCGTGGTCGGCGTGGTCGGTGGCCTCTCGCTGACCGCCGCCGGGATCTGGTTGCTGGTGGCGGTGTGGAACGAAGGCGTGCTGGCCATGCACATGGGGAGCTGGCAGGCGCCGTTCGGCATCGTGCTGGCGGCCGACCTGCTGAGTGCGACCATGGTCCTGCTGACCGGCGTGATGGGGCTGATCGTCGCGCTGTATTCGCTGGTCTCGATGACCCCGGATCACGAGCGCTTCGGCTACCACCCGCTGCTGCAGCTGCTGCTCGCCGGGGTGGCCGGGGCCTTCCTTACCGGGGACATCTTCAACCTGTACGTGTGGATCGAGGTCCTGCTGGTCGCGTCGTTCGCGCTGCTGATCCTCGGCGGCGAGCGCGCGCAGATGGAGGGGGCGATCAAGTACGTCACCCTCAACCTGGTGTCGTCGCTGATCCTGCTGGCCGCGGTGGGTCTGACCTACGGCCTGTTCGGCACCCTGAACATGGCGGAGCTGGCGGCCTACATGGGCGAGGCCGAGAACACCGGTCTGGTGACCGTGGTGGGCGTGCTGTTCATGGTCGCCTTCGCGATCAAGGCCGCGGCATTCCCGCTGTTCTTCTGGCTGCCGGCCTCCTACCACACCCCGCCGGTGGCGATCTCGGCGATCTTCGCCGCGCTGCTGACCAAGGTCGGGGTGTACGCGCTGATCCGCTTCTTCACCCTGATGTTCACCGAGGCCCCGGAGGTCACCCAGAACATCCTGCTGTGGGGCTCCGGCTTCACCATGCTGGTGGGCGTGCTGGGCGCGGCGGCGCAGTTCGAGTTCCGCCGCATCCTGGCCTTCCACAGCGTCAGCCAGATCGGCTACATCATCATGGGCCTGGCCCTGCATACCCCGCTGGCGCTGGCCGGTTCGCTGCTGTTCATCCTCCATCACAGCATCGTCAAGACCAACCTGTTCCTGATCAGCGGGATCTCCTATTTCGCCCGTGGCACCCACGAGCTGAAGGATCTTGGCGGGCTGTACCGCACGCACCCCGGACTGTCGGTGCTGTTCCTGATCTCGGCGCTGTCGCTGGCCGGGCTGCCGCCGCTGTCCGGGTTTCTGGTCAAGCTGATGCTGGTGCGCGCGGGTCTGGAGATCGAGGCCTACTGGATCGTGGCGATCGCGCTGATCACCGGCCTGCTGACGTTCTACTCCATGGTCAAGATCTGGGCCGAGGCGTTCTGGAAGGCCGACCCGCGCGGCGAGCAGGCCCCGGCGAACGGGCCGGCCTGGCCCGAGCGCGGGGGGCTGTGGCTGCTGTATGCGCCGGTGGCCGCCCTGGCCGGGCTGGCGGTGCTGATGGGCGTGGCGGCCGAGCCGTTCCTGCAGCTGGCCATGGCCGCCGGTGAGCAGATGCTGGACGTGGATGCCTATGTTGAGGCGATTCTGGGGGGCGACGCGCAATGAACCTGCTCGCACTCAACCTCCTGCTGGCCCTGGCCTGGATGATGCTCACGGGCAGCTTCACCGCGACCAGCCTGCTCTCCGGTCTGGTGTTCAGCTACATGGCCCTGTGGGTCGCGTTCAACCGCAAGGCGGATCACAGCAGCTTCTTCTGGAAGGTGCCGAAGGTGATCTCCTTCATCGCGTTCTTCATCTATGATCTGATCAAGGCCAACCTGGTGGTGGCCTGGGACGTCCTGACGCCCACCCATTTGATGAAGCCCGGTGTGATCGCGTTCCCGCTGCGGGCCCATACCGATGCGCAGATCACCGTGCTGGCCAACCTGATCTCGGTGACCCCGGGCACGCTGAGTCTGGATGTCTCCACCGATCGCAAGGTGCTGTATATCCATGCGATGTACCTGCAGGACGAGGACAAGCTGCGGCAGGAACTGCGGGACATGGAAAGCCGCGTGATGGAGTTGATCGACTGATGCCGATTCTCGACTGGGCCGTGAACGCGACCTTCGTGATCCTCAGCCTGGCGCTGGTGATCATCTTCATACGCCTGATCAAGGGCCCCAGCCTGCCGGACCGGGTCGTGGCGCTGGAGCTGATCGCCTCGCTGACGGTGGGGTTCATCGCCACGCATGCGGTGGCGACGGGGGCGGCCAACTTCCTCGACGTGGCCGTGGTGCTGGCGCTGACCGCGTTCCTCGCCGCGGTGGGCTTCGCGCGGTATCTGGAGAAGGGAGGTTACCGCAGTGATGATTGAGTGGATCACCGCCTTCCTTTTGTTGCTGGGCTCGCTGCTGATGCTGCTGGCGGCGCTGGGCGCGCTGCGCATGCCCGACCTGCTGACCCGTATGCATGCGACCACCAAGGCCGGCGCCCTTGGGGGCGGCACCATGGTGGTGGCGGCCGCGGTGTTCTTCGATGACGGCGCCGTCACCGCCCGCGCGCTGGCGATCGTGGTGTTCATCATCCTGACTGCCCCGGTGGCCGCGCACCTGATCGGCCGCGCCGGCTATTTCGTCGGCATCCCGCTTTGGGAGGGGACCCTCAAGGACGAACTGAAGGATCGCTACGATCCCGAGACCCACACCCTCGCTTCGGAGGACAAGCCGGAGGACAGGAAATCCTCTGCCCCCGCCGAAGAACGCGACCGCGGCTGACCGATCCCTTGGGGTCCGGTCACGACCGGCCCATCCCGTACCCCCGCGCCGCGCGCACAAAAAAGCCGGGGCCCGCAGGCCCCGGCAAGTTCACGCTTCACGTACGAAGGGGTGTCCGGAGAGACGCCCGGGATCAGGCCGCGTGGGTCTCCTTCGCCTCGCGCGCGGCCTTCGCTTCTTCGGGATCGTAGGCCGCCCCGGACCACAGCATTTCGTAGGCGATTTCCTCGTTGCCGTTCTCGCACAGCTCCAGCACTTCCTGGAACAGGGGCTGGAAGGTCTCGCTGCGATGGGAGGCCTCGTGTTCCTCCATCGTGCGCCAGAAGGTGATGATCAGCGCTTCCTTGTCCTTCATCGGGCTTTCCACGGCCTGACCGATGGTGGAACCCTCGTTGGAGACCGCACCGGAGTTCAGGGCCACGAAGCCGCCGACGAAGCCGGTGTCCGAGTGATAGGTCTTCACGTTCTCGCACAGCACGGCCACGCGTTCCTGCAGGTCGTCGATGCTGTATTCCGGCTTCAGGATGACCCGGTTGATGGTCACCACGCCGTCCGGCGGAAAGTTCTGGATCAGGTTGCTCATAACGACCTCCTCAGTTTGCGGAAGATGCCCTCGGGCATTGTCGCTTCATTCAGCGGATCAGCATGTGCTGAATGAATTGTTGACCAATCTACTCAGGAAATGGCTTTACGCAACAAAGGCACACGGACCGAAGGGCATGCGACGGTCGGGGTTGTCTCGGGTGTCCGGCCCGAGATATCGTGCATTCCAACGAATATTGGAATGTAGAGTGTCCCGCGATGGACGAACGCGAACTGAAGGACGTGCTGTACGAACAGGTGGCGCGGATCACGCGCGCCGCGGCCAGCCCCAGGCGCCTGGAGCTGATCGAGGTGCTGGTGCAGGGCGAGAAGACCGTCGAGCAGCTGGCAGCGGACACCGATATCAGCGTCAAGCTGGCCAGTGCCCACCTCAAGGCCCTGCGCGAGGCCCGCCTGGTGGAGGCCCGTCGCGCCGGGCGTCATGTCCACTATCGTCTCGCCAACCGCCACGTCGCGGACTTCTGGGTCATGCTGCGCACCCTCGCGGAGGAGCGCCTGCTGGAGCTGCAGGCGGCCACCCGCGAGCTGACCGAGTGTGCCGACGAGCTGGCCCCGGTCGCCGGTCCGGAGCTGCTGGAACAGGCCCGGCGCGGCGACGTGGTGGTGCTGGACGTGCGCCCCGGGGTCGAGTACGCCGCCGGGCATCTCCCCTGCGCGCGTTCCATCCCGCTGCAGGAGCTGAATCAGCGCCTGCAGGAACTGCCGGCCGACCGCCCGGTGGTCGCCTACTGCCGCGGCCCCTACTGCCTGATGGCGAAAGAGGCCGTCGCCCTGCTGCGCGAGCACGGGATCGCCGCGCAACGCGTGGAGGAGGGCGTGGCCGAATGGCGCCACGCAGGCCTGCCGCTGGCCGACGAGCCGGACTGACTCGGCCGAGGCCCCGGCTGCGAGATAACGCATTTCCAGAGGAAACCGGAACATGGACAAGCACAAGGCCGCCGAGGCCTACGATCACATCACGCACGGGATCCGCGAGAACCTCGGGCAGTTCAGCCAGCAGCTGATCCAGGTGTTCTTCGTCGGCCTGACCATCGGGATGATGCGCACGGTCATCCCGGCGCTGGCGGAGGACGAGTTCGGCGTTGCCGAGGGCTCGTTCATGCTGCTGACGGCTTTCGTGGTGGCCTTCGGGATCGTGAAGGGCGCGCTCAATTTCGTCGCCGGCCGGCTGTCCGAGCGCATGGGCCGCAAGAATGTCCTGTTGCTGGGCTGGCTGTCCGCCATCCCGATCCCGTTCATGATCCTGTACGCCCCGACCTGGGGCTGGATCGTCGCCGCCACGGTGCTGCTGGGCGTGAACCAGGGTCTGGCCTGGTCGATGACGCAGACCGCCAAGATGGACATCACCCGGGCGAACGAGCGCGGCTTCACCATGGGCATAAACGAGTTCTCCGGCTATGTCGGCGTGGCCGTCGCCGGCATCGTCACCGGGTACATGGCGTCCGCCCTCGGTCCGCGCGTCGGCCTGCTGGTCTTCGGCCTGGTGGTGATCGCGCTGGCGATCGTGATGACCTTCCTGCTGGTGCGCGAGACCCTCGACTGGGCGAAGGCCGAGGGGGCCCGCCATGCGGCCGGTCGCAACGACGGGCCGGTGGCGCGCTATCCGCAGAACATCCCCGACGCCCCCACGACCTGGCAGGTGTTCACCCTGATGTCCTGGCGCGACCGGCGCATGGCGGCGTTCAGTCAGGCCGGGCTGGTGGAGAAGTTCGTGGACGCGCTGGTGTGGGTCTTCTATCCGGTGTTCCTGTACCAGCAGGGCCTCGGTCTGGCGGCGATCGGCTGGATCGTCGGCATCTACGGCTTCGTCTGGGGCGGCTCGCAGTTCTTTACCGGCCGTCTGTCCGATCATATCGGTCGCATGAAACCCATCGTCTGGGGCATGTGGATCTGTGGCGCCGGGGTCGGGCTGACCCTGCTCGGTTCCGGGATCATCTGGTGGTCGTTCGCCGCGGTGGTCACCGGCTTCGGCATGGCCCTGCTGTATCCCAACCTGAGTGCGGCGGTCGCGGACATCGCACATCCCAACTGGCGCGGATCGGCGATCGGGACCTACCGCTTCTGGCGCGACCTGGGCTACGGCATCGGCGCGCTGGGGCTGGGCATCGTCGCGCACCTGGGCGGCTCGGTGGAATGGGGCTTCTGGTTCGTGGTGATCGCGATGTTCCTGTCCGGGGCCCTGGTCTGGTGGTGGGGCGAGGAGACCCATCCGCGCCTGAACCCGGCCTGAGCGCAGGGATGTTCGCGACGATTCTCCCGGTCGCTCGTACGGAGTCGTTGGCGCCGGGGGCAGGCCACCCGTACACTGCCTCGGCATGAGCGAATCCGATCCGATGGCCCGGCTGCGTGCGATCATGGCGCAGCTGCGCGACCCCGAGTACGGCTGCGCCTGGGACCGTGCGCAGACCGCCGCCAGCATCGTCCCGCATACCCTCGAAGAGGCCTATGAGCTGGCCGACGCCGTGGCGCGGGACGCCGGCGACGCGGCCGCCACCGCCGAGCTGCGCGAAGAACTGGGCGACCTGCTGTTTCAGGTGGTTTTCCAGGCGCGCATCGCCGAGGAAGCCGGGCGCTTCGATCTGGATGATGTCGCCCGCGGGATCGCCGACAAGCTGGTGCGGCGCCATCCGCACGTGTTCGCCGGCCACGCCTTCGTCGACGATGCCGAACGCGAGGCGGCCTGGGAGGCCGACAAGGCCGCCTCCCGCGAGCAGCGGGGCCATGCCAGCGCGATGGACGACATCCCGCTGGCGCTGCCGGCGCTGGCCCGCGCGGTCAAGACCCAGCGGCGGGCCGCGCGTGACGGTTTCGACTGGGACGATGCCGGACCGGTGGTCGACAAGATCCATGAAGAGATGGCCGAGGTGAACGAGGCCGTCGCCGCCGGCGCCGATCCGGACGCGGTGGCCGAGGAGGTCGGCGACGTGCTGTTCGCGGTGTCCAACTGGGCGCGCCACCTGGGCGTGGACCCCGAGGGCGCGCTGCGCGGCAGTACCCGCAAGTTCGAGGCCCGCTACCGGCGCATGGAGGCCCTGGCCGAAGCCCGCGGGCAGTCGCTGTCCGCGCTCGATTTCGCCCAGCAGGAGACCCTGTATCAGCAGGCCCGTCGCCAGCTCCGCGGCGATCCCGAATCAACCCCCCCGAATAATCCCTGAAAAGCCGGGCATCCGTCCCGAGATAAAGGAACCCGCATGGAACACGGCCTTGATTCATTGCCCGATCACTTCATGCCCGCGCGCATCGAGCGCATCGAGCAGGTGACCCCGCTGATCCGCAGCTTCACCCTGGCGGCGGATCCGCAGCGCTTCGTGTCGCGCGCCGGCCAGTGGCTGGACCTGGTGATCCCGCAGGGCGATGCCAAACCCTTCGTCGGCGGCTATTCGGTGGTCTCCGCGCCGCGCGATGACGGCCGCCTGGAGCTGGCCATCAAGTACGCCGATCACCATGCGGCCACCCATCATCTGCATACCGCGGCGCGCGAGGGCGACACCGTCTACATCACGCCGGGGCAGGGGGATTTCTGCTTCGAGCGCGGCATGGCCGACAACGTGGTGCTGCTGGGGGCCGGCATCGGCGTGACCCCGCTGTTCAGCATCCTGCGCTATGTGCACCAGTCGGCCCCCGAGGTGAATGCGCACCTGGTCTACAGTGTGGCGCGGCAGGACGAGGTGCTGTTTCCCGAGGAGCTGGAGCGCCTGGCGCAGGCCGACAACATCGACGTGACCCTGACCGTGACCCGCGAGGCGGAGGACTGGCTGGGGCACACCGGGCGGATCTCGCATTCGTTGCTGGAGTCGCTGGAGCTGCCGCGCGATGCGCTGTTCTATTTCTGCGGCTCGCGCGAGTTCATCGAGGACATGGCCACGCTGCTCGGCGAGTGGGGCATCCCCGAGGCGCAGCTCAAATACGAGAAGTGGTGGTAGGGCGTCAGGCGTCGCTGTCGAGACGCAGCGACAGGTCCACCGCCCGCAGGTGCTTGGTCAGCGCCCCCACCGAGATGTAGTCCACCCCCGAGTCGGCCACTTCCAGCAGGGTCGCGGCCGAGACCCCGCCGGAGGCCTCGGAGATCGCACGCCCGCGGATGCGCCGCACTGCCTCGGCGCGATCCGCGGATTCCAGCTCGTCCAGCATGATCACGTCGGCCCCGGCGGCCAGCGCCTGGTCGACCTCCTCCAGATTTTCGGTCTCCACCTCGACCCAGCGCCCGGCGCCCACCGTGCGCGCCTGCTGCACCGCGGCGGCGATGGAGCCGCAGGCGGCGATGTGGTTTTCCTTGATCAGCACCGCGTCCCACAGGCCCAGGCGGTGGTTGTGGCCGCCGCCGATGCGCACCGCGTACTTCTGCGCGTGGCGCAGGCCGGGGAGGGTCTTGCGGGTGTCGAGGATGCGCGCGTGGTGGTCCTGCAGGCGCGCCACCCAGCGGGCGGTCTCGGTCGCGGTGCCGGACAGGGTCTGCAGCAGGTTGAGGGCGGCGCGCTCGCCGGCCAGCAGCGCGCGGGCCGGGCCCTCGATGCGGGCGATCCGGGTCTCGGCCGCGCAGGCCTCGCCCTCGGCGACCGCCCATTCGATGCGCAGGTTCGGGTCCAGCCGGGCGAGCACGCGTTCCGCCCAGGGCTGGCCGCAGAGGACGGCATCCTCGCGCAGCCACAGCGAGGCGCGCGCATGCCGCCCGGCCGGGACCAGCGCCGCGGTCACGTCGGCTGCGATGCCGCCGGGCCCGAGGTCCTCCTCCAGCGCGGCGGCCACCTCGCGCTCCAGCGCGGCGGGGTCGGGTTCGGCGGGGCCGCGGACGAACGGGTCGCGGGGCTTTTCAAGGTGCAGGGTCATTGCGGGTCTTCCGTTGCCGGGTGGCTGCGGACCACTGTCAGATCGACGTGGCCGCTTGCCAGGCGGGCGGAAACCGCGTCTCCGCGGTTCACGTCGGCGGCATCCCGCAGCAGTCCGCCGTCCTCGGTGGACAGGATGGCGTAGCCGCGGCGCAGTACCGCGGTGGGATCCAGCGAGTGCAGCTGGCGCCGGCTCGCCTCGAACTGGCGCCGGCGTGCATCCAGCTGGCGCTGCGCCGCGCTGCGCAGGCGCTGATCCAGGCGGTGGAGGCGTTCGCGCCGGGTCGCCAGATCGCGGTCGGGGCGTACCTGCTGCAGCCGCTGGCGCCGGTGGTCCAGACGCAGGCGGGCGTGGTTCAGTCGCGCCCCGGGAGAGGCCCCGGCGAGGCGCAGGCGGGCGCGCTGCAGGCGCTGTTCCGCGCGTTCCAGACGCAGCCGCCCGGCGCGTTGCAGGCGTTCGCGCTGCTCGTCCAGGCGCTGGAGGTTGCGTTCCAGGATCTGCCGCGGATGGCGCCGCTGCAGGCGGCCGGCGAGCCCTTCCAGGCGTGCGCGATCCTCGTGGATGCGACGCGCCAGCCGCTGTTCCAGGCGTGCGCGCAGTTGGTTGAGCTGCTGGCGCAGGGCGGGGCCGTCGGGGCTGACCGCCTCGGCCGCCGCGGTGGGGGTGGAGGCGCGCAGGTCGGCGACGAAATCGGCGATGGTGACGTCGCTTTCGTGGCCCACGCCGGTCACCACGGGGATCGGACAGTCCGCGATCGCGCGCGCCACATTCTCCTCGTTGAAGGCCTGCAGGTCCTCCAGCGAACCGCCGCCGCGTGCCAGCAGGAGCACGTCCACCGCGCGTTCCTCGCCGGCACGCTGCAGGGCGGCGACGATCTGTTCGGCCGCCGCGGCGCCCTGGACCGCAACGGGATACAGCGTGACCGGCAGCAGCAGCGGAAACCGGCGCGCCAGCGTGCGTTCGATGTCGTGGCGGACATCGCCCTGGGCCGAGGTGATAACGCCCAGGCGATGGGTCCGCGCCGGCAGCGGCCGCTTGCGCGCGGGGTCGAACAGGCCCTCGGCCTCGAGCTGCTTCTTCAGCTGCTGGAAGGCGGCCAGGAGCCGGCCCTCGCCGGCGGGTTCGAGCCGCTCGACCACGATCTGGAACTGCCCGCGGGCGGGGTAGATGCCCGCGCGTCCGCCCACCTGCACCGCATCGCCGTCCGCGAAGGGCGCTGCGCGCCGGGCGTTGCCGCGGAACAGCACGCAGTTGACGCTGGCGTTCTCGTCCTTCAGCGAGAAATACTGGTGGCCCGACGGGTAGCGGCGCAGGTTGGAGACCTCGCCCTCGACCCGCACCGATCCCAGTCCGTCGCGCAGCAGTCCGTCCGCGCACTGGTTCAGCTGGGCCACGGTCAGGACCGCGGCGGTATCGCTCATTCGCCGCCCCCGAACACGCGTTCCAGCAGTTCGGTGCCGCGGCCGACCGGGTCGGCGCGCAGCGCCGCCTCTTCCTTCGCCAAAGTGTCGAACAGACCGGACATCGCGTAGCCCAGTACGTGGTCCACCGGATCGAAGGCGATGTCGGCGACGAACGGGATGTCCTCGACCTCGGACAGCAGGTCGTTGTAGGCACTGATGGCACCGGATTCGCGCAGGGCCTCGTCGATGACCGGCTCCATGCGCGCGGCCAGCGGGTCGCTCATGCGGGTCTCGAAGTGGCGGGTGGCGGCATCGTCGGGGCCCTGGATGATCTCGCGGGCCTCGTCCAGGGTCAGGTCCTCGATGGCGTCCAGGAACAGCTCGCGGGCCTGCGGGGCGGCATCCTCGGCGGCCCGGTTCATGCGTTCGTGCAGGTCGTCGACCGGGCCCGCCGCACCGAAGCGGTCGAGGGTGTCGCGCGTGGACTGCACCAGTCCGGGCAGCGGGATGCGCACCTCCGGGTTCCCCCAGAAGCCGTTGTGGCGCGCCAGTTGGCCGGTGGCGTTGCGGGTGGCGATGGACAGCGCCTCGCGCAGGGCGTCGATGCGCTCGTCCTGGCTGAGAGCGCTGCCATTGTCGCCCCCGGTCAGGCTTCCCAGGGCCTCGCGGCCGCGTTCCCACCAGTCGGCGCCGGCGGGTGCGGCGGCCAGCAGGGCGGTTCCCGGCAGGAGGCGGAACAGGAAACGGCGGCGGCCGGCAAGGCGGGATGTCGATGACATGTCTGGACCCTTCGGAATGCGGAGATACAAGGGTAACTTCGCAGCGCCGCGGATGCGACGCACGTGCCCGATCCGCCTTTACCCGTCAAGCCCCGGATTCTATACTGTCCGGCTCTTTCCTCCCGGTCCCCGGGCCCTGTCTGGAGTGGTGCATGCGGATACTCGGTGAAGCCCTGACCTTCGATGACGTTCTGCTGATTCCCGGGCACTCGAACGTCATCCCGCGCGACGTCGACATCTCCACCCGGATCAGCCGCGGGATCACGCTCAGCGCGCCGCTGGTCTCCGCGGCCATGGATACGGTGACCGAGGCCAGCCTGGCGATCGCCATGGCGCAGGAGGGCGGCATCGGCATTGTCCACAAGAACATGCCGGCCGAGGCCCAGGCCCGCGAGGTCTGGCAGGTCAAGAAATACGAAAGCGGGGTGATCAGCGAGCCGATCACCGTGGGGCCCGACGCTTCCATTGGCGACGTGGTGCGGCTGACCCGGGACAGCCACATCTCCGGCGTGCCGGTGGTGGACGGCAACGATCTGCGCGGCATCGTGACCTCGCGCGATCTGCGCTTCGAGACCCGCATGGAGGCCCCGGTCTCCGAGATCATGACCCCGCGCGACCGGCTGGTCACCGTGCGCGAGGGTGCCGGGCGCGAAGAAATCCTCGGTCTGCTGCACAAGCACCGCATCGAGAAGGTGCTGGTGGTCAACGACGCCTTCGAGCTGCGTGGCATGATCACCGTGAAGGATATCCAGAAGTCCACCGAACACCCGTATGCCAGCAAGGACGAGCGCGGCCGCCTGCGCGTGGGCGCTGCGGTGGGCGTGGGCGAGGGCACCGACGAGCGCGTCGCCGCGCTGGTCGAGGCCGGCGTGGACCTGATCGTGGTGGATACCGCTCACGGTCACTCGCAGGGGGTGCTGGATCGCGTCGCCTGGGTGAAGAAGCACTACCCGGACGTGCAGGTGGTGGGCGGCAACATCGCCACCGCCGATGCGGCGAAGGACCTGGTGGCCGCCGGCGCCGACGGGGTCAAGGTCGGTATCGGCCCGGGCTCGATCTGCACCACCCGCGTGGTGGCCGGGGTCGGCGTGCCGCAGATCACCGCGATCTCCGAGGTGGCCGGGGCCCTGGAAGGGACCGACGTGCCGCTGATCGCCGACGGCGGCGTGCGCTTCTCCGGCGATCTTGCCAAGGCGGTGGCCGCCGGTGCCCATTGCGTGATGCTGGGCTCGATGTTCGCCGGCACCGAGGAGGCGCCGGGCGAGGTCGAGCTCTACCAGGGGCGCTCCTACAAGATCTACCGCGGCATGGGCTCGCTGGGTGCGATGCAGCAGGGCTCCTCCGACCGCTACTTCCAGGACCCGAACGCCCCGGCCGACAAGTTCGTGCCCGAGGGTATCGAGGGCCGCGTGCCGTACAAGGGCTCGATCGTCGCCATCATCTATCAGCTGATGGGTGGCCTGCGCTCCTCGATGGGCTACGTGGGCGCGCAGAACATCGCCGAAATGCGCAGCAAGCCACAGTTCGTGCGCGTGACGGCCGCCGGCATGCGCGAGAGCCACGTGCACGACGTGGCGATCACCAAGGAAGCCCCGAACTATCGCATGGACTGATTCGGCCCGCCGGCCGGATCCCCGACACAGACCCCGGCCGCCCGGCCGGGGCAGTGGATGACCTCATGACCCAGGATCTGCACGCCCACCGCATTCTGGTACTGGACTTCGGTTCCCAGTACACCCAGCTGATCGCCCGCCGCGTCCGCGAGGCCGGAGTCTATTCCGAGGTCCATGCCTGGGACATGCCGGCGGAGGACATCCGTGCGTTCGCGCCCACCGGCATCATCCTTTCGGGCGGACCGGAGTCGGTGAACGTCGAGGCACCACCGCGTGCCGAGGACGTGGTGTTCGAGCTGGGCGCGCCGGTGCTGGGCATCTGCTACGGCATGCAGACCATGGCCGCACAGCTGGGCGGACGCGTCGAACCCTCCGAACGCCGCGAGTTCGGCTATGCCCAGGTGCGCGCCCGCGGCCATACCCCGCTGCTCCGCAATATCGAGGACCACACCACGCCCGAGGGCTACGGGATGCTCGACGTGTGGATGTCGCACGGCGACCACGTGACCGAGCTGCCGGAGGGCTTTCGTCTGATGGCCTCCACCGACTCCGCGCCGATCGCCGGCATGGCCGACCCGGACCGCGGCTTCTATGGCGTGCAGTTCCACCCCGAGGTGACCCACACCACGCAGGGACAGCGGATTCTCGAACGCTTCATCTACGAGATCTGCGGCTGCGAGGCGCTGTGGACCGCCGACAACATCATCGAGGACATGGCCGCGCGGGTGCGCGAGCAGGTCGGCGACCAGCGCGTGGTGCTGGGCCTGTCCGGCGGGGTGGATTCCTCGGTGGTGGGCGCGCTGCTGCACAAGGCGATCGGCGACCAGCTCACCTGCGTGTTCGTGGACACCGGCCTGCTGCGCGAGGGCGAGGGCGACCAGGTGATGGCGACCTTCGCCCGCCATCTGGGCGTGAACGTGATCCGGGTGGATGCCGAAGACCGCTTCATGAGCGCGCTGGCCGGCATCGAGGACCCCGAGGCCAAGCGCAAGGTGATCGGCGGGCTGTTCATCGACGTGTTCGACGAGGAGGCCGGCAAGCTGGAAAACGTGAAGTGGCTGGCCCAGGGCACGATCTACCCCGACGTGATCGAGTCGGCCGACTCCAAGACCGGCAAGGCCCATGTGATCAAGTCGCACCACAACGTGGGCGGCCTGCCGGAGAACATGAAACTCGGTCTGGTCGAGCCGCTGCGCGAGCTGTTCAAGGACGAGGTGCGCAAGATCGGTGTCGAACTGGGCCTGCCCACCGAAATGGTCTACCGCCACCCGTTCCCGGGGCCCGGCCTGGGCGTGCGCATCCTCGGTGAGGTGAAGAAGGAATACGCCGATCTGCTGCGTCGGGCGGATGCGATCTTCATCGAGGAACTGCGCAAGGCCGATCTGTACGACCGGACCTCGCAGGCGTTCGCGGTGTTCCTGCCGGTCAAGTCGGTGGGGGTGATGGGCGACGGCCGGCGCTACGACTACGTGGTCGCGCTGCGCGCGGTGGAGACCATCGACTTCATGACCGCCCGCTGGGCGCATCTGCCGTACGACTTCCTCGACCACGTCTCGCGCCGCATCATCAACGAGATCCCCGGCATCTCGCGCGTGACCTACGACATCTCCGGCAAGCCCCCCGCCACCATCGAGTGGGAGTGAGTCCCGCCCCCTGCTCGAGGGGCGGTCCTACTCGAAGATCTGGTTGACGTGGTTCAGGCCGGTCTCGTCGGTGTCCCAGTCCAGGGTCAGCCGGTCGGGGTCGCCGGTGAGGCGGCGAAAGGCCGGGACCTCGCTCCGGTCCACGGTGGCGAGGCGGTGGCGGGTGCCACCGTAGGACTCGATGTTGGCGGCCTGCAGGATGTCGGTGTAGGAGACCGGCTCGTGGGCGCCCGGATCCTGGCGGATCTTTTCGTGATCGCCCACCGCGCGCACGATCTCCGGGTCGAAGTTCCAGCTCTTGAGCATCGCCCGGCCCATCGCCACGTGGGCCGCGTCGATCGCGGCCTGGATCGCGCGCGGATCCTCGTAGATCTCTTCCACCTTCTCGGCGCGACGCAGAATGGGCACGGCGCCGATGTCGTGGACCAGTCCGGCCAGCAGCGCGATGTCCGCGTCCAGATGGCGCTGCCGGCGGGCCAGCAGGTAGCTGAGGACCGCGACCTCCAGGCTGTGGGCCCAGAGCTGTTCCATGCGCTCGCGGATGGCCTCGTTGCCGGTCTGGAAGACTTCCTTCATCGAATGGGTCAGCACGACCTGGCGCACTCGTTCCATGCCCAGTCGGGTCACGGCCGAGTGGATGGTGGAGCAGCGATGCAGCCCGCGATAGGCGGGGCTGTTGGCCTGGCGTACCAGACGCGAGGCCAGGGCGGTGTCGCGCGAGATCAGGTTGACCAGGTCGGCGATCGTGCTGTTGTCGTCCTGCACGATGAACAGCGCCTGCACGGAGATGTCCGGCAGGGTGGGGATGTCCACCAGCTGCCGGTCGAGGTCGCTTCGCAGTTTCTCGAGGAAGTTTTCGACATCCGTGCGGGTAGCCAAAAGATGCACTCCGTGCGGCGTTTCTGTGGCGTGAAGTATGCTACAGCCACCGGCTTTCGGGGTTGCAGGTCCCATGGGCCGTCGCCCGGATGGTGGCCCGCAACCCCGTAGCACGCGCCTGCGCGGCGGGGTGCCGTAGCGCAGGTCAGGCGGCTTCGGCGAGGCCCTCCGCGCGGCCGGGGCGGCCCTGCTTGAGGGTCACCAGTTCCTCGGCGCTGGTGGGATGCAGCGGGATGGTCAGGTCGAGGTCGCGCTTGGTCGCACCCATGCGCACCGCCACCGCGAAGCCCTGCAGCATCTCGTCGACGTGGGGGCCGATCATGTGGATGCCGACCACCTTTTCGTCATCCCCGGCGCACACCAGCTTCATCACCACCGGCGGGACCTCGCCTTCCGCAAAGGCCCGGTCGAGGCCACCGAAGCGGGTCTCGTAGACCCGCACCGAATCGCCGTGGCGTTCCACCGCCTGCGGCTCGGTCAGTCCGACCATGCCGGCGGTGGGATGGGTGAAGGTCACCGTGGGGATCTGTTCGTAGTCCACCGGCACCGGGTTGTTTTCGGGGGCATACCAGTGCTCGGCCAGACGCCGGCCGGCAGCGATCGCCACCGGGGTCAGCGGGCCCTTGCCGATGATGTCCCCCAGGGCGTAGATCCCCTCGACATTGGTTGCCTGCCATTCGTCCACCGGGATGGTGCCGCCGGGACCGATTTCCACGCCGGCCTCTTCCAGCCCCATGTCCGCGGTCGCCGGCTTGCGGCCGACGGCCCACAGTACCTGCTGGTAGGGGCCGAGTTCTTCACCGCCTTCCAGCTGCACGGTGACCGCGCCCGGTTCGCCGCCCAGCCCGGCCACCTTCACCCCGAGGTGACGGCCGATGCCCTGGTGCTCCATGTGCTGGTCCAGGGCTTCGCTGATGGCGGGATCGAACATCTCCAGCACGCGGTCCTCCATCGCGACCACGTCGGTCTGCACGCCCATGGAGCGCAGCATCCCGGCCATCTCCAGGCCGATGTAGCCGGCCCCGATCACGGCGATGGACTCCGGCAGTTCGGTCCACTGGAAGAAGTCGTCCGAGGTCGCGCCCAGTTCGGCGCCCTCCAGCGGCGGCACCACCGGCGCGCCGCCCATGGCCAGCACGATGCGGTCGGCTCGGTATTCGGTGCCGCTTTCGCTGATCACGCGGTCGCTTCCGTTCAGCCGGGCACGCTCGGCGATATGGGTCACGCCCAGCTTCTCCAGGTGCCCGGCCCAGAAGTCATTCAGGTTGCCGAGCAGCTTTTGCCGTTGCTCGGCCAGGTCGCCATAGCGAATGCCCCGGATGTCCACGTCCACGGCGAATTCGGCGGCCTGGCGGGCCTGGCTCATGTGTTCCGCGGCGTACCAGGTGAGCTTTTTCGGCACGCAGCCCTCATTCACGCAGGTCCCGCCCAGCGGTTTCGGGTCGAACACGGCGACGCGGGCGCCATGGGGCGCGGCGCGTTCGGCTACCGCCAGGCCGCCGCTGCCGCCGCCGATCACGATGATGTCGTAGTGTTCCATGCTCTTTTCCCTGTTCGTTGTCGGTCTGATTCGAAGTCTGCCATGGCGAGCGCTCAAGGAGCGGTCGCCGGGGTCCGCCATCCGTGTCCGCAGGTCCGAGGGGGGGCGGCCTGCGGACACGGATGGCCACCCGTGGTGGCCGGGGCGGGCCGGGCCCGCCCCGGATCCGGGATCACGCCGCCTGGCGCTCGCGGTGGATCCACTGCTCCAGTTCTTCGGAGCCGCCGATGCGGTGGCCGCCGACGAACACCTGGGGCACGGTCATCGCGCCGGTGGCGGCGCGCAGGCTGCGCAGGCTGGCGTCACGGCCGAGCACGATCTCCTCGTAGTCCAGGTCCGCGTCCTCCAGCATCTGCTTGGCGCTGGCGCAGTACGGGCAGCCCGGCTTGGTGAATACCACCACGTCCTCGGGGCAGGCCGCATCCGGCGCCACGTACGACAGCATGGTGTCGGCGTCGGAGACCACGAAGGGGTCGCCCGGCTCGTCCGGCTCGATGAACTGCTTCTCGATCACGCCGTCGCGCACCAGCATGGAATAGCGCCAGGAACGCTCGCCGAAGCCGAGGTCGCTCTTGTCGACCAGCATGCCCATCTTCTCGGTGAACTCGCCGTTGCCGTCCGCCAGGAAGGTGATGCGGTCGGCTTCCTGGTCGGCCTGCCAGGCTTCCATCACGAAGCCGTCATTGACCGAGATGCACACGACCTCGTCGATGCCGTGCTTCTTCAGAACCGGCGCCAGCTCGTTGTAGCGCGGCACGTGGGCCGAGGAGCAGGTCGGGGTGAAGGCGCCCGGCAGGGCAAACACCACCACGTTGCGGCCGTTGAAGATGTCCGCGCTGCGGACGTCGTTCCAGTCGTTGTCCTTGCGGCAGCGGAAGGTGACTTCCGGGACGCGCTGACCTTCGCGATTTTCCAGTTCCATGTTCTCTCTCTCCTGTTGCAGATTGCGGTTTCGGAAACGGGTGAAAAGTCCTGTGCCGGCCCGTGGCCGACGACAGGTGCAAGACTAAGGGGTGCTCTTCGATAAATCTAATCTTTTATAATTAAAATGCTATTAGCCCAAGGCTATGATCGAGGTCGCCGGGGGAAGGACCTCGCCATGGACCTTCATGCCGGACGCGCCAGGATCACGCGGTTGCGGCCGTCGTGCTTGGCACGGTAGAGGGCCTGGTCCGCAACGGCGATCAGCTGGCCGGGGGCACCGGCATCGCGGGGGAACAGCGCCGCCCCGATGCTGACGGTGACCCGTGAGCGGTTCAGCGGTTCGGGCCATCGGGCCCCGGCCACGGCGGCACGCAGGGTCTCGGCGAAGTCCTCGGCCCGGACCGGGTCCGCACCCGGCAGGGCGATCATGAATTCCTCGCCACCCCAGCGCATGGCGATGGCGTGTTCCGGCAGCGATTCGCGGATGCACTCGCCGAAACGTTCCAGTACCGTGTCTCCAGCCTGATGGCCGTGACGATCGTTGATGGTCTTGAATTCGTCGAGATCCAGCGCCAGCAGCGCCAGGGGCCGATCCTCGTGCTCGCAGGCGGTGAAGGCCTTCTCGAACAGTTCCTGTCCCCGCCGGCGGTTGTAAAGGCTGGTGAGCGAGCAGTAATCCGCCCTTTGCTGAAGGGACAGTTCGAGGGTCTTGGCGTCGGTCACGTCGTGGATCATGCCGCAGACCCGCAGTGGCTTTCCGTGGTCGTCCCGCAGCACGATGCGTCCGCGGTCGGAGACCCAAAGATAGTGCCCGTTGCGGTTGCGCAGCCGGTATTCGGCGTGAAAGGCGGGCCGGCGGCCGGCCAGATGATCCTCCAGTTTGGTCAGGACCAGCGGCCGGTCCTCGGGGTGCACGTTCTCCTTCCAGGTGTCGATGACCTCTTCCATCTCGTCGGGACCGTACCCCAGCAGGGACTTCAGGTTCGGGCTGAACACCAGACGTTCCTGCTGCGGATACCAGTCCCAGACCCCCTCGGCGATGTCGTACAGGACCTGCCAGTGTTCGCGGCCGGCGTCCTCGTCCGGCGACGACCCGCGTTCGGGGATCTCGCGGGCGACCGACACGAAATACTCGCGCCCGTCGACATGCTGCACCGACGTCAGGATCTCCACCGGGATGGCCGAACCGTCCGCGTGGCGGTGCTCGCCGAGGAAGCGATAGGGCGCCTGGTTGCGGATGACCTCGGCGATCTCGCTCCAGGCCGGCATGCCCTGTACGCCGGTCTGGAGCGACATCACCGATTCGTGCAGGAGCTGGTCACGGCTGAGCCCGAGGCTGGCATGCGCCTTTTCGTTGCCGTCGATGATCCGCGAGGTCTCCGGATCGATGATATAGACGGCGTCCGGGAGGCCGTGAAAGAACGACGCGGCTGAAGCGGCCATGGGGATCCCGGCTGAAGCGACTGGGGCCGGCATTTTACCCCGGCCGGCGCGGGGTTGCGAGCGCGGGCACCGGATCGAGGTTGACGTGCGTGGCCGAAACCCTGATGCTTTCGGGTTCGGTCGGGCGGCGGTGATCCGTGCGGCCAACAGCGTTATGGTGGTCCGTATCAGTCCCCTCGCGACGACAGGTTGTGAACCCCGCCAGGCCCGGAAGGGAGCAACGGTAGCAACCGCGTCGGGCGCCGGGGTGTGGCGGGTGCGGGCCACCTCCCTTCCAGTTTCGCTTTCCGGTGGGGCCGAGTGCCCGGAGGCCACGGCGACCGCTCCGTCCATGGGAGAGGCATGAGTCACCAGGTTCTGGCCCGCAAGTGGCGGCCCTCACGTTTCGAGGATCTCGTCGGTCAGCCGCACGTGGTGCGCGCGCTCTCCAATGCGCTGTCCGGCGAGCGGCTGCATCATGCCTATCTGTTCGCCGGCACCCGCGGCGTGGGCAAGACCACCGTGGCGCGCATCCTGGCGCGCTGTCTCAACTGCGAGACGGGGGTGACCGCCGAACCCTGCGGCCAGTGCCGTTCCTGCGTGGAGATCGCCGAGGGGCGGCACCTTGACCTGATCGAGGTCGACGCCGCCTCGCGCACCCGGGTGGACGACACCCGCGAGCTGCTGGACAACGTGTCCTACGCCCCCACCACCGGCCGCTTCAAGGTGTACCTCATCGACGAGGTGCACATGCTGTCGGAGAAGAGCTTCAACGCGCTGCTCAAGACCCTGGAAGAACCGCCGGAACACGTGAAGTTCCTGCTGGCGACCACCGACCCGCAGAAGCTGCCGGTGACGGTGCTGTCGCGCTGTCTCCAGTTCAACCTCAAGCCGATGCCGGCGCCGCTGATCGCCGATTATCTGACCGGGGTGCTCGAGACCGAGGGCGTGGGTGCCGAACCCGGTGCGCTGCTGCGTCTGGCCGAGGCGGCCGAGGGCTCGATGCGCGATGCGCTCAGTCTCACCGACCAGGCCATCGCCTACGCCGGCGATCAGCTGAGCGAGGGGGCGACCTGCGACATGCTGGGGCTGCTGCCACGCACCCGGCTGACCGGGCTGCTGGATGCGGTGTTCGCCGGGGACGGTGCGGCGCTGGTCCACGGTCTTGCCGAGCTGGATGCCCTGGGGCCGGACTGGTCGCGGCTTCTGGATGAACTGGCCTCGTTGCTGCATCGGGTGGCGGTACTGCAGGTGGCGGGCGAGGTGGCCGATGGCGGCGAAGCGGGCCTGGACTGGGCGCGCGAGGCCGCCGGCCGCGAAGACCCCGAGGCGATCCAGCTCGCCTATCAGATCCTGATCCATGGCGTACGCGACCTGCCGTATGCACCGGAACCGCGCATGGGGGTCGAAATGACCCTGCTGCGGCTGCTGGCCTTCCGTCCGGAGGGCTCGCCGGAGCCCGCGTCCGGTACCACAACCGGCGGGAGCGGCGCGGCTGGCCGGCCCGAGAACCCCGCGAACCGGGGCCCGGCGGTGCAGGCCGAGCCCGCGTCCCGTGCCGCGCCCGCGGCCGAGGCCGAGGCCCCGGAGCCGGCGCGGGCAAGCCCGTCTTCCACGCGCGGGCCGGATGCCGGGGAGGCCGGCGCGGTACGCGAGCCGCATGCGGCCTCGGCCTCCGCGCCCCCGGAGAAGACCGCCGGAGCCGATGCGGCGGGCGCTGCCCGCCCGGCGCCGGCCCCGGTGCCCGCCGCTCCGGTGGCCGAGGGCGAATTCGACTGGCATGCGTTTGCCGCAGGTCTTCCCGCGGGTACCGCGCGTGAAATCGCGCTGCAGGCCGAATTTCGTTCGCTGGATACGGAGCGGCTGACGCTCGCGCTGCCGACCGACTACCGCATGCTGTGCACGGAACGGGCCCGGGAACGCTTGTCCAGGTCCCTGGAGGCGCATCTCGGCCGCGGCGTGCGTCTGGAGATCGTGGATCAGGAAGAAGCCGGTGGTGACACGCCGGCCGCGCGTCTTGCGGCGGATGCCGAGGCGCGTCAGGCTGAAGCCGAGTCCGCCATGCGGCAGGATCCGGTGGTGCAGGCGCTGCACGAGCGCTTCGGGGCCGAACTCGGCCCGGTGCGCCTGCGCGACGACGACCCGACACTTAATCAGGACCCCGGAACAGCGGGACAGGAGAACCGAAAATGATGAAAGGCGGCATGGGCAACATGATGAAGCAGGCCCAGAAAATGCAGGAAGAAATGCAGCGCGTGCAGGCCGAGCTGGCCGAGATGGAGGTCGAGGGCCAGGCCGGTGGCGGGCTGGTCAGCGTGACCCTGACCGGCAAGCACGAAGCACGCAAGGTGCGGATCGATCCCAGCCTTTTCCAGGACGATCCCGATATGATCGAGGATCTGGTGGCCGCGGCCATCAACGATGCCGTGCACAAGGTGGACACCACCAGTCAGGAACGCATGAGTGAACTGACCAGCGGCATGGGCCTGCCGGCGGGCATGAAACTGCCGTTCTGAGCCGGACCGCGGTGGATACGGAACTCGACGACCTGGTACAGGCACTGCGCTGCCTGCCGGGGGTGGGCGGCAAATCGGCCCGGCGCATGGCGCTGCACCTGCTGGAACGCGACCGCGAGGGCGCACGGCGCCTGGCACGGGCGGTGGACGCCGCGGTGGAGAACATCGGCCACTGTTCGGTGTGCCGGACGCTGACTTCGGCGGAGACCTGCGAGCGCTGTCTGGATCCCGATCGCGACGACCACGTCCTGTGCGTGGTCGAGAGCCCCGGTGACGTGATGGCGATCGAGGCGGCGACCGACTTCAACGGTCGCTTCCACGTGCTTCTGGGGCGGCTGTCGCCGCTGGACGGCATCGGCCCCGAAGAACTGGGGCTGGACCGGCTCGAGGAACGCCTGCGCCAGCAGGGCACCGAGGAGCTGATACTCGCCACGAACACCTCCGTGGAGGGCGAGGTCACCGCCCACTACCTGGCCGAGATGGCCGGGCGCCTGGGAATCCGCGCCACGCGCATCGCGCAGGGGATCCCCAGTGGCGGGGAGCTGGAATACACCGATGCGGGGACCCTGGCGCACGCCTTGTCGGGGCGCCGCGATTACTGATATAAATCGCGCCGGCCGGGCGCGGTGGAGGCACCATGGAAGACTGCATCTTCTGCAAGATCGTGGCCGGGGAGATCCCCGCGACCATCGTCCGCGAGACCGATGACGTGATCGCCTTCGAGGACCTGCATCCCCAGGCGCCGCTGCATGTCCTGGTGATTCCGCGGCGGCACATCGCGACCCTGAACGACCTCACCGCCGAGGACGCGGAAACCGTCGGCAACATGGCCCGGGTGGCGGCCGGCATCGCCGCCGAGCGGGGCTATGCCGAGGACGGCTATCGTACCGTGATGAACTGCAACCAGCAGGGCGGTCAGACGGTCTACCATATACATATGCACCTGCTCGGTGGTCGGCCTCTCGGCTGGCCCCCGGGCTAGCGAACACGACGGGCCGGGGAGGCCGGCGCCGTGACAAACGGGAGAACGGGCGTGAAGCGACGCGGAAATCATGACGGCACAACGGCCATGGCCGGGGCGGGGAATTCGCCGGGCCGTGCGCGCGTTGTTGCCCGGCTGGCGGTGCCGCTGATGCTGGTCGCGACGTGCGCGACGCCGATGGTTGCGGCGGCCGAAGTGGTCGAAGACGACACCACCCGCTTCTCCGTGACCCGGACCCTGAATCTCGACGGCGGCGATCCGGTTGCGGGGGTGGGCGACCTGTCCTCCTTCTCCGGTGCGGCGGGTGCGGGCGGAGAGACCCGGCCCGATCCGCGTTATCGCCTGATGCTGGATGCCGACGCGGTGTCGCGTCCGGCGGACGACATCACCGGTGTGGGCGATCGTTTCGAGGCGACCGGCGCTTTCCGCCAGCGCCTGGGGTCCAGTGGCCTGGGGTACGGGATCGATCTGGGCTTCGGTATGGAGTCGCGCTCTGCGCCGGGACACCTGCGCGAGGATGCGGGTACCACTTCCTATTTTACCGACTTCAGCTTCGGCCCTACCTTCGAGTCGGGCGGTTTCGACAGCCAGCTGCGGGTCGGCGTGCGCCAGCCGCTGGCGGGCGATTCGCGCGAAACGGTCGCTGCGGGAGGTGGCCTGCAACCGCGCGATCACACGCGTGGCGCCAGCTATCTGAGCCTCGACGGCAGCCTCCGCCTGCGCAACGAAAGCGAGCTGTCGATGAGCCTGTTCTACGATGACTATTCGCTGGAATCCTCCGAAGGCTGGATGGAAGACCGGCTGGAATTCGACGGCATGCGTCCCGAATCCGGAGGTTCCTCGTCGGTGTTCGGCGTGGAGATGGGCCTGACCTTCTGATTCGTTTTGTTTCGTGCCGCGGGGGCGCTGCCGGGCTCAGTCCCGGCGCCGGGTCTCCGCTCGCAGTTCCTGCCAGGCCTCCAGCCGTTCCTGCGGCAGCTCGCCGGCGGCGACCGCCGCTCTCACCGCACACCCCGGTTCGGCCGCGTGCCGGCAGTCGCGAAAGCGGCATTCCCGGGCCCGTTCGGCGATGTCCGGGAACCCGCGCTCGAGCGTGTCGGCGTCGTCCAGCTCCGGCGTGAAGTCGCGCACCCCGGGGGAATCGATCCATGCGCCATCCCCCGCCAGCGGATACCAGCGCGCCGTGGTCGTGGTGTGGCGCCCTTCGCCGGTCTGCCCCAGGGTCGCGGTTTGCAGGGCCTGTTCCGGCGCGTTGCCGGTGCGGCGCAGCAGTGCATCGATCAGCGATGACTTGCCGGTGCCGGACTGGCCGACCAGGATGTTGCTGCCCCCCTCGGCGGCCGCCGCCAGGGTGTCCAGCCCGGTGCCCTCGTGCACGCTGACCGGCAGCGCCTGCAGGCCCAGATGGCCGTACTGCCGGTCCAGGCGCTGCGCGCCGCCGGGATCCAGCTCGCATTTGTTGAACAGCAGCCGGGGTTCGGCCGGCAGGTTGTGGATCGCTACCAGGAAGCGGTCGATCAGGAAACGCGCCGGTGCCGGCTCGGCCGCCACCACGATCCAGACCCGGTCCACTCCGGCGGCGATGGTCTTGCGGCGGCCGTAGCCGTCGCGCCGCACCAGTGCATTGCGGCGCGGCTCGCGGCGCAGGATGCGGTGGCCGTTGGTTTCCACGCGGTCCCCGCAGACCAGATCCCCCGTGCGGCGCTGCAGCTGCACGCGATGCAGATGGCCATCCTCGTCGAGGAGGTCGGCCCTCTGGTTGAGGCGGGCGGCAACCCGCGCGCGGGCGGGCAGGGGATCCGCGGTCGTGGGGACCGCGGATCCCGGGTTCCGGGCGGACCGGCTCATGCAGGCTGCATCGACGGGTCAGTCGAACAGCGCATCCACGCGCGCGGCGCAGATGAAATCGTTTTCGGTCAGTCCGCCCACCGCGTGGGTGGAGAACTGGACCCGGCAACGGTTGAAGCCGACTTCCATGTCGGGATGGTGATCCTCGACATGGGCGATCCAGGCCACCGCGTTCACGAAGGCCATGGTCTCGTGGAAATTGCGGAAGCGGAACTCGCGCCGGATGTCCTTCGTGTCGCCGCCCAGTTCCCAGGATTCGTGCAGCTGGCCCAGGGCCCGGGTCGCCTCCTCGGCCGGCATCGGGTCGGTAAAGCCTTCGCAGGCCTGGCAGTGACGCGTCTTCAGATCGCTCATGGGGGTTCAGTCGAATCCGTAGTATTCGTCGTTGAGGTAGGCCACGATGGCTTCGATCTCGTCATCGAAGAAGGCGGTGCCGATGTTGGCATCGCAGCGCCGGACCATCGATACCAGTTCATCATGATCGCCGACCATGCGGTCGTCGCGGGTGTACATTCCGGAGCCGTCGCCGCCGTGCATGTCGGCGTGGCAGCTGACGCAGTTGTTCTCGTGCAGATCCTGGCCCATCCGGATTTCGTCGTTCGCCTGCGCGGTGGCGGTCATGCCGCCGGCCAGTGCCAGCGCGGCCAGAGAGGTGGTGAGGTGTCGCATGGGGCCCTCCTTCTTCGTGGATGCGGGTCTTGTTCGTTGCTCGATGCGACGGGCCCCCCGGGGCCCGTCCCCATGATGATAGACTGCATCGCGCCATCATAGGGCACGACCGGGTGCCGCAGAGGAGAGACAATGACGGCGAGTGCGGAAAATCTGATCTGGATCGACCTGGAAATGACCGGCCTGGAGCCGGAAACCGACCGGATCATCGAAGTGGCGACCATCGTAACCGACAAGCACCTCGAGATCCTGGCCGAGGGCCCGGTGATCGCGGTGTTCCAGTCGCCGGAGGTGCTGGACGGGCTGGACGCCTGGAACCAGCGCACGCACGGCGAATCGGGCCTGCTGGATCGCGTGCGCCACAGCGACCACGACGAGACCGCCGCGGAGCGCGAGACGCTGGCGTTTCTGGAAAAGTGGGTACCGAAGGGGCAGTCGCCGATGTGCGGCAATTCCATCTGCCAGGATCGCCGTTTCCTGGCGCGCAACATGCCGGAGCTGGAGGCCTGGTTCCACTACCGCAATCTCGACGTGTCCACGCTCAAGGAACTGGCGCGGCGCTGGGCGCCGGACGTGCTCCAGGGGCTGTCGAAGAACGCCTCGCATCAGGCCCTGCAGGACATCCGCGACTCGATCGACGAATTGCGGCACTATCGCGAAAAGTTCATTCAGCTCCCGCCGGCGGCGCGCCCCGCCAGCTGACCGGCGGGCGAGGGCGGCACCAGCACGGTGGGGGTGCCGTCCAGTTCCGGATCGCGTTCGGGGTAATCCAGCAGGTAATGCAAGCCGCGGCTCTCGCGCCGGGCCAGCGCGCTCTGCACGATGATCTCCGCCACCATGCCCAGGTTGCGCAGCTCGATCAGGTCGGGCGAGATTCGGTAGTGGCTGTAATATTCGTGGATTTCTTCCTGCAGGATGCGGATGCGCCGCTGCGCGCGCAGCAACCGGCTGCGGGTGCGCACGATCCCGACGTAGTCCCACATCAGCCGGCGCAGTTCGTCCCAGTCGTGCGCCACCACCACTTCCTCTTCCGACTCGGTCACCCGGGATTCGTCCCAGGCCGCCGGGACCGGCAGGGCCTCGGGGGCGGGCAGATCGGTCTGCGACAGGATGTGCTCGGCCGCGGCGCGGGCATAGACCAGGCATTCCAGCAGCGAGTTGCTGGCCATGCGGTTGGCCCCGTGCAGCCCGGTGCAGGATACCTCGCCGGCGGCGTAAAGCCCCGGCAGGTCGGTCTGCCCGAAGGGGTTCACCACCACTCCGCCGCAGGTGTAGTGCGCGGCTGGCACCACCGGCAACGGCTCGCGCGTCATGTCGAAGCCGTATTCCAGGCAGCGTTCGTGAATGGTGGGGAAGTGTTCGCGGATGAAATCCGCCGGCTTGTGGCTGATGTCGAGATAGACATGGTCGATCCCGAGACGTTTCATCTCGTGGTCCACCGCGCGCGCCACGATGTCGCGCGGGGCCAGCTCGCCACGCTCGTCAAAGCGCGGCATGAAACGTTCGCCGTCGGGCAGCTTGAGCAGTCCGCCTTCGCCGCGCACCGCCTCGGAGATCAGGAACGACTTGGCCTGCGGGTGGTACAGGCAGGTCGGATGGAACTGCATGAATTCCATGTTCGCGACCCGGCACCCCGCCCGCCAGGCCATCGCGATCCCGTCACCGGTCGCGCCGTCGGGATTGGAGCTGTACAGATAGACCCGGCTGGCGCCTCCGGTGGCCATGATCACCGTGGGGGCCATGATCGTCTGTACCTCGCGGGTCGCGGTGTCCTGGACATAGGCCCCGACCACGCGGCGCACGCCGTCCACTCGCGAGGTGATCAGATCCACCGCCACATGGCGTTCAAGCACGTCGATGCTGGCGGTGTCGCCGGTGCTGCGCACCAGCGCGTCCTCGATCGCGCGGCCGGTGGCATCGGCGGCATGTGCCACGCGGCGGGCGCTGTGCCCGCCCTCGCGCGTCAGATGCAGCCGGCTGCGGCCCTCGAAGGATTCGCGCGTGAATGGCACCCCGAGGTTGAGCAGCCACTGGATCGCCTCGGGCCCGGCCGCGACGGTGCGGCGCACCGCGTCCGCATCGCACAGCCCGGCACCGGCGTCGATGGTGTCGTCGATGTGGGCGTCGAAGGAATCCTGGCGGTCGAGCACTGCCGAGATGCCGCCCTGGGCATAGCGGGTCGAGCCCTCGTCCACCGGGCCCTTGCTGAGGACCACGACTCGGCGATGCGGGGCGAGATGCAGGGCCGCGCTCAGTCCGGCCGCACCGCTGCCGATTACCAGCACGTCGGCTTTGCGGGCTTGTTGTGCTGTATCCATGCGTCAGGTAACGTTTTGCGCTTGTTGCGCAATGGCCGGGAAGCCGGGAGCAATCCCCGGCGAGCGGGTTTCGAACTTCATGCAGGTCAGGCGGTCCATGAACCCTAGAATACTGGAGACGAGTCGCCGAACGGGAGTCCCCGGATGAGCGAGAAGGCTTCCGACGAGGCCCTGGTTCGGCGTGTCCAGAATGGCGAGAAAGAGGCCTTCGACATCCTGGTCCTGAAGTATCAGCACAAGATCGTGAATCTTGTCGGCCGCTATGTGCACGACCACGCCACGGCCCTGGATATCGCCCAGGAAGCCTTCATCAAGGCCTATCGCGGTCTCGCGAACTTTCGCGGCGAAAGTGCGTTCTACACCTGGCTGTACCGGATCGCCATCAACACCGCCAAGAATCATCTCGTCTCCCAGGGGCGGCGCCGGCCCGAATCCGAGGTCGATGCGCAGGATGCCGAACAAATGGGGGGCGATTCCGCTCTCAAGGACAATGCAACCCCCGAGGGGGAAGCGCTGTCGCAGGAGATAGAGGCGGCCGTCCAGCGCACGATCGACGAGCTGCCGGACGATCTGCGGACCGCGATCACTCTGCGCGAGATCGAAGGTCTGAGCTACGAAGAAATCGCGCAGACCATGGGATGTCCGATCGGCACGGTCCGGTCGCGCATCTTCCGGGCGCGCGAGGCCATCGACGAGACCTTGCGACCATTGTTGAACGACTGAATGAGCATGATCGTATGAGTGAACAAGTCAGCAAGACGGAGCGTCTCTCGGCCCTGGTGGACGACGAGACCGAGGCGTTCGAGACGCGTCGCCTGGTGGACGAGCTGCTGCAGTCGGAAGAAGATCGCAAGCAATGGGAACGCTATCACCTGATCGGGGACTCGCTGCGCGGCGGGATGCGCATGACCGCGCCTCCGGATCTGCTTGAGGGGGTGCGCGAACAACTGGCCGAGGAAGAGCCGCTGCATGTCGAACCGGAGCACTCCGGGGTCGATCGGGCCACCCGTTCGCGCTGGTTCCGGCCGGTGGCCGGCACCGGAGTGGCGGCGGCCGTTGCGGTGGTGACCCTGGTGGGCATGCAGATGATGGGCACCGGTCAGCCCGGCGGCGACGCAACGCCCGGCATGGCCGCGGGCGAGTCCGCTCCGGCCGAAGTGCAGACGGCCAGCACGCCCGCGGGCACCGACGAGGCGGCCAGCGGCGCCGGCATGCCCGACGCGGACGAGCCGGGCGAGGAGCTGGACCCGCGCTTCGTGCGTTATTTCGAGAACCACGCCGACCTGACCGGTCCCGGCTCCGCTGCTTTCGGGCGGGTACGTTATTCGGTTGGCGAAGAGTAAACCATGATGCGCGGAGGTCTGCCCTGGGTGCTGGCGGCTTCCGTCGCCCTGCTCCCGCTGCCGGTGATCGCCAGTGATCCCGGCCCCGCCGAGTGGCTGGAACGCATGTCCGCGAGCGTGCATTCGGAAAGTTACCGGGGGACATTCGTCCTGCAGCGCAAGGATCGCCTCGATACGGTGCGTGTGATCCACGCCATCGAGGACGGAGGTTATCGCGAACGGCTGCATACCCTCAGTGGCCAGGAGCGCGAGGTCGTGCGCTCGGTGGATCGCCTCAGTGCCCAGTCCGGGACCGGGGCCGCCTCTGGCGGGCAGGCCGCCGAAGCCGGATCCGCCCCGCGCTGGCCGGTGAGTTCCCCGGTTCACCTGCTGGCGGAACACGACGGCTATTCCCTCAAGGATCAGGGTCGCAGCCGCGTGGCCGGGCATGCCTGCCGCATGCTGCTGGCCCGCGCCGGTGACCTGCTGCGCTACAGCCACCGCTACTGCCTGCACGAAGACACCGGCCTGCCGCTGCTCAGCGAACTCTATTCCGGGAGCGGCCAGCTGCTCGAACGCCTGGCGTTTACCGATCTCGAACTGCTGGACCGCGTGCCGGACGCCGCCCTCGAGCCGGTCAGTGAAGGGGCCGACCGGATCGAGGTGCGCGCCGAGCGCGGACATCTGCGCCCCGACCCCGACGGCCGGGACTGGGGCTTCAGTGAACTGCCGTCGGGCTTCCGCCTGGTGGTGGCGCGCGAACGCAGCAGCGATGATCCGGAACAGCCCGGCCGCTATTTCGTGGTCAGCGATGGCCTGGCCTCGGTCTCGGTGTACGTCGAGCCGGTGGAAGGCGAACGCCGGTTCGAGGGCGCGACCCGCGCCGGTGCCACGCATGCGGTGGCCCGGATCGAGGGCGATTATCAGATCACGGCCGTCGGCGACGTGCCCCGCGAAACCGTGGAGCGCCTCGCCGCCGCCATGCATCCGCCGCAGTCCGACCGGGGCCGGCATGAGTGACTGGCATGAGTGACTGGATCGAGGAACAGGGCGAAGTCCTCGACGTGGACGGGCACACCGCCCGTGTGCGCATCCAGCGCCGTTCCACCTGTGGCAGCTGTTCCGCGCGCAGCGGTTGCGGCAGCGGGGTCCTGTCGGACGTCCTCGGGCGCAAGCCCATCGAGGTCCGGGTCGGCCATTCCGGCGACCTGCAGGCCGGCGATACCGTCACTCTCGGCGTGCGCGATACCGCGCTGGTTGCGGGTGCGCTGATGATGTATCTGCTGCCGCTGGCCGGACTGATCGGCGTGCCCGCGCTGGGCATGGCCCTGTTCCCCGGTGCCGGCGAGGGCGTGCTGCTGCTGGCGGGCCTCGGTGGCCTCGGGGCGGGGTTGCTGGGGGTGCGTCGCTGGATGCGCCAGCGCGATGCCGCGTTCCGTCCGGTGGTGCTCGCGCGCCAGCCGGGCAGCGGCATCGTGCGGCCGGTCGCCACCCGCACCGGCTGATCCTGCCGCGGCCCGCGGGGAACTTGCGCGCTTTCGCGGCGTCCAGAGGCATGTCCTTTCAAGCTTCCCGGAGAGGGGTTCAATGATGCTGAAACCGATGCAATGGGCGCTGGTCGCCCTGGTCTTTCTGGCCCTGTCCCTGCCCGCTTCGGCGCGGCATCTGCCCGATTTCGTGCCGCTGGCGGAAGAACACAGCCCGGCGGTGGTGAACATCTCGGCCACCCGCACCACCGAGGTGCCCGAGCACGGCGGCATGCGCCAGTTCGAAGGGACACCGTTCGAGGACCTGTTCGAGCGTTTCTTCGGCGAGCCCCCGGGTTCCGGCGGCGACCCGCGCCAGCGCGAGCGCGATTCGCTCGGCTCCGGCTTCATCTACAGCGAAGACGGCTACATCGTGACCGCCAACCACGTGGTCGAGGGTGCCTCGGAGATCGTAGTCCACCTGTCCGACCGGCGCGTGTTCAATGCCGAGGTCGTCGGTACCGACCCGCAGAGCGACGTGGCCCTGCTGAAGATCGACGCCGAGGACCTGCCCACGCTGGAGCTGGGTTCCTCCGAGGAGCTCCGGGTCGGGGAATGGGTCCTGGCGATCGGCTCGCCGTTCGGCTTTGATCACTCGGTCACCGCCGGGATCGTCAGCGCCAAGGGGCGCAGCCTGCCGAGCGAGAACTACGTACCCTTCATCCAGACCGACGTGGCCATCAACCCGGGCAACTCCGGTGGTCCGCTGATGAATCTCGACGGCAAGGTGATCGGGATCAATGCGCAGATCTACAGCCGTACCGGCGGGTTCATGGGCCTGTCGTTTGCGGTCCCCATCGAAGTGGTGGGCGACGTGGTGACCCAGCTGCGTGAACACGGCGAAGTGACCCGCGGATGGCTGGGTGTGCTGATCCAGGAGGTTACCCGGGATCTGGCCGAGTCGTTCGACATGGACAAGCCCTCCGGTGCCCTGGTCGCCCGAGTGCAGGCGGACAGTCCCGCGGAGAAGGCGGGGTTCGAGGCCGGTGACGTGATCCTGCGCTTCAATGGCCTGGACGTGCCGAATTCCAGCGCGCTGCCGCCGATTGTCGGCCGCACGCCGGTGGGCAGCGAGGTCGAGGTGGACATCCGTCGCGGCTCCGAGGACAAGACCCTCGAGGTCACCATCGAGGCGCTGCCCGAGGACGTCGCCGAACGCCGGTCGGCCCCGGCGCAGCCGGAGGAGGCCCGGCCCGAGCCGCAGAGCCTGCTGGGCATGCGCCTCGAGCCGCTGGACGCCGAAACCCGCGAGGAGCTTGGCGTCGACAACGGCCTGGTGGTGCTGGAGGTCGAGGACAACCCCGCGCGCAGCGCCGGCGTGCGGCCGGGCGACGTGATCGTGCAGTTCGCGCGGCAGCCGGTGGGTTCGCTGGAAGAGCTGGAAGAACGCATCGAGCAGGCCGGCCCCGGCACGACCGTCCCGGTGCTGATCCAGCGCGGTGGCAACCCCACCTTCATCGCCCTGCGCATTCCGCAGGACTGACGGGGCCGCCGGCCGGCCCCGGGTGTCGGGGCCGGGTTTCGGGGCCGGTGCATCGCACATGACGCAACTGACGGTGTACCATCGCGAAGGCTGCGGGCTCTGCGAGCATATGCTCGCAGAGCTTTTTGCTTTGCAAAGCCGTTATACTTTTACGCTCGACGTCGTCGACATCGACGAGGACCCGGACCTGCGGGAACGCTACAACACCAAGGTGCCGGTTCTTGCCGTCGACGGCGACATTCTCTGCTGCCACTTTCTTGACCGAGAGGCACTGCTGGACCTGCTGGGGCCCGCATGAGTGATACCCGTCTGACCCGTAACTTTTCCATCATCGCCCACATCGACCACGGCAAGTCGACCCTTGCGGACCGCCTGATCCAGGGCTGTCGCGGGCTGACCGAGCGCGAGATGTCGGAGCAGGTGCTGGACTCCATGGATCTTGAACGCGAACGCGGGATCACCATCAAGGCGCAGAGCGTGTCGCTGTACTACGACGCCAACGACGGCCAGCGCTACCAGCTGAACTTCATCGATACCCCGGGCCACGTGGATTTCTCCTACGAGGTCTCGCGCTCGCTGTACGCCTGCGAGGGTGCGCTGCTGGTGGTGGATGCCTCCCAGGGCGTGGAGGCGCAGAGCGTGGCCAACTGCTACACCGCCATCGACCAGGGGCTGGAAGTCGTGCCGGTGCTCAACAAGATCGACCTGCCCGCGGCCGAACCCGACCGTGTGGCCGACGAGATCGAGGACGTGATCGGGATCGAGGCCACCGATGCCCTGCGGGTGTCGGCCAAGACCGGCGAGGGCATCAGCGAGCTGCTGGAGGAGCTGGTGCGGCGCATCCCCCCGCCGCAGGGCGATTCGGAAGCTCCGCTGAAGGCCCTGATCATCGACTCGTGGTACGACAACTACCTGGGCGTGGTGGCGCTGGTGCGGGTCAAGGCCGGGCGCCTGCATGCCGGCCAGAAGATCAAGGCGATGGCGGTGGAACGCCCGCACGAGGTCAATCGTGTGGGGGTGTTCACGCCCAAGCCGGTGGATCGCGAGTATCTGGACGTCGGCGAGGTGGGCTACATGATCGCCACCATCAAGGACATCTCCGGGGCCAAGGTCGGTGACACGATCACCGACTTCAACAACCCGGCGGACGAGCCGATCCCCGGGTTCCAGGAGATCCAGCCGCGGGTATTCGCCGGTCTGTTCCCGGTCTCCGCGGACGACTTCAACGACCTGCGCGACGCGCTCGACAAGCTGCGCCTGAACGATGCCGCGCTGTCATTCGAGCCGGAGACCTCGGCGGCCCTGGGCTTCGGCTTTCGCTGCGGCTTCCTCGGCATGCTGCACATGGAGATCGTGCAGGAACGCCTGGAGCGTGAATACGGCCTGGACCTGATCAATACCGCGCCCACCGTGGTCTACGAGGTGGAAAAGAACGACGGCAGCGTGGTGCCCGTGCACAACCCTTCGGAGCTGCCGCCGAACAACGAGGTCGCCGAGATCCGCGAGCCGGTCATCGAGGCGAATATCCTCGTGCCGCAGGAGTACGTCGGCGCGGTCATGACCCTGTGCGTCGAAAAGCGCGGGGTGCAGACCCGCATGGCCTATCACGGGCGTCAGGTGCAGCTGTCCTACGAACTGCCGATGGCCGAGGTCATGCTGGACTTCTTCGACCGGCTCAAGTCCGCGACCCGCGGCTATGCCTCGTTCGACTACCACCCGCTGCGTTTCCAGGCAGCCCCGCTGGTGCGGGTCGACATCCTGATCAACGGCGACCGGGTGGATGCGCTTTCGGCGATCGTGCATCGCGACCAAGCCGAATCGCGTGGACGCGAGATCACCGAGCGCATGGCGAAGATCATCCCGCGGCAGATGTACGAGGTGGCCATCCAGGCGGCGATCGGCTCCAAGATCATCGCGCGTTCGACGGTCAAGGCGATGCGCAAGAACGTGCTCGCCAAGTGCTACGGCGGGGACGTGAGCCGCAAACGCAAGCTGCTGGAGAAACAGAAGGAAGGCAAGAAGCGGATGAAGTCCATCGGCAAGGTGGACGTTCCGCAGGAGGCCTTTCTCGCGGTACTCTCGGTGGACGAGAAATGACGGGAACCACCGGGCCGTCGGGCCGGTAGCGGGGGCAGGGAAACAGCATGGCGAATCTGGAACTGATCCTGGTCGTGGCGACCGCGGTAACCGGCCTGATCTGGCTGGTATGGGCGGTGCTGCGCCGACGGCTGAGCCCCGAGCGCCGGGCGAAGATGCCCTGGTATGTGGACTACTCGCGCTCGTTCTTCCCGATCCTGCTGATCGTGCTGGTCCTGCGCTCGTTCGTTGCCGAACCGTTCCGCATCCCCTCGGGCTCCATGATGCCGACCCTGCTGGTGGGCGATTTCATCATGGTGAACAAGTTTTCCTATGCCGTACGCCTGCCGGTCACGCGCACCAAGATCCTCGACACAGGGGCCCCGGAACGCGGCGAGGTCGCGGTGTTCAAGTATCCGCGCAATCCGGCCGAGGACTACATCAAGCGCGTCGTGGGCCTGCCCGGCGACGAGATCGAGTTTCGCGACCGTGTGCTGTACGTCAACGGCGAGCCGCAGCCGGCCGAAGAGGTCGGCACCTTCGACGGCGAGGGCTCCGGTGCGGTGATGTCCGGTGCCACGCTGTTCGAAGAAAACATGGGCGAACGGACGTACAACACCCTGATGCGCGAAGACCGCCCGGCCGCGGAAGGGCGCGTGGTCGTGCCGGAAGGGCACTATTTCATGGTCGGGGACAACCGCGACAACTCCAACGACAGCCGGTCGTGGGGCTTCGTGTCCGAGGAGCTGCTGGTGGGGCGCGCGCTCTTCATCTGGCTGCACTGGGATTACAATGGTAGTCATATGGACTTTTCCCGCATCGGGCAGGCCATACGCTGATACATGACAGGGACGGGGGTAACCATGCAATCGAAGACCAGAATGAAGGGCGCCGGGGCAACCACGATCATGGCCATGATCTTCCTGGCCCTGATCGTGCTCACCTTCGTGATCCAGATGGGTACGCAGTACACCCAGTATCTGACGGTGCGCTCGATCATGCAGGACGTGGCGGAGCAGCCGGGCGCGGCGGACAAGAGCGAAGACGAACTGTGGAGCGAGGTCCGCCGGCGCTTTCAGCTGAACACGGTGCCGGACGAGATCGAGGAAGAGCACTTCTCGGTCGGCGAAGGCGACGAGGGTCCGGCGATGAACATCGACTACGAGATCCGGCGCGGCTTTCTGGGCAACATCGACATCGTTGCACAGTTCTCCTATTCCGCGACCCTGGCGGACTGACGAGATGAGATCGGGACGCGAACGGAAGGATCCAGACGTGCATGGCTGAACGGGATTTTCGAACCTTGCTGCCCGAGGCGGTGCGGGACGGTGAAGGCATGCGCCAGGCGCTGACCCATCGCAGTGCCGGCGGGCGCAACAACGAGCGCCTGGAATTCCTCGGTGACGCGGTACTCGGCCTGGTGGTTGCCGATGCCCTGTACGAGCGGCTGCCGGACTCGCCCGAGGGAGACCTGACCCGGCTGCGGGCCGCGCTGGTGAATCGCGAATCGCTGGCGGCCCTGGCGCGCGAGACCGGTCTGGAAGGCATGCTCAATCTGGGCCAGGGCGAGCGCAAGAGCGGCGGGCAGCGGCGCGACTCCATCCTTGCCGATGCGGTCGAGGCCCTGATCGGACTCACCTATCGCGAGGCGGGCTTCGACGCCGCGCGCGACTTCACGCTCGCGCTCTATGCCGAGCGTCTGGAAAACCTCCCCGCAGCGGAGACCCTGAAGGACCCGAAGACCCGGCTGCAGGAGAAACTGCAGGGTCGCAACGCGGAGCTTCCGGTCTACGAGGTGCTGGAGGTCTCCGGACCCGACCATCAGCGCCATTTCACCGTGGCCGTGCATCTGCCCACCCAGGGCTGGGGACAGCACGGACGCGGCTCCAGCCGCCGCCGGGCCGAACAGGCCGCGGCCGAAGCGGCCCTCCACCGGCTCCAGCAGACCCAGGAACAATGAATACACCCGAGAACGAGGCACGTGACGGCACGCGTTGCGGGCTGGTCGCGCTGATCGGCCGTCCGAACGTCGGCAAGACCACCCTGATGAACCGCCTGGTGGGCGAAAAGCTGGCGGCCACCACGCGCCGGCCGCACACCACGCGCAACCGCATCCTCGGCATCGTCACCGAGGGTGACGACCAGATCGTGCTGATGGACACCCCGGGGATCGACCAGGAACGGACCAAACTGGTGAACCAGGTGCTCAACCGCACGGCCAGCCAGGCGCTGGCAGATGCCGACCTGATCTGCTTCCTGACCGAAGCGGGCCGCTTCGGCGAGGGCGACGAGCGCATCGAGGAGGCGGTACGTCAGTCCGGGCGGCCGGCCCTGCTGGTGATCAACAAGGTCGACCGGCAGAAGAACAAGGAAGAGCTGCTGCCGTTCATCGAACAGCGCATGGCCGCGTTTCCCTATGCCGGGGTGGTGCCCATCGGCGCGCGCCGTGGAACCAACGTGCCGGGGCTGATCGAGGAGATCCGCAACCGCCTGCCCGAGGGCCCGTTCCTGTACGACCCGGACCAGCTCTCCGACCGCCCGGAGCGTTTTCGCGCCGAGGAGATGATCCGCGAGGCGATGCTGGAACAGCTGGGCGAGGAGGTGCCCTACTCGGTCGCCGTGCGCGTCGAGAACTGGGAAGACGCCCCGCACACCGCGCATATCGACGCGGTGATCCTGGTCGAGCGCGACAGCCAGAAGGGCATCGTCATCGGCAAGGGCGGGCGCCGGCTCAAGCAGATCGGTCAGGCCTCGCGCCACCAGCTCGAATCGCTGCTGGAGCGCAAGGTGATGCTCAACCTCACCGTGCGCGTCGAGGCGGACTGGTCGCGCAGCCCGCGGGCGCTGCGCGAGCTCGGGATCGAGGAACCGCGGTAGCCACCGGATTCCGTACATGAGCAGCGCCGCCAGCGAGGTCACCCCGGGCGTGGTCCTGCATGCGCGCCCGCTGCGCGAGAACAGCCGCGTGGTGGAGCTGGTCACCGAGCGGGCGGGGCGCGTTGCCGCGGTGGCGCGCGGGCGCGCCGGCAGCGTGCGCCCGTTCGTCCTGCTGGATCTCGCCTGGCGCGGGCGCGGGGAACTGCCCTCGCTCAGCGTGGCCGAGGAACGCCGGGTATACCCGCTGACCGGTCGCCGGCTGGTCTGCGGCCTGTATCTGAATGAACTGGTGCTGCGCCTGTTCCCGCGCGACGCCCCGCTGGAGGACACCCTGCAGACCCTGACCGGGGCCTACACCGAGCTTGCCGGCGAGCGGCCCGCGGACCGCATTCTGCGCCGCGCCGAGTGGCAGCTGCTGGGGGGGCTGGATTCCGGTCTCGCGTTCATCGACCCGGATGATCTCGAGCCGGAAGCCTGGTATCGCTACGAACCGGAACACGGCCTGCACGACGTGCCTGCCCGCACCGCCGGCGCCGTGCCCGGCGCCGCGCTGCAGGCACTGGCCAGCGGCCGGGACGTCCCGGATAATCTCGCCCGGGCCAGCCGCGACTTCATGCGCGCGCTGATCGACGCCCATCTCGACGGCCGGCCGCTGCAAACCCGCGGTCTGCTCTGAACAGGAAACCGATACCATGACCGACGCCGCATCCGTTCCCGCGCTCAAGCTGGGGGTCAACCTCGACCACATCGCGACCATCCGCCAGGCGCGGCACACGCCGTACCCGGACCTGATGCAGGCGGTGCGCCTGGCCGAGGCCAGCGGGGCCGACTCCATTACCCTGCATCTGCGCGAGGACCGCCGGCACATCCAGGACGACGACGTGTTCGGCATCAAGCCGCGCCTGACCGTGCCCATGAACCTGGAGATGGCCGCCACCGACGGGATGCAGACGATCGCCCTGGACCTGCGGCCGGAATACTGCTGCATCGTCCCCGAGCGCCGCGAGGAACTGACCACCGAGGGCGGACTGGATGCCGTCGGCCAGCGCGAACGGCTGACCGCCTTCGTCGGCCCGCTGCGCGAGGCCGGCATCGCCGTGTCGCTGTTCGTCGAGCCCGACGTGCGGCAGCTGGAGGCCGCGGTTGCCATTGGCGCCCCGGTGGTGGAACTGCACACCGGGGCCTATGCCAACGCCACCGATGCCGACGAACGCGAGCGGCTGCTGACGCAGATCAACGAGGCGGCCGAGGCCGGGCGGCAGATGGGGCTGATGATCAACGCCGGCCACGGCCTGGACTACGACAACGTGCGCGCGATCGCCGCCAACCCGGTGTTCAACGAACTCAACATCGGCCACTCGATCGTGGCCCGCGCGCTGTTCACCGGGCTGCCGGAGGCGGTCAGCCACATGCGTGGCCTGATGGACGCCGCGCGCGAGGGCGCGCCGGTCGGCCAGTACCCGGTGTGACCCGGGCGAGGGCTTCGGCGTGATCCTCGGGATCGGCACCGACCTGGTGCAGGTGGCGCGCATGCAGGCGCTGTGGACGCGCCACGGCGAACGTTTCGCCGACCGCATCCTGCATCCGGTGGAACGCGCCGATCTCCCCGCGCAGGACCCGGCCGGCTTCCTCGCGCGGCGCTTCGCCGCCAAGGAGGCCCTGTCCAAGGCGCTGGGCTGCGGCGTCGGCGCCGGCATGGCCCTGGTCGACGCCGGCGTCACCCACGATGCCCGCGGCCGCCCGGAATTCGTGCTGGAAGGCCGCGCCCGCGCCACCGCCGAACGCCTCGGCGCCGGCCCCGTCCACCTCAGCATCTCCGACGAACGCGACTACGCCCAGGCCTTCGTCATCATCGAACGCGCCTGAGGCTGCCCGGCGTTGCACGCTCCTGCGTGGAGCCGGATACTCGAGGCATGATTCTCGAGATGAGCGACAGTCCGCTGGCGACACTCCTGCGCACCCGACTTGCGGAGCAGGACGCGGTGATGGCGGCCTATCTGTTTGGCAGCCATGCGCGAGGAGAGGCCTGTCCCGACAGCGAAATCGACCTCGCGGTCCTCACGCCGGAGCCGATGTCCCGCTCGCTGCTCGATCCACTGGCGCGCCTGGAAATGGATCTGTCGGACACGCTGGGCCGGCGGGTCGATCTGGTCGACCTGCATTCCGCTCCCCCGGATCTCGTGCACCGGATCCTGCGCGACGGCCATCTGCTGCTGGACCGCGACCCGGACCGCCGCGCCGCGTTCGAGGTGGCGGCGCGCAACGCCTATTTCGACGTCTTCCCCTATCTGCAGGAATACCGCCGCGGAGCACGGAGCCATTAGCCGAAGTCGCGGGAGCGGGTGACCTGCCCGGTCGGGTCATCGGCGCTCGCCCGGCATGCGTCCGGCCCGCATGCCGCGGTGTGTAGTCAGGTCGGCGACGCAGCCTCTCTCCCCCCGGCACTTCCCCTTCCGCCCCACAAGCACATGACTTCCCGCGGGGCTTGTATCAATGCTCGGTGTAATCCTTATTGAATTACTCAGGAATTCTCTTATCGTCGGAACCGAAGACAGAGGGCGGAGGCGACCGCCTGATTCAGGCGACGACGGGATGTAACGCCAATCCCGGTCGGCGTCTCGGGAGCCGCGGGCTGCAACCGGATCCTGCTCTGCCCTCGCGTTAGTTCAACCGCACAACCGAGGCAAGGCTTATGTCGACCCAGCCGAAGGACATCGAGCAACTCGTCAAGGGCGAGTACAAGTGGGGCTTCTCCACCGATATCGAGCAGGACATCCTGCCCCCGGGATTGAACGAAGACGTCATTCGGGCGATCTCGCGCAAGAAGCAGGAACCCGAGTTCATGCTCGAATGGCGGCTTGCGGCCTACCGCGACTGGCTCCAGATGCGCGAACCGACCTGGGCGCATGTGCATTATCCGAAGATCGATTTCCAGGCGATTTCCTATTTCGCGGCGCCGAAGTCGAAGGACGATGCACCGCAGAGTCTGGACGAGGTCGACCCCAAGCTGCTGGAAACCTACGAGAAGCTTGGCATCCCGCTGGACGAACGGGCGCGCCTGGCCGGCGTTGCGGTGGATGCGGTGTTCGACAGCGTGTCGGTGACCACCACGTTCAAGGAAAAACTGGCGGATGCCGGCGTGATCTTCTGTTCCTTCTCCGAGGCGCTGCAGGAATACCCGGAACTGGTCGAGCGTTACCTCGGCTCCGTGGTGCCGCGCAATGACAACTATTTCGCCGCCCTGAACTCGGCGGTGTTCTCCGACGGCTCGTTCGTATACGTGCCGAAGGGCGTGCGCTGCCCGATGGAGCTGTCGACCTATTTCCGCATCAATGCGATGGACACGGGCCAGTTCGAGCGCACCCTCATCATCGCCGAGGAGGGTTCGCACGTGAGCTACCTCGAGGGCTGCACGGCGCCCCAGCGTGACGAGAACCAGCTGCACGCCGCAGTGGTCGAGCTGGTCGCCGAGGCGGATGCGGAGATCAAGTACTCCACCGTGCAGAACTGGTTCCCGGGCGACGAAGAAGGCAAGGGCGGCATCTACAACTTCGTCACCAAGCGCGGCGAGTGCCGCGGTGACAACAGCAAGATCGCCTGGACCCAGGTCGAGGCGGGGTCCGCCATCACCTGGAAGTATCCGAGCTGCGTGCTCAAGGGCGACAACTCGGTCGGCGAGTTCTACTCGGTGGCCGTGGGCAACAATTTCCAGCAGATCGACAGCGGCACGAAGATGATCCACGTGGGGCGCAATACCCGCAGCACGATCATTTCCAAGGGCATTTCCGCCGGCCGCGCCAACAACGCCTACCGCGGCCTGGTCCGCATGACCCCCGGGGCCGAGAACGCCCGCAACTACACCCAGTGCGACTCCTTGCTGCTCGGGGAGACCTGCGGCGCGCACACCTATCCGTACATCGAGGCCAAAAACCCGAGCTCGAACATCGAACACGAGGCGACGACCTCCACGGTCAGCGACGATCAGATCTTCTACCTCAAGCAGCGCGGTCTGTCCGAGGAGGACGCCGTCAACATGATCGTGAACGGTTTCTGCAAGGAGGTCTTCGGCGAGCTGCCCATGGAATTCGCCACCGAGGCCGAGGCCCTGCTGAGCGTTTCTCTGGAAGGGGCGGTCGGCTAGCCGCTGTCCCGGCAGCTGGTTTGCACAAGGGTCCGACACAAGCGTCCGACAAGAGGGGTCCGATATGAACAAGCAAGAACTGTTAAGCGCATTCGAGATGATGCCGGACTGGGATGACCGCTTCCGCATGATCGAGGATCTGGGACGCCAGATGCCGACCCTGCCGGAGGAGGCGCTCACGGAGGAGAACCGCGTCAAGGACTGCAACACGCAGGCGTGGCTGATCGCCCATCTGGACGACCAGGAGCCCCCGCGGCTGGTGCTGGAGGCGGACGCGGAGACGTCCATGGTGCGGGGCCTGATGGCCCTGATGCTGCTGCCGTTCCGGGACAAGACGCCGGAGGAAGTCCTGAACACCGACCCGTATGAACTGCTGGGCGAGGTCGGCATGGACGAAGCCCTCAGCCCGACCCGGCGCGCCGGCATGGAGGCGCTCATGCTCCGGGTCAAGGAGCTGGCCCTCGAGCATGCCCGGACGAATGCCTAGGGAAACACTGATCCATGTACACGCTCGCGCTCGAGTCGCTTTTGCGTGCGAACAAGGCGCGGTGACCGCCGTGCAGTCATTCTGCACAAGGGAGCCGCAACGCCGTGCGCGCGCAAAAGCGGCCGAGCCCCTGCATTCAATAACTTGTGGGGGGTTGTCACGCCAGGTTCCCCGATCCTGCGTTGCGGCCCTTGCCGGTAGAACCACTACCGGCTGCGCACCGCGCCTTGTCTCGGAAAACCTGGAGTGACAACGCGAGTGTGTACATTGATCCGTGTTTCCCTAGGGCGCGCCAAACCGACACTGAATTTCCAGGTACCCGGAGGACAACGCACATGCTGAAGATCAACGACCTGCATGCATCGATTGACGACAAGGAGATCCTCAGGGGGATCGATCTCGAGGTAAAACCGGGCGAGGTCCACGCCATCATGGGACCCAACGGCTCCGGCAAGAGCACCCTGTGCCAGGTGCTGGGCGGCCGCGACGGTTATGAAGCCACGTCGGGGTCGGTCACCTATCAGGATCAGGACCTGCTGGCGATGGAACCCGAGATCCGCGCCCGCGAAGGGATGCTGCTGGGCTTCCAGTACCCGGTGGAGATCCCCGGCGTCAAGAACATCTATCTGCTCAAGGAAGCCTACAACGCCCAGCGCAAGCACCGCGGCGAACCCGAGGCGGACACCTTCCAGTTCCTGACCCTGGTGCGGGAAAAGATGCAGATGATGCAGATGGACGAGAGCTTCCTGCATCGCGCGATCAATTCCGGATTCTCCGGGGGCGAGAAGAAACGCAACGAGATCCTCCAGATGCTGGTGCTGGAGCCGCACCTGGCCCTGCTGGACGAGACCGACTCCGGGCTGGACATCGACGCCCTGAAGATCGTGGCGGAAGGGGTGAACCACCTGCGTTCGGCGGACCGGGCGATCGTGCTGGTGACCCATTACCAGCGCCTGCTGAGCCACATCGAGCCGGACTACGTCCATGTGCTGTCCGGCGGCCGGATCATCAAGTCCGGTGACAAGACGCTGGCCCAGGAGCTCGAGCGCGAAGGCTACCAGGGGATCATCAAGGAGGCCGCATGAGCGCGAACGCACTGGATACTCATTACATCGGGCAGCTCGAGCAGCTGCAGGGAACGTTGAGTGCGGACCTGCCGCCGTGGCTCGCGCAACGACGGCGGGCGGCGGCCGAGCGGTTTGCGGAGTCCGGCTTCCCCGACCCGCGTGCCGAGGAATGGAAATACACCAACGTTCGGCCGATCGCCAACAAGCCGTTCTCGGTTGCCAGCGAATGCGGGCTGCTTGACGCCGCGACGCTCGAGGGGCATGCCTTCGGCGAGCTCGAGCCCTGGCGCCTGGTGTTCGAGAACGGGTTCCTGCGCGACGACCTGTCGCGACTCGACGGACTGGCTCCGGGTGTCCGCATCGACGGCCTGAACACGGCGATCCGGGAGGGGGCAGCCATCCCGAAGCAGTGCCTGGACGGGCTTGCCCATGACCAGTACTCGTCGTTTGCGACGCTGAATACCGCGTTCCTGACCGACGGGGCCGTGATCCACCTGGAGCCTGGTGTGGTGCTGGAGCGCCCGATCCACCTGGTGTTCTACGGAACCCCGTCCAGTGAGAATGTCTGGTGCCACCCCCGGGTTCTCGTCGTTGGCGAATCCGGTTGTGAGGCCACCATCATCGAGCACTACGTGGACGGAGAGGGGGCGCGCAGTTTCACCAATACGGTTACCGAGATCGAGGCCCATGCCGGGGCTCACCTGCACCACTATCTGGTGCAGGAGCATGCGGATACCGCCTATCACGTCGGCAATGTCTTCGTCCGCCAGCGGCGCGACAGTGTGGTGACCTCGCACAACGTGAATCTGGGCGGGCGCCTGGTGCGGCACGACCTGAACGTGGACCTGGTGGAGCCCGGCGCCGAGACCCATCTCAACGGCCTGTTCCTGGTTGGTGACCGGCAGCATGTGGATACCCACACGCGGGTCCACCACGCGGTCCCGCATACCACCAGCCGCGAGCAGTATCGGGGTATCGCGCAGGGCCGGGGCCGCGGGGTATTCAAGGGGCGTGTCCTGATCCGTGAAGGGGCCCAGAAGACTGCCGCGGAGCAGCACAGCGCCAATCTCCTGCTGTCGCCCAACGCGGAGATCGACGCCAAGCCGGAGCTGGAGATCTACGCGGACGACGTGAAGGCCGCGCACGGGGCCACCGTCGGCCAGCTCGATCCCGATGCGCTGTATTACCTCGCCAGTCGTGGCATCGGGCCGGAGATCGCCCGGGGCATGCTGGTCTACGCCTTTGCCGAAGAGGTGCTGGAGCCGATGAAACTGGATCCGGTCCGGGCGGTGGTGGAGAACCGGCTCGCGCAGCGTCTCCCGGAGGCCGTGCCCGCCACTCTTGCACAAGCGTGATGACACCCGAACATTCGGAGGAATGACGATGGCGTCTCAGGAAATCGTGAAACTGGAGCGGGACACGCTGGCGGTTGCAGTGCCATCGGGCCAGAAGGTGATGATCGGAGAAGGCAGCCAGGTGGCCCTGATGCAGGCGCTCGGCGGCTCCTTCACCGTGACCGCGCAGGGGCGGATGTTTCGCATCAGTGGTGAAGACGCGGATGCACTGGGCAAAACGCCGCCACCGCCGCCGCAACTGCCCGAAAACGCCTCGGACGAAGATGTCGAGCAGCTGGTGTGGGAGCAGATGAGGACCTGCTACGACCCGGAGATCCCCATCAACATCGTGGAACTGGGGCTGATCTACTCCTGCACGGTGGAGAAAGAGGAGGACGGCTCGCGCTCCGTGTGGGTCGAGATGACGCTGACCGCACCCGGCTGCGGGATGGGAGACACGCTGGCCAACGATGTATGGCAGCGGATCATGGAGGTTCCCACCGTCGAGCAGGCGGGGGTCGAGATGGTGTTTGATCCACCGTGGGATGCCTCGCGGATGAGCGAGGCGGCGCGCCTCGAAACGGGGATGTTCTGATGGAAGACTGGGTCGATGTAGCCGCGGTGGACGACATCCCCCCGGGCGAGCGCCGGGTGGTGGAGGTCGATGATGTCCCGATCGCGGTCTTCAACCTGGAGGGGTCCTTCTACGCCATCGAGGACCTGTGCTCGCACGAGGAATATCCGATCGCCGAGGGGGAGTTGCGTGATGACCGACTGGTGTGTCCGCACCACGGTGCCGAGTTCTGTCTGCGCGACGGCAGTGCACTCACCGCCCCGGCGGTGGAGCCACTTACCTGTTTCCCGGTGCGCGTCCGCGACGGGCGCGTCGAGGTCCGTGACGACCGCTGGGATTGACCCGTTTCACGCCAGAGAGGTGTAGCCATGAATTCGAACATCGCCGACGCGACCGCCGAGACCGCCCGCATTCCGGAGAGCGACCGGATTCGCGCGACCGACGATGCGGTCCGGCACATCCTCGCGCAGATGGAGAGTGACCCCGAGGCCATCGGATTTCGTGTGGAAGTGAAACGCACCGGGTGCTCCGGGTGGATGTATTCGGTGGACCTGGTCCGCGAGCCGCGACCCGATGATCTGGTGTTCCGCGTGGATGAACGCCTCGACGTCCATGTCGATCCGAAGAGCTTCGAATTCATCCGCGGAACGGAGATCGATTTCCAGGCGGAGGGGCTGACCCGGCAAATCGTCTTCCACAACCCGAACGTCACCGCCGAATGCGGCTGCGGCGAGAGCTTCTCCGTGGATACCGCCGCTTCCTGATCTGGCCGTTAGCCGAAGTCGCGGGAGCGGGTGACCAGCTCGCCCAGCCAGGTGCTGCGGTCGGTGAGGCGGCGGGCGACCAGGTGGCCGACGCCGTCGGCCCATTGCCATTCGCCGTCGATCTCCAGCAGCTGGCCGCGCAGGACCTCGGGGCGGAAGCGTTCCACGCGGTCGGGCCAGACGATCACGTTCAGCGTGCCGTGTTCGTCCTCCAGGGTCAGGAATACGGTGCCGTTGGCCGAGCCCGGGCGCTGGCGGGTGATCACCAGACCCGCGTAGCGCGCCGGGCCGGGGCGCCGGCGCGCGGAAAGCGTCGCGGAGTCCGGCAGGCGCCGGCGTTCGAGCTGCGGGCGCAGCAGGGCCAGCGGGTGCGGCCCCAGCGTGAGGCCGGTGGTGGCGTAGTCCTGGACCAGGTCGTCCACCGCGTCGGGCACCGGCAGCAGGGGCGTGCGGGCGTCGTCCCCGGCCTGCCCCGGCTCGCGCGGCTCGCGTGGCTCGTGCGGGGCGTCGGCGGGCTCGGCGTGTTGCGGCAGGCCCTCGAACAGCGGCAGCGGGGCCTCCACCGCATCGGCGGCCCAGCGCGCCTGGTGGCGGTTGCCGGCCAGCCCGGCCAGGGCCCCGGCGCGTGCCAGCCGGCCGGCCTCGGCGCGGCTCAGCCGGGCGCGTGCGACCAGCTCGGGCACGTCGCTGAACGGGCCCTCGGCGCGGGCCGCGTGGATGCGTCCGGCGACCTCCCGACGCAGGCCCTGGACGCGGTTGAAGCCCAGGCGCAGGGCCAGCGGGGCATCCGGCACGTCCGGCGCGTCCGGCGTATCCGGTGAGTCACCGGCGGCCTCCAGGCTGCATTCCGGCTGGCTGTGGTTCACGTCCACCGGGCGCACCTCCACGCCGTGACGGCGGGCATCGGCCACGATCTGCGCCGGGCCGTAGAAGCCCATCGGCTGGCTGTTGAGCAGCGCGCAGGCGAAGATCGCCGGCTCGAAGCACTTCAGCCAGGCCGAGACCCAGGTGATCAGCGCGAAGCTGGCGGAGTGCGATTCGGGGAAGCCGTATTCGCCGAAGCCGAGGATCTGGCGATACAGCCGCTCGGCGAACTCGGCGGAATAGCCGCGCTCGCGCATCCCCTCCAGCAGCCGCTCGCGCCAGCGCCCGAGATCCCCGCGGCGGCGCCAGGCGCCGATGGAGCGGCGCAGCCCGTCGGCCTCGCCGGCGGAGAACCCGGCCGCCACCATCGCCAGCTCGATCACCTGTTCCTGGAAGATGGGCACGCCCAGGGTGCGCCCCAGCACCCGCTCGATCTCCGCATTGGGGAAGCGCACCCGCTCGGGGTGCGCCCGGCGCTTGAGGTAGGGATGCACCATCTCGCCCTGGATCGGGCCGGGACGCACGATGGCGATCTCGATCACCAGGTCGTAGAAGTTCTTCGGCTTCAGCCGCGGCAGCATGCTCATCTGCGCGCGCGACTCGATCTGGAACACCCCCAGGCTGTCGGCCTTCTGCAGCATCGCGTAGACCGCCGGGTCCTCGGCCGGGATGTCGGCCAGGCCCCAGTCGCGGCCGCGGTGCCGGTGCATCAGCTCCAGCGCGCGGCGCACGCAGGAGAGCATCCCCAGCGACAGAACGTCGATCTTCAGCAGGCCGGCGGCGTCGAGGTCGTCCTTGTCCCACTGGATCACGCTGCGTTCGGGCATCGCCGCGTTCTCGATCGGCACCAGCTCGTCGAGCCGCCCGGCGGCGATCACGAAGCCCCCGGTGTGCTGCGACAGATGCCGCGGGAAGCCGACCAGCTCGGCGGTCAGGGCCTGCCACTGGCGGGCCAGGGCGCCGTCGGGTTCCAGGCCGACCTCGCGCAGGCGTTCGGCCGGGATGCCCTCGTCCCACCAGGCGAGGTTGGCCGTCAGCGCGTCCAGTCGCGCGCGCGAGAGCCCCAGCGCCCGGCCCACGTCGCGCAGGGCGCTGCGGCGGCGGTAGCGGATCACGGTGCAGGCCAGTGCCGCGCGGTCGCGGCCGTAGCGCCGGTAGATGTACTGGATCACCTCCTCGCGGCGCTCGTGCTCGAAGTCGACGTCGATATCCGGTGGCTCGCCGCGCTCGGCGGAGATGAAGCGCTCGAACAGCATGCTCGAGCGCGACGGATCCACCGCGGTGATGCCCAGCGCGTAGCACACCGCCGAGTTGGCCGCCGAACCCCGCCCCTGGCACAGGATCCCGCGGCTGCGCGCGAAGCGCACGATGTCGTACACGGTGAGGAAGTAGGGTTCGTAGCCCAGCTCGGCGATGATGCCCAGCTCGCGCTCGATCTGCGCCTGCACCGCCTCCGGGATGCCGTCGGGCCAGCGCTTGCGGGCCCCGCGCAGGCTCTCCTCGCGCAGGTACTCGGTGGCGGTGCGCCCGGGCGGCAGCGGGTCGGTGGGGTAGTGGTATTCGAGTTCGTCCAGGGAGAAGCGGCAGTCGGTCGCGATGGCGACCGCATGATGCAGCCAGGCGGCGGGATACAGCGTGGCCAGATCCGCGCGCGGGCGCAGGCCGCGTTCGCCGTTGGGGAACAGCCGGTCGGCCGCCTGCGCCACGGTACAGCGGTGGCGCAGCGCGGTCAGCACGTCCTGCAGCGCGCGCCGTCCGCGCGCATGCATGTGCACGTCGCCGCAGGCCGTCACCGGCAGGTCGTGTGCCTGCGCGAGCTGCCGTGCCCGGGCGATCTGCGCCGGATCCCCGGGCGTACGCAGCAGTGCCACCGCCAGATGCCCCTGCCCGGGCGCGGCCCATGCCCGCAGCCAGGCCGCTGCGTCGTCGGGATCGGCCGTGTCGGAGTCCGGCCACAGATGCAGCAGCACGTGCCAGCCGGCGCGCTCCGCTTCCGGGACCGCCTCCAGATCCGCCCGGGTCAGGTGGTGCTCGCCCTTGTCCGCGGCCCCGCGCGCGGTGGTGATCAGGCGGCACAGGGCGGCATAGCCCGTGCGGTCGCGCACCAGCACGGTCAGTTCGGGGCCGTCGGCCAGCTGCAGGCGGGCGCCCGCGATCAGGTGCACGCCGGTGCGCTGCGCCGCCTCGTGCGCGCGCACCAGGCCCGCCAGCGAGGCGATGTCGGTCAGCGCCAGCGCGCGATAGCCCAGCGCCGCCGCGCGCTCCACCAGCTCCTCCGGGTGCGAGGCCCCGCGCAGGAACGAGAAGTTGCTCAGCGCCGTCAGCTCGGCAAAGGCCGGGGCGGTGTCGGCTTCGGGTGCGCGTTCGTCCATATACTGTATATTTGTACAGTATCACGGGCGAAGCAAGCCGCCCCCCGGAATCCGGGGGACGGCGAGGGCTGTCAGGGGGCTTCGGGGTGGCGGGGGATCAGCGCCCCAGGCCGGTGAGGCGCGCGGGCTCCAGGATCTCGATCCAGTAGCCGTCGAGGTCCTTCACGAAGGCGATATCCTTCAGCCCGCCCTCGTCGGGGCGCTTCACGAACTCCACATCGTTCTGGTCGAACCAGCGCACCGCGGCGTCCAGGTCGGGCACCGAGAAGCAGATGTGGCCGAAGCCCTGCGGTTCGGCATTGCCGTCGTGGTAGTGGAAGTCCGGATCCTTCTCGGTGCCGTAGTTGTAGGTCAGCTCGAGGATGCCGCGCTGGCTGAACATCCAGCGGGTGCGTTCGCCCTCGTCCTGCGGCGGGGCGGGTTCGTCGTCGTCCTGACACGCGAGGAAATACAGCGTGAACTCGAATTCCGGGAAGTCCAGGGTCTTCACCAGCTCCATGCCGAACACGCGGCGGTAGAAATCCAGCGACGCGTCGGGGTCCTTCACGCGCAGCATGGTGTGGTTGAAGCGGAAGCCTGCGGTGGGGTTGTCGCTCATGTGCGGATCCTTTGTTCGGCCGAATGGGATGGGTCGGGAGAATGGAACACGCCCCCGGCGTCTCCCGCAACTGCCCGGCCGGTGCGTGCTGTCCTATACTGCGCGGATCGCAAGGGAAGAATACGGAGATCGGGGTGAACTCACGACTGGCAATGCGGGCCCTGGCCCTTCTGGCCCTGGTGCTGACGGCCAGCGGCTGCGCGATGCTCTCGCCCTCGCCGCCGCAGGATCAGAGCAACATCTGCGAGATCTTCCGCGAGGAACCGCGCTGGTACGACTACGCCCTGGACTCCCGGGAGCAATGGGGCACGCCCATTGCCACGCAGATGGCGATCATCCAGCAGGAGTCCTCGTTCCGCAGCCACGTGCGCCCGCCGCGCGAGCGCCTGCTGGGGATCATCCCGTGGCGCCGGCCGTCCTCGGCCTATGGCTATGCCCAGGCCCAGGACCCCGTCTGGGGCGAATACCGCGAGGACGCCGGCAGCCGCTTCGCCCGGCGCACGCACATGAAGCACGCGACCGACTTCATCGGCTGGTACAACGAGCGCACCCGGCGCATGACCGGGGTTTCCCTGCATAACCCGGAGCACCTGTATCTCGCCTACCACGAGGGGCAGGGCGGCTATAACCGCGGCAGCTATCGCGGCAAGCTCGGGGTGCAGCGCGCCGCGCGTCAGGTGCGTGACCGCGCCAGTCGCTATGCGAGCCAGCTGGAGAGCTGCGAGTCCGAGTTCCGCTGCCGACGGTTCTGGCAGGTGGGGCCGTTTTGTCGCCAGTGACGGTCTGCCCGGGGTCTACCACTCCGGGTCCAGCGGATGCAGGTCCGGGTCGAGCGTCCAGGGGCCCGGCGGCGGCACGGTCCGGTCGGCGACCAGGGGGCGGATCCGGCGGAGGAACGTGTCGCGCGGGAGTTCGATCGCGCCCAGGTTCACCAGGTGTTCGGTGGCCATCTGGGTGTCGATCAGCGGCCAGTCCCGGGCCACCATGTGGCGGCACAGCCAGGCGAGGGCAATCTTCGAGGCGTCGCGCTCGAGGCTGAACATGGACTCGCCGCAGAACAGCCGGCCCGCGGCCACCCCGTAGAGCCCGCCGATCAGCCGCGGGCCGTCCCACACCTCCACCGAATGCGCATGGCCCACGCGATGCAGCGCGGTATAGGCCTCCTGCATGCTCTGGGTGATCCAGGTGCCGGCGGAGCGGGCGCGCGGGCCGGCACAGCCGGCGATCACGCGCTCGAAGGCGCGGTCGAAGGTGACGGTGTAGCCGGCGTTGCGCAGGGTCTTGCGCAGCGAGCGGCGGATGCGGAAGGCGCGTGGTTCCAGCACCGCCCGCGGGTCGGGGCTCCACCACAGGATCGGCTGGCCGGCCTCGAACCAGGGGAAGATCCCGCTGCGGTAGGCGTTGACCAGGCGCGGCACCGAGAGATCGCCGCCGGCGGCGAGCAGGCCGTTGGGCTCGTCCAGCGCGGTCTCCGCCGGCGGGAACGGCGCCTCCGGGTGATCCGGATCCAGCCAGGGGAGGGTGATGGGGCTGCGGGGGCTCATGCGGCGCCTGATCGGTCGGTGCCGGATCGGCCAGCGCCGGATCGGCCAGAGGGCTGGCCTCCTACCGGGGTAGGTCGGGCGGTGCCGGATCGGCCAGAGGGCTGGCCTCCTACGGCGGTGGGAGGCCGGCCCTCCGGCCGATTGTGCGTCCGGACAATCTCCTGCGCCGGATCGGCCAGAGGCTGGCCTCCTACGGGATTAATCGCGGGGTTAATCGGGGGCATGGCCGGATTCTCCCTGGCGATAGGGTGAATGCTCGTGCAGGCGCTCGCAGTGGCTGCGCATCAGGTCCGCCTCGCGTTCGCAGAAATCGCGCACCGGCCCGTCGAAGCCCGGGGTCAGGACCGCGTGGACCGACCAGGTGGGCGTGGGCAGGAAGCCGCGCGGGATCTTGTGCTCGCCCTGGGCGCCGGGCTCGAAGCGCGTGAGCCCTTCGCGGATGCAGAACTCGATGCCCTGGTAGTAGCAGGTCTCGAAATGCAGGGCGTCCAGCTCCTCGGTGGCGCCCCAGAAGCGCCCGTACAGGGTGTCGTGGCTGCGGTAGCACAGCGCGGCGGCGATGGTCTCGCCGTCGCCATCCTCACCATCGCCATTCTCCGGGCGGCGGGCCTCGAACAGCACCACCTGATCGCCCAGTGCGGCGGCCGTCTCCACGAAGAACGCCTCGGTGAGCGTGGGGATGCCCATGTGCTTCTCGAAGGTGTCCACGTAGAAGCGATGGAAGCGCGCCCAGTCCTCCGGCGAGCCGGTGGCTCCGGTGACGGTACGGAAGGTGATGCCGGCTTCCGCCACGCGCCGGCGTTCGCGCTTGATGTTCTTGCGTTTTTTCGACGACAGCGCGGCGAGAAACGCCTCGAAATCCGCGTAGCCGCCGTCTGCGGCGTTGGTCCAGTGGTACTGGCAGCCCATGCGCTCGGGCAGCCCCAGCGGGGCCAGCGCCTCGCGGTCGGCGGACTCGGGGAACAGCACGTGGACCCCGGAGGCCTCCAGCTCGCGCCCGCGCGAGACCAGCGCGCGCAGCAGCTGGCGGCGCAGGCGGTCCGGGTCGGGGGCCTCGGGGTGCACCAGCAGACGGGGACCGGTGGCCGGGGTGTAGGGCACCGCGACCACCAGCTTGGGGTAATACTGCAGGCCCTGGCGCTGCCAGGCCCCTTCCCAGGCGAAGTCGAAGACGAACTCGCCGTAGTTGTTGGTCTTGGCGTAGGCGGGGGCGGCAGCCACCAGCGCGTCGTCGTGGAAGATCAGCACGTGCTGGGGGAACCAGCCATAGGCCCGCCCCAGGCACTCGTGGCGCTCCAGCCCCTCGAGGAAGGCATGGCGCAGAAACGGCTCGCGCCCGCCGGTGAGGGCATCCCACGCGGCGGGGTCGAGCTCGCCCAGACCGTCGCGCAGCTCGATGCGCTCGTCCACCCCGGCGGGCGGACCGTCTTCACCGGTCGCCGCACGGGCTTCCGCGCCCGAGGTACCGGGATCGTCGGACGAGTGCTCCTCGCTCACCGCCGTGTCCGCGTCACAGCTGTTCGTCGAGGTATTTCTCCGCGTCCAGGGCGGCCATGCAGCCGGTGCCCGCGGAGGTCACGGCCTGGCGGTAGATGTGGTCCATCACGTCGCCCGCGGCGAACACGCCCGGCACGCTGGTGGCGGTGGCGCCGCCGTTTTGGCCGCCCTTCACCTTGATGTAGCCGTTCTCCATGTCCAGCTGGCCCTGGAAGATGTCGGTGTTGGGCTTGTGGCCGATGGCGATGAACACGCCCATCACGTCGATATCCTTGGTCTCGCCGCTTTGCGCGTGCTTCAGGCGCGCGCCGGTCACGCCGGTCTGGTCGCCCAGGATCTCGTCGAGGTTGTGGTTCCACTCGATGTTCACGTTGCCGTTCTTTTCCTTCTCGAACAGCTTGTCCTGCAGGATCTTCTCCGCGCGCAGCGAATCGCGCCGGTGGACCAGGGTTACCTCGGAGGCGATGTTGGACAGGTACAGCGCCTCTTCCACGGCGGTGTTGCCGCCGCCGATCACCGCCACCTTCTGGTTGCGGTAGAAGAAGCCGTCGCAGGTCGCGCAGGCGGACACGCCCTTGCCGGCGAAGGTCGTCTCCGACTCCAGCCCCAGGTACTGCGCCGAGGCGCCGGTGGAGATGATCAGCGCATCCGCGGTGTAGGTAGCCTGGTCCCCGGTCAGGCGGAACGGACGCTGGTTCAGGTCCACGGTGTGCACGTGATCGTTGATCACCGTGGTGTCGAAGCGCTCGGCGTGCTTCTTCATGCGCTCCATCAGCTCGGGGCCCTGGACGCCCTGGTCGTCGCCCGGCCAGTTGTCCACGTCGGTGGTGGTCATCAGCTGGCCGCCCTGTTCCAGACCGGTGACGACGACCGGGTTGAGGTTGGCGCGGGCGGCGTACACCGCGGCGGTCCAGCCGGCCGGGCCGGAGCCCAGGATCAGCAGCGGGCAATGGCGCTCGTTCCCGCCGGACTTGCTGGCGGCTTCGTCGCTCTCGGAGGAAACCTGCACCGCCCCGGTGGCGGCCATGATGCCCGCGGGCTGCTTCTCGTCACTCATTTTGCTCGCTCCATGAAATCGGTCGTATGGGCGGGATTATTGGGGCGCGGGGCAGGCTTGTCCAACACCCGTTGCGATAAGCGAATTTCATGAACCCGTTCCGCCCCGATCGTGACCCCGGGCCATCACTACATGGGGCCGCCGGTGGACAACCGCGGCCCTCGCGCCAGCCGCGGCAGGACGCCGAATCCCCTAAGTTGTCCACAGGTTGTTCCCCGCTTGTTATTTCGCCGAGTACTATATGTAGTGGCTGGCAAGAGCTCGATCCCCGATCTATAGTATTCCACGTCATCGCCGGGCGATGACCCCAGATTTTTCCAGATGACCGTTTCGCGCGAGGCCTGCCCCCATGTACAGCGACACCCAGACTGCCGAATCCGCACAGGACACGACCTATCCGCCGCAGTCCGAGCCCTCGGCGGAAGTGATGGCCACCAGCCCCGGCCAGCATCAGGTGATCCGCCGCAACGGCAAGGTCACCAGCTTTGACCCGGCCAAGATCGAGGTCGCCATCACCAAGGCCTTCCTCGCGGTGGAAGGCGGCAACGCCGCGGCCAGCCGGCGCATCCACGACATCGTCAAGGAGCTGTCCGCGCAGGTGAGCGACAACCTGTTCCGCCGCGCCGGCACCCAGGGCACCACCGTCCACATCGAGGATATCCAGGACCAGGTGGAACTGGCGCTGATGCGCGGCGGCCATCACAAGGTGGCCCGCGCCTACGTGCTGTACCGCGAGCAGCAGGCGCAGAAGCGCGCCGCCGAGGCCGCCGAGCAGGGCCCGGCGGAGGAGGCCGAGGCGCCGGTGGTCCACGTGACCCGCGCCGACGGCACCCGCTCGCCGCTGGACGAGCAGCGCCTCAAGGCGGTGGTCGACGAGGCCTGCGACGGCATCGACCAGGTGGAAGGCGAGCGCATCCTCAAGGAAGCACGCCGCAACCTGTTCGACGGCGTGCACGAGAAGGACGTGGGCACCGCGCTGGTGATGGCCGCGCGCGTAATGATCGAGCAGGAGCCCAACTACTCCGAGGTCACCGCCCGCCTGCTGCTGGACAACCTGCGGCGCGAGGCCCTGAGTTTTGTCTCCGGCCGCCGCGAGGAGGCCACCCAGGCCCAGCTCGCCGAGCGCTATCCGGAGTACTTCGGCGCCTACATCCGCCGCGCCGCCGAGCTCGAGCTGGTGGACGACGAGCTGACCCGCTACGACCTCGACAAGCTGGGCGCCGCGCTCAAGCCCGAGCGCGACCTGCAGTTCACCTATCTCGGCCTGCAGACCCTGTATGACCGCTACTTCATCCACAGCGACGAGGTGCGCTTCGAACTGCCGCAGGCGTTCTTCATGCGCGTGGCCATGGGTCTGGCGATCAACGAGATCGATCGCGAGGCGCGCGCCATCGAGTTCTACGAGCTGCTGTCCAGCTTCGACTTCATGAGCTCCACGCCGACGCTGTTCAACTCCGGCACCCTGCGCCCGCAGCTCTCCAGCTGCTACCTGACCAGCGTGCCGGACGACCTCGACGGCATCTACAGCGCCGTCCGCGACAACGCGCTGCTGTCCAAGTTTGCCGGCGGGCTGGGCAACGACTGGACCCGCGTGCGCGGCATGGGCGCCCATATCAAGGGCACCAACGGCAAGTCCCAGGGCGTGGTCCCGTTCCTCAAGGTGGCCAACGACACCGCCGTGGCCGTGAACCAGGGCGGCAAGCGCAAGGGCGCGGTGTGCGCCTACCTCGAGACCTGGCACATCGATGTCGAGGAGTTCATCGAGCTGCGCAAGAACACCGGCGACGACCGCCGCCGCACCCACGACATGAACAGCGCCAACTGGATCCCGGACCTGTTCATGAAGCGCGTGGCCGAGGAGGGCCAGTGGACCCTGTTCTCGCCCAACGAGACCCCCGACCTGCACGACCTGGTGGGCGAGGAGTTCGAGAAGCGCTACTGCGAGTACGAAGAGAAGGCCGCGCGCGGCGAGATCAAGGTGTACAAGACCCTCAACGCGGTCGACCTGTGGCGCAAGATGCTCGGCATGCTGTTCGAGACCGGCCATCCGTGGATGACCTTCAAGGACCCGTGCAACCTGCGCAGCCCGCAGCAGCACGCCGGCGTGGTCCACAGCTCCAACCTGTGCACCGAGATCACCCTGAACACCTCGGACGACGAGATCGCGGTGTGCAACCTGGGCTCGGTCAACCTGGCCGCGCACGTGGACGAGAACGGCCAGTTCGATCACGCCAAGCTCGAGAAGACCGTGAACACGGCCATGCGCATGCTCGACAACGTGATCGACTACAACTACTACTCCGTGCCCCAGGCGCGGCGCTCCAACCTGCGCCATCGCCCGGTGGGCCTGGGCGTGATGGGCTTCCAGGACGCCCTGTACCTGCAGCGCATCCCGTACGCCTCGGAAGAAGCCGTGGAGTTCGCCGACACGTCCATGGAGGCCATCTCCTGGTACTCCATCAAGGCCTCCACCGACCTGGCCGAGGAACGCGGCCGCTACGAGAGCTTCCCCGGCAGCCTGTGGAGCCAGGGCATCCTGCCGATCGACTCGATCGACAAGCTGGCCGAGTCGCGCGGTGACTACCTGCAGATGGACCGCACCCAGCGCATGGACTGGGAGAGCCTGCGCGAGCGCGTGAAGACCATGGGCATGCGCAACTCCAACACCATGGCCATCGCGCCCACCGCGACCATCTCCAACATCTGCGGGGTCAGCCAGTCGATCGAGCCGACCTACCAGAACCTGTTCGTCAAATCGAACCTGTCGGGCGAGTTCACCGTCATCAACCCCTACCTGGTCCACGACCTGAAGGACCGCGGCCTGTGGGACGAGGTGATGGTCAACGACCTCAAGTACTACGACGGCTCGCTGCAGCCCCTGGACCGCGTGCCCGAGGACCTCAAGGCGCTGTACGCCACCGCCTTCGAGCTGGATACCCGCTGGCTGGTCGAGGCCGCCTCGCGCCGGCAGAAGTGGATCGACCAGGCGCAGAGCCTGAACCTGTACATGGCCGAGCCCTCCGGGCCCAAGCTGGACGCCCTGTACAAGCTGGCCTGGGTGCGCGGTCTCAAGACCACCTACTACCTGCGCTCCATGGGTGCGACCCACGTGGAGAAGAGCACCGTCGCCGACTCCTCGCGCGCCAACAAGCTCAACGCCGTGACCGGCGGCCCCGGCGACAGCACCGCGGGCTCCGACTCCGCGGCCGCCTGCTCCGTACTCGACCCCGACTGCGAGGCCTGCCAGTAAGGCAGGCCCCCGACCTCAACCGAACACCGAACACGTAACACCGAATCGACAAGGAGAACGCACATGCTGTCCTGGGACGATCCGATCGCCGCGATCAAAGGCGAAAACCAGCAGGAACCCAAGGTCCGTCCGGGCATGGGCTTCCAGGAAAACGAAGACCTGATGACCACCGCCGGCGCCGCCCCCAGCGTCTCGCCCGAGCCCGAGAACGCCGGCGGCCCCGCGCCCGACTACGATGAAGAAGCCCTGACCGGCACCGGCCTCGAGGACATCGAGCGCGGCGCCGAGCGCATCCGCGTGGACGACAAGAAGATCATCAACTGCAACGCCGACCTCAACCAGCTGGTGCCCTTCAAGTACCAGTGGGCGTGGCAGAAGTACCTGGACGGCTGCGCCAACCACTGGATGCCGCAGGAAATCAACATGAACGCGGACATCGCCCTGTGGAAGGACCCGAATGGGCTCACCGAGGACGAGCGCACCATCGTCAAGCGCAACCTCGGCTTCTTCTCCACCGCCGACTCGCTGGTGGCCAACAACCTGGTGCTGGCCGTGTACCGCCACATCACCAACCCCGAGTGCCGCCAGTACCTGCTGCGCCAGGCCTTCGAGGAAGCGCTGCACACCCACGCCTACCAGTACTGCGTGGAAAGCCTGGGCCTGGATGAAGGCGAGATCTTCAACATGTACCGCGAGGTCCCCTCGGTGGCCACCAAGGCGGAGTGGGCCCTGCCGTTCACCAAGCACCTGGCCGACCCCAACTTCCGCACCGGCACCCCCGACGCGGACCAGAAGCTGCTGCGCGAACTGATCGCCTTCTACGTGATCTTCGAGGGCATCTTCTTCTACGTCGGCTTCGTGCAGATCCTCTCCATGGGCCGGCGCAACAAGATGACCGGCGTCGCCGAGCAGTTCCAGTACATCCTGCGCGACGAATCCATGCACATGAACTTCGGCATCGACGTGATCAACCAGATCAAGGTCGAGAACCCGCACCTGTGGACCGAAGACTTCAAGAACGAAATGCGCAACATGATCGCCGACGCGGTGGAACTGGAAGCCCAGTACGCCCGCGACACCATGCCCCGCGGCGTGCTCGGCATGAACGCCCCCATGTTCGAGGAGTACCTGCACTTCATCGCCAACCGCCGCTGCGCCCAGATCGGCCTGGCCGAGCTGTACCCCGGCGCCGACAACCCGTTCCCCTGGATGAGCGAAGTGCTCGACCTGAAGAAGGAGAAGAACTTCTTCGAGACCCGGGTAACGGAATACCAGACCGGGGGCGCGCTGAGCTGGGACTGACCCGGCGAGGCCGAGACCCAACGAAGCGGAGCCAGGGAGATGGCCACGCAGCAACAGAAGAGGGCGCCGCAGGATGGCGCCCTTTTTTGTGGAACGTTACGCCAGGTCCAGCGGGCTGCGCACCGCCAGACCGCCCCGGTTCAGCACGTGCGTGTAAATCTGGGTCGTAGCCACATCGTTGTGGCCCAGCAATTCCTGCACCGTGCGGATGTCGTAACCGCCCTCAAGCAGATGTGTGGCAAAACTGTGGCGCAAGGTGTGGCAGCTCGCCTTCTTTGCGATATCCGCCCGCCGGGCCGCAGACGTCACCGCCTTTTGCACAGCCGTCTCGTGCAGGTGATGCCGGCGCGTTGCACCGCTTCGCGGGTCCACGGAAAGCCGTCCGCTCGGAAACACGAACTGCCAGCGCCACTCCCGTGCTGCCGCGGGGTACTTGCGGGCCAGGGCGTCCGGAAGCAGGGCCTCCCCAAAGCCGGCATCCAGGTCTCGTTGATGCAGTACCCGGACCTCCTCGAGATGTGTGGCAAGCCGACCGGCCAGCGATTGCGGCAATGGGACGATGCGATCCTTGTCGCCCTTGCCTCGCCGCACCACGATCAGCCCCTGATCGAACTCCACATCCTGGACGCGCAGACGAAGCGCCTCCATCAGCCGCATGCCCGAACCGTAGAGCAGGGAGGCGATGAGCCAGTGCATGCCGTCGAGCTCCGCCAGAAGACGGTTGACCTCGTCGCGCGAAAGAACCACCGGCAACCGTTTTGGCCGACGAGATCGCTTGAACGCTCCAAGATCGCCCAAGGGTTTCTCCAGCACCTTCTCGTAAAGGAACACCAGCGCATTGAGCGCCTGGTTCTGGGTGCTGGCCGCGACATTCCGTTCCACTACCAAATGTTCCAGAAACGCGGCCACTTCCGCACCGCCAAGCTCGTCCGGGGAACGCTCCTCGAAATGCCAAAGAAAGCGACAGGCCCAGCCGAGATAGGCCTTCTCTGTGCGGAAAGCCATACCCCGTGTACGAATGGCCGAGGCCAGCCGTGCAAAGAGACCAAGATGCTTGTGAATGAGCGGAGTAAAGCGCGTCTCGCCAACCCGTTGTGCGTAATCTTCCGGCGTAACCGGCGCAAGCTCACGTGCCGTGGTGGCATGTTGCGCGTCGAGCGTGCGCGTCGAATCCCGCCAGAACTCCCAGTCCGGCGGTGCCGCCCATTCTGGCTTCACGATGTTATACAGAATCCGTATAGCATCGACGGTCTGTCGGAACTGCCAGCCCTGCACCGACGCTTTCTGCCCCTCGCTGGTCAGATACTGAGCGATCTCCTCCGCCCCGAGTTCCGCCAGGCGACGACCGGGATACGCCGCGATAAACCGTTCCGCCCGGACCACGTACCAGCGTACCGCCTTTGGCGTAACCCCTTGAGAAATTGCCATATTCCGGTATCGCTCCCAGAAACGGCGTTCCCTTTCGGCACGACTTCCTGTCGCCATCAGCCGATCTCCTTGTTTATCCATGATTCGTTCATGGGTATGCTGCAGGAACAGCGGCTGCCAGAGCAAGGGGCGGCGCTGCGAGAATCAGGTGCTATACAGATTCTGTATATCACCAATATGACAGATTCTGTCTAATTGTCGGGTCCCGGCTGATTGTATACACGTTTACGAAATAAATCGGGGCGTTCCTGTTGCCAGGCCTTGAGTGTCTCAACCGGCGTTCGGTGCCCCAGCGCCTTCTGCCCGATCTGATGGTTGTACAGGCGCTGGTAGTCCTGGAGGGTGTCCTTCAGATGCTCTCCCGAGCCGAAGCGCCGGGTCCGCAGCAAGTCGGCGATGCGGCCGTTGAAGCGCTCCACCATTCCGTTGGTCTGCGGCCGTTTCGGCCGGATCAGACGATGCTCGATCCCGTGGTCGGCGCACA
>NZ_KB906474.1:0-171152 GCF_000381405.1 Thioalkalivibrio sp. ALE20
CGTCGCCTTCGGCTCCTCGCAATGACGAGGACGAGAGCTTCGTAAGTCATGACGCGCCCCGTCATCGCGAGTCGCGAAGCGACGTGGCGATCTCCGTCCAGAGCCACCGGTTCCGGCGTGCCGGCAAAGTCGGCCGATTGCCGCGTCGCCTTCGGCTCCTCGCAATGACGAGGACGCTATGGGATGGACGAAAAGGCCAGCGCGAGCGCCAGCAGCAGGATCATGGTGGTGGCCACGCGCCCGATGACCGGCCAGCGATGCAGCTGGCGTTCCGTCAGGGTCCACCAGTGGGCCAGCCGGCCCATGCCGGGCAGGGGGCGCGGGGCGCTTCGGCCGGGTGCGGGTGGCCGCGCCGGGGCCACGCCGATCCCGGGCCACAGGGATCGCAGCCACCATGCCCCGCCTGCCAGCACCCCGGCCAGTAGAAGCGGCCAGAGACCGTTCCCGATGGCCGATGCGGTCAGGGCGTATCCGCGCAGGGAAGCATCGGCCACCCACCAGGGCAGCACAAGTCCGGCAGCGAGGGTCACCCACCAGAGCATCATGCCGGCCATCATGCCCCCGTGGCGGTCATTGCCGCCGGTCGACCGCTCCGGTTCTGGCTCCGGGGTGCGGCTGGCCGCGCGGCGCAGGAAATGCAGCATCAGCAGGGCGGTGGCGGTGCCGGTCAGGCCCGCCAGCCAGCCGGGCATGCCGGACGTGAGGGCGGCTTTGGCCAGGGCTCCGCCGGAGAGCGGAGCGGCCGCGAGCGCGGCCCCGGCCAGCGCCAGACCGAGCAGTATCGTCCTCCGGGTGAAGCGATCCGCCGCCGTCGCCAGCAGCCCGGTCCCGAGGAACAGCGCCCCCTTGGCCAGGCCGTGATGAGTGAGCATCACCGCCAGGCCCGCCCAGACCGCCGCCGGTGGCGCTCCCGGCGACGTCCCGGCCGCGCCCATGCCGAGCAGGGCGACCACCAGGCCCATCTGACTGACGCTGGACCAGGCGAGGATGGTCTTGGGTTCGGACTGGCGCAGACCCACGGCCACGGCATAAAAGGTGCCCGTGAGGCCCAGCGCGGTCAGGATCAGGGCGCCGTGCCCGGGGATCTCAAGACCGCCTTCCAGCAGTCGCCATGCCCCCAGGGCGCCGACCTTGATCATTACCCCGCTCAGCACCGCGCTGGCCGGCACCGGCGCCACCGCGTGGGCCCGGGGCAGCCAGGCATGCAGCCCCGGCGCGCCCAGCTTCAGGCCGAAGCCGATCGCGAACAGCAGGGCGGCGGCCGGTTCCATGCCCGCACCCAGTCCGACGAGATCCGGCGAATTCCCCGGACCGGCGAGCATGGTGGTCCAGGCCACCGCCGTGAACAGCGCGACCTCGCCGATCAGCATCAGGCCGAGGTAGAGCCGTCCGGCCCGCAGGGCCGTCACGCCGCCGGTGTGGGTGACCAGACCGTAGGCCGCGAAGGTCATCAGCGCGAAGCCGGCATAGAAGGTGAGCAGATCCGCCGCCAGCACCAGCAGCAGGTAGCCGGCCAGGGTCAGCAGCCAGAACACGGCAAACCGCAGCGGGTGTGTCAGCGGGTGTCGATGGGCGTACGCCCCGGCGAGCAGCCACAACAGGGCGCCGGGCAACAGAAAGGCGCGGGCCGTGCCATCCAGCGCCAGACGGGCCTGATCCAGCAGCCCGGGCAGCACGATCCCGGCATCGGGGTCGGGGCCTGCCAGGGCCAGCAAGAGCGCCGGCAGGGCCGCCAGCGGCAGCAGGATGGTGGCCCGGCGACGCAGGGCGGGGAGCGCGAGCGCGGTCAGGGCCAGCCATGGCGCCAGCACGACCAGCGGCAGTGCGAGCTGCGTGGCGTTCATCCGGCCAGCCCCCCGGCCGCAAAGGCCGAGCGCAGCGCCGTGGCGAACAGGCCGCTTGCGATCGCCGCCAGGGCCAGCAGCAGTGCGGCCCGGGGCATGGCGAGCGGAATGGGCAGCGGTGGCCCCTGCGCGGGCGCCGCGGCCGCGTCATCGCTTCCCAACCGCAACGGATCCCGCAGGATGCGCCACAGGTATCCGGCGGTGATGAACGTCCCGAGCACGATCACCGCCGCCCAGGGCCAGGCGCGCGCGGCCAGCGCCGACTCCAGCAGCCACCACTTGGCGACGAAGCCTCCGCTGGGTGGCAGGCCCACCAGACTCGCCGCCGCCAGCGCGATCGCGATCCAGGCCAGCAGGCTGCCACCGGCCATCGGCGGGCCGATGCGGCGCAGATGGTCGCTGCCCCATTGCCACGCCAGGCAGCCCGCCGCCAGGAACAGGCTGCCCTTGGCCAGGCCGTGGGCCAGCAACAGCATCAGCATGCCCGCATGGGCCTGGCCGGGCAGGGCCCCGGCGGCCGCCAGCGGGAACACCAGCAGGCCGAAGCCCAGCTGCGAGACGGTCGAATACGCGATCACCATCTTCAGGTGGCGCTGGAGCATGGCCAGCACACCGCCCCAGATGACCGCCGCCGCCCCCAGCAGGCCCAGCAGCTGTGCCGGCAGCCCCGGAAGCATCCCGCCAAACGGGCCGAACCACAGACGCACCAGCAGATAGAACGCCGCGGTCACCACCACAGCGGAAAGCACCGCACTGACCGCCGCATGGGCCCGGCCATGGGCCGGGGGCAGCCAGAAGTGCAGCGGGAAGATCGCCCCCTTCAGCAACAGACCCAGAGTGATCATCACCGCGGCCGCCAGGGTGACGGGTTCCTCCGCGGCCCGGCCGGTCAGCAGGGCGATGTCCAGTGCGCCGTACTGGCCGTAGAGCAGGGCGACACCCAGAAGATACAGCGTGGAACCCAGCAGCGTTGCGAGGAAGTAGCGCCATGCCGCGGCCAGCGCCGGCCCGCCGGCGGCGGCGATCAGCGCCACCGCGGCGAGGGCCACCATCTCCAGGATCACGTAGAGATTGAACAGATCGGCAGACAGGAACAAGGCATTGAGCCCGCCCCACAGGAACAGCCACAACGGCCAGAAATAACGTCTCTGGCGACTGTCCGGCACCAGACGGCGCTCGGCAAGGCGATAGATCGCCGCGGCCAGCGCGACCATAGTGGTCAGAACAAGCAGGGTCAGGGCGAGGGCATCGATCTGCCAGCCGATTCCCAATGGCGCGGCCCAGCCCCCCAGATCCTGGCGCCAGGGGCCGGTGCGCAGGTTTTCGAGGACCAGAACGGCCAGTACCGGCAACAGCAGCAGTCCGGTACCCAGCGTCGCCATGCGGCCCCGGCGCGGATGCGCGAAGGCGACGGCCGCCGCCATCAGCGGCAGCCCCACCACCAAGGCCGTGGCCAGCGCGGTGTTCACGGGTTGCGCGACTCCCGGTCGCGGCCACTCACCGGCCCGCCACGGCGTTCCAGCAGGCGGACCATCAGCCCCAGCGCCACCGCGGTGGTGGACACCGTCACCACGATGCCCGTCAGCACCATCGCGTGGGGCACGGGGTCCAGCACCTCGGCGGCATGCGCCAGCGCCACCAGGAGCAGGAAGACCGCGGTGGTCAGGACATTCAGCGCGAGGATCTTGCGCATCAGCTGCGCACAGACGAACAGCCCGTGCAGGCCGATGATCAGCAGCGCGACGGCCAGCAGCAGATACAGGATCATGCCGGCCTCCGGGTGTCCCAGTCGGCCGGGGGTTCACCGCCCAGATACAGCGCAAACAGCAGCAGCGCGATCGACAGCCCCGCGGCCAGCTCCAGCAGCAGGATCAGCGGCCCGGCCAGCTCGACCGGGTACTCGAAGAACCCGTGACCCCCGACCATCACCGCGAAGGCCACCCCCAGCATCGCGGTCATCCCCAGCGCGAGCGCCCAGCGCCACGGGCCGTAGACATCACCCGACAGCCAGGGGCGGGCGCCGGCCAGCAGCATCAGCACGCCACCGGCGCCCATCACCGCACCTGCCGGGAAGGCACCCCCGGGCGCATGACTGCCGCGCCACAGCAGATAGGCCGAAACCAGCACGAAGGCCGGGAACAGCACGCGGCCCAGAGCGGGCAGGGCGGGCGACACCAGTTCGGGCGAAGAAGGCCAGGGAGTAGGACCCAGCGACCACAGCACGACCACGCCCAGCAGCAGAATGGCAATCTCCAGCAGGGTGTCGAAGGCGCGAAAGTTGAGCAGGACCGCGGTGACCGGGTTTTCCACCCCGGAGCGCCCGAGTTCCGCGGCCACCGGTTCGCCCAGTCCCGGGGCCGGGAGCAGCCACGCCGCCCCGCCCAGACCGGCCAGCAGCAACAGGCCCATCGGCAGCCAGAACGCCCGGTCGCGCCCGCGCAGACACACATCCGACGCGCGCCCCGACTCCCAGTCCAGCCGCCCCAGCGCGGACAGCAGCAGCGCACCGGTAATGCCCGCGCCGATCGCCGCCTCGGCCAGAGCGATGTCCGGCGCCTCCAGGCGCACCCAGGCCAGCGCCATCAGCAACCCGAACACCATGAAACTGACCACCGCGCGGAACAGTCCAGCCGCGTGGATCGCCTGCCAGGCGGTCCACAGCAGGGCCGTGGCCAGAACCCCGTCGAATGCCAGACCCAGGGCGCCCATTCACAGCCCCCACGGGCGGATTCCACGGCGCAGGGCGGCGCGCGCGATCAGGCCCGCCCCCACCGCCGTGGCGACCAGCATCAGCAGCCACACCAGCAGCAGTTTCAGGGTCACTGCAAGACTCCCCGAATATACCCCCAGCCCCAGGCAGATCATGCCCAGGCCGATGTTGTCGGCCTTGGGCTGGGCATGCAGGCGGGTATACACATCCGGGAAACGCAGCAGCCCCAGCGTGCCCAGCAGCAGGAACAGCACACCGCCCACCGTCAGGATTCCCCCGATCACGCCCGTCAGGCTCACGGCCGGTCCTCCCCGTCGCTGGAACGGGCGCGGCCGGACCAGGCTCGGTTCACGAACGTGACCACCGCCAGCGCCGACAGCAGCGCGAACACCAGCGCCAGATCCACCAGGGCCTCGCGCTGCGTCAGCACCGCCATCAGCAGCGCGATGGCAATGGCCGAGGTCGCGAACATCTCCGCGGCCAGCATGCGGTCGGCGGCCGTTGGCCCGCGCAGCACCCGCATCAGCCCCACCACGATGTTGAGCATCAGCAGGATCACCAGGAACGGGAACAGGTCAGTCATTGGGCGATTCCGGCTGAAACATGTTCATCACATGCCCCTCCAGACGCTCCAGGGTGTCCTGAGTACGGCGCGGGTGGGCCAGCACGTGCAGCGTAATCGCCTGTTCCGAGATGCGCACGCACAGGGTCCCGGGCATCAGATTCACCAGGTTGGCGAACATCAGGCGCGGGGTCCCCGCCGGCAGCGCCCAGGGATAATCCAGCAGGGCCGGTTCCAGCGGGCAACGGGGATGCACCGCGCGCCAGGCCACATCCAGCGCGCTGCGCAGCGAAAAGAACAGAAACACCGGCACGAAGGTGATAATCCCGCGGATACGCCAGCCACCCGTCCATCCCGGCGCGAAGGGATTGAACCACGCTGCCGCCAGGATCGCCGGAAGGCCCCACCACCAGGCGCCCGGGTCGCCTTCGGTCAGGATCCACCAGATCCCGGCGTAGGCCGCCACGCGCAGCACCGGGCCGGACCAGCGCGCCCGGGCCCATCCCGCACGGTTTTCCCGCAGCCCGCCGCCGGATCCGTCCATGCTTCATCCCCGCACCACAGTCGCCAGTGCCCGACAGTTTCCCCCACCCGGGCCGCATCGTGCCAGCGGGCGGAGACCATCATGCCCTGGTGGCCCGGTCGTGGCGGGGTGGAATCGGGGTCGATATCGTGGTGCTCGGGCGGATGCAGGGCGTGGGGTTCGCGCTGCGGGACAAGACCAGCGAGTCAACCTGGAATTGACCCATTGGAACCACACCAACGCCGATACCCTTCGTCCCCGCTACGGCGGTTTTTTTGGGCTCGGAACATCGTCCGTGTCCGCGATGGCGTTGGTAACCCGCAGAGCGACCGTTGGTACACGCTCCTGTACACGACTCGCGAAGTGGTACAAATCCGGGTACACAAACGAAAAAGGCCAACCCGAAGGCTGGCCTGAGTCGTTATTTTATCTGGCTCCCCGGGACGGGCTCGAACCGCCGACCTAGTGATTAACAGTCACCCGCTCTACCGACTGAGCTACCGGGGAATTAGCCGCGTATCGTATAGCCCGATCCGGGGTCCGTCAAGCGTTTCGGGAAGCGAACTCGCGCAGGCGTTCCAGTGCCTTGTCCAGCATCTCCAGGCTGGTGGCGAAAGACACGCGCAGATGCCCCGGGGCGCCGAACGCGCTGCCCGGAACCAGCGCCACGCCGGCCTCGTCCAGCAGCCGCTCACCCAGAGCTACGTCGCTGTCGACCCCGGCACGTTCCATCAGGCCGGTGACCCGCGGGAAGCAGTAGAAGGTCCCGTCGGGCATGCGGCATTCGATGCCGTCGATGGCGTTGAGGCCGTCCACCACGTGCCGCGCACGCTGGGCGAACGCCGAACACATCTGGCGCACGCAGGTCTGGTCGCCGTTGAGGGCGGCTTCGGCGGCTGCCTGGGCGATGGATGTGGGGTTGGAGGTGCTCTGCGACTGGATCTTCTTCATCGCGCCGATCAGGTCGGCCGGCCCCCCGGCGTAGCCGATGCGCCAGCCGGTCATGGCGTAGGCCTTGGACACGCCATTGAGGACAACAGTGCGCTCCAGCAGGTCGGGGGCTGCGTTGACGATGTTCACGAACTCGGTTTCGCCGAAACGGATGTGTTCGTACATGTCGTCAGTGGCGATGACGATCTGCGGATGACGCCGCAGCACCTCGGCGAGGGCCTCCAGTTCGCCACGCGAGTAGGCGGCGCCGGTGGGGTTGGAGGGGCTGTTGAGGAAGATCAGCCGGGTGCGTTCGCTGATGGCCTCTTCGAGGGCCTCGGGGCGGAGCTTGAAGCCCTGTTCCTGCGAGGCGCTCACGATGACGGGCCGCGCGCCGGCCAGCATCGCGATGTCGGGGTAGGAGACCCAGTAAGGGGCCGGCACGATCACTTCGTCACCCGGGTTGAGCAGGGCCTGGCACAGATTGAAGATGCTCTGCTTGCCGCCGGAGGAAACCAGGATCTGGCCGGGAGTGAACGTGAGCTCGTTATCACGTTCAAACTTGCGGATGATGGCGTCCTTCAGACCGGCCGTGCCGTCGACCGCGGTGTACTTGGTCTCACCGCGGGCAAGCGCATCAATCGCCGCCTGCTTGATATGCTCCGGCGTATCGAAGTCCGGCTCGCCGGCCCCCAGCCCCACGATGTCGCGGCCTTCGGCGCGCAGCCGGGCGGCCAGGGCCGTCACGGCCAGGGTGGGGGAGGGCTGGATGCTCTGCACGCGGTCGGATAGCTGGATTTCCAAGGGACTGCCTCGATGTGGATGGGGTCGAGCAGGCGGAGTGGCCGGCCGGCTCGCGGCCCGAAATGATACTGAAATCAGACGCGGAGGATAAGCGGTTGGCGGAACATGAAGACGGAACGTTCCGGGTGGTGTCGAAATACCAGCCGGCGGGGGACCAGCCCCAGGCCATTCGCGAACTGACCCGGGGCATCGAGGACGGCCTTGCGCACCAGGTCCTGCTGGGTGTGACGGGTTCGGGCAAGACCTTCACCATCGCCAACGTGGTGGAGAACCTGCAGCGCCCGACCATCGTGCTGGCGCCCAACAAGACGCTGGCCGCGCAGCTCTACGGCGAGTTCAAGGAGTTCTTCCCCAATAACGCGGTGGAGTATTTCGTTTCGTATTACGACTACTACCAGCCGGAGGCCTATGTCCCGTCCTCGGATACGTATATCGAGAAGGACGCGTCGATCAACGACCATATCGAGCAGATGCGCCTTTCGGCCACGCGTGCACTGCTGGAGCGGCGCGATGCGATCATCGTCGCTTCGGTCTCGGCGATCTACGGTCTGGGCGATCCGCGCAAGTATCTGTCGATGGTGCTGCACCTCAAGCGTGGCGAGCGCATCGACCAGCGCGATCTGCTGCGCCGCCTGGCGGAGCTGCAGTACACCCGCAACGATACCGAGCTGCGCCGCGCGACCTACCGGGTGCGCGGCGAGGTGATCGACATCCATCCGGCGGAATCCGAGCGGGAGGCGGTGCGCGTCGAGCTGTTCGACGACGAGATCGAGCGGCTGTCGTATTTCGACCCGCTGACCGGCGAGGTGCTGAACACGGTGCCGCGCCTGACGATCTATCCCAAGACCCACTACGTAACCCCGCGCGAGACCCTGCTGGAGGCGGTGGACCAGATCCGCGACGAGCTGAAGGAACGGCTGGACTTCCTGCGCCAGGAGAACCGCCTGGTGGAGGCGCAGCGGCTGGAGCAGCGCACCCAGTTCGATCTGGAGATGATCCTGGAGATCGGCTACTGCAACGGGATTGAAAACTACTCGCGCTATCTTTCCGGACGTGCGCCGGGCGAACCGCCGCCGACGTTTTTCGACTACCTGCCGGAGGATGCGTTGCTGGTGATCGACGAGTCTCACGTGTCCGTGCCGCAGGTGGGCGGGATGTTCAAGGGCGACCGTTCGCGCAAGGAGACCCTGGTGGAGTACGGCTTCCGCCTGCCGTCGGCGCTGGACAACCGCCCTATGCGCTTCGAGGAATTCGAACAGCTGATGCCGCAGACCATCCACGTCTCGGCGACGCCGGGGCCGTACGAGCGCGAACATGCCGGTGCCATCATCGACCAGGTGGTGCGGCCCACCGGGCTGCTGGACCCGGAACTGGAGGTGCGTCCGGTGGCTTCCCAGGTGGACGACTGCCTGTCCGAGATCCGCGACCGGGTGGAGCGCGACGAACGGACCCTGATCACCACGCTGACCAAGCGCATGGCCGAGGACCTGACCGACTACCTGTCGGAGCACGGCGTGCGGGTGCGCTACCTGCACTCGGACATCGACACGGTCGAGCGCATGGAGATCATCCGCGACCTGCGTCTGGGCGAATTCGACGTGCTGGTGGGGATCAACCTGCTGCGCGAGGGCCTGGACATGCCCGAGGTCTCGCTGGTGGCGATCTTCGACGCCGACAAGGAGGGCTTCCTGCGTTCCGACCGCTCGCTGATCCAGACGATCGGCCGCGCGGCGCGCAACGTGCGCGGCAAGGCCATCCTGTACGCGGACACCATCACCGGCTCGATGCGCCGCGCGATCGACGAGACCGAACGTCGCCGCGCCCGCCAGATCGAGCACAACGAGGCCCACGGGATCACCCCCGAGGGCATCCACAAAAGCGTGGCGGACATCCTCGAGGCCGGGCAGGCCGCGCCCGGCACCCGGCGCAAGTCCGGTGAGCGCAAGGGCGCGGACAAGAAGGTGGCCGAGGAGGCCGCCGACTACGTCGACGCGCCACAGAATGCGGCGCGCGAGATCGAGCGCCTGGAACAGGAGATGTTCCAGAAAGCGCGCGACCTGGAATTCGAGGAGGCGGCGCGTCTGCGCGACCGTATCGAGAAGCTCAAGGCGCTCGCCTTTCTGCCCGAGGCTTCGCTATCCTGACGCGCCTCTGACACCCGTCTGACAAGGGACTGCCCCCTTCATGCGTTATCAGCCCGATCCCCGTCCGCCCGGTCCGGTCATGCTCGACGTGTCCGGCCCCGAACTGAAGGCGGAAGACCGCGAACGCCTGCAGCACCCCGCGACCGGCGGGGTGATCCTGTTCGACCGCAACGTACACGGCCCGGAACAGGTCGAAGCCCTGACCGCAGACATGCGCCGCCTGCGCCCGGAACTGCTGATCGCGGTGGACCAGGAAGGAGGGCGGGTGCAGCGTCTGCGCGAGGGCTTCACCCGCTTCCCGCCGATGCGCAGTCTCGGCCACCTGCACGATCAGGTGCCGGCGCGGGCACGCGAGCTGGCGCGCGGGGCGGGCGAGCTGCTGGCGCTGGAGCTGCAGGCGGTGGGGGTCGACTTCAGTTTCGCGCCGGTCCTCGACCGCGATCTCGAGATCAGCGAGGTGATCGGGGATCGGGCGTTCCATTACGATCCCGCGGTGATCGCCGATCTGGGACTTGCGTTCGTACGTGGCCTGACGGTGGCCGGCATGGCCTCGGTGGGCAAGCACTTTCCCGGACACGGCGCGGTGGCCGCCGATTCGCATGTCGCGGTGCCGGAGGACCCGCGCCCGCTGGCCGAGATGGAGGCCAGCGACATCGAGGCGTTCCGGCCGCTGGCCGGCAACCTCGAGGGCATGATGCCGGCCCACGTGGTGTATCCCGCGGTGGACGACCGACCGGCCGGGTTCTCGCGCACCTGGCTGCAGGACATCCTGCGCGGCCGGATCGGTTTTCAGGGCGCGATCTTTTCCGACGACCTGGCCATGGCCGGTGCCGAACAGATGGGTTCGCCCGCGGAGCGGGCCGACGCGGCGCTGGAGGCCGGCTGCGACATGATCCTGATCTGCAATCGGCCGGACGAGGCGGACGTCATCCTCGATCACCTCGCCGACCACCGCCAGGACGCCGATACCCGGGCTCGCCTCCGGCGCATGCACGCACGCGCGGTGGCGGACGATGTGCAACATCGCACGGCATTGCAGGCCCAGTTGCATGCCTGGCTGAAGGCGGGCAGTGGCGGGGCATGACCCCCTTCGCAACCCCATGCCGCAAGCAGCGTTGGCGCCGCGCTTCCGACCCGCCTATAATGCGCCACCGGTTCGACACTGAGCTGCTAATAATATAGTTAACCAATCCCACAATGATGGAGAATCGTCATGGCCGATAAGCTCATGATCGTCATGGTCAACACCGACCCGAACAATCCGTCCGAACTCGGCGCCCCGTTTTTCCAGGCGACCGTGGCCGCCGCCATGGAATACGACGTCGAAGTCGTGATGACCGGCCGGGCCGGTGAACTGGCCAAGAAGGGCGTGGCGGAAAACCTGTTCGTGCAGGAAGGCAGCAGCAAGAGCGTCTACGACTTCATCAAGGATGCCCACGAAGCCGGCGTCGTGATGAAGGTCTGCACCCCGACGCTGGACCTGTGGGGCAACGACCTGATCGACGAAGTGGACGAGACCGTGGGCGGTGCCTACGTGATCTCCGAGGCGATGGACGACGACACCGTCACCTTCACCTACTGAGGCGAAGCGACGGAATCCGTCGAACGACCGGCCGGCCCCTGTGCCGGCCGGTTCTGTTTCGGGGCGGGGCATTCGCCGCGCCGCCAGGCCGGGCTCACAGCCCCGGCCCCAGATGAACCCCGGGGGCCCGCATGAATCCCGAACAGGCACGAGCCACGCTGCGCGACGCCGACTGCCTCTACAGCCGCGACGCGGTGGAAACCGCCATTGACCGCCTGGCCGAACGCACCGCAAGGGAACTGGCGGACGAGAATCCGCTGGTGCTGGGCGTGATGAACGGCGGGGTCGTGCTGCTGGGCGGCCTGCTCACACGCTGGTCCTTCCCGATGCAGGTGGACTACCTGCACGCCACCCGCTATCGCGGGGCCACCCGCGGCGAAGAACAACTGCACTGGCTGTCCCTCCCGCACCAGTCCATGCAGGGACGCACCGTCGTCATCGTCGACGACATCCTCGACGGCGGCATCACCCTGGCCGGTATCCAGAGCTTCTGCCAGGAGCAGGGCGCCCGTCGCGTGGTGACCATCGTGCTGGTGGACAAGACCAACCCCGAGCGGGACCCCTCGATCACCGTCGACCATGCCGCACTGGAAGCACCGAACCGGTATCTGTTCGGTTACGGCATGGATTATCAGGATTACCTGCGCAACGCGCCCGGCATCTTTGCCGTGGCCGATCACTGAAGGACGCGTGCCATGACCGCACCCCGACTGGCCATCATTGGCGGCACCGGACTGACCCGACTGAAGGACCTGGAGATCACCCACCGCCGGGTCATGCATACGCCGTACGGCGAACCCTCCGGACCCCTGGTGTTCGGGCGGCTGAACGGCATCGAAACGGTCTTTCTCCCGCGCCACGGGGCGCGACACACCATCCCGCCGCACCAGGTGAACTATCGCGCCAACATCTGGGCGCTGCATAACACGGGCGTGGAGACGGCGATCGCGGTGGCCGCGGTCGGCGGCATCAGCGAGTGCATGCAGCCCGGGCGACTCGCGATTCCGGACCAGATCATCGATTACACCTGGTCGCGTGCGAACACTTATTTCGAAGGTGGCCATCTCGATGAAGTGACCCACGTGGACATGACCTGGCCGTACTGTCCCGAAGTGCGCCGGAGGCTCCTGGAGGCGGCCCGTGAACTGGACCTGCAAATCTGCGAACAGGGGACCTATGGCGCCACCCAGGGTCCGCGCCTGGAAACCGCCGCGGAGATCGATCGCATGGAGCGCGACGGCTGCGACCTGGTGGGCATGACCGGCATGCCGGAAACGGCCCTGGCGCGGGAGCTGGGCCTGAGCTATGCAGCGTGTGCGGTGATTGCCAACCGTGCCGCAGGGCGCAGCGGCGGCGAGATCACGATGGACGAAATCGGCCGTAATCTGGAAACCGGCATGGAGCAGGTCAAGCAGCTCCTGGCCCGGGTCATCGCAACCCTGAAGTGAGTGGAAGTGAGTGAAGGAGAGGCCTGCAATCCAGGGCCTTTCCAGGTCCATTACCTAATTTAACATAATCTCCATTATGCGACGTCGTGGATCATCTCCCATCGTCAGCGTATCCGGATATTCATCGTGCTGTTGGGTCCCTGGCTGCGTGAGCGTGTCACGTTGCCGTTCTTCTTCAGCATGATCTCGAGCACCCCGTTGCCGTGGGTCTGCACGACGCGGCAGTCGACGGAATCGCCCTTGAATTCAATGGTCAGCGGGACTTCGCCCTCGAACTCCATCTGATGCAGCTCGGCGTCTTCCATGACCGCGCACTCGATGGAATATCCGGTGCCTTCCGGACCCTGCGCACTCAGCGCGATCCGGGTATCGGTTGTTGTGCCCATGGCACTGACGCCCCCAGTTATCAGCAACGTTGCGGCCGCCAATCCGGCCTTCCACCCGCCAGCGCCTCCATTCCGCGGGACCCGTAACACCCGGCATCGATTCATGAACCACCACCCCTTGCGGGAAGGAAAAATCCGACCCCGAGAAACCGGGGCCGGACAAGTCCGTTCTTCGATCAGTTCTGGAAGACGTTGGCCATGTTACCGCCACCCGCCTGGTTGACCGTCGACACGTTGCTATGACCGACCTGCTGAACGGTCGCGTGGTTGCTGGCAATGCTGCCCCAGCCGCCCAGCGTCTGGGTCACGTAGGAGCGATGGCCCAAGCCGGTCTGCTTCACGTTGGCCCGGTCGTTGTAGCCGGTCTGTTCGATATCGGAGAAATTCTTGGTTCCGTTCTGCGACACCTTGGCCCGGTTACCCAAGCCGCTCTGGTAGGTGTCCGCACGGTTCCATTCTCCGTGCTGGGAGATGTCCGACTGATTGAAGCGCCCGGACTGCTCGACGTTGGCCTTGTTGAGGTTGCCACGCTGAGTCACTTCCGAATGGTTCTTCTGGCCGGACTGCGAGACATCGGCGCGGTTATAGTTGCCACGCTGATCCACCTCGGAAGACAGACGGTAACCGTCCTGTTCGACGTCCGCACGGTTCTTGACACCCTCCTGACGGACATCGCTGGAGTTGCGGATACCGGTCTGCTCCTGGGTGGCACGGTTGCCCCAGCCTTTCTGGAAGGCGCTGGCACTGTTCTTCATGCCTTCCTGGTCAATGTCGGACATGTTGGAATATCCGATCTGAGAAACGTCGGCATTGTTGAACATGCCCGCCTGGTCAATCGTGGAATCGTTGTTGGCCGCCATGGCGGAACCGGAAAACAGAGCGCCCATCGCGATCGCAATCATGGAATATTTGAGTTTCATAATGACTACCCCCCTGAGGGTTGAGTTAGGAACACGCAGTTGAGTCATCGGGTCCCCCATCACTGGGAGGAATCCCCTGAAGGTGGAAGCGTTTCTTTCCGCCTTCACCCTGAATTCTGCACGCCCCTATAACCCCCGGGAATCAGCCGGATGGATGATTGTGGAGGTGAACTTTTTAGTACTTTCTTCATGCACCTGAATCAAAAAAGCGGACCCCCCCCCCGTAAGAGGCCCGCCCTGCTCTCGATCCAACCTTCTTTTACCCGACCCTTCTTTTACATTATGGGAACCTGGTGCGAGCGGTAAGCCTGAAACACGGGGTGCTCCACGTCCGTCGGATCATCAACATTCCACAGGCCCTTGTCCACGCCCTGCGTAATCAGATGGAGGACCGCGGACTCGATGGCCGACATCACAGCCAGCTGTACCGGCTCGTTGCGGGTATACCCGATTTCGGCGTCCAGCAATCGGCGAAAATCAATGAACCGGAAAACCCCGGCACGGATCTCCTGAGAGTAGATCGTCTTGCTGGCATTGACATTCAGGAGGACATCACCGGTGGCTACGTCCACGGCCCGCAGGTTCACCGTGACCTGATCCGACTTGAACTCACCGGACGCCCCCACACCGTAATATTCAAGACCGGCACCCCCGGTGCGCAGGTTGGAATCGTAGGCAATGATCCCGCCCTCGAACACGATTCGCGCGGCACGCAGGTTATCGAGGCTGTCTTCCTGGCCGATCCGTTCCAGATTGGCGCGAATGATGCGCCGTTCGGTCAGCAGGTTTTGCAGACCTTCGCGCTCCAGAGGCCGAAACCAGCCCGATTCGGCCAGGGCCGCACTGAGCATGGCACTACCACCCTGAGTCACCGCCGTGGAAAACGTGCTCGCCGGTGCCGGCCGGTACTGGCCGGTCTGGTCGCGGAAGTCGTAGACAGCCGCGTCCACGGGAGCCGCTGGTCGGGGCAATTCCAGGAGATCGAAATAGGTTCCGGCCCGGGGCATCAGGGTCGCCTCGGTCCCCTCCAGGTTGCCTGGCTGCGCAGCAAACGAGGCACACCCCGAGAGGATCAGGGCTGCGCCCAGCATGACGCCGATACGCGAAAGCTGTTTCATGACCATCTCCTTGTCGCTTCGTGGTCAGAACTGGCCATTGACCTGACCCAGATTCACGGTCGTCGTCTCGCCGGTGCGGCGGTCGAGGATGGTCATCACGAACCCGCCCTGGCCGGTACTGTCAATGCGGATCCTCAGGGTGGAACTTTCAATCAGGCTGGAACGCCCCTCCTCACCCTCGACGGCATCGGAAATGGCATCGTTGACCAGCGAATTACGCAGGTCCTGGAGAAAGAAATCCGTCTCGGAGAACGACCCGAAATCGGGTGCATTCGGATCGGTGTAAGTGTCCTGAGCCTGCGCCTTGTTCAGCAGGAAGCTGCCGTTCAGCGGATCGCCGCCGAAACTCGGGCTGCGGGGCTCGTAGATCAGTTGTTGAGCCTGTACGGCTCCGGCGCAGGCGAGCAGCAGACCGCCGGCGAAAATCGTCGTGACACGCATGATGGTCCTCCTCCCGGGTCAGTGCTGGATGACCTGGACTCGCGCATGCCCGCGGGCATGCTGGTGAACCTGCACCGGAGACGCGCTGCCGTTTCCGCGCTGGTCGACATGCAGATGTCCGCCGACACCGGTCTGACGGAGAAAGGCCTGCTTGCCGTAGCCGGCCTGATCCAGACCGGCCTGATGGCCGACGCCGTACTGCACAATGGTGCCCTCGTGGCTGCCCCCCAGCTGGCGTACTCGGGCATCGTTGCCGGCCCCGGACTGCACGACGGTGGCGTGGTTGTTGCGGCCGCGCTGATCGATCATGGCCAGGGATCCCTGGCTGCCGCTCTGTGTCAGACTGCTGGCAGGGGCAAGTTCGTCCACGGCGTGGAGATCGGCCGCCATCGCCGGTGACGCGAATAACGCCGCCGCCAGGGCCAGGGGAATCAGGATACGTTCGGGCTTCATGGCACACTCCTTCTCGAAGTGAATGGACTCGGTATCGAGTGTGGTGCCATGCGGGGCGCGGGCCCATCCGCCGAAGGCATGGAGCGGCGGATGGACTTTCTCCCACTTGTTCAGCCCGCGGAAGTAGCAGGTCTTTCATACCCCCCGCCGGGGGTCAGAATTCCTCGTCGGCCAGGTCGCTGCCGTCGCGGAACAGCCGTTCGAGCTCCCGCTGCACCAGCGCAGTTTCCACCTGCTCGGCGGCGGAGTCGGCAATGTCCATGATCTCCGACGGGCGTGGCGGGAGCGTCGCCGCGAACAGCACCTCGCTGCCCCGGGTCGTCACCCAGATCTGACTACCGAAGCGTGCCGACGGTCGTTCCACGATGGTGAGATCGGTACTCTGCAAAACGCCGCTTTCCAGCCGCAGTTGAGCGAAACGACGAAAGAACGTCTTGCCCATCATGGTAATGGTGCGGTCCACCACCACCGCCCCCAGCCCGGGCTCGCCGGCCGGGCGCGGAGGGCGGGATGGAAGAATGGCTCCCTCGTTGGCCTCCGCTTCCGGCTCGCCTTCCAGGTCCGTGGGGGCATCGACCTCCACCGGGGAGGATTCCCCGGCCCCGACCGAAGCCCAGGGGACCAGGCACACAATCCCGGCCACCACCAAGCCCGCAAGAACGCCCGGCGAAGAACGGACCGGGGGAATCATGCGTGCATCGCCTGACAGGTTTCTGTCAGGTTGACCGGCGGCACACCCAGATTCTCCCTCGCCCAGGCAATCGCCTGGGTGCGGTTCCTGACTTCGATTTTTCGAAACACGTTATAAAGGTGTGATTTTACGGTATGTTCCGAGATAAAGAGCTGCTTTGAAATCTCCAGGTTGGTGGCTCCCGACCCCAGCATCAGGAGGATCTGGACCTCCCTTTGTGTCAGGCCACAAGAGGGACGGAAGACGTTGATCCGGCGACGGCGGTACGTCCGGATCAGCCGCGTCATCAGGTGCCGGGACATCCACCAGTCGGCATGCAACAGGGACTGAATGCCCTTGCAGATCAACTCCGCCCGGTCGGTTCGGTAAAAGACACCCTGCAGGTAGAGCCGATCCAGCAAATCGACGGCCTCGTTCTCGTCCCGGACGTTGAAGGCCGCCATGGTCAGATCGTCATTGTGCACCAGGGCCTGCTCCACAAAGGCGATGTCATCCATCGTCAATGCGGTTGCGTCAAACAGGATCAGGGCCGAATCCAGCAGCTGTTCGGTCCAGCGCGGAGCCCGGGGCTCCACCCCCGTAACCGGCATCCCGGTCTGCTCGGATACGTAATCGAAAAACAGTTGTGCCTGTGGCGTGATCGGGGTGATAAAAACGATGGAACGCTCGGCATCGACGTCACTCATCGCGGTCAGCTCCTTGGCCGCAGAACGGCCGCTTTTCCGGAAAACTCCTGCCCGCCACCCTGCGCCGCTCGCCCGCGGGTAGTAGAAATCTGGTACGTCGGCGCGCGAACGGGTTACGAAGGTCATTCGAAAATTATCGAAAATGAATGAATGACTACGAAAACGTCCGCATGGTGCGGGTACAGGTCCTTTATGCGCCGCTCTTCCGGCGTGGTCAAGCCCCTGGAGTGAAAGCGTGATGCCGGTCCGCTTCAGTCGCGGGTGGCGATGTCGATGCCCTCGCCCATGACCTCCACGAGGAAGTCGATCTGCTCCTCGGTGATCACGTAGGGGGGCATGAGATAGGAGACGTTGCCCAGCGGGCGCAGCAGCGCCCCGCGGGTCAGACCGTTGCGATAGATATCGAGGCCCCGCCGCTCCTGCCACGGATACGGGGTCCGGCTGGCCTTGTCCTGCACCAGCTCGACCGCGGCGATCATGCCGTGCTGGCGCACGTCGGCCACGTGCGGGTGATCGTTGAGCGGTTCCAGGCGCCGTGCAATGTGCGCGGCCAGCTCGCGATTGCGCTCCAGCACCGGTTCGGACTCGAAGATGTCCAGCGTGGCCAGCGCGGCCCGGCACGCCAGCGGGTTCCCGGTGTAGGAATGCGAGTGCAGGAACATGTTGAGCTTTTCGTAATCGTCGTAGAACGCCTGATAGACCGTATCGGTGGTCAGCAGCGCGGCCATCGGCAGATAACCGCCGGTCAGGCCCTTGGACAGGCACAGGAAGTCGGGCGTGATCGGTCCCTGCTCGCAGGCGAACAGGGGCCCGGTACGGCCGAAGCCCACCGCGATCTCGTCGGCGATCAGGTGCACGCCATGGCGGTCGCAGGCGTCGCGCAGCAGGCGCAGGTATTCCGGGTCGAACATGCGCATGTGACCGGCGCACTGCACCAGCGGCTCGATGATGACCGCGGCGACCTCGTGGGCGTGGCGTTCCAGGGCCTGTTCCATGTGCGCGAACTGACGGCGGGCCACGTCGGCACAGTCCTCGCCCGGCTCGCGGTGGAAGCAGTCGGGCCCCGGGACATTGATCACGTCCAGCATCAGCGGCTCGTAGGTATGCCGGTACAGCGGCACGTCACTGACCGACAGTGCGCCGATGGTCTCTCCGTGATAGGCGTTGGAGACCCCGATGAAGCGGGTCTTCTGCGGCTGGCCGACATTGCGCCAGTAGTGGAAGCTCATCTTGAGCGCGGCTTCCACGCCGGCCGAGCCGTTGTCGGCCAGGAACACCCGGTCGAGCCCTGCCGGCGTGATGTCGATCAGGCGTTCACTCAGCTCCACCACCGGCTCATGGGTGCAGCCGGCCAGGATCACGTGCTCCAGCCGGTCGACCTGATCCTTGAGCGCGTCGTTGATGCGCGGATTGGCGTGGCCGAACAGGTTCACCCACCAGGAGCTGATCGCGTCGAGGTAACGGTTGCCGTCGAAGTCGTACAGCCATACGCCCTCGCCCCGCTCGATCGGCAGCAGGGGCAGCGTGCCCTCCTCCCCGTAATCCTTCATCTGGGTACAGGGATGCCACAGGGCCCGCAGGTCGCGCCGGCGTACGTCTTCGTTGCTCATAGGTCAGATCCCGTGGCCGGCCTTCATCGCCTCGAATTCGTCCTCGAAGAAGAACTTCTCCTCGCCGAAAGCCGGTTTCAGCTGATTCAGCCAGGTGGCGTTCTCGTCGTAACGGGCAAAGAACGGACGCTGCACCCAGTCCGGGTTGCGGCCCTGGATGAAGCGCAGCACGAAGACCTTCTCCCCGCGGATCTCGGTCACGCCCTGGATCTCCACCTTGCCCGGATCGGCGCTCATGGATGGCCCGCGCGCGGTGCGAGCCAGCCCCGAGACCTGCTGCATGGCCTCGCGATAGACCTCCCAGGCGCGCGCCAGGGGCACCTCGAAGTAGCGCCGCGCGCCGGTGTCGCGTTCCACGAACATGTAGTACGGGATGATCCCCAGCCGCACCTGTTCGCGCCACAGATCGGCCCAGGCCTGCGGATCGTCGTTGATGTGGCGCAGCAGCGGGCCCTGGGCGCGGATCTCGGCGCCGGTGTCACGCACCCGGCGGATCGCCTCGCGGGCGATCGGCGTGCGCAGCTCGTTGGGATGGTTGTAATGCGCCATCAGCGCCACGTGCTTGCCGCCTTCGATCAGCTGTTCCAGCAGCCGCAGCAGGTCATCGGCATCGCTTTCGGTCACGAAACGGTAGGGCCAGAAGGACAGCGCCTTGGTTCCGATGCGTACCGTCTGGACATGCTCCAGCCCGGGGTCCAGCAGGGCTTCGAGATAGCCGCGCAGGTTCCTGGTTTTCATGACCATCGGATCGCCGCCGGTCATCAGCAGATCGGAGATCGCCGGGTGCTGGCGCAAGTACTGGTGCAGCAGATCGGCATCGGTAGAAGCGATACGCAGTTCCTTGTCCCCCACGAACTGGGCCCAGCGGAAGCAGAAGGTGCAGTACGAATGGCAGGTCTGCCCCTGACTGGGGAAGAACAGCACCGTCTCGCGATACTTGTGCTGCAGGCCGTTCATGACCTCGCCGTCATCCTCGTTGGGCCGGTTCAGTTCCATCTGGCCAGCCGGATGCGGGTTCAGCTCATCCCGCAGCTCCTTCGCCAGGGCCGCGATCTCCTTGCGCTCGGCCCCGCGGCGATGCAGCGCAGCCATCCGCTCGTAGGCCTCCGGGGACAGCATCTCCCGCTGCGGGAAGGTCAGCTGGAACATCGGGTCGTCCGGGATATTGTCCCAGTCGATCAGCTCGTCGATCACGTACTCGTTGATACGGAATGGCAGCACGCTGGACACCACGCGCATGTCGAAACGCATGGACTCGGGCACGCGCTCCAGGGCTTCGATCCGGTCCAGATTGCGATCGTTGTAGACCTTGAAGTCACGTGGCTCGATCGAGCCCATCTCCGGGTCCCGGTAGAACTTGAGAACGGAATTCATCCGTGCCTCCTGTCGACGGTCGATGCGCCCGCTCCGCCCCTCCGGGCCGTCGCGATCGTGGGAATTACGGTTACTTCGGGACCGAGGCGGTCACACGGCGGGCCTTCGGGGCGAGGGCTGCCGCCTCGGTGGTGAGCGGCGTCAGGGAAACAGCGACGCGTACGTTATCAAGCACCTTGCGGGCGGACAAGAGATTTCGCGTGACTCTCAGGTTACCACCCCTGCGGCAGTGTGGGTTACCCTCGCCGAACCTGAAAGGAGGGCGTCATGCACCCGGAATTCCCCCATGAGGACATCATCCACCTCAACCATGCCGCGGTCGGACCGTGGCCCCGGCGCACCGCCGAAGCGGTCGAGGCCTTCGCCCGCGAGAACCTGCATCACGGCTCGCGGGGTTATGGACGCTGGCTGGAAACCATCAGCGCCACTCGGGAGCTGGCGCGGCAACTGATCGGTGCCCCCGAAGCGGAAGACGTGGCCTTCGTGAAGAACACCTCGGAGGCGCTGTCCATGGTGGCCTTCGGTCTGCCCTGGCGATCGGGGCAGAACATCGTGATTCCCGAGGGGGAGTTTCCCTCCAACCGCGTGGTATGGCACGCCGCTGCCCAACGTTACGACCTGGAAGTCCGGGAGGTCGCCATCGGCGAGGAGCCCGAGCTGGATCTGCTAAGGGCCTGCGACCATGCCACGGCCCTGGTGTCCGCGAGTGCGGTGCGCTATGACTCGGGCCTGCGCATGGACGTGCAGTTCCTCGGTAACGAGCTGCACGGGCGCGGCATTCTGTTCTGCGTGGACGCCATCCAGCATCTGGGCGCCCTGCCCTTTGACGCGCCGGGATGCCGTGCCGATTTCGTGATGGCCGACGCGCACAAGTGGATGCTCGCGCCGGAGGGCATCGGTCTGTTCTACGTCAATCCCGAGGTCCGTGATCGCCTGGAGCTGAACGAATACGGCTGGCACATGCTCGAGCACGCCGGGGACTTCGACAATCCCGCGCTGACGCCCTCGCCCGGCGCCCGGCGTTTCGAGCCCGGCAGCCCCAACATGCTGGGCATCCAGGCGCTCCACGGCAGTCTGTCGCTGTTGCTGGAAACCGGCATGGACCGGGTGGACGAAGAGATCCGGGAGCACTGGCTGCATCTCGAGGATCGCCTGCGCGGGCTGGGCTGCGAAATCCTCAGTGCCCGCCACCGCCGCGCCGGCATCCTGACCTTCCGGCCCTCCGCGGGGCTGCTGGGGGACACCCCCCTGGAGACCGTTTACCACCGGCTGCAGGCGGATGGCATCCTGTGCGCCATGCGCGGCGGCGGGATCCGTTTCTCCCCGCATTTCTACCACGAGACCGCGGACCTGGACCGCGCGGTGGAGGGACTGCGCGAGGCCCTGCCGGTCCGGTAAGGCCGTTCAGAAGGTGTGAGTCTTGCGATCCGAATTGAGCATGCCGCCCAGGTGATCCTCGATGCGGCGGCGGGTCTGCCCCTTGTCGGAGGTGTTGAACTGGACTCCGATACCGCGCAGGCGGTTGCCCTGGGCCCGTGGCGGGGTGATCCACACCACCGTACAGGGCGTTGGCAGGCGATCGCCGTCGTCCAGCAGGGACAGCAGCAGGAAGACCTGATCGCCCAGCTTGTACGACTTGTCGGTAGGAATGAACAGCCCGCCGTTGCTCACAAAGGGCATGTACGCCGCATACAGCGCGGGTTTTTCCTTGATTGCCAAGGTCAGCATCCCTTGCCCGGCCATGAGCCCTCCCCGATTTCCACAGTGGTTTTTGCAGCGGCGCTCAGTATGCCCCGGAGCGCCCCCGGGATGCCAGCCGCCCCGCCGTCGTCTGCGCCAGCATGGCCGCCGCCATGTCTTCCAGCCGCAGCTGCGGGTTCAGCTGCGCGCGCGCCTGGCGCTGCCAGCGCCGCGATTCCTGGACCAGCGAGGCCAGTCCCCGCGCCCCGCGCTCGCGGGCAAAGGCCTGCAGCCGGTCCTGCGGGAACTGCGCGCCGAATCGATCCACCTCGCCGCTCGCCAGCCAGCGCTGGGCCGACAACAGCAGGGCCTGCCAGCGCGGCAGCAGGGTCTCCAGGTTGCAGCGCGCCAGCTGCGTGACCGCCGAATGCAGCTCACGAGCCTGCAACAGTTCCGCGAGGGCCTCACGTTCCTGTCGCCAGGCGGCGTGACGCTCGGGATCCGCCAGGAGTTCGGCCGCGACCACCGGGCGTCCGAGGCTGGCCGCCCAGGCCTCGTCCACCGCCGCAGGCTCCGGCGCGCCGGCGGCCAGCCAGTCACGTGCGGCCTCGAGATCCGGCGACGGAAGATGCAGATCCTGGCAGCGGCTGCGAATGGTGGCCGGCAGGGCCGAGGGTCGCGCGCTCTCGAGAACGATCAGCCCGCCCGCCGGGGGCTCTTCCAGTGTCTTGAGCAGCGCATTGGCCGCACTCGCGTTCATGGCGTCCGCCGGATGCAGCCGCAGCACGCGCCAGTCACCGGAGCCGCTGAGCGCCAGGAACTCACCGGCTTCGCGCACGGCATCCACCGGGATGTCCTTGCCCGACTCCGGCGGCATCACGTCGTGCAACTCCGGATGCACGCCCCCGACAAAACTGCGGCACCCGCCACATTCCCCGCAGGCCGGCTGCGTGCCCGCAGCCCGTTCGCAGAACAGGCGCTGGAGCAGAGCCGTAACCAGCAGGCCCTTGCCCACGCCCTCGGCGCCGGTGACCAGCAGGCCACCGGGCAGATGCCCGGCCGCCGCACGCTGCACCAGCGTCTCCCAGGGCTGCGCGAGCCACGGCGGCACCGCGCCCGGCTCGTTCACGTGGACGCCTCCAGCAGACCGCGGCAGCGCAGCCCCTCGAGCATCCGCTGTGCCACGGTGGCGGCATCCGCCGAGGCATCCACCACCAGGTAGCGCTGCGGTTCTGCATCGGCCCGGCGCCGGTAAGCCGCGCGGGCACGTTCGAAAAATTCCTCTGCCTCGCGCTCGATGCGGTCCCGACGTCCCCGCTGCACGGCCCGCTGCAGTCCGGTTGCCGGGTCGATGTCGAGCAGGATCACCAGATCCGGGCGCAGATCGCCCTGCACCCAGTCCTCCAGTGCTGCAACCCGAGTGTCGCCCAGACCGCGCCCGCCGCCCTGGTAGGCAAAGCTCGCATCGGTAAAACGGTCGCTGACCACCCACTGTCCCGCATCCAGGGCCGGGCGGATCACTTCGGCGAGATGCTGCGCGCGCGCCGCGAACATCAGCAACAGCTCCGCTTCAGGGATCATCTCCGGCAGGTCCGGATCCAGCAACAGGCCGCGCAGGCGTTCGCCCAGCCCGGTGCCCCCGGGCTCGCGGGTCGCGCACACCCGCTGGCCGGCCGCCTCCAGTGCCTCGACCAGGGTTCCCATCTGGGTGGTCTTGCCGGCCCCTTCGATGCCCTCGAGGGTCAGGAATTGCCCCGTCATCAACGTCCCCTTCGGCCGTAGCGGCTCGCGTCGCCATCCAGCTGATAGCGAATCACGGCCTCGCGATGTTCGCGATAGGTCTCGGAAAAATGGTGGCTTCCATCATTGCGCGAGACAAAAAAGAACTCCCGGGTGTCCGCCGGCCGCGCGGCCGCTTCGATGGCGGCCCGGCCCGGCAGTGCGATGGGCGTCGGCGGAAGCCCTGGCCGGGTATAGGTGTTGTACGGATGATCCCGCTCCAGCTCCGCGCCCGTCAGTCGTTGCACGCCGGTCTCCTGCACATACAGCAGCGTGGGATCGGTCTGCAGCCGCATCCCCTCGCGCAGGCGATTCACGAACACGGCCGCCACCCGATCACGCTCGTCGCCGCGCCCGGTCTCGCGTTCCACGATCGAGGCCAGGATCAGCAGCTCGTACGGATCCTCCAGCGGCAGATCCTCGGAACGCCCCGCCCAGGCCGCATCCAGCGTGGCCCGCATTGCCTCGTGGCCACGCCGCAGGACGTCCAGCGAGTCGGTCCCGGAGCCGAAGAAATAGGTATCCGGCAGGAACCAGCCTTCGGGATGCTCGATGTCGTCGAGGCCCAGAACATCCGGCAGATTATGGACCCCTACCGACTCCGCCGGCGGGTCCAGTTCATCATGCCCGCGCACCGCAGCGAGTGCCTGGCGCACGGTCCAGCCTTCCGGCAGTGTCAGACGGTGCCGGACCACGTCGCCACGTGCCATGGCCTGGACCAGTTCCGCCGGGGTCATCCCGGCATCCACCGCGTACTCGCCGGCCTGGAGCCGGCCCGCCACACCCTGTCGCCGCGCATACACCTCGACCACCCGCGCCGACTCCACCCAGCCGCGGCGTTCGAACTCCCGGCTGAGGCTGCGCAACCCGGTCCCCGGCTGCAGCTCGAAGCGCTGCGACTCCTCCAGGGCCAGTGGCCGTTCCAGCTGGCCCCGATACCAGTCGGCCAGCCACAGCGCCCCGGCCGCGACCGCAACGAGCGTCAGTACGCCCGTTACCGCCATGATCTTCCTAATCCGTTTCATGCAGTGCCCTCCTGAGCGCCTGCAGGGCCGCAGGCTCGGTCCTCGCCGCCCCGCCCCCGATCAACACGCCCGCGGCCAGCCCCAGCCGCGCGTTGCTTACATACAGTCCGTCGGCGGCCTCCAGACGCTCGTACGTCGGCCAGGCGACCTCGGTGCTGACGCCGAATGCCTCGGCGTTTTCCAGCACCCAGGCACGCCGCGTGCCGGCGATTCCGGCCCCGTCGACCGGCGGTGTCACGAGGTGAGTCCCCTCGCGCAACCACAGGTTCCCCTGCGTTGCACAGGTAATCCGGCCGACCGCGTCCTCCAGGATCGCCTCATCCTCGCCCTCGCGCCAGTGCATGCGCGCCAGCACGTTTTCCAGGCGTCCCAGGTGCTTGATCCCGCCGAGGGCCGGATTGACGCTGGCCGGTATCGTCGAAAACCCGATGCGCAGCGGCGTCGCCTCCGCCGGGTCCGGACGGGACAGCTCCGGCCCGGCACGGACCAGCCGGGTGACCGCCGGCTGCTCCGGAGGTGCATAGCCCCGCGGGCCGCGGCCCCGGGTCAGCGTCAGACGCACCAGCCGTTCCCCGGGCCCCGCCGCCGCCTCGATTTCTTCGCGCAACCGTTCCGGGTCCTGTGCGGGAAAGCCGAGGCGCTGCAGCCCCAGCTCGAGGCGCGCCCGATGCCGGGGCCACAGGCAGGCATGCCCCTGACGTACCAGCACCGTCTCGAACAGCCCGTCGCCCAGCAGCAGGCCGCGATCGTCGGCCGTCACCTCCGATCCGGAACCACCGTTCGCCCGACTCACCCCGCGCGCTCCACGTCGGCACCCAGTGCATCCAGCAGCCCGCGCGCCTTGTGCCGCGTCTCTTCCAGCTCCTGGTCGGGGTCCGAATCGGCGACGATCCCGGCACCGGCGCGAAAACGCAGTTCCCGATCCCGAACCACCAGGGTACGGATCAGGATATTGGTATCCATGCGACCATGATCACTGACATAACCACAGGATCCGGTGTAGGCGCCGCGCGGCACCCGGCCTTCCAGTTCCTGGATCACCTGCATGGAGCGGATCTTGGGGCATCCGGTGATGGTCCCGCCGGGGAAAGTCGCGCGCAGCAGTTGTTCCGCGCGCGTCCCCGGCCGCAGCCGAGCCGTGATGCTGGAGACGATGTGATGGACCCGGCGGTAGCTCTCGATGGTCATCAGCTCGGCGACCCGCACGCTGCCGGTGCGCGCCACGCGACCCAGATCGTTGCGTTCCAGGTCCACCAGCATGACGTGCTCGGCGCGCTCCTTGAGGTTGACCTCCAGTTCGCCATACAGCTCACGATCGGCCCGCGCATCCGGATCGCGCCTGCGGGTCCCGGCGATCGGCCGGGTTTCCGCCACACCGTCCTGCGCCGATACCAGACGTTCCGGCGAGGAGCTGATCACCTCCGCTCCCGGCAGCCGCAGCCAGGCCGCGAACGGCGCAGCGTTGGCACCCCGCAGGCGCCGATAGAGCTCGCCGGTATCCAGGGGCCGGTTCGCACGCGCGTGCCATTCGCGTGACAGGTTGGCCTGGAAGGTATCCCCGGCGCGGATGTACTCCAGCGCCCCGCGCACGGCCGCGCGGTAATATTCGGGATCGTCCTCCTCGATCTGCAGCGCCGGCAGGTGGCCGCCACCCGGGCCCGCCGCGGCATCCGCCGCCACCACCGCCAGATCGGCCTCCAGCTGCTCGCGTCGCGCGCGATCATCCCCGGCATCCACCCACCAGGTGACCCCTTCGTGATGATCGCGGATCAGCGCGGCGGGAAACCGCGTCGCAACGGCCGTCGGCAACCACGGATCCGGTGCGCAGTATCCCAGCGCCGGTTCCAGGTACCAGGCGAATTCGTAGCCCACATAGAGGAACCAGCCCCCGAAGAACGGCAGGTGGGCATGTTCGGGGGCCGGCGTGTACGCCGTCGGCGGAGACCCCAGATCGACATCGGCCGCTGCCAGCAATGCGTCGCCATCGCCGGCGTCCAGCGTGCGCCCGGGGAACGCAAACAGGATGGAAAAGCGCGCCGGCGCCTGCCCGATCAGGGCCGACTCCAGCAGATGCGGATAACGCTGGGGAAAACGCCCTGCGAGGATCGCCAGATCGATCCCCGAGGGCAGCCTTTCGACGGCCATGCCCGCGCGAGGCCGGCGTCAGATGGCGCGGAACACCAGGGTTCCGTTAGTGCCGCCGAATCCGAAGGAGTTGGAAAGCGCCACGCGGGTGTTCATGTCACGGGCCTCGTTGGCGACATAATCCAGATCGCAGCCCTCGCCCGGGTTGTCCAGGTTGATGGTTGGCGGCGAGACCTGATCACGCAGGGCCAGCGCGGTAAACACACCCTCGATCCCGCCCGCGGCACCCAGCAGGTGTCCGGTCATGGACTTGGTCGAATTGACCAGAAGGTTCTTCGCATGATCGCCGAAGGTCCGCTTGAGCCCCTCGGTCTCGGCCAGATCCCCGGCCGGGGTGGAGGTCCCGTGGGCGTTCACGTACCCCACTTCCTCCGCCTCAACGCCCGCGTCCTTCATCGCCCGCACCATGCACTTGGATGCCCCGCTGCCGTCCTCGACCGGCTGGGTCATGTGGTGGGCATCGGAATTCCAGGCAAACCCGGCGATTTCGCAGTAGATGTTCGCACCGCGGGCCTTCGCGTGCTCGTACTCCTCAAGGACCATGACCCCGGCCCCGTCACTGAGTACGAAACCGTCCCGGTCGGCGTCCCATGGCCGCGAGGCGCGGGCGGGGTCGTCGTTGCGGGTCGACAGCGCGCGCGCCGCGGCAAAGCCGCCAATGCCCAGCGGCGTGGTGGCCATCTCGGCCCCGCCTGCAACCATCGCGTCGACATCGCCATACGCAATCATGCGCGCGGCGTCACCGATGTTGTGGGTGCCGGTGGCACAGGCGGAGACGATGGAGATGTTCGGCCCCTCCAGTCCCCGCATGATGGAGAGATTGCCCGCCACCATGTTGATGATGGCGCTGGGCACGAAGAACGGGGAGATCTTGCGGGCCCCGCCCTTCAGGTAGGCCCCGTAGGAACGCTCGATGTAGGGCAGCCCCCCGATGCCGGAACCGATCGCGACCCCGATCCGCTCCGGATCGGAACTGTCCGCGGACAGCCCGGAATCATCCAGGGCCTGGAGCCCCGCCGCCAGACCATAGATGACAAACGTGTCCATCTTCTTCTGGTCCTTGACCGGGACATAGTCATTGGCATTGAAGTCCCGCACCGCGCCGGAAATCTTGACCGGCATGTCCGAGGCATCGAACACGTCGATGGGCGTGATCCCGCTCTTCCCGGCCTTGATGCTGGACCAGGCCTGGTCGATGGTGGATCCGACCGGGGACACGATGCCGAGGCCGGTGACCACAACACGTCGCTTAGCCAATGATGTTCTCCCTCGAAAGACGGCTGCACGCAGACGACGAAAAGGGGGCGCCCGGCGCGGGCGCGCACCCCATCGCCGCGACCATGGACCGGATCAGTCCTTGGCGTGCTCGTTGATGTAGTCGATCGCCTGCTGCACGGTGGTGATCTTTTCGGCCTGCTCGTCGGGGATTTCCGTTTCGAATTCCTCCTCGAGCGCCATCACGAGTTCGACGGTGTCAAGCGAGTCCGCGCCCAGATCGTCGACGAAAGCGGCGGCGTTCGTGACATCCTCTTCCTTGACTCCCAGCTGCTCGACAACGATTTTCTTGACGCGTTCTTCAATGCTGCTCATGGTTGAAACATCCCCTTGGATATGAGGCGGGTCCGGTAAAGGTCCGCCATTCTATTGAAAAGCACCGCCGTGATCCACAACCCCGGCGGAGGGCTCCGCGTAACGGGCCCGTGGCTCAGTGCATGAATCAGTGCATGAACATGCCACCATTGACGTGCAGGGTCTCGCCGGTAATGTACCCGGCCTCGTCGGACGCCAGAAAGCCCACCGCCGCGGCCACTTCTTCGGCATCACCCAGCCGGCCCAGCGGGATCTCGCCCAGCAGACGTTCGCGCGTCGCCTCGTCCAGCTCGCGCGTCATGTCGGTGTCGATGAACCCGGGGGCCACCGTGTTGACGGTGATGTTGCGGGCACCCACCTCGCGCGCCAGGGAGCGGGCGAAGCCGGCCAGCCCGGCCTTGGCCGCGGCGTAGTTGGTCTGTCCGGCATTCCCGGCCGTCCCGACCACCGAGCCGATCAGGACCACCCGCCCGCGGCGGGCCTTCATCATGCCCTTGATCACTTTCTGCGTGAGCCGGGCGGCCGCGGTGAGGTTGGTGTCGATCACCGCATCCCAGTCCTCGTCCTTCAGGCGCATGAACAGATTGTCGCGGGTGATGCCGGCGTTGTTCACCAGTACCTCGATGGCGCCCTCGGTCGCCTGAATGTCCTCCAGCGCGGTCCTGACCGATTCGGCATCGGTGACGTCCATGGCGACCCCGCGGCCACCCCAGGGGGCCAGGGCCTCCGAGATCCGGCCGGCGCCGGCGTCACTGGTGGCGGTGCCCACCACCTGCATGCCCTGTTCCGCCAGACGGCGGGCGATGGCCGCGCCAATGCCGCGGCTCGCCCCGGTCACGAGAGCGATTCGTTGGTTTTCCGACATCAACGGTTTCCTTGCTGTTGGGAAATGGGCGGTCAGCCGGCGGTCAGCCGGTCACGGACGCTTTCCAGGGTGGCCCGATCGGCCACGTCCGGATGATCAATCGAACGGTCGATGCGTTTCGCCAGGCCGGTCAGCACCCGACCGGGACCACATTCCACCTGCACGCCGGCGCCCGCATCGCGCAGCCCCTGCACGGTTTCCACCCAGCGCACCGGGCGGTACAGCTGCTCCGCCAGACGGGCCTTCAGGCTGTCCACGTCGCTCGCCGGTGCGGCAGTCGCGTTCTGCCACACGGGGATCTCCGGGGCACGGAATTCGGTATTGTCCAGCACCGCCTGCAGACGTTCGGCCGCCGGGCGCATCAACGCACAGTGGGAGGGGACCGACACCGGCAGCTTCAGCGCCCGTTTGGCGCCCGCATCGCGAGCCGCCGACACCGCGCGGTCCACGGCCCCGGCCGTGCCGGCGATCACCACCTGTCCCGGTGCATTGAAGTTCACCGCCTCCAGAGTGTCGCCGTCCGCCTGTGCCTCGCACAGGGCGATCACGTCGGCATCCTCCAGGCCGAGGATCGCGGCCATGGCTCCCTCCCCTGCGGGCACGGCGTCCTGCATGGCCCGGGCGCGCTCGGCGACCAGACTCACCGCATCCCGAAACCGCAGGGCCCCGGCCGCGACCAGGGCGCTGTACTCGCCCAGGCTGTGGCCGGCCACCGCTATGGGCTCCGGCACCCCCTGTTCACGCAGCATCCGCCAGCAGGCCACGCCGGCCGCCAGCATCACGGGCTGAGTCCAGCGGGTCTCGTCAAGCTGTTCCGCCGGTCCGTGCTGAACCAGGCTCCACAGGTCGGCATCCAGGCAGTCCGAGGCTTCCTGGAAGGTATCGCGCACCACGGCGAAATCATCACCGACATCGGCGAGCATGCCCACCGACTGGGACCCCTGTCCCGGAAAAACCGCTGCCCAGGAAACTGTCATGGTTCGTGTCCGAAATTCACTGGATGAGAAAGCGGGCGTAGTTTAGGCGCTGACGCCGCCCCCGGCAAACCCCGCAACGCGACCGGCACCGTGTCCGTAAAACGAAAAACAGGGGGTTTCCCTTGAGTTCCGTCCACGCATCCGCATAATGTCGCAACCCTGACTCATTACGCGAGGAACTGCATGGCGAAGGAAGACGAAATCGAGCTCGAAGGAACGGTCGTCGAGACGCTCCCCAACACCACCTTCCGGGTGGAGCTCGAGAACGGGCACACGATCACCGCGCACATCTCCGGGAAGATGCGCAAGCACTATATCCGGATCCTGCGCGGCGACAAGGTCATCGTGCAGATGACGCCCTACGACCTGAGCAAGGGTCGCATCGTCTACCGCAACAAGTAAGCGCGCCACAGTCTCTCCGGCATGCAAAAGGCCGGCGCCCCGAGGGGTGCCGGCCTTTTTCGTGAGGGACACCACAGGCTCGCAGTGTCCCGGTCGCGGTCGGGTCAGGAAGAGACGGCGGGTTCGTGGATGTCCATCTCGAGGCCGTCCTCGCCCAGGCGCACGGTCACTTCGCCACCCTGCGCCAGCTTGCCGAACAGGAGTTCGTCCGCCAGCGGCTTCTTGATGTGCTCCTGGATGGTCCGTCCCATCGGCCGCGCACCCATCTGGGCGTCGTAGCCGTGTTCGGCCAGCCAGGCGCGCGCCTCGGATTCCACCGTCAGGGTCACCTTCTTCTCGTCCAGCTGGGCCTGGAGCTGGGTGAGGAACTTGTCGACCACGTTCAGGATGGTCGCCTCGTCCAGCGGGCCGAACTGGATGGTGGCATCCAGACGGTTGCGGAATTCCGGGGTGAAGGTCCGCTTGATGGCCTCCATCGCGTCAGTGGAGTGATCCTTGCGGGTAAAGCCCACCGACGGCCGCGAAGCCGCTTCGGCACCGGCGTTGGTGGTCATCACCAGGATCACGTTGCGGAAATCCACTTCCCTTCCGTTGGCGTCGGTCAGCGTGCCGTGGTCCATCACCTGCAGCAGCACGTTGAACACGTCCGGGTGCGCCTTTTCGATCTCGTCCAGCAGCAGCACCGAATGCGGATGCTTGAGGATGGCGTCCGTCAGCAGGCCGCCCTCGTCGTAGCCGACATAACCCGGCGGCGCACCGATCAGCCGCGAGACCGTGTGGCGCTCCATGTATTCGGACATGTCGAAGCGGGCCAGATGGATACCCATCTGCTGGGCCAGCTGACGCGTGACCTCGGTCTTGCCGACACCGGTCGGACCGGCGAACAGGAAGGAACCGATCGGCTTGTCCTGGTCACCCAGGCCGGAGCGCGACATCTTGATGGCGGTGCTCAGGGTGCCGATGGCCTCGTCCTGGCCGAACACCGTCATCTTCAGGTTGCGTTCCAGGTTGCGCAGGGTCTCCTTGTCGGTGCTGGACACCGATTTCGGCGGAATCCGCGCGATCTTGGCCACGATGTTCTCGATGTCCTGCACGCCGATGGTCTTCTTGCGCTGGCTCACCGGCAACAGCTGGCGACTGGCCCCCGCCTCGTCGATCAGGTCGATCGCCTTGTCCGGCAGGAACCGATCGGTGATGTAGCGGTCCGACAGCTCCGCCGCAGCCTGCAGCGCCGGCTTGGTAAAGCGCACGTTGTGGTGCGACTCGAAACGCGACTTGAGCCCTCGCAGGATCTGATAAGTTTCATCCACCGTGGGCTCGGGTACCTCGATCTTCTGGAAACGCCGCGCCAGTGCGCGGTCCTTTTCGAAGATCCCGCGATACTCCTGATAGGTGGTCGAACCGATGCACTTGAGCTCACCGGAGGCCAGCATCGGCTTGATCAGGTTCGAGGCATCCATTACCCCGCCGGACGCGGCACCGGCCCCGATGATGGTATGGATCTCGTCGATAAACAGGACCGCGGCGGGTTCCTTCTTGAGCTGGGCGAGCACCCCTTTCAGGCGTTTTTCGAAGTCGCCGCGATACTTGGTTCCGGCCACCAGCGCGCCCAGGTCCAGGGCATAGACCGTGGCTTCCTCGATCGCTTCCGGCACCTGGCCATCGACCACACGCCGCGCCAGCCCCTCGGCGATCGCGGTCTTGCCGACCCCGGCCTCGCCCACCAGCAGCGGGTTGTTCTTGCGCCGCCGGCAGAGGATCTGGATGGTGCGCTCGATCTCGTGGTCCCGCCCGATCAGCGGGTCGATCTCGTCATTGCGCGCCTTCTCGTTGAGGTTGGTCGCGTACAGCTGCAGCGCGTTGGTCTTTTCTTCGGTCACCGTCTCGCCCTGCTGCTCGGAGGATTCCTCCGCCTGCTCCTGGTGAATCTGGCCGAGCTCGTCCTCGCCGACCTTCGAGATACCGTGGGAAATGAAGTTGACCACGTCCAGACGCGAGATGTTCTGCTGGCCCAGCACGTACAGCGCCTGACTGTCCTGCTCGCCGAACAGCGCCACCAGGACGTTGGCCCCGGAGACCTCCTTGCGACCACTGGACTGCACGTGGAACACCGCGCGCTGCAGGACCCGCTGAAAACCGAGGGTCGGCTGGGTCTCGCGCGTGTCGTTCGGCGGGATCCGCGGGGTGTTTTCGTCGATGTAGGACTCCAGTTCGTCGCGGATCCGGTCAAGATCCGCACCGCAGGCACGCAGTACGGTGGCTGCACTGGGGTTCTGGGCCAGGGCCATCAGCAAGTGCTCCACGGTCACGAACTCGTGGCGTTTCTCGCGGGCCTCCTTGAAGACCAGGTTCAGACTGAATTCGAGTTCCTTGTCGAGCATGGGGGTCAGGCCTCCTCCATCGAGCATAGCAGTGGGTGCTGATGGCTCCGGGCGTATTCATTCACCTGGGCCACCTTGGTCTCGGCGACATCGCGGGTATAGATGCCGCACACGCCCTTGCCCCGGGTATGCACCTGCAGCATCACCCGGGTGGCCTTCTCGCGATCCATGCCGAAGAAGGTCTCCAGGACCTCCACCACGAATTCCATCGGCGTGTAGTCGTCGTTGTTCAACACGACCTTGTACTGCCGTGGCGGCTTGAGTTCCGGCCTCGATTCGTCGACCGCAACGGAATCGTCGTGATCGGGTTGGCGGGGCTTGTCGTCACTCATTTCTCGGTCCAGCTCGCACCCGTGGCGCCCTCGGGCACCGCGTGTTCATTTCTGTAGAGTCCTGACATCATCGAACGGTTCCCGGCGCTTGCCAAGTGTCCGCATGGCGCGGGAGGCCTGCCCCTGCGGGAGGCCCTGCCCCTGTGGGAGGCCAGCCCCTTGGCCGATCGGTCATGCCTGATCGCGCAGAGGGCTGCGCTCCCACAGGGGCAGGCCTCCCACCACAGGCTGGCCTCCCACAGGCTGCATCTCCACTGGCTGCCTGCGCCCGGGTCGTTCAGTCGTCCATGTGGCGGATCATCGCCTCGCCGAAGGCGGAGCAGGCGATCGGTTCCACCCCGTCCATCAGCCGCGCAAAGTCATACGTCACCTCGCCGGCGGCGATCGCGCCCTCCATGCCGCGCACCACGAGATCCGCCCCCTCGGTCCAGCCCAGGTGGCGCAGCATCATCTCGGCCGACAGCACCAGCGAGCCCGGATTGACCTTGTCCTGGCCGGCATACTTGGGCGCGGTACCGTGCGTGGCCTCGAACATCGCGGTGGTGTCCGAGATGTTGGCCCCGGGGGCGATGCCGATCCCGCCGACCTGGGCAGCCAGGGCGTCGGAGATATAGTCCCCGTTCAGGTTCAGGGTGGCGATCACCGAGTAGTCCTCCGGGCGCAGCAGGATCTGCTGCAGGAAGGCATCCGCGATGACGTCCTTGATTACGATCTCGCGACCGGTCTTCGGGTTCCGGAACACCTGCCACGGGCCACCGTCGAGGTCCTCGGCACCGAATTCCTCGCGCGCCAGCTCGTAGCCCCAGGCCTTGAAGGAGCCCTCGGTGAATTTCATGATGTTGCCCTTGTGCACCAGGGTCACCGACGGGCGGTCATTGTCGATCGCGTACTGGATGGCCTGGCGCACGAGGCGCTTCGTGCCCTCGCTGGAGACCGGCTTCACGCCAATGCCGGCGGTATCCGGGAAACGGATCTCGCGCACGCCCATCTCGTCCTGCAGGAAGCCGATCAGCTTTTTCGCCTCGGGCGTGCCGGATTCGAACTCGATGCCGGCGTAGATATCCTCCGAGTTCTCGCGGAAGATCACCATGTCGGTCTTTTCCGGCTCCTTCAGCGGGCTGGGCGTGCCCTGGTAGTAGCGCACCGGACGCAGACAGACATACAGATCCAGCTTCTGCCGCAGCGCCACGTTCAGCGAACGGAAGCCGCCGCCCACCGGAGTGGTCAGCGGGCCCTTGATCGAAACCTTGTACTCGCGCACCGCATCCAGCGTCTCATCGGGCAGACCGGAGTCATCGTCGTAGACCTGCGTGGCCTTCTCGCCGGCATAGACTTCCATCCACTCGATCGCCTTCTGGCCGCCATAGGCCTTCTCCACCGCCGCATCCGTCACCCGGCGCATCACCGGGGTGATGTCCACGCCGATGCCGTCCCCCTCGATATAGGGGATCACCGGGTGGTCGGGCACCACCAGGCCGCCGTCCTTGCCCACCTCGATGGGTTGGCCTTTCTCCGGGATGCGAATGTGCTGGTACGCCATGAAGACTCCTTTTGCAGCGCCGTGTCATTGGGATTTGGATTTCGGCGATTATACATGGCCTCCGTGGCCTTCGCCGCCGGGCGGCGGGTATCATTGCATCATGAATGAACGCCTGCGCTGCCATATCACCGTCGCCGCGGTCATCGAGAATCGAGGCCGTTTCCTGTTTGTCGAGGAAGAGGACGCGGGCCTGCGCGTTCTCAATCAGCCCGCGGGCCATCTCGACCCGGACGAGGACCTGATCGCCGCGGTGCGGCGCGAGGTCCGCGAAGAGACGGCCCTCGAATTCACCCCGCAGCACTCGCTGGGCTGCGACCTGCTGCGTCTGGCCGACGGCGCGGTCATCCTGCGCGTGGCCTTCACCGGCACGGTGTCGACACCGGCGCAGCCGATCCGCCGCGACCCCGCAATCCTCGCCACCCACTGGCTGGAAGCCGCCACCGCGCTGAACGATCACCCCCTGCGCAGCCCGCTGGTGGCCCGCAGCCTGCGACGCTGGGAATCGGGTCTGCGCCTGCCGCTGGAATCCGCCGGCGAACTCGTCGACAACGTGCGGCCCGCCCCCGCACGCCCCGAGGAATGAGCGGCATGGCCACCAGTGAACGAATTATCGTCGGGCTCTCCGGCGGCGTGGACTCGGCCGTCGCCGCCCTGCGCCTGGTGGAAGCCGGCCACCGCGTGGAGGGCCTGTTCATGAAGAACTGGGAAGACGACGACACCGACGGCCAGTGCGCGGCCGAGGACGACTACGCGATGGCCCGCGAGGTCGCGGCCACGCTGGAGATCCCGTTGCACAAGGCGAACTTCGCGGAGGATTACCGCCAGCGGGTCTTCAACCACTTTCTGCACGAGTACCGCGCCGGCCGCACCCCCAACCCGGACATCCTCTGCAACCGCGAGATCAAGTTCCGCGCCTTTCTCGAGCAGGCGCAGGCACTGGGCGCCGACGCCATCGCCACCGGACACTACGCCCGCGCCTGGCACGGCCCCGACCACAGCGAACTGCGACTCGCCGCGGACGCCAACAAGGACCAGACCTATTTCCTGCACGCCCTGGATCAGGCACAGCTGCGTCCGGCGCGCTTCCCGCTGGGCGACCTGCCCAAGAAACGGGTGCGCGAGCTGGCATACGAGCACGGCCTGCCCAATCACGCGCGCAAGGATTCCACCGGCATCTGTTTCATTGGCGAGCGCCCGTTCCGCGAGTTCCTCGCCCGTTATCTCGAGGGTAGCGAGGGCGACATCTGCACGCCGGACGGTCGGGCAATCGCGCGGCATCACGGACTGATGTTCTACACCCTCGGCCAGCGCCAGGGGCTGGGCATCGGCGGCGTCGAGGGCGCGGCCGATGCCCCGTGGTACGTGGTCGACAAGGACCTCGCGGGCAACCGCCTGATCGTGGCGCAGGATTCGGCCCATCCGCTGCTGATGAGCCCGGAACTGACGACCGAACCCGTGCACTGGATCCATCGCGTGCCCGCCGAAGGCGAGCGCCTGCAGGCACGCCTGCGTCACCGCCAGCCACTGCAGGACTGTCGCATCCACCTGGCGGCGGGCGGACGCACCCGGGTAGTCTTCGATCAGCCCCAGCGTGCGGCGACACCCGGTCAGTCCGTGGTGTTCTACCACGACGGTACCTGTCTCGGCGGGGGGGTGATCGCCACGCGCCGCACCCTGCCCTCGGACACCCCGGTGGCCGCCGGGGCATGAGTCCGGCGGCCGGTTTCCGGTATAGTGCGAGCCCTGATACCCAGACCCGGACGGACACGGCTTGGAGCGCAGCGACCACAACCGCACCCTGGCACTGGCGGCCATCTTTCAGGCCGCGAGCCTGGTCAAGGACCTGGCCTGGCGAGGCTCCTGCGACGAATACGAGCTGGAGGTCCTGATCGGGAGCCTGTTCGCCTTCGACGCGACCACGCCCGAGGAGATCTATCGCGGCGAAGTCAGCCTGCGTACCGGGCTGGAACGCGTACGGACCCAGCTGGAAAGCGGCGGCAAGCCGCCGGACATGGAGATTACCCGCTATGCGGTGGGGCTGATCTTTCTCGAGCGCAAGCTGCAGAAGCGCGGCGACATGATGCAGCAGCTGGCCGACGGCCTGCAGGGCGCCCAGCGTCAGGTGGACTACTTCACCCTGACTCACGAGAGCGTAATCTCGCGGCTGGGCGAGATCTACAAGGAGACCATCTCCGAGCTCGGCCCCCGCATCATCGTCCAGGGCGAACAGAACAATCTATCCAACCCGGATACCGCGGCCCGTATTCGCGCGCTGCTGCTGGCCGGCATCCGCGGCGCCGTGCTCTGGCGCCAGGCCGGCGGCTCGCGCTGGAAGCTCCTGTTCGGGCGCAAGCGCCTGATGAACGAGGCCGACCGCATTCTTCAACGTCTCAACACCTGAATCGGATGGACGCATCATGAGCGACGCTATGCCCCGGAACACCCGCACCCTGTCCGCCGGCGGACACGAGTGCCAGTACGTCCCGATCGCCGACGACCCGCGCGCGCAGACCCTGCCCTTCGCGCTCAAGGTGCTGCTGGAAAACCTGATGCGCCACGAAGACGGGCGCACCATCACCCGCGACGACATCGAGGGGCTGCTCGACTGGGACCCGGCCGCGGAACCCGCGCGCGAAATCGCGTTCCGCCCGGCACGCGTGCTGCTGCAGGATTTCACCGGGGTCCCGGCGGTGGTCGACCTGGCCGCAATGCGCGATGCGATGGAAGACCTCGGCGGCGATCCGGCGAAAATCGCGCCGCTGCAGCCGGCGGAACTGGTGATCGACCACTCGGTGCAGGTCGACGCCTACGGCAATCCGGATGCAATGAACCTGAACGCCGAGCTGGAGTATTCGCGCAACCGCGAACGCTACAGCTTCCTCAAGTGGGGCCAGCAGGCGTTCGAGACCTTCAAGGTCGTGCCCCCGGATACCGGCATCGTGCACCAGGTCAACCTGGAGTACCTGGCGCGCACCGTGTTCCTCGAGGACCGCGCCGACGGCAGCTGCATGGCCTATCCCGACACCCTCGTCGGCACCGACTCGCACACCACCATGATCAACGGCCTGGGCGTGCTGGGCTGGGGCGTGGGCGGGATCGAGGCCGAGGCCGCCATGCTCGGCCAGCCGATCTCCATGCTGATCCCGCAGGTGGTCGGCTTCCGCCTGACCGGCAAGCTGGCCGAGGGCGCGACCGCCACCGACCTGGTGCTGGTGATCGTCGAGCAGCTGCGCAAGCACGGCGTGGTCGGCAAGTTCGTCGAGTTCTTCGGCGACGGCCTGGCCGATCTCCCGCTGGCCGACCGCGCAACCATCGCGAACATGGCTCCGGAATACGGCGCGACCTGCGGGATCTTCCCGATCGACGACGAAACCCTGGAGTACCTGCGCCTGACCGGCCGCGAAGAAGGCCACGTCCGGTTCATCGAGTCCTATGCCCGCGAACAGGGCCTGTGGCGCGACGACAGCGCCCCGGTGGCGCGCTACAGCAACCTGCTGGAACTCGACCTTTCCTCGGTGGAACCCAGTCTGGCGGGCCCCAAACGGCCCCAGGACCGCATCCCGCTGGGCCGTGCCGGAGCCATGATCAGCCAGCACCTGGATACCCTGCTGAAGGAACGCGCCTCGGGGGCCGACGAACCGGCCGAAGCCGAGCGCTTTGCGGCCGAGGGCGGTCACACCGCGGTGGGCGTGGAACATCAGGCGGAGGAACCGCACCACACCGCCATCGAGATGAACGGCGAGACCTTCACCCTGGACCACGGCGACGTGGTGATCGCGGCGATCACCTCCTGCACCAACACCTCCAATCCGTCGGTGATGCTGGGTGCGGGCCTGGTCGCGCGCAAGGCGCGCGAGCGGGGTCTGAAGGTCAAGCCGTGGGTCAAGACCTCGCTCGCCCCCGGGTCGCGCGTGGTCACCGATTATCTGCAGAACGCCGGCCTGCTGGAGGACCTGGAAGAACTGGGCTTCCACGTAGTGGGCTACGGCTGCACCACCTGCATCGGCAATTCCGGCCCGTTGCCCGAGGCGATCAGCGAGGCCATCATCAAGGATGACCTGGTGGTCTCCTCGGTGCTCTCGGGCAACCGGAATTTCGAAGGCCGCATCCATTCCGAGGTGCAGATGAACTTCCTCGCTTCGCCCCCGCTGGTGGTCGCCTATGCCCTGGCGGGCCGCACCAACCTGGATCTCTACAACGATCCGCTGGGCGAAGATGACGCCGGCAATCCGGTCTATCTCAAGGACATCTGGCCCGGTTCGCAGGAAATCCGTGAGCAGGTGGACCGTCACGTCGGCGCCGGCAGCTTTACCAGTGCCTATGGCGACCTCTATACCGGCGAGGACCGCTGGCGCAACCTCGAGGCCCCCGCGGGCGACCGTTTCGAGTGGCAGGAAGACTCCACCTACGTGCGCAAGCCGCCCTACTTCGACGGCATGGGCATGACGCCGGCCGAGACCCCGGATATCGAAGGCGCACGGGTCCTGGCCCTGCTGGGGGATTCCGTGACCACCGACCATATTTCGCCGGCCGGCTCCATCGCGCCCGACAGCCCCGCCGCCCGTTACCTCGAAGAACAGGGCGTCAAGCCCGCCGACTTCAACTCCTACGGTTCGCGGCGCGGCAACCACGAGGTGATGATGCGCGGCACCTTCGCCAACGTGCGCCTGCGCAACCTGCTGGCGCCCGGCACTCAGGGCGGCGTCACCCGGCACCTGCCGGATGGCGAACCGATGTCGATCTACGACGCCTCCATGCGCTATCAGGCCGAAGGGACCCCGCTGGTGGTGATCGCCGGCAAGGAATACGGCACCGGTTCCTCGCGCGACTGGGCGGCCAAGGGCACCCTGCTGCTGGGCGTGCGGGCGGTGATCGTGGAGAGCTTCGAACGCATCCATCGCTCCAACCTGGTCGGCATGGGCGTGCTGCCTCTGCAGTTCCACGACGGCGAAAACGCCGAATCGCTGGGCCTGACCGGCGAGGAGACCTATACCATCAGCGGCATCCGGGGTGGCGAGGCGAAGGAAGCGACGGTGACCGCCACCGCCGATGACGGTGCACGGAAGGAATTCCGCGTGCGCGTGCGGCTGGACACCCCGCAGGAGATCGACTACTACCGTCACGGTGGAATATTGCCGTACGTCCTGCGTCAACTGGCGGGCAAAGGCTGAACCGCTATCATGACGCAAACCGTCCCCACTGCGGAACTGCGTGCCGGAATGACGCTGGCCGCCCCGGTGCACGACCGTTCCGGTCGCCTGCTGATCCCCGCGGGCATGACCCTGCAGGACAAGCATCTGCGGGTCCTGCAGGCCTGGGGCGTCAGCGAGGTGCGGATCCAGGACGGGGACCCGCCGGCCACCGAACCCGTCCCGGAGGCGGCAGAAGGGGCGGCGCCGACCGCCGGCGAAGAGGATCCGGATGCCGCCGAGGCGCGCCTTGGCGCCACCGCGGACGAAGCGCTGGCGGAACGCTTCCAGCACTGCGACATCGAGCGTTTTCCGATGGACGGGATCTACCGCATCGCGCGACGCGCGATGATCGATGAACTGCGGCGCTCCACGGGCGGGGGGTCACAATGACGCCGCGGCTGGAAGATTTCCTGCAGGCGGACGACGCGCTGTGCAGCTTCTCCGGTGCATTCAATGCCATCGTCGAACGCATCAACGATCCGACCTCGAGCGTCGCCGACATCACCGAGGCGATCGAACTGGACCCCACGGTCGCGGCCAAGACCCTGCGCCTGGCCAATTCGTCGTTGTACGGGTTCCCGCAGGAGATCGAGACCCTGCATCGGGCAGTGGCCATCATCGGCCTGCAGCAGATCCGGCAGATCGTACTGTCCACCGTGGTGATCGAACATTTCCGCGGCCTGCCGGTGATCGGCGTGGACATGAGTTCGTTCTGGCGACACAGTCTGGCGACTGCGATCATCGCCCGCGGGATCGCCCGTTTCCGACGCGAGGCCAATGTGGACCGGCTGTACCTGTTCGGGCTGCTGCACGACATCGGCCGCCTGGTCCTGTTCCTGCGCCTCGGCCGCGATACCGAGGAGCTGATCAACCTGCGCGAACGCGACGGTGAGCTGATGTTCGTCACGGAACAGCGTTTTCTCGGATTCGACCATGCGACCATCGGCAGCGGTCTGCTGGAGCAATGGGGCATGACGCCCGCCCACGTGGAAGCCACCCGCTATCACCACGACCCGCTGGCGGCACCCGCCTTCCCGGTCGAGGCCGGCATCGTGCATGTCGCCGACGCAATCGCCAACGCCCTGCGCCTGGGTTCTTCCGGAGAGCGCATGGTGCCGCCGGTCCATGCCGAGGCCTTCGAACGGATCGGACTGGAGATGGCTGCCTGTGAAGAAATCGCCGACACGGCACGCGAACAGCTCGACCAGCTGGCCCGAATCCTCCTGGACTGAACCCGCGATGAGCGGAAAGGCCCTGACGCCATGAGCCCTTCGTACCGGACCCCGGAAGACTTCGAGCAGCTGCAGGAGCGGATCCGCTACCTGGAGCAGAGTCTCGAGGACAATGCCTACGTGATGGACGTACTGTCCTCGACCACGGCGATCTTCGGTGACACCGAGGGCAACCGCTGCCCCGACGTCATCGTGCGCAACACCCTGGAGGCCGTGCGCCGCCTGCTGGCCCTGCCGGAGTCGGCCATCTATCTGCTCGACGGCGACGCCTCGTTCAATCTGGCCGAGCACGACGCGGAAGACGACAGCCCCGGTGACCTGCCCGACCGGGTGGAACAGCTGATCCGGAAGGGCACCTTCTCCTGGGCCCTGCATGAAAACCACCCGGTATTCCTGCCCGCCGGCGAAGATGGCGGGATGGTGCTGCTGCATGTCATTTCCACCCGTACCCGGGTGCGCGGGATGTTCGCTGCCCGGCCGGGCCGGGACGAAACCCCGCGCCACGAGCTGGTCATGTCCGCCCTGACCCTGGTGCTGTTCAACGCGGCCTACGCGCTGGAATCGGCGGATCTCTATCACCTGATGGAACGGCGCCAGCAGGCCCTGCAACGCATCACCGAACGGCAATCGCGCGAGCTCCTGCATCACATGTCGCACGACTCGCTGACCAACCTGCCCAACCGCATGCTGTTCAGTGACCGTCTCGCCCGGGCCATGGAACGTCACGCCAACGGCTCCAGCCATGTCGCGCTGATCCTGCTCGACCTGGACAATTTCAAGCGGCTGAATGATGCGCTGGGTCATCGCGCGGGGGACGAACTGATCCGCAAGGTAGCCACCGACCTTTCCGCCCTGCTTGAAAGTCCCCGCGGATCAACGGGTGGCCAGGGCGCCAGCCCGACGCTCTCGCGGCTGGGTGGCGACGAGTTCGGCATCCTGGTGGAAGGGATCCAGGGGCTGGAGGGCGTCGTCCGGCTGGTGACCGAAATCGTGCGGACCACGGCGGTGGAACGGACGGTGGCCGAGCATCCGGTGCTGACCTCCTGCTCGGCCGGGATCGCGGTGTTCCCCTACGATGGCGACGAACCCGACACCCTGCTCAGCAACGCCGACGCCGCGATGTACGACGCCAAGGAACGCGGCCGCAACGGCTTCCGTTTCTACACCCAGGACCTCAATTCACGTACCTTCCGGCACTTCCGCCTGGAAACCGACCTTGGCGGCGCCATCGAGGATGACCAGCTGCGGCTGCACTATCAGCCCAAGATCGAGCTGGCGACCGGCCGTGTCGTGGGTGCCGAGGCCCTGATCCGCTGGGACCACCCGCGTCTGGGGATGCTGCCCCCCGGTCAGTTCATGGAAATCGCGGAAGACATGACCCTGATCGAACAGATCGGAGAATGGGTTCTGCAACAGGCCTGCCGCGATCTCGCCTCCCTGCCCGGAACCGCGCAGGCGCTTCCGCATATCGCCATCAACGTCTCCGCGCGCCAGCTGCGCCAGCCCAATCTTGCGGAGGAATTCTTCGCGATCACCGAGGAACACGGGATCCCCGCCGACCGCATCGAGCTGGAGCTCACCGAGAGCGTGATCATGGATGACGCCGACACCGCCGCGCGCGTGTTCCAGCGCCTGCGCGAAGTCGGCATGTCACTGGCAGTGGACGACTTCGGTACCGGACATGCATCGCTGACCCAGCTCAAGCAGCTTCCGGCCGACACCCTCAAGATCGACCGCTCCTTCGTGATGGATCTGGAGAAGAGCCACGAGGACGCCAAGATCGTGCGTGCGATCGTGGTCATGGCGCGCAGCCTGGACATGCAGCTGGTGGCCGAAGGGGTGGAAACCGACGCGCAGATCCACTTGCTGCGGGAATTCGGCTGCGATTACGCCCAGGGGTTTCGCTATTCCCGGCCGGTCGCCTTCGACGAATTGCGGGAGATGATCGTCAACGACGTGCGCATGCTGCCCGAGACCGAATGACGCGCCCCCCGAACGGTGCCGACCGGACGCCTCAGGCGCCGTTGTCCGTACCCCCGGTCAGACGCAGCGGGTCCAGCAGGCCGCGCAGGCGGTCGCGGTCCATGCCGGTGTGTTCCGCAGCCACCTCGATGATCGGCCGGCCCGAGGCGTAGGCCTCCTTGGCGATGCGGGCCCCCGCCTCGTAACCGATCTCGGCGTTGAGCGCGGTCACCAGGATCGGGTTGCGGTCCAGGGCCGCACGCATCACTTCCTCGTTGACGCTGAAGCCCGCCACCGCGCGCTCGCCCAGATGATCGGCGGCGCGCGCCAGCAGCCCCGTCATCTGCAACAGGTTGTCGGCGATCAGCGGCAGGCCCACGTTGAGCTGGAAATTGCCGGCGGCCCCGGCGGCGGTGACCGCCGCATCCAGCCCGATGACCTGGCGCGCCGCCATCAGCACCGCTTCGGGAATGACCGGATTCACCTTGCCGGGCATGATCGAACTGCCCGGCTGCAGCGCCGGCAGGGCGATCTCGCCGAGTCCCGCGAGCGGGCCCGAATTCATCCAGCGCAGGTCCTCGGCGATCTTGATCAGCGCAGTGGCCACGGTCCGCAGCTGCCCCGAATACTCCACTGCGGTGTCCTGGCTGGCCAGTGCGGCGAAGCCGTTCGGCTCGCGCCGGAATGCCAGCCCGGTGCGTTCGGACAGGCGCTCCGCCACCCGCTCGCCGAACCCTTCCGGGGCATTGACCCCGGTACCCACCGCGGTCGCGCCGATCGCCAGCCGCCCCAGCCGGCCGCGGGTCGCCTCGAGGCGCTCCACCGCCTGCTCCAGCTGAGTACGCCAGCCGGACATCTCCTGATCCAGGCGTACCGGCATGGCATCCATCAGATGAGTACGACCGGTCTTGACCAGGGTCTTTGCCCCCGCCTCGCGCCGTGCGATGGTCGCGATCAGGCGCCGCATCGCCGGCAGAAGCTCGTGTTCCAGCTGGTTGAGCGCGGCCACGTGCAGCGCCGTGGGGATCACATCGTTCGAGCTCTGCGAGCGGTTCACGTGATCATTGGGATGAACCGCCCCGGCGGCGCCGGTCGAGGCCAGATGCGCCAGCACCTCGTTCATGTTCATGTTGCTGCTGGTGCCCGAGCCCGTCTGGTACACGTCCACCGGGAAGGCATCGGCATGCTCGCCCAGCGCCACCGCCTCGGCCGCCTGCACGATGGCCTGCGCGGTCTCTCCGTCCAGCTGGCCCAGACCGTGATTGGCCTCGGCACAGGCCGCCTTGACCTGCGCCAGGGCACGGATGAAGGCCGCCGGCAGCGGGCGCCCGGCGATGGCGAAGTTGTCGATGGCACGCTGGGTCTGCGCGCCCCACAGGGCATGTTCGGGCACCTCCACGGTGCCGAGGCTGTCGTGTTCCTGGCGATGGCCTGATCGGGTCATTCCTGGCTCCGGCGGTCGACTTGATCGTTGTATTATACTGCGCCGCACAAGCAAGCCCCATCACAAGGCCGACCATGTCCCTGAACGCCCTCACCGCCATCGCCCCGGTCGATGGCCGTTATGCCCGTCACACCCGCGACCTTGCTCCCTGGTTCAGCGAGCAGGGCCTGATGCAGGCCCGCGTGCGCGTCGAGATCGCCTGGCTCAAGGCGCTGGCCGCCGAGCCCGCGATCGCCGAGGTCCCCGCGCTGTCCGCCGAAGGCACCGCCGCGCTGGAGCGCATCGCATCCGAATTCGACAACGCCGCCGGCGAACGCGTGAAGGCCATCGAGGCGACCACCAATCATGACGTCAAGGCGATCGAGTACTACATCAAGGAGCAGATGCAGGACCACCCCGAACTCGCCGCACGCATGGAGTTCGTGCATTTCGCCTGCACCTCCGAGGACATCAACAACCTCGCCTACGGCGTGATGGTGCGCGAGGCCCGCAACGAGGTGATGCTGCCGGCGCTGGACGGCATCGTCGACCGCCTGCGCCAGCTGAGCGGGGAATTCGCCGAACATCCGATGCTGTCGCGCACCCACGGTCAGCCGGCCTCGCCCAGCACCATGGGCAAGGAGATCGCCAACGTCGTGCATCGCCTGCAGGCCCAGCGCGAGCAGCTGGCCGGCGTGGTCTGCCGCGGCAAGATCAACGGCGCGGTGGGCAACTTTAATGCCCACGTGGTGGCCTACCCGGAGGTTGACTGGCCGGCACTGGCGCGGCGCGTGGTCAGTGACCTGGGCCTCGAGCCCAGTTCGCACACCACCCAGATCGAGCCGCACGACTACCTCGCCGAGATGTTCCACGCCTTCATGCGCGCCAACACCATCCTGCTGGATGCCTCGCGCGACATCTGGGGCTACATCTCGCTGGGCTATTTCAAGCAGAAGGTCGTGGCGGGCGAAGTCGGCTCCTCGACCATGCCGCACAAGGTCAACCCGATCGACTTCGAGAACGCCGAGGGCAACCTGGGCCTGGCCAACGCGGTGTTCGATCACCTCGCCGGCAAGCTGCCGGTCTCGCGCTTCCAGCGCGACCTCACCGACTCCACCGTGCTGCGCAACATCGGCATGGGTTTCGCGTGGTCGCTGATCGCGTGGAAGGCGTTCGCCCGCGGGCTGGGCAAGCTGGAGATCGAAACCGCACGCCTGGACGAGGACCTGGATGCCAACTGGGAAGTCCTCGGCGAGGCGGTGCAGACGGTGATGCGCCGCTACGGCATCGATTCGCCCTACGAAAAGCTCAAGGACTTCACCCGCGGCCGCCGGATCACCCCCGAGGCCCTGCACGAGTTCATCGACGAGCAGGACATCCCCGAAGAGGCCCGCGCGCGCCTGCGCGAGCTGACCCCCGGGCGTTACACCGGTCTGGCGGACCGCCTGGCCCGCGACGTCTGAGTCGACCGTGGCAGCGCCCGACCCGGATACCCCGCTGACCCTGCTGGGCGGACTCACGCCGGCCGCGTTCCTGCGGGATTACTGGCAGCAGAAGCCCCTGCTGATCCGCGGCGCGATCTCCGGGTTCGAGAATCCCATCGAACCCGACGATCTCGCCGGCCTGGCGACCGATCCCGAGGCCGGCAGCCGTCTGGTCCTCGGCCATCGCGAGCGCAACGACTGGGACGTGGAATACGGCCCGTTCGAGCCGGAGCGCCTGGCCCGGCTGCCGGAACGCGACTGGACCCTGCTGGTCAGTGACGTCGAGCGCTTCTGGCCGGGTGGCCCGGAGTTTCTCGCGCAGTTCGATTTCATCCCGCGCTGGCGGCGCGACGACCTGATGATCTCGTACGCCCCGCCCGGCGGCTCGGTGGGCCCGCACGTGGATCAGTACGACGTCTTCCTGTTCCAGGCCGCTGGCCGGCGGCGCTGGCAGATCCAGGACCCGCCCGGGAGCCCGGAATGCTTCGAGGATCTGCCGCTGGCGATCCTGCGCGAATTCCGGCCCACCGACTCCTGGGAGCTGGAGCCCGGAGACATGCTCTACCTGCCGCCGGGCGTCCCGCATTACGGTGAATCCCTGGACCGCGAGTGCATGACCTGGTCCGTCGGCTTCCGTGCCCCGGCCATCCTCGACGTGCTGACCGGGTTCCTGGAAGAACGCGCGAACGTGATCGGGGATCAGGCCCGCTTCGAGGATCCGGGGCGCCCCGCCGACCAGTGGCCGGGGGAGCTGCCGGCCGGCGACCGGCGCGAATTGCGCGACGCGCTGCGGGCCCTGCTGGCGGCGGACGATGCCGACCTGGACGCGTATCTCGGCCGCTTCCTGACCCGTCCCACGTCAGGCACCGGTCTGACCCCCCCGGACGACACCGAGGCCCCCGCTCCGCAGCCCGGTGCGCGTTACCGCGTCCATCCGGGCATCCGCCGGGCGTGGTACCGTGGCCCGGACGGCCCGGTACTGTGCATCGCCGGACACGACCACCCCGCGTCGGCACTGGAACCGGATCAGCTGGAGACCTTCTGCACGGTGGAGACGCTCGCCGCGGCGGACTGGGAGGCCGGCTTTCCGTCGATCCATCAGGTGCTGGAGGATGGCCTGCGCGAGGGGTGGCTGGAGCCCGACGACTGAGGAAAACACGCAGCGGCTCTGCCGCCCGGGGCCAGCCCTGCAGCGGCCTTCAGCCGGCCGGGGCCACCGCCTCGCCCTGCGCCGCCGGACAGGAGGCCGCCGCCCGTTCGATCAGTTCGGGGCCGGCATCCGATCGATGGGCCCCCTCGGTCAGGATCCGCCGCCACTGCCGGGCCCCGGGTTCGCCGTGGAACAGCCCCAGCACGTGGCGGGTCAGCCGCGCCAGCGGCACGCCGTCGCGGCGCATCGCCTCGGCCATGTCCAGCAGCCCGCGCACCACGTCCGCGCGCTCCGGCCGCCAGGCCTCGCCGAAATACAGCCGGTCCACCTCGGCCAGACTCCAGGGATGGTGATAGGCATGGCGGCCGAACATGACCCCGTCCAGGGTGGTCAGATGTTCGCGCGCGGCGGCCACGTCATCCAGCCCCCCGTTCAGCACGATCACACACCCCGGGAATTCGGCCTTCAGCCGGTGTACCCGCGCGTAGTCCAGCGGCGGGACGTCGCGGTTGTCCTTCGGACTCAGCCCCTGCAGCCACGCCTTGCGTGCATGCACGATGAAATGCCGGCAACCGGCATCCGCCACGGTACGTACGAAGGCATGCAGATCCGCATCCGAATCCTGCTCGTCGATACCGATGCGATGCTTGACCGTCACCGGGATGTCGACCGCCGCCTGCATGGCCTCCACCGCGCGCGCGACCCGGTCGGGTGTCGCCATCAGGCTGGCTCCGAAATCACCCGACTGTACCCGGTCCGACGGACAGCCCACGTTGAGATTGATCTCGTCGTAGCCGAAGTCCTCGCCAATGCGCGCGGCCTCCGCCAGCGTGTCGGGCTCGGATCCCCCCAGCTGCAGCGCCAGCGGATGCTCGACCTCCGCGTAGCCGAGGAGATGCGCGCGATCGCCCCGCACCACCGCGTTGGCATGCAGCATTTCGGTGTAGAGCAGCGCATGCCGCGTCAGAAGCCGGTGGAAGCGTCGGCACCAGCGATCCGTCCAGTCCATCATCGGCGCGACGGAAAAGCGCTCCGGCCCGCCCGCGAGCGAGGACGTGCAGGCCGTCGGCGAGCCGGATTGCGGCGCGCACACGATGGGGCTGGCAGAAGGCGGATCGGACATTCCGGACTGAACCATTAATGGGCCACCCATGGTGTCCCGGCGCGCCCCCGACGTCCAGCAACGCCTGACTCTGCCTGTGCCAATGCGACACGGGTCAGCCTGACCCGCTGTGTCCGACCGACTCGACCGCCCGCCGCCGGGCTATCTCTGGAACCATTTCACAGCATCCAACGTAACCCACTGACCCTTCGGGCTTCCAGACACCCTCTCCCTCACCTGGCACGGCCCCTGCTTTCCCGTCGGGTGCAGACGCCGGCTTCGCCGTTATCTTCGGCCTCCGGAGTCTGCGAGAACTTTCTACAGCCTCCAAGGAGCGCAGATCCATGAAATATCGCAAGACTGCCATCGCTTTTGCCCTCTCCTCCCTGTTCACCATTGGCTCCATGGCTACCGCCGGCGCCATGGGTGGCGGCGGTGCCGAACAGGGTGGTGCCCCGCCGGCCGAGGAAGGGGCACCGGAAGCGGGCGCACCCCCGGAAGCCGGTGGTGCCCCTGACGCCGGAGGGGCTCAGGGCGGTGCGCCGCCGGCAGACGAGGGTGCTGCCGGGGGTGCCGATGCCGGTGGTGCGCCCATGGGTGCAGAAGAAGACGAAGACGACGACGAAGACGACGGCGCTCCGGACTGGTAACGCGCCCTCCCCTGCCCACGCCGAAGCGGTCCTGCGGACCCTTCGGCGTCTTTTTGCCTGCATGCGGGCCTGCGCATGTACAATCCGATGCGAATTCAGTCACGGAATCGCCGGATGACGCCTCCCGCAACCCCGCAGTCCAACGATTTCCAGCAGAACGTTTCGCGCATGGTGGAACGCGCAATGCGCTACCTCGAGATCCCCGACGGGGCGCGCGAGGCGCTGCAGACCTGCGATTCGGTCATCCAGGTGTCCTTCCCCATCCAGTTCCGGGACCGCGTGGAGGTCTTTCATGGCTGGCGAGCCGTGCATTCGGCGCACCGGCTTCCGGTCAAGGGCGGCATGCGTTTCGCACCCAACATGGACCAGGCCCACGCCGAGGCCCTCGCGGCACTGATGTCCTACAAGTGCGCAATCATCGACATCCCGTTCGGCGGTTCCAAGGGCGGTCTGCGCATCGAACCGCGCCAGTACAATGAATGGGAACTGGAACGCATCACCCGCCGGTTCGCCCACGAACTGATCCAGCGCGACTACATCTCGCCGGCGCAGAACGTCCCGGCCCCGGACGTCGGCACTTCCCAGCGGGAAATGGCCTGGATTGCGGACACCTATCGCCAGCACCGTCCGGACGACATCAACCACGTCGCCTCGGTGACCGGCAAACCGGTGGATCTGGGCGGCATGCGTGGCCGGCTGGAAGCCACCGGCCGCGGCGTGCAGTACGCCCTGCAGGCCTTCTTCCGTTCGAAGGCGGCCGTCGCGGAGGCGGGCCTCGGGGGCGGCCTGAGTCAGCAGCGGGTCATCGTCCAGGGCTTCGGCAACGTGGGCTATCACCTCGCCCATTTCCTGCAGCAGGACGACAACGTCCGCATCGTCGGGATCATCAAGAGCGACGGCGGCATCTACTCCGAACAGGGCCTGGATGTCGACGCGGTACATGACTACATGAACCGCACCGGCACCCTGGAAGGCTACCCGGGCGTGCGTTTCGAACGCGACGGCAACCGCCTGATGGAAGAAGACTGCGACGTGCTGGTCCCGGCCGCGCTGGAAGGCGCGATCCACGAGGACAACGCGCCGCGCATCCGCGCCCGCCTGGTGGTCGAGGCCGCCAACGGCCCCTGCACCTTCGAGGGCGACCGCATCCTGCAGCAGCGCGGAATCACGGTGCTGCCCGACGTGTTCGTCAATGCCGGCGGCGTGGTGGTCTCCTATTTCGAATGGGTGCGTAACATCCAGCACATCCGCTTCGGCCGCATGGAGCGCCGCTACGACCAGGCCCAGGGCCAACACATCGTCAGCGCCATCGAGATGATGACCAACCAGGATGTACCCGAGTGGCTGCGCGAATCCATCGTGCGCGGTGCCGAGGAGATCGATCTGGTGCGCTCGGGCCTGGACGACACCATGCGCGAGGCCTTCAGCGAGATGCAGGAAGTGCGCGAGGTGGAAAGCAATGGCGAGGTCCTCGACTACCGTACCGCGGCGTACCTGATCGCGCTGCGCAAGATCATCCGCGCCCGTCCCGACCTGAAGGTCATCTGACCCGACCGAAACGGGCCTCCAGGGCCGCGAACACCGCCCGCAGGCCCATCGCCTCGCCACCCTTCGGCCGGCCCGGGCGTGCGCGGGTGTTGAAGGCCATGATGTCGAAATGCAGCCAGGGCGTTTCGGCCGGCACGAAATCCTGCAGGAACAGCGCCGCGGTGATCGCCCCTGCCTGCCCGCCCGAACTGGCGTTGACCACGTCGGCCACGTCGCTCTCCAGCATGTGCCGGTACGGCGCATGCAACGGCAGCCGCCAGACCGGATCGTCCCACGCGCGTGCCGGCTCTTCCAGGGCGGCGGCCCAGGCGTCGTCGCTGGCGAAGAACGCGGCGATCTCGTGCCCCACGGCCACTCGCGCCGCACCGGTCAGGGTCGCAAAATCCACCACCAGGGCCGGCTCCAGTTCACCCGCACGGTCCAGCAGATCGGCCAGCACCAGGCGGCCCTCGGCATCGGTATTGTCGATCTCCACGGTACGCCCGCTGCGCGTGCTCAGGACATCGCCCGGACGGAAGGAACGCGAGCCCACCGCATTCTCCACCGCCCCGATCAGGACCGTCAGGCGCACCGCAAGCCCGGCCCGCATGATCAGGCCGGCCAGCCCCAGCGCCGTGGCCGCACCGCCCATGTCCTTCTTCATCTGCCGCATCGCGCTGTCGGGCTTGATGTTCAGACCGCCCGAATCGAAACAGACCCCCTTGCCCACCAGCACCACTGGCGGGGCATCCTCCGGCCCCCAGGTCAGCTCGATCACCCGCGGGTGGTTTTCACTGGCGCGCCCCACGGCATGGATGCACGGCCAATCCCGGGCCACCTCGTCGGGATCCGCCACCACCCGGGCGGTTCCGCCGTGACGATCGGCCAGACCCTCGGCCTCCGCCGCCAGTTCGCCCGGCATCAGGTCGGCCGGGGCCGTATTGATCAGATCGCGGGTATGGCCGATCGCCGCCACCATGGACGTGACACGCTCCCGATCCACCCCGTCCGGCCAGATCAGCCGCACCGGCGTGTCGTCGGTCGGTGGCTCGCTGCGATACCGGCGAAAGCGATACCTTCCCAGCCCCCAGCCGACCGCCGCCCGTTCGATTGCCTCCGCTGTCAGCCCCGCCTCCTGCAGCCGATAATCTCCCCCCGGCAGGGATTCCGCCGCCGCAGCCAGCATCCACAGGGGCTGGCCCACGTCGTAGCCGACCAGGGCCGCTTCCAGCTCGCCCTGGTCCCCGGCGATCTGCAGGATACCCCCGGCCTCGCCGGTAAAGCCGGTCGCTTGCGCCCAGCGCGCATAGCGTGCGGGCCGCCCCTCCAGCGCGGCATGCAGCGACTCCGGCGTCACGGGTATCAGTTCAACGGCGGCGGACGACTCATCAACAAAAACGGATTCCACTGGGGGCTTCCTCATCTGCACGGCAAAGCCCCCATAATAACGCCACCTGCGGCCGGGACGCCCGGCCCCCACCGACCGACAGGGAACGTGCCATGACGCCAGCACTGGAAATCCGCGGGCTGCGCAAGACCTACAACAACGGCTTCGAAGCCCTCAAGGGAATCGACCTCGAGGTCTCCCCCGGCAGCTTTTTCGCCCTGCTCGGGCCCAATGGCGCCGGCAAGTCGACCACCATCGGCATCATCACCTCGCTGGTGAACAAGACGGCCGGGGAAGTCCGGGTGTTCGGCCACGACCTCGACCGGGATCCCCGGGGCGTCAAGCGCTCGATCGGCCTGGTCCCGCAGGAGTTCAATTTCAACCAGTTCGAACCGGTGGGCGAGATCGTCGTCAACCAGGCCGGCTACTACGGCATTCCCCGCCGCGAGGCCTGGGACCGCGCCGGCCACTATCTCAACGAACTGGGCCTGTGGGACAAGCGCGAGAACATGGCCCGCATGCTCTCCGGCGGCATGAAACGCCGCCTGATGATCGCCCGCGCCCTGGTGCACGAACCGCGGCTGCTGATCCTCGACGAACCCACCGCCGGGGTCGACATCGAGTTGCGGCGCTCCATGTGGGACTTCCTGCAGAAGATCAACGATGACGGCCGCAGCATCATCCTGACCACCCACTATCTCGAGGAAGCCGAATCGCTCTGCCGCAACATCGCGATCATCGACGACGGCCGCATCATCGAGAACACCACGATGAAGCAGCTCCTGGCCAAGCTCGAGACCGAGACCATGGTGCTGGACCTGGTGGAACCCCCGCTGGCGGTACCGGAGGGCGGCCCGATCCCGCTGCGACGCATCGACGAGCTGACCCTGGAGGCCGACATACACTCCAACCAGAACCTGAATGATCTCTTCCAGATTCTTGATAATCAGGGGATCCGGGTCCAGAGCATGCGGAACAAGGCGAATCGACTGGAAGAGCTCTTTGTCCGCATGACCCAGAACGAGACCACCCGCAGCCCGCTGACACCCGGCGGCGACGGAGCCACCGAGCAGCAGGAGGGCCAGGCATGACCCGCGCGGATCTCCGGTTGTGGGGCACCGCCCTGCGCACCATCGCAATCAAGGAAATACTGCGCTTTGCCAGAATCTGGGTGCAGACCGTCCTGCCCCCGGTCGTCACCACCGCGCTGTACTTCATCATCTTTGGCGGCCTGATCGGCGACCGCATCGGCGAAATGGAAGGCTTTCGCTACATGGACTTCATCGTTCCCGGGCTGATCATGCTGGCGGTAATCACCAACAGCTATTCCAACGTCGTATCATCATTCTTCGGTTCAAAGTTTCAGCGTCATATCGAGGAACTACTGGTCTCGCCGATCCCCAACAGCGTCATCATCCTGGGGTTCATATTCGGCGGGGTCGCACGCGGGCTCACCGTGGGCGTGGCCGTTCTGATCGTCTCGCTGTTCTTTTCGCCCCTGAGCGTGCACAACCCGATCGTGATGCTGCTGGTCGTCCTTTTGACTTCCATCCTGTTCGCACTGGCCGGACTGATCAATGGAGTATTCGCACGAACTTTCGACGATATCGCACTGATTCCAACGTTTGTTCTGACCCCGCTGACTTACCTCGGAGGCGTTTTCTATTCCATCAGCCTGCTGCCCGATTTCTGGCAGGGCGCGTCCATGTTGAACCCGATCTTTTACATGGTGGATGCCTTTCGTTACGGGAGCCTTGGAACCAGTGACTTTCCAGTGATCGCATCCTTTGCCATCATCGCGTTGTTCATCATTGTGCTCTATGGTCTGGCACTGTGGCTTCTGAATCGAGGAACGGGCATCCGCTCATGAAGACCTTCAAGCGACGGCACGGCGAGAATCGGCGCATCCGCGGGGGTGGTTCACATCGCGGCCAAACGTGGTATAAAACGGCATCACCCAACGGAACCATGTTCATGAACGGTCAGCGCAGGATCACGTCTTCGGTCATCGTGGGAACCGCCGGCCTCGCCCTCGCTGTGGGTTCCGGCCTGGTCCTCGCCTCCAAGCCACAGGAAACGGAACAGCCCCTGCAGATCGCGCCCCTCTCTAGCGCTGATCCCGAATCGGCGGACAACGGCTCCGGCGCCCGCGGCACGGAGATCCGTGCTGACTGGAGCCGGGCCTCGGTGGCCGAACCGGTGCCCGCGGTGGGCGGCTCGGTCCCGCCGGGCGACACTCACACGGTGGCATTCGCATTCGATCCCGACCAGGATGTCGGAGAGCCGCCGACGGCCAGCGAGCCGACGACCGGGGCCACGTCGTACGAAACCTTTGACCTGGACGACGACGAGCCCTCCGCAACGGCCGAACTCGGCCACTCCGACTGGAATTCGCACACCCTGGATCGCAACGAGCGCCTCTCCGGGCTGTGGGAACAGGAGTGGGATCTGCCGCTGGCCACGCTTTATCGCCTGCTGGACGACGACGAAAATGCCGACATCCTGAACCGCGTCCGGCCGGGCCAGGAGATCGAGTGGCAGGTAGACGACGAAGGCTACCTGACCCGCATGCGGCTGTGGACCGACAGCGCCTCGGGCTACGAATGGGTACGGGAGGAGGATGGCTGGGACTTTGACCGTCATGAGGTCGAGAATGCCCGCGAGACCTCGCACCTGATCATCAGCGCGGAGATCGACGGCTCGATCTCCGCGGCCCTGTCCCGCCAGACCGAACTCTCCTCGCGGGCGGCAGCGGCGATCGCCGTGCTGATGGATCGCCACTTGCCGGTGCGCCTGAACGCACGCGCCGGCGATGAATTCACCCTGCTGGTGGAGCAGGAAACCGTCGTCGGCGAGGACACGCCGCAGAATCTGCGACTGCTGGCGTTCGAATACAACGGCGAGCGGATACAGGAGGAAGCCGCGCGCAACGTCAACGGGCGCTTCTATCGCCCGGATGGCGAAAGCCTGCTGCCGCCGTTCGACCGCCGTCCCTTCTCCGGCAACTACCGCATCAGCTCGGGCTTCGATCCGCAGCGACGGCATCCGGTCACCGGCCGGGTCGCGCCGCACCACGGTACGGACTTCGCCATGCCGGTGGGGACCCCCATTAAGGCACCGGCGGATGGTCGGGTCACGCGCGTCGAGCACGACCGGTATGCCGGTCGCTTCATCGTGATCGAACACGGACAGGGCTACTCCACGCGCTATCTCCATCTGGACCGTGCCCTGGTCAGCCCGGGGGATGATGTCGAGCGGGGGGATCGCATCGCCCTGTCGGGCAACACCGGACGCAGTACCGGTCCGCACCTGCACTACGAGGTGCACGTGAAGGGGCGGCCGAAGGATCCGATGCGGGTAGCGTTGCCCGAAAGCGACTCGCTGGAAGGCGAAGACCTCGAGCAGTTCCGCGAGATTGGCAAAGTCCTGTTCGCGCAGCTGGAGAACGGGCAGCGCGGCGAACAGGTCGCTCTGCGGCCGTTCAGCGAACTCGCCGCGCAGTAGGAACCGGCCCGCCGCCCCGCCGTTGCCCGAAGCACTGGCCTTTGCGCGTCTCGAATGGAGGGATGGACAGCCCGTCTCTCCCGAGTTCGGCGACGGTTATTTCGGCTCGGACGCCCCGCTCGAGGAAGCGCACGAAGTCTTTCTTGAGGCCAACGACCTGCCCCGGCGCTTCGCCCGCCCCGGTACCCGGATGACCATCGCCGAGACCGGCTTCGGCACCGGACTCAACACCCTCCTGACGCTTCGCGAGTGGCGCGCCCGGGCCCCGGACGACGGCTTCCTGTCGCTGATCGGCTTCGAATCGCGGCCGCTGCATCCCGACGACCTCGCCCGCGCCCATCGGCAGCTGGGCCTTGACGGCCCGGACGCCGAACGCCTGCGCGACGGGTATCCCCCACCGGTCAGCGGCCTTCACCGGATCCATTTCCCTCGGGCACGCGCGGTGCTGACCCTGGTCTTCGGCGACGCGGCGATCACCCTCCCGCAGCTGAATGCCGCGGTGGATGCCTGGTATCTGGACGGATTCGCACCCCGCCGCAATCCGGGCCTGTGGAATATCGGTGTCTTCCGGCAGATGGCCCGTATATCCCTGCCCGGCACCACCTTCGGCACCTACGCCGCGGCCGGTCAGGTGCGCCGCGACCTGGAGGCGGCCGGCTTCGTGGTCCGGCGCAAACCCGGGCACGGACGCAAGCGTGAACGCCTGTGCGGCCATTTCCATGACCCGGCTCCCCCCGCCCTGCCCGAGACTCGCGAACGTCCGCGACGCGTAGCGGTCATCGGGGCGGGCATTGCCGGACTGTCGGCCGCCCTGGCCCTGCAGGACCGCGGCTGCCACATCACCCTGTTCGATCCCGCGGGACCGGGCGGCGGGGCATCCGGCAACCCGGCGGCGGTGCTGCTGCCTCACCTGCTCCCCGATGACCCGGGGCTCAATGCCCTGGCGCTCACCGGCATGCGCCACACCCATGCCCTGATCGAACGCGCCGCCGAGGGCCTGGAAGAGGGCCGATCGACGCTCCTGCTGGGTGACAGCGTCGCCTTCCACGGCATCTCCGCGCACGCACGCAAGCGCGTACAGCGACTTCGCGCGCGCGATCCGGCGGAGAGCGGCTACCTTTTCGACCCGGCCGCCACCGCCCCCGCCGGCACTCCCGGGCCGATGCTGGAATACCCCGGCGGGCGGGCGGTGGACATGGGGGCCCTGTGCCGCGGACTGGCCGCCGCACTGCCCGCGGTGGAGCGCACCGGGGTCAGCGCGATCGAGCCGCACGCCACCGAAGTCCGGGTGACGTTCGACGGCGACCACCCCGCGCGGGGCTTCGACGCGGTCGTGATCGCCACTGCCGGCGCGCCCCTGTGCCCGGAACAGGCGCGCCTCGGGACCGTGGGAGGCCAGATGACCCGGGTGCAGCACCCCCTCCCCGGCCCCGATTTCCGCGTGCGCACCGGTCAGGGCTACTGGATTCGACGGGACACGGATGATCACTGGATCGGCGCCACCTACCGCCACGACGGGCTCCCGGCGGATCCGGCAGCGCCCCCCGAACCGACCGCCGAAGACGACCGCCACAACCTGGAGCATCTGGCATGGGTTCCGGGCATGCCCGCCCCCGAGGATGCGCGGATCACGCAGCGCTGGACCGGCATGCGCGCCGTCTTTCGCGACCGCCTTCCGCTGGTGGGCGCTTCGCGCATGGACCGCCGGGGCCGGGTCATGCTCACCCTCGGGCACGGTTCACGAGGCCTGCTCTATGCACCGATCAGCGGCGAGCTGGTAGCCGACCGCCTGCTGGACCTGCCGGAACCGCTGGAGCAGAACGTGGCCCGACGCCTGTCGCCGCAACGGGTCGCCTAGTCCGCCCAGGCCACCGCATTGCGGCCCTGTCCCTTGACGCGGTACATCGCCTGGTCGGCCGCCGCGATCAGGTCGGCCAGGGTCTCCCCGTGTTCCGGATAGAACGCCACGCCGATACTCGCGGTCACCACCACCGAAATACGCTCCCCGTCGTCCAGGGTCAGCTCCCAATGGGTATCGAAGACGCTGCGGATCCGCTCGATCAGCGGATGCACCTCGTCGCGAGAAATCAGCGTCCCGGTCAGCACCAGGAATTCGTCACCGCCCAGCCGGACCAGCAGATCCTCGGCACGCAGGTGCGCCGCCAGATCCGCGGACATGCGGCGCAGCAGCTGATCACCGACGGCATGGCCGTGTTCGTCGTTCACCGGCTTGAAGCGATCCAGGTCGATGAACACCATGGCCAGCTGCCCCCCGTCGCGGCGGGCTCGGGATGTCATGCGGGGAAACGCCCGTTCCATCGCCGCGCGGTTCGCAGCCGCCGTCAAAGGGTCCTGCCAGGCCAGGGTGTGCAGACGCTCCTCGAGCTTGCGCCGCGCGGTCACGTCCAGCGCATGCCAGACGACCGCGGCACGTCCCTCGAAATGCGCGGCAATGGGGCGCACGCGGGCCTCGAACCAGCGCTGCCCGTTTTCGCAGCCATCCCCGGCGAGTTCCGGCTCCGACCGTCGCGCCGGATGCAGCACGCCGGGCTCGAGGAGGTATTCGGTCTCCTGCAGGGCCCCCTCGTCCAGCGCCCGCCGCACGACTGCCAGGAACTGGCGGGCCACCGCCTCGGGCAGGAACTCCTCGATGCCGTGCCCCACGATCGACCCCGCCCCCCTCCGCCCCGACGCGTCCGCCTCCTTCGCCCCCCGACTATCCCCAAAGGCCCGGTAGATCATCCCGTCCTCCCCCAGCACCAGGGCATGACCGGGCATGGCTTCGAACAGCGCCTCCTGAAGGTCGCGGGCCTGGGCGAGCGCCTCGAACAGCATCCGGTTGTCGTGCACGTCCACCAGGATCAGCAGCATGGCCCGATCCTGCTCCCACGGGATCGGCACCCAGCGCAGCAGATGAAAGCGCCAGTGGCCGTCCGCCATGCGCACGCGCACCTGGCGCCCGGCCGGATCCGGATCTTCCCTGGAAAATACCAGCCCGTTGGGCAGCAACGGGATATCGTCCGGATGGAACAGTTCGAGGTCTTTCACGGAGGTGCCGTCGACCGGGGATTGTCCGGTCGTGCGGCGAAACGCGGGGTTGGTCCAGAGGACCCGGGTATCCCGGACCACCAGAGTGGCGTCCTCCAGGTTGGCGACCAGCGTGTGGTACTGGCTCAGCAGGCGCGCGCGATCGCGCACATGCCCGCTCACGCGCCAGGTCAGTCCGCCCAGTGCAAGGGTGCCAAGGATCCCGAAGGCCCACCAGGCCGGCGGCCTGGAGGTCGGCATGGCCTCGGGCACCGGGCGCGCCAGCAGGACCCATTCGCCACCGGCAAAGCTGACCGTCTTGCGCCACTCCGCCGGCCCTTCGGCAATCCCGTCCGGATCATGGAACACCTCGCCGCGGTGCCCGGTCCCGTCTCGCCCCTGCAGCGCAAACTTGAGCGCGCCGGGAGTGCGGCCGAACCCCGCGCGCGCCAGTACCCGTTCGAAATCCACCGCCACACTGGCCATGGTAAATCCGGGATCCGTTTGCCGGGCCTCGTCCAGCGGGTCGCCCGTTTCTTCCGGACCGACCGGACTGCGGACCAGGAGGCCGGTCCCGCCCTGTGCCAGCTCCCAGGGCCCGGCGACGACGGTCTCTCCGGTTTCCATGACCCGACGGAAGGACGCCGCCTGCTCCGGATGGCTGGCCACGTCGAGACCCAGGGCATCCACATTGCCCTCGCGCGGGTAGACAAAATCGATGCGGGATCCCGCCAGTAACGTGAGCGAGCGAATGACTTCCGGGTCCCGACGGTACAGCCGGTCGGCCATGCGCTCGAACTCGTCGCCATCCAGGTGCGGGCGTGCCTCGACATAGGCGGAGAGACCAACGGTGGCGTGCACCAGGCTGTTGATCACGCTTTCCAGGCGCGTACGCTTGCTGGCCACCTCGCTCGCCAGGTTCGCCTGATGCCGCTCGGCCAGCTGATGCTCCCAGGCACGGGCGGCCAGCAGAAACATCCCGGCGAAGATCAGCATCGCGAGCAGCCCCGACACCACCGACGTGGCGGCAAAACCGCCCGTCCGACCTTGTGCTGTCCCGTCCGTCCCGGCGGTCGGGGCCTCTCCTGCGGCGCTGTCGCCCGGTATCCCGCGCATGTCCGCCCCCTTCGATCCGAACCCCACACCCCCACTATGCCCATTCACCCGGGGGCGCGTAATCCCCGGAGGATGAAAATGGTCATGGGAGGCTGAGAAAGCTCGTCCGCGACAGGCGGAAAAGACGACAATGGTGGGGACGGCCGGACTCGAACCGGCACGGCCTTGCGGCCGGCAGATTTTAAGTCTGCTGCGTCTACCTGTTTCGCCACGCCCCCGCAGACGCGGCGGATGATACCGCGTCAATCGGCGGAGGGCATTCCTTCCTCACCGGCGGCGAATTCCGCCAGCGGCAGCGGGACGTGTATCGACGCCGCCATGGCCCGCAGCAGTTCCACTTCCGCGGTCCGTACCTGCCCCCCGTGCGTCACCGTCGTCAGCATGGCCCGCACCAGCCGCTCCTTGTCCGCCATGCGCAGCGCATCGAGGGTATCCAGTACCCGGTCGAGGACGCCGGCCCACGCCCGGCTCCCTTCGGATTCGGTCCAGGCTTCGGGGAAATCCACCGCGGCAGGCGCCGCTCCCTCGATGCGCTCGATCCCCGCCGCCAGTGCGGCGCGTCCGGCGTCCGGGTCCCCGGGATGGCCATGACGCGCAAGCACGGCAAGCAGGAACCGGGCCTCTTCGTGGTGCCGGTCCAGTCGCCCATGTCCGCCGGCACCGTCCTCACCGGGCTTTCCGGCATCCATCAGGTGCCGGTTGAGCAGACGCCCCAGGGCATATTCGAATGCCGAAACCCGGCCATCCGCATGGATCAGGCGTTCCACCAGTTCCTGCAGCTGCTCGCGTTCCTCGCGCGGGTGCCGGCGCAACACCGGGAAGGCCATTTCCAGCAGCGGAATCCGCAGGTCGTCGCGCAGTTGCGGCACCATCTCGAGCAGCTGGCCGACCCTGCGCTCGCTGTCGCCGCCGCGTTTCTCCGCGACCATCAGGCGCTGTTGCTCGCGCACTTCGGGGTCGGCATTCATCAGGAGATACAGGATCACCTCGGCCGCCCAGCCATCGCTGTGGGCGGCCTGTTCCAGCGGCCCCGGCATCGAGGCCATCAGAATCCCGGCACCCAGTATCTGCGCCAGCCCGGGATCGGCAATGCCGTCCACCAGGCGGTCGGCATCCAGGGGCAGCCCCCCGGGGCCCCGCTGGTCTTCCTTTTCCTGCTGCTCGGCGGCTGCCTCGGCCGCGGCCTGCTCGGCCTCGGCTTCTTCACGCATGCGCCGGGCGACCTCCTCCAGCTCGGACGGATCGAAACCCGGTTCGATCGCTCGGATCCGCTCCTCCAGCGGCGGGTGCGTCGCGAACATGCGCCCGAGCCCCCCGCTGGCGAAGAGCATGTGCCCCACTTCTTCGGAGTCCGCATCCAGGCGGGCATGACGTGCGCCGATCTTCTTCAGGGCCCCGGCGATGCCGTCCGGCTGCCGGGTGAACTGCACGGCCGAGGCGTCCGCCAGATACTCGCGCTGGCGTGAAACCGAGGCCCGGATCCAGCGGCCGAAGAACAGGCCGATATAGCCCACCACCAGCAGTGCCAGCCCCGCGGCCATCAGGCCGGCGGCATTGCGGCTGTCACGCGAGAAACGCATGGCGATCAGCACGCGCTGCCCCACCAGCGCGAGCACCAGGATCCCGTACAGGATTCCGATCAGACGAATGTTCAGGCGCATGTCGCCATTGAGGATGTGTCCGAATTCATGGGCCACGACGCCCTGGAGCTCGTTGCGGTTGAGGGTTTCCAGGGCTCCCCGGGTCACCGCGATGGCCGCGTCACCCGGCGCATGCCCCGCGGCAAAGGCATTGATGCCGCTTTCTTCCTCCAGCACGTAGATCTCCGGTACCGGCACCCCGGAGGCGATCGCGATTTCTTCGACCACGTTGACCAGGCGTCGGCGCAGCGGATCCCGGGTGTCCGGCTCGACCCGCGTGCCACCCAGCTCCCGGGCGACCTGGCCACCCCCGCCCCGCAGTGACGACGCCCGGTAAAGGCTGGCGCCACCGATCAGGACGATCGTGAACAGGGTCACCCAGAACAGGAGATCGAGATTGTTCCGGACCAGCTTGTCCAGCTGCAGGGGCTCGCCCGGCTGTGCCGATGGATCGTGGCCCAGAAACAGCAGGGCGATCGCGTTCATCGCCACCACGATGGCCAGGACGGCCAGGGAAAACAGGACCAGCAGGACCCGGGTGCGGCGATGCGCCCGGTCCTGGTGTTCGAAAAAGTTCATGGTCGGGCTCGCTTACTGGAAGTTGACCTCGACCGCCTCCCGGCGCTGCGGATCCTCGATTTCCAGCAGCTCGGCGCGACGGAAACCGAAGTTGTTCGCGATCAGGCTGTTGGGGAACATCTCGCGCAGGATGTTGTAACTCATCACCGCGTCGTTGAATGCCTGCCGCGCGTAGGCGATGCGGTTCTCGGTGCTGCTGAGCTCCTCGGAGAGCTGCATCATGTTTTCGTTCGCCTTGAGGTCGGGATAGGCCTCGGACAGTGCGAACAGACGCCCGAGCGCGCCGGACAGACCCTGTTCGGACTGCGACAGCTCGCGCATGGCCTCGGGGTTGGACGGATCGGCCGCCGCCTTCTGCAGGCTGCTCTGGGCCTGATTGCGGGCCTCGATCACCGCTTCCAGGGTGTCCTTTTCGTGGGCCATGTAGCGATCCGCGACCTTCACCAGATTGGGGATCAGGTCATACCGGCGGTTGAGCTGCACATCGATCTGCGCGAACGCGTTCTGATAGCGATTGCGCGACGTCACCAGGCGGTTGTACGTCCACACCCCCCAGATCACCAGGAGGATCACGATCCCGAGCAGGACCCATTCCATGTCGCTTCTCCCATGCTTGTAACGAGGTCTTGGCAGTGTACGCGTTACGCCGCCCACTCGCGAGCGCGACGCGCGGACGCGGGACGTTTATCCTTGGCGGACACACACTCACTCCGGCGGCGGCTCTCATGAATCTTTCGTCCCTGCTGGGCATGATCGGCGGCGTCGTGCTGTTCGTCAGCATCATCGCCTTTACCAGCCAGGACCTGCTGGTGTTCCTCAACCTTCCCGGCCTCGGCATCGTGCTCGGAGGGACCCTGGCGGCCACCCTGCTCAGCTACCCCCTGCACGAGCTGGTGCGGGTGTTCCGTCTCGCGGCCACGGTCATCCGCGACGAGCGCTACGACGTCACTCAGGACATGGAGGAGATCGTCGAGGTCTCGCGCCTGTGGTTCGCACAGAACCTGGCCCGGGTGCAGGAACGGCTGGAGACCCTGCGCAACCCCTTCCTGAAAACCGGGGTGCAGCTGGTGATCGACGACACCCCGATGGAAGACGTGTCCGACCTGCTGCACTGGCGCCTGGCGCGGCTGCGCGCACGCGAACTCGCCGAGGCCCAGGTCTATCGCACCATGGCCACCTACGCGCCGGCCTTCGGCATGCTGGGGACCCTGCTGGGCCTGATCAACCTGCTGCTGACCACCGACACCGACGACTTCGCGGTGATCGCGGTGAACCTCGGCATTGCCCTGATCACCACCTTCTACGGCATTCTGCTGGCCAACCTGGTGTTCCGGCCGATCGCCATCAAGCTGGAACGGCGTACCGAGGAACGGGTGGTGGTCATGACCATGGTGCTGGAGGGCATCATGCTGATGCGCAAGGGCCGCACCCCCGGCTACATCCGCGAGACCCTGCGTTCGTTCGCCGAGAACCACCACGATGAAATCCGTCAGGCACCGTCCGTCGCGGAAGACGAAGCGGAGAGCGGCGGACGCTGAACCATGGCCACCCACGGCGAGCCGCAATCAACCCCGTCGGCCCGGGAGCCCACCCGCGAGGGAGACCATGTCCTCCCGCGGGAGACGCTCGCAGTGGAGACCGGACGCAGCGGGGAAAGCCTGCGCGAGGACGAACACGCCTGGATCCTGACCTACCTCGACGTCCTGACCCTGGTGATCGTGGTCTTCGTGATCATGCTGACCTTCGCCGAACCGCGGGACGAAAGCATACGTGCCGCCGATGACGACCCGGTGGAGCTGGTCTATCGCGACCTCTCCAACCTGGTCGATCCGCGCCTGTTCCGGCTGTCACCCGAGGCCCCGGAAGTGCCGCCCGGACCGGTCGAAGACCCGCCGCTGGCCGCCGATCCGCCCTCGCCCGTGGCGACCCCGGCGGACGACCCGCCACCGGAGGCCGACCCCGAGGCGGTGCGTGACATGCGCGACCGCGCGCCGGAGGGCGTCGAGGTCATCGAACAGCCCGGCAGCATCGAGCTGCGGATCCAGGACGACATCCTGTTCGCCACCGCGCAGGCCGACCTGGCCGCCGACGGGCAGGCGTTGCTGGACGACCTCCTTCCGCTGCTGGAAGAACATGAGGGTCGCGTGACCATCGAGGGCCATACGGACAACGTGCCCATTGCGACCCCGCGCTTCCCGTCGAACTGGGAACTCTCCTCAGCGCGCGCCAGCGGTGTGGTGCGTTATCTCGTCGACCGCGGCATCGACCCCGGCATCCTGCAGGCGGTCGGCCACGCGGACACCCGCCCGGTGGCCGACAACGACACCCCGGAAGGGCGTGCGGAGAACCGCCGCGTATCCATCGTGCTCGAAACCCCCGCCGACTCCTGAGGCCCGGATCAGGCGACCTCGCCGGCAGCGTGACCGGAGGCCCAGGCCCACTGGAAATTGTGCCCCCCGAGATGCCCGGTGACATCCACCACCTCGCCGATGAAATAGAGCCCCGGGTATCCCTTTGCCTCGCAGGTGCGCGACGACAGGGCGCGGGTGTCCACGCCCCCGGCCATGACCTCCGCACGGGCATAGCCCTCGGTCCCCGACGGCGTGAACACCCAGGGCTGAAAACGACCGGCCAGCGCGGCCAGCTCGGCGTCGGAGAAACGCTCCAGCGGCCGCTCCGCCACCTCCGGATCCAGCCAGTGCCGGGCGACCCGCCGGGTGAGCCATTCGCCCAGCACCCGACGCAGCTGGCGCTTCGGCGTCTCTTCGCGCGCTGCGCGCAGCCCCTGTTCCAGGGACTCCCCGGGGAAAAAATCCACCGTCACCGATTGCCCCGGCTGCCAGTACGAGGAAACCTGCAGGATCGCCGGACCGCTCACGCCCCGGTGGGTGAACAGCACATTCTCGCGAAAGCCCGCATCGCCCGCCTCCGCCACCGCGTCCAGCGCAATGCCGGACAGCGCCTCGACCGCCGCGCGTGCGTCACCGTCCAGGGTCAGTGGCACCAGCGCGGGCCGCGTGGGCTCCAGCGGGATATCCAGACGTTGCGCCAGGTCCATGCCGAAGCCCGTGGCGCCCATCCGCGGGATCGGATAGCCGCCGGTCGCGATCACCAGGGATTCGGCCTCGATGACCGCGGACGGCGTGCGCAGGCGCCACGGCGCCTGATCGGATACAACCTCCACGGGCGTGGACGTCCGCAGGGTCACCCCGGCCGTGGCGCATTCGTCCAGCAGCATGCGCACGATATCCTTCGACGAATGGTCGCAGAACAGCTGACCGAGCTTCTTTTCGTGATACGGGATCCCGTGCGCCGCCACCAGGGCCACGAAATCCCAGGGCGTGTAGCGCGCCAGGGCCGATTTCACGAAGTGCGGATTCGCGGACAGGAAGTTCTCCGGCCCGCAATCCATGTTGGTGAAGTTGCAGCGGCCGCCCCCGGACATCAGGATCTTCTTGCCGGCCCGCTCCGCGTGATCCAGAAGGACCACGCGACGCCCGCGCGCTCCCGCCACCGCCGCGCACATCATGCCCGCGGCCCCGGCCCCGATCACCGCGACATCGAAGATTTCCGTCGATTCATTCATGGGGCGGGATTCTACCGGAGCCGCACGCGGGTGACCGGCACGCTGCCCCTTGATTGTTCTATACTGGAAATGGAGCACGTAGCAGGCGCCCGGCTGTATCCATGCGCCCGACCGGGCACCGACCCGGGCCCGGCCTCCCCGTATGGACCGGCCGACGGCCAACCTCGACAGGAGCGACCCATGATCAACGGGATCGGACCCAATCCGGCCGCGACGGCCAGCCAGGCGGCGGCCGTGAATGCCAGCCAGAACCAGGACCAGAACCGCGCCCCGGGGGCCCAGCAGCCGGGCTCGGCCCAGGCGAACCAGGCTGCGCCCGGGGCACAACAGACCCAGCCGGGGCAAGCGGCGGCGATCGGCGCCAACCAGGGCGGAGCCGGCCCGTCGGCTCAGGCCGCCGACACCCCCTCGGCCGCGCGTGGCATTGCTCAGGCCAGCGGCACCCAGGAGGCGAACGCCGCGGGCGGGGCCACGGCCGCCGGTGCCATCAACGGGTCCGAGGGCGGTAACGCCGTCAGCGCCACCGACGAGGCAAGCAGCGTCGGCGGTGCTTCCGACAACGGTGACGCCCGATCCGCCGAACTCGCAGCCCGCGAAGAGGAGCAGGCGGCCGAGAACAACCTGGCCGCCACCCTGATGCCCGACGGAACCATGGACAACCGCGGCATCAACACTGCGGGCTCCACTCTGGACATCCAGGTCTGACCGCCCGGCCCAGCTGATCGCGCCCGCCCTGCCGCGGCGGGTCGCCCGCATCACCCTCCACCACCGGACGGGTGACAAACCTCATACGCGGAAGCGCCGGGTCATCTCCTGCAGCTCGCGCGCCAGGCGCATCAGTTCCGCTGCCGAATCGCTGGCCTGGCTCGCCCCCTCGGCGTTCTGCTCGGCCTCCTCGGTCACCGTGGTGACATTGCGGTTGATGGTCTCGGCGACCTGGCTCTGCTGCTCGGCCGCGCTGGCGATCTGGTCAATCATCTCGGTGATCGACTGCACCGCCTCGCGGATGTCCTCCAGCGCCGAACCGGCCTCGCCGGCCTGATCCACGGTCGCGCGTGCCCGTTCCTCGCCGGCCTGCATCACCTCCACGGCATTGCGCGTGCCCCCCTGCAGGGTCTCGACCGTGCGCCGGATCTCCTCCGTGGATTCATGCGTACGCGACGCGAGGGCCCGTACTTCGTCGGCCACCACCGCGAACCCACGTCCCGCCTCTCCGGCACGCGCGGCCTCGATCGCGGCATTCAGCGCCAGCAGATTGGTCTGTTCGGCGATCTCCTGGATCACCTGCAGTACCTTGCCGATGCTCTCCGAATCCTGCTCGACCCGCTGGATTGCCTCCGCGGCGCGATGCACCTCGGAGGCCAGCTGCTCGATCCCGGTTACGGTCCGCTGCACGACCTCCTGGCCACTGCGCGTGGATTCCAGCGAGCGGTGCGCCGCCTCGGTCGCCGATTGCGAGTTGCGGGCCACGTCCTGGGCCGTGGCGCTCATCTCGTTCATCGACGTGGCCACCTGCTCGATCTCCCGACGCTGACGATCCCCGCCTTCGCGCGTGCGGTCGGACACGTTCGAGACCTCTTCGGCCGCCGAAGTCAGCTGCCCGCTGGAACCGACCACCGCGCCGATCAGGGAACGGAACTGTTCCATCACGTCGTTGAACGCCCGGGCCGCGCGCCCGACCTCGTCATCGCCGTGCACGTCCAGCCGCCGGGTCAGATCGCCCCCGCCCCCGGCGATGTCACGCAACCCTTCCGTCATCTCGGCCAGGGGCTGCGTGACGAAACGCCGGATGAACAGAAAGATCGCACCCAGCAGCGGCAGGCTGACCAGGATCGCGAAGCCGAACAGCTGGATCCCGAAATTCGTCGCCCCCTCGTGCACCTCGGTCATGTCGAGACGCATGGACGTGGCTCCGAGAACCTCGTCTTCTTCCGCAGCACCGTGACACGCCATGCAGTTGCGTCCCAGGTATTCGCGATGATTGCGGATCGGTTTCACCACGCGCAGCTCGTCGCGCTCGCGATCCACCTCGACAAAGGGTTCTCCGGTATCCAGGACCTCGCGCTCGACCGCATCACGGGGTTCGCTGTCGGCCGTCCCTTCACCCCACTGCTCGGTGACCGACGCGGCGCGGATCGCGCGCAGGTCGCGAACATCACCCATTTCCTGGATCTGATCCATGAATTCGTGGCGCGAGTCCATGGTGCCGGTGATCATCAGGGTCGTCAGTCCGGCCCAGGTCATCTCGTGCAGACTGCCGGCAAAATGCCCGGCCTGCTCCTGGGCGGTGTCACGCTGCTCCAGCACCGCCCATCCGATCATGCCGGACCAGACGAAGACCAGGATCAGCCAGATGACGCCGAGCAGCCTCAGCCAGATGGGAAGGTCGTACAGGCGACGCAGCATGCAGTTACCCAGAGGTCATGGATTGCGGGCGCCCGGATTCACCGGCGCCTCCATCCGGGTTTTCGGCCGTTCGGCCCCAACCTTGAATGCCCGAAGGGACCGGCGAAGACCCGGCAGGCACCCCGCAAACGAAAAGGCCCGCCAGCATAAAGCCGGCGGGCCTGCAATCGAAGATGGAGGCTGGGCCCGGAATCGAACCGAGGTACGCGGATTTGCAGTCCGCTGCATCACCACTCTGCCACCCAGCCGGGGCAAGGCTTGTTCGACGGTCTTGGATGCCGCCGAAACAGAAAGCCCCGGCGGTGCCGGGGCTTCGGGAAATCGTTTGGAGCGGGAAACGAGATTCGAACTCGCGACCCCAACCTTGGCAAGGTTGTGCTCTACCAGCTGAGCTATTCCCGCCCGTCGACAAATGCGTATTCTACAGACAGCGTCGGCTTCGTCAACACCGGATACGAAAAATTCGTTCAGGCGTCCCGGGCCGCGGCCACCATGTACTGCACCATGGACACCAGCGTCAGCACCGCCGCCAGATACAGCAGCCATTCCCCGATCAGGAACAGCGACAGTCCCGCCACCGGCTCGGCCCACAGAAGCAGAAAGATGGCCACCATCTGGGCACTGGTCTTGAACTTGCCGATCCAGGAAACCGCCACCTTCGCGCTGGTCCCGACTTCGGCCATCCATTCCCGCAGTGCCGAGATCGCAATCTCGCGACCGATGATCACGATCGCGGCCAGCGCCAGCCCCACACCGGGGTTGTAGTCCACCACCAGCACCAGCGCGGCAGCGACGATCAGCTTGTCCGCCACCGGATCGAGAAAGGCGCCGAAGCGGCTGGTCACCGACCAGCGCCGGGCCAGATAACCGTCCAGCCAGTCGGTCACCGCGGCCAGCGCAAAGATGATGGCCGCCACGATCCCCGCCGCCGGCATCGGCAGCGCATAGAAGGCCCCGATCATCAGCGGGATCATCACGATACGCGACCAGGTCAGCCAGGTGGGGAGTCGTGGAAACATGTCGGATCAGGCCTCGTGGAACTGGTCGTAGATCGCCTGCGCCAGGCGACGATTGATGCCGGGCACCTTGGCCAGCTCGTCGACCCCCGCGCGGGAGACCCCGCGCAGCCCGCCAAAGTGCTTGAGCAACGCAGTGCGACGCTTGGGCCCCAGCCCGCGAATCGACTCGAGGGTGGACTCCTTGCGCGCCTTCGCCCGCCGCGCCCGATGACCGCTGATCGCGAAACGATGGGCCTCGTCACGGATCTGCTGAATCAGGTGCAGTGCACTCGAATGGGGCGGCAGTATAGAAGGCGCCTCCACCCCGCTCAACACCAGGGTTTCCATGCCGGGCCGGCGTTCTTCGCCCTTGGCCACCCCGACCACCCGGATGTGATCCAGCCCCAGATCGGCCAGCACGTTCAGGGCCTGGGTGACCTGCCCCTTGCCCCCGTCGATGAACAGGATGTCCGGTTCCCGGCCCTCGCCCTTTTTCAGGCGCGCGAAACGGCGACTGAGCGCCTGGTGCATCGCGGCATAGTCATCGCCCGGCTCGATCCCTTCAATGTTGAAGCGCCGGTAATCGGACTTGATCGGCCCTTCCGGCCCGAACACCACGCAGGATGCCACGGTGCCCTCGCCGCGGGTGTGCGAGATGTCGAAGCATTCCATGCGCCGCGGCGGCGCCTCCAGTTCGAGCTCTGCGGTGAGCGCATCCAGGCGCGCGGTCTGCCCGGCCTGACTGGCCAGCCGGGTCTTCAGGGCCTGCTCGGCATTGCGCTGCGCCATGTCGACCCAGCGTGCGCGTTCGCCCCGCAGCGACCACGCCAGCCGCACGCGTGCCCCGCGGCGCTCGCCAAGCAGGGTTTCGAGGGCCTCGGCCCCCTCGGGTTCATGCGACAGCAGCACCTGCGGCGGGGGCTCGCGTTCGGCATAGTACTGCGCCAGCACGGCCGCCATGATCTCGTCGTGGCCGGCCGCCTCCGGCACGTCCGGGAACAGCTCGCTGTTGCCCAGGTTCTGGCCATTGCGTACGAAGAACACCTCCACCGCGAAACTCCCGCCCGACTGCGCCAGGGCGATCACGTCGGCATTGCCCTCGCCGCCGGCGACAAACTGCTGCTGCGAGATCTCGCGCAGCCGGCCGATCTGATCGCGCAGGCGCGCCGCCTTCTCGAACTCGAGTGCGGCCGAGGCGGACTCCATGCGTTCCATCAGATCACCGATCACCGCCTCGCTGTCACCCTCCAGGAAACGCACGCTGGCCTCGACGTCGCGGGCATACTCCTCCGGTGAAATATAGTCCACGCAGGGGGCGGTACAGCGACCGATCTGGTACTGCAGGCACGGCCGACTGCGATGCGCGAAAACGCTGTCCTCGCACTGGCGCACCTGAAACAGCTTCTGCAGCAGTGCGAGACTTTCGCGCACCGCCCCGGCCGATGGATAGGGCCCGAAATAGCGCACGCCCTTTTTCTTCGCCCCGCGATGAAACCCCAGACGCGGATACTCGTGGCCGGAAACAAAGATATAGGGATAGCTCTTGTCATCGCGCAGCAGCACGTTGTAGCGCGGCCGGTGCTGCTTGATGAGATTGGCCTCCAGCAGCAGCGCCTCGGATTCGGTGTGCGTGACCGCGATGCGGATGTCCGCGATCTGCCGCACCATCGAACGGATGCGCGGACCGCGGTCATCCCCGCCGCGGAAATAGCTGGTGACGCGGCTGCGGAGGTTGCGGGCCTTGCCCACATAGAGCACCTTCCCGTCCACGTCCAGCATCTGGTACACGCCGGGCGAACGGGTCAGGTTCTCGAGGAAGGGTTCGGGGTCGAATCCGGTCTCTGGCGCGCTCATGGCGCTCTCAGGATACCTGTTCACGGATGCGGGCGAACAGCGTCCGGAACATCGCCGGGGTCAGGCGCCCGGTCTGGGTGTTGTAGCGCGAGCAGTGATAGGAGTCCACCAGCACGGTGTCGTCATCCAGCCGGTGCTCCGCGGCGTGAGCAAACGGGTGCCGGGCGAGTGCCAGCCCGCGCGTGCGCAGCACCGCATCGTGGGCGACCTTGCCCAGCGCCAGGATCACGCGCGGACGAACCCCGGCGATCTCCGCCGCAAGGTAGCCGTTGCACTCGCGGATCTCGGCGGTGGTCGGACGGTTCTGCGGCGGCAGACACTTCACCGCATTGGTGATGCGGCAGTCGTGCAGCATCAGGCCGTCATCGTCCCGTTCGCTCTCGGGCGCGCTGGCAAATCCGTATTCGTGCAGGGTGGCGTACAGCAGGATGCCGGCATAATCGCCGGTGAACGGCCGCCCCGTCGCGTTGGCGCCGTGCATTCCGGGGGCGAGGCCGACGATCAGCAGGCTTGCATCGGCCGGTCCGAACGACGGCACCGGAGCCGCATGGTAGCCGGGGTGCTCCGCACGCACCTCGTCGAGGAACTGTGCCAGGCGGGAACAGCGTCGACAGTCGGGGGCGAACCCCCCGGGCGGTTCCGGGGATGGCGCCCCCTCCGCCGGGTTACTCACCCCGCTCCCACTCGCTGTAGGGGTGGCGCGCCAGTTCGGTGTTGTAATAGCGCGGATCGTGCGAGACCTCGTCGCCGAGCCAATCCGGACGCGGAAATTCGGCGTCCGCATCGTCGAGTTCCAGCTCGGCGACGATCAGCCCCGCATTCGCGCCGTGGAATTCGTCCACCTCGAACACCCAGCCGTGGTGATCGACCCAGTGGCGGGTCTTCTCCACCTGCGCTCCGGCAAGGGTATCCAGCATTGTGTGTGCTTCGGCTTCCGGAACCGGGTACTGGTATTCGTCGCGCTCCACACCCAGGGTCGCGCTCTTGATGTTGAGGTTGGCGGCCCCCGACTCCACCCGAACGCGGATGGACGCCCGGTCGTTGCCGCACAGGTAGCCCTGGCGCATGTAACAGGAACGGTGCGCCTGCTCGCGCCAGCCGTCCCCTGCCAGCAGGAACTTGCGTTCGATTTCGCGTCCCATGTCGGTGTTTCCCCTACATGCGGATCAGGGCCGAGCCCCAGGTGAAGCCGCCGCCGAAGGCCTCGGTCAGGATCAGGTCCCCGCGCTTGATGCGTCCGTCGCGTACCGCCGTGTCCAGCGCCAGTGGCACCGAGGCCGCCGAGGTGTTTCCGTGTCGATCCACGGTGACCACCACGTCATCCATGGACATGTTCAGCTTCTTCGCGGTGGCCTGGATGATGCGGATGTTGGCCTGATGCGGGACCAGCCAGTCCAGTTCCGACTTGTCGATCCCGTTGTGCTCCAGGGTTTCGTCGACGATCTGGTCCAGGGTATTGACCGCCACGCGGAACACCGCCCGGCCTTCCATGCGGATAAAGTCCAGATCGGGGTTGTCACCCGGCTGCGAAATCCCCCCCGGGACTTCCAGCAGGGACCGGTGCTGGCCGTCGGCATGCAGATGGGTGGAGATGATGCCGGGATCCGTGGACCGCGAGAGAACCACCGCGCCGGCACCATCGCCCCACAGGATGCAGTTCGAGCGGTCGGTGTAATCGGTGATGCGCGACAGCGTCTCGGCCCCCACCACCAGCACGTGCCGTGGCCCGCCATTGCGCATGAAACGGTCGGCAGTCGCCAGGGCGTACACGAAGCCGCTGCACACCGCCTGGATATCGAACGCCGGGCAGCCGCCGATGCCCAGCTTGGCCTGCAGGATACAGGCGGTGCTGGGGAAGATCTGGTCGGGCGTCGTGGTCGCCACCAGGATCAGGTCCAGGTCGGAGGCCTTCAGGCCGGCGGCATCCAGAGCACGCTGCGACGCCTGCAGCGCCAGATCCGAGGTCAGCTCCTCGTCCGCGGCGATGTGCCGCTCGCGGATCCCCGTGCGCTCGCGGATCCAGGCGTCGGAGGTCTCGACCATGGATTCCAGTTCCTCGTTGGTGAGGATGCGCTCGGGGAGGTAGCTCCCGGTTCCGGCAATACGGGCGTGGTTCACTCCGGCGTCTCCTGCCGCAGCAGCCGCTCCAGCTGCTTGTCGATGCGGGTCGCGATATTGGCCTCGGCCTCGATCCGCGCGATGCGGATGGCATTGGCGAAGGCCAGCGAATCCGCGCTCCCATGACTCTTGATGACGATGCCCTGCAGCCCCAGCAGCGAGGCGCCGTTATAGCGCCGGTGATCGAACCGCTGGCGCAGTCGGCGCAGCACCGGCAGGGCCATCAACCCGGCCAGACGCGAGTACAGCGAGCTGCGGAACTCGGCCTTCATGTTGCTGGTGATCATTTTCGCCACGCCTTCGCTGGTCTTCAGCGCGACGTTGCCGACGAAGCCGTCGCAGACCACCACGTCGACGTCACCGCAGTAGACATCATTGCCCTCGACAAAACCGACGTAGTTCAGTGAGGATTCCTCGAGCATGCGCCCGGCTTCGCGCACGCGGTCGTTGCCCTTGATCGCCTCCGAGCCGATGTTCAGCAGACCGACCCGCGGGCTGTCCAGGCCGTCCACGGCCTTCGCCAGCACCGAGCCCATCACCGCGAACTGATACAGGTGCTCGGCCTCGACATCGACGTTGGCGCCCAGATCCAGCATGTGGGTATGGGCGTTCATCGACGGCAGGGCGGTGGCGATCGCCGGCCGGTCGATCCCGGGCAGGGTCTTGAGCACGTAACGCGCGGTGGCCATCAGTCCACCGGTGTTGCCGGCGCTCACGCAGGCCTGGGCCTCGCCCTTGCGCACCTGGTCGATGGCGACCCGCATGGAAGAATCACGCTTCGTCCGCAGGGCGACGGCCGGCAGTTCTTCCATGCCGACCACCTGGGACGCGTGGACGATCTCCACCCGATCGCGCTCGGACGCGTTCCAGTCCTCCAGTTCCGGCTCGATGACCTCCCGGTCACCGACCAGCTGAAGCCGGAAATCGCCCTGCCCCTTGAGGGCCCGTCGCGCTGCCGGAAGCACCACGGACACGCCGTGATCGCCGCCCATCACGTCCAGGGCGATGGTGTAGCTGCTGCTCATGCCGAGTACCGTTGTGGCTGCCGGAACCGGGGCTCCCCGGAAACAACGGGGCCACGAGGCCCGTCACCCCGTGGCCCCCGCATGTCCTGCAATTCAGTCTTCGTCGTCGTCGACTTCGACCGGCTGCTGCACGACCTGACGGCCGCGATAGAAACCATCCGGCGTCACGTGATGCCGGCGATGGATCTCGCCCGTGGTCGGATCGGTGGACAGGGTCGCGCCCTTGAGCCCGTCGTGGGAACGGCGCATGTCGCGCTTGGAACGGGTCTTGCGGCGTTGCTGAACGGCCATGATGAATCTCCAGATTGAAGCCAGTTGGTACGGATAGCCCGTGAAACGGGCGGCAGTATAGCGTTTCACCGCGGCGAATGCCCGCCCCGGTCCCCGCGGTCGGGTCAGGAATCGTCCCCGCGGCCGGCAAGGTCGTCCTTCAGCCCGGCCAGCACCGCAAACGGATTCTCGCGTCCCTCACCCTCGGCGAATTCGTCCGTCCGACCGGTGTTGCAGTCCTCGTGGCGCGGCACCAGCGGCCAGGCCAGCAGGACCTCCTCCTCCACCCAGTCGCGCGGGCGCAGCAGGCCCTCGGCATCCAGCTCGATGAAGTCGTCACCGGCGTCGAGGCCCTCGATGGAGCCCTCCAGCGGCACCAGCACCGCGTCCGGCGTCAGGCGAAAACGCCAGGCCATCGGCTGCAGACAGCGCTGACACTCGTGCCACAGCTCGCCCTCGATGGTCCCGGAGAGCCGCAGCTCGCCCAGCGCCCCCCGCCGGATCTCGAAGCGCGCCGCCACATGCAGCGGATGGCCCTCCAGCGACTCGGCACGCAGACGCGGCAGATCGCCGGCCACGAGCGCGTCCATGACGAACTCGCGCTGCTGGACGCGGGGCTGCTGCGGATCAAGTGAGGCGGGGACGCGGCTCATACAAACGGGACCGTGTACAAGGGCGCGGATTATGCGCGCGCGCGAACAGGGCGTCAAACCGAAACAGAAACTTGCGAGCACCCCCCGGGCGTGTCGATACTGCGGTTTCGAGGGTCGCCCGGAGAGCGATGTTGATCCGCAAACTCCTGATCGCCAACCGCGGCGAGATCGCCGTCCGGATCATCCGCGCCTGCCGCGAGCTGGGCGTCACGCCGGTGGCCGTACATACGGACGCCGACCGCCACGCCCTGCATGTCCATCGCGCGGCGGAAGCGGTCGACCTCGGCCCCGACACCGAGTCCGGTTACCTCGACACCGCCCGACTGGTGGAAGCCGCCCGGGCGCGGGGCTGCGACGCCGTGCATCCGGGCTACGGCTTCCTGTCGGAAAACGCCGATTTTGCCGAAGCCGTCACGCAGGCCGGCCTGATCTGGGTGGGTCCGCCGGCCGAGGTCATCCGGCGCATGGGCGACAAGGTCGCCGCGCGGGCGACCATGCAGGCGGCCGGTGTCCCGGTCACGCCCGGATCCGACGGCAACCTCGCCGATGCCGAGGAAGCCCGCGCGGTGGCCGACCGCATCGGCTACCCGGTGATGCTCAAGGCGACCAGCGGGGGCGGCGGACGCGGGATTCGCCTGTGCGAGGACGCCGCCGCGGTGGAGCGGCAGTTCGAACGCGTACGCTCGGAGGCCACGCGGGCCTTCGGCCGTACCGAGATCTTCCTCGAGAAGGCGGTGCTCAATCCACGCCACATCGAAGTCCAGATCCTCGCCGATGCCGCCGGCCGCGCCGTCCACCTGTACGAGCGCGACTGCTCCATCCAGCGGCGTCACCAGAAACTCCTGGAGATCGCCCCGTCGCCGGCCCTGACGAGCGACCAGCGGGAACACCTCGGCGCCCTGGCGGTGCGCGCCGCCGAAGCGGCGGGCTACCGCAACGCGGGGACGGTCGAGTTCCTCCTGGACCATGAAGGGTCCTTTCATTTCATGGAGATGAACACGCGTCTTCAGGTGGAACATCCGGTCACCGAAATGATCACCGGCATCGATCTGGTCCAGGCGCAGCTGCGCGTGGCGGCCGGTGAACCACCGGGATTCATCCAGGCCGACATCCATCCGCGCGGGATGGCGATCGAATTCCGCATCAATGCCGAAGACCCGGCGAACGACTTCCGGCCCGACACGGGCCGGATCACGCGTTTCGTGCCGCCCGGGGGCCCGGGGGTGCGCACCGACAGCGCGCTGTACGACGGTTACGTGATCCCGTCGAATTTCGACTCGATGTGCGCCAAGCTGATCGTTCACGCCGATACCTGGCCCGCCCTGCTGGCCCGTTGCCAGCGTGCCCTGAACGACCTCGAACTGCGCGGCGTACACAGCACCGTGCCTTACCACCTGGCCATTCTGGACGATCCGGATTTCCGCAGCGGCCACTTCGACACCGGATTCATCGAAGCCCGACCCGGGCTGGCACACCTCCGGCCGCGGCCCGATCCGCGCCGCCGGGCGGCACTGGTGGCGGCCGCGATCGCCGCCCATCACGGCCTGCACACATGGGCATGATGAGCCGACCATCCCTTTCCCACCTGCCAATGGACCGCCCATGGACCGCGTTCGCCTGACCGACGTGACCCTGCGCGACGGGCACCAGTGCCTGATCGCGACCCGCCTGCGGACCGAGGACATGCTGCCGGCCTGTGCGCAGCTGGATGCCATCGGTTTCCACTCACTGGAGGTCTGGGGCGGCGCCACCTTCGACGCCTGCCTGCGCTACCTGGGCGAGGACCCGTGGGAACGGCTGCATCGCCTGAAGGCCGCCCTGCCCCGCACCCCGCTGCAGATGCTGCTGCGTGGCCAGAATCTGCTGGGCTATCGCCATTATGCCGACGACGTGGTGCGCGCCTTCGTGGATCGCGCGGTGGCAGGCGGGATCGACATCATCCGCATCTTCGACGCGATGAACGATGCGCGAAACCTTCGGGTGGCGATCGAGGCGACCCGCGAGGCCGGGGCCCACGCCCAGGGCACGCTCTGCTACACCACCGGGCCGGTGCATGACAGCGGCCAGTTCGTGGCGCTGGCGCGCGAACTCACGGCCATGGGGGCGCAGAGCATCGCGATCAAGGATATGGCCGGCCTGCTGACACCTTCGGCCACGCGCGAACTGGTCACCGAACTGGTCGACGCCCTGGACGTACCCGTGCATCTGCATGCCCACGCGACCTCGGGCCTGTCCGAGCTGTGCCACTGGGAGGCGATCCGTGCCGGCTGCCGGCACATCGAAACCACGCTGACGCCATTCGCCGGCGGTACCAGCCACCCGCCGACCGAGAGCATGGTGGCCGCACTGGCCGGCACGGAACACGACACCGGCCTTGACCTGGAAGCCCTGCAGACCGTCGCCCGCCATTTCCACGACGTACGGCCGAAGTACCACCGCTTCGAGAGCCGCTTCACCGGGGTGGACACCCGGGTTCAGGTCAACCAGGTGCCCGGCGGCATGGTCTCGAATCTCGCCAGCCAGCTGCGCGAACAGGGTGCCCTGGACCATTTCGACGCGGTGCTGGAGGAAGTGCCGCGGGTACGCGAGGACCTCGGATACCCGCCGCTGGTCACCCCGACCTCGCAGATCGTGGGCACCCAGGCGGTGATGAACGTGCTCGGCGGAGAGCGCTACGCCCATGTCAGCAACGAAGTGAAGCGCTATCTCGGCGGGCACTATGGCCGGGCCCCGGGACCGGTGAATGCCGAAGTGCGCCGCCGGGCGATCGGCGACGAGCCGGTGCTGGAAGAACGGCCCGCCGATCACCTGGAACCCGAGATGGAACGGCTGACCGCCGAGGCCGGGGATCTGGCCGAATCACCGGAGGACGTCCTGACCTGCGCGCTGTTCCCCGAGATCGGCCGACGCTTCCTCGAGGACCGGCGTGCCGGGACCCTCGCCCCGGAACCCCTGGACCTGCCCGGCGATGACCGCCCCGGCTGCCCCGCGCCGCGGCGTTTCATCCTGCAGCTCGACGGCGAAGACCACGAGATCGAGATCCGCGGCAGCGGACCCCGCGACGATGGCAACCGGACCCTGTTCCTCAGCGTGGACGGCCTGCCCGAAGAGGTTGGCGTGCACACCCTGGATACCCAGGTCACCGGCCCCTCCGGGACGTCCGCAGCGGAGTCGGCGGCGCCATCCGCCGGCGGCGCCGCGGGGCCGCCGGCCGGCCCCGGGGATGTCACTACTACCCTGCCCGGTACCGTGGTGGACATCCTGGTGGCCCCGGGCGACCCGGTGGAGGCCGGGCAGGCGGTGGTGGTGGTCGAGGCCATGAAGATGGAATCCGAACTGGTCGCCCCCGCCGCAGGCACCGTGACCGCAGTCCATGTAGAGCGCGGCGCCGCGGTGACCGCCGGGTGCGTGCTGGTCACTGTCGAAACCGCCGTCGCCACGGGAGACTGAGCCATGCCATCGCCGGAACGCAGCGTCATCCTTGCCTCGACCTCGCCCTATCGCGCACAGCTGCTGCAGCGTCTGGCGCTGCCGTTCGGCACCGATGCCCCCACCGTGGACGAACAGCCGTACCCCGGCGAAGCACCGGCGGATCTGGTCCGCCGCCTGGCCGAAGCCAAGGCACGCGCGGTCAGCGGGCGCCACGGCGACGCCCTGATCATCGGTTCCGACCAGAACGCCGCCCATGCCGAGCGCATCCTGGGCAAACCCGGAGACGAAACAAGCGCCCGCGAGCAACTGGCAATGCTTTCGGGGGGCACGGTCACCTTCCACACCGGGCTTTGTCTGCTGGACACCGCAACCGGCGAGGCACAAGTGGAAGAGATCCCCTGCCGGGTGACCTTCCGCGATCTGGACGCCGCCGAGATCGCCGCGTACGTACGCCAGGACCAGCCGCTGGACTGCGCCGGCAGTTTCCGTTCGGAGGGTCTTGGCATCAGCCTGTTCGAACGCATGGACACCGAGGACCCCACCGCACTGGTCGGCCTGCCCCTGATCCGCCTGGCCGCCCTGCTGCGCGCGGCGGGCGTGAGCGTTCCCCCGCGTACCTGAATCCGGGACATTGGTCCGGCAGCGGTTTGCGGGTATGATTCGCGCGACTGACTGCAGCCATTGCCCGGTGATCCCCTGATGAATTCGTCGCAGGAGCTGCTCGACCATCTGAGCCGCAACAGCGCGCCCTACGAGGATCCGCTCCTGCGAGTGGAATGGGAGGCGTTGTCCCTGGACGATTTCTGGATCCCGGAGCCGGCCATCTCGCTGTACGGCACGCCGGAATACGACCGCCTGTCCGATGCGCTCAAACGGCGCCTGTCGCAATACGAATTCATCTACTTCATCAGCGGGGCCCTGTGGCTGGAGGGGCTGTTCATGGAGCGCATCGCGCGCATCTCGATGCACTCCGCCGACCGCCTCGACCGGCTCAATTACCGTCTGCACGAACTGCGCGAAGAAGCCGGTCACAGCCTGATGTTCATCGAGTTCATGCGGCGCAGCGGTCTGGAACTGCCGCTCCGGCGGTTCCCCAAGCCGCGCATGGCCACGCTGGTCGGACGCTTCGCCCCGTTCGAATCGGCGGTGTTCTGGATTGCGGTGATGATCGGCGAAGAGGTCCCCGACCGCATGAACCGGCTGATCCGCCGCCACCGCGAGACCATCAGCCCCACGGTGCACGACGTGGTCACCACGCACATGATCGACGAGGCGCGGCACATGGCCCACGCCCGGGATACGCTGGAACAGCACATGGAAACCCTGCCGAACTGGCAGAAGATGCTGTACCGGCCGCTGATGCGCCGGGTGTTCCGCCAGTTCGTGCACGCGTTCTATTACCCCACGCAGGACATCTATCAGCTGGCCGGGCTGCCCGAGGGCCCCGACTACTGCCGCGTCGCCCGCAACAATCCGCAGCGCGCCGCGTTCATCGACGACTGCGTGGACCCCGCCCTGCAGCTCCTGCGCGAACAGGGCCTGGTGCTGCACTGGCGCTGACTCGAACCGGCCGCTGATCCGGATCACGGATCCCGAGCGGCACGATGCGCTACCCTTCGGCCCATGCGCCCGACCCGCCGCCTCCGCCCCGCACTCTCCACGCGCCACCAGATCGAACTGGGCGTGTTCGTCGTGGTGCTGGTCGCCATTGCGCTGCGGGTATGGCTGCAGCCCGCGCCGGTCACCGAGCAGATCCAGTTCCGCGAGGAACTGCGGGTGGCCTTCGTGGAACATGCCCTGGGCCGCTCCGACCTGGCGGACTACGGGGGGCGCGAACAACTGGAACTGGAGCTCCTCGACCGCCTCGCCGAGCGTCTGGGCGTTTCCCTGGAGGTCCGGCGCGTGGAACGCCCCGCGGATGTCCACGCCCTGCTCCGGGCCGGTCGCGTCGATCTGGGAGCCGGTCTTCTTGTGCCGCCGGGCGACGATGCCGGACTGCGACGGGGCCCCGAGATTCTCGAGGTTCAGCGTATCCTGGCCTACTGGCGGGGTTCCGCGAACGGCGGCCCCCTGCTGTCGCCCATGGACATCCCCGCAGGCAGCCGGATCGGCGTCCCCGCCGGGGCATCGCTGCCGCCCATGCTGCATCGCCCGCACCGGGAGAATGGCCAGGATGATGTCGCCACCACGGCCCCGCATGAAGTCCTGCCCCTGCCCGGGCCGGAGCGGATGCGCGACGCCCTGGAGCGCGGCGAGATCGATTTTGCCCTGATGACATCGCTGGAATACCGGCGCCTGCAGCGGCTGCATCCCGAACTGCGTGCCGGCTACGAACTGGCCGGCACCACCCCGCTGGTCTGGCTGTTTCCCGACCGTGGCGACACCAGCCTGGAACGTGAAGCCGGACGCTTCCTGCAGTCCCTGCGGGACACCGGTGAACTGGAACGGCTACTGGACCGTTACCTCGGCCACCTGGAGACCCACGACCTGGTGGACACCCTGACCTTCGAGCGACGCGTCCATGACCGTCTGGAACGTTTTCGCGATCTGTTCGAGGCCGCCGGCGAGGAATACAACCTCGACTGGCGCTTCATTGCCGCCGTGGCCTATCAGGAATCGCACTGGAACCCCGACGCGGTCTCGCCCACGGGGGTGCGGGGCCTGATGATGCTGACCCGGGCCACCGCGCAGGATCTGGGGATCCCCGACCGCACCGATCCACAGGCTTCGGTGGACGGAGGCACGCGCTACCTCCTGCAGATGCGCGAACGCCTCCCCGAAAGCATCCCCGAACCGGACCGCACCTGGATGACCCTGGCCGCCTACAACGTGGGCCTGGGGCATGTGAACGACGCACGTGCGCTGGCCGCCAACAACGGCGACGATCCGGACCGCTGGGTCGACGTGAAGGAATGGCTGCCGCGACTGGCCGAATCCCGCTGGTACGAACAGACCCGGCACGGCTACGCCCGCGGCTGGGAGCCGGTCAGCTACACCCGCAATATCCGCAGTTACTACGACAAGCTGATGCAGCGCTTCCCCGAACCCGGCGATCGCGCGCAGCCCCCCGCCCCCGGTTACCGCAACACCCCCCTGGCACTGTAGCCGGGTTATTCGGCACGCCCGCCCGACGATCCGGCACAGTAGCGTGCCAGCGGGGACACGTCGGCGTCACCGCGCCCGTCCGCGCAGGCGGCGTCCACGGCAGCGCCGATCCGCCGGACCCCGTCCAGTTCCAGACCCGTGCGCCGGGCCAGCTCGGCCACGATCCCGGCGTCCTTCTGGTAGAGTCCCAGCTGGAACCCGGGCTCGAAGTCGCCGTCCAGCAGCCGCTGGCCGTGCACCTCGAGGATCCGCGATCCGGCAAAACCGCCCAGCAGCGCCTCGCGGATGCGTGCGGGATCCACGCCCTGCCCCTCGGCCAGCGCAAAGGCCTCGCCGATCGCCGCCAGGGTTTCGCCGACCACCAGCTGGTTGCAGGCCTTGGCGATCTGCCCGGCACCGCTGTCACCGACATGGGTGAGCGTGGAGCCCACGGCCTCCAGCAGGGGCCGGATCTGCTCGACCGCGTCCGCGGGCCCGCCGATCATCAGGCTCAGGGTACCGGCGCGGGCACCGGGCTCGCCCCCCGAAACCGGGGCGTCGATGAACACCATGTCACGCTCCGCCGCGGCGCGTGCGAGCTCGCGGGAACGTACCGGCTCGATGGTGCTGTGGTCGATGATGATCAGGCCCGGACGACCGTGTTCGAGCACCCCGCCGGGCCCCTCCATCAGGGCCGCGACGTCGGGCGTGTCCGAAACGTTGAGCACCAGGACGCAGACCTGCGCGAGCAGCCCGGCCAGATCCCCGTGCACCCGGGCACCCTCCGGTTCGAGGGCCCGCGCCTGTTCCGGACGTCGGGCCCAGACATGCACCTCGGCCCCCGCAGCAAGCAGGTTGCGGGTCATGGGCCCGCCCATGATGCCCAGGCCCACGCAGCCGACCGGCTGCAACGCGGCGGGGATCGTCGCTGACGACATGGAAAACTCCTCGGACTGGAAATCCGGCCAACGTAGCAGAAAAGGAGCCCGCATTGATTCGCAACCTCAGTCCGCACGCCACCGGTGCCCTGTTCGCGTTCATCGGAGTCATGGCGATCAGCTTCGACGGCCTGCTGGTGCGCCTCGCCGATGCCAGCGCGCCGGACATCCTGTTCTGGCGCGGCCTGTTCATGGCGATCACCCTCACCGTCGTGCTGCGGCTGATGAACGGGCGCTGGAGCTGGGCCTGCATGCGGCGCGGCGGCATGGACGCGTGGTGGACCGCGACCGGATTCGCTGCCACCAACTATCTGTTCGTCCTCGCGGTTTTGCATACTACCGTCGCGAATGCCGTGGTCATCCTCGCCGCCTCGCCGCTGTTCGCGGCCCTGTTTTCGGGCCTGATCCTGCACGAATGGATCCCGCTGCGGACCTGGGTCGCGATCCTGCTCAGCCTGGCCGGCATCGTCGGCGTGTTCGCCGGCTCGCTGGAAACCGGCGGCTGGCTGGGGGACCTGTTCGCGCTGGGCGCGGCCATGGTGGTCGGCCTCAAGCTGACCCTGCTGCGCCGTTCGCCGCAGATCGACCGGCTCGCGGTGATCGCCACCGGCGGCCTTCTGGGCGCGGCGATTGCGCTCTTCTTTGCCGCGCCGCTGGCGGTGTCGGCCACCAGCCTGGCCACGCTGCTGCTGATGGGCGCGGTCCAGCTGCCACTGGCGCTGGTGATGATCGCCCTGGCCACCCGCCACCTCCCGGCCGGGGAAGTCGCCCTGTTCCTGGTCCTGGAAGCGGTATTCGGTACCCTGTGGGTCTGGCTGTTCCTGGCCGAGGCGCCGCCGCTGATGACGCTCGTCGCGGGGACGGCCGTTCTGGTGACCCTGGCCCTGCACGCGCTGGCCAGCTGGCGCGACGAGGCACGCTGAAAGCCGGTTATACTCGGCGACAAGGAACAGTACGGGGAGCCCCATGCCGGGAAGGCACGATCCACCCGCGAAGAACCACGGACATCCGGCATGGATGTTCGCGGTACTGGCCTGGATACTGATGGGCTTCCTGCTGCTGTCGCTCGCCGGCGGCACCGCCCAGGCCCAGACCCCGGGTGGCGAACCCGACGACGCCGACGGGGCCGCCCCCACCATCACCCTGCATTTCTTCTGGACCCGCGAGTGTCCGCGCTGCCTCGACGCACTGCCCGTGGTCCATCAGCTGGCGCAGGACTACCCCTGGCTGGACGTGCGCAGCTACGACCTGACCGCACACCCGCAACTGGGCTCGATCTACCGCCAGATGGCCGCCGAACGCGACGAGCAGGCCCGGGCGGTACCCGGTTTCCTGTTCTGCGGGGCGATGCTGGAGGGGTTCGACACGCGCGGACGTCAGGAGGCCCGGCTGCGCGAATTGCTGGAGACCTGTCACCGGCGGGTTCAGGCCGGCGAACCGCCCGAGCTGGAACGCGCGCTGTGGACCGGGGCCGAGCCGCTGCGCCTGCCCCTGTTCGGCGAGCTGCACCCCGACCGGCTGTCCCTGCCGGCGCTGACGCTGATCCTCGCGGGCTTCGACGCGTTCAATCCCTGCGCCTTCTTCGTCCTCTTGTTCCTGCTGAGCGTGGTGGTGCACAGCCGCAGTCGGGGCCGCATCCTTCTGATCGGAGGGGTCTTCGTGGCCATCTCCGGGGTCATCTACTTCACCTTCATGACCGCCTGGCTGAACGCCTTCCTGGTACTCGGCGAGATGCCTCTGATCACGCGCATCGCCGGGGCCGTGGCGCTGGCGATGGCGTTGATCAACATCAAGGACTACTTCCTGTTCAAGCGCGGGGTATCGCTGAGCATCCCGGATTCGGCCCGGCCGGGCCTGTTCCGCCGCATGCGCGAGCTGACCCAGGCCGACAGCCTGCCCTGGGTGCTGGGCGCCACCGTGGTCCTGGCGGTGGTGGTCAACCTCTACGAGATCCTGTGCACCCTGGGCTTCCCGATGATCTACACCCGGATCCTGACCACCCACGATCCCGGCGCGGTGAGCTATTACGGCTATCTGGTCGCGTACAACCTGATCTACGTGCTGCCGATGCTGGCGATCGTCGCGCTGTTCGCCTTCACCCTGGGCAACCGCAAGCTGCAGGAACACGAGGGACGCCTGCTCAAACTGCTGTCCGGGATGATGATGCTGGCGCTGGGCCTGTTACTGCTGCTGCGCCCGGACCTGCTCTCCAGCCCGGCGTTCGCGATCGGGGCGATCGGCGTGGCCGTCCTGCTGACGCTGATCATCCGCCGGCTCACCCGAACGCGCGCCTCGAGCTGAGATAACTCCTGTCACACCGAGCTTGCCCGCACGCGAATGCAGCCGCGGCCGCTCCTGCGATACCTCCACCACACCTGCCTGTGGGAGCGTGCTTGCACGCGAACGCGACATGCGCCGGCAAGAATCTCCCGGCAATCACACCCGGGCCGTCGGCTCGAACGGGACGACCAGGGCCTGCTCCTCCTCCTGCATCCGCTCGCGTTCTTCCTCGGCCGCATCCTGCAGCCCGAAGAACCACACCACGAACAGCAGCGTGAACACCACGAAGAACGCCATGCCCGCCCACGAGAGCACGTGCAGCACCGGTCCCGGGCGATCCTTTTCCGGCACCTCGGGGCGCTGGATGGCGCGATAGTTGAGCCAGGCGAACACCGGCGAGGTCAGGAACGACACCACCATCGCGAACTGCAGCATCGCCAGCAGATCGGTCAGCAGGAACTGAATGATCACGATGCAGGCCACCACCGTGAACAGCAGCCATGCGACCAGCGTGCGCCGCAGCCCCGTCTCCGGGCGGTCGAACAGCAGCAGGGTGCTCATCGCCAGTGAGCGCGGCCAGCCGTCCATGCAGGTCAGGGTAGTACTGAACATCGCCGAAAACGCCGCCAGCACGATCAGCCAGTGCGCCCAGTCGCCGATGGTCGAGGTATACATCTCGATGAAGCGAGCGGAGAACTCGCCGGCCGTCATGTCAGCCAGCTCGATCCCTGCGCCCGCGCGGTACATCACCAGCGCACCCAGGGCGAGGAAGAACACCGCCAGGACCACGGTCACGATGTAGCCGATGTGGAAATCGGTGGTCGACTCGCCCACCGTGGCGCGGTGGCCGGTCTCGATCTCGCGCGAAGTCCGCCACAGCGACGGCCACGCCGCGATGTCGATGGGCGCCGGCATCCAGCCCATGAACATGATGATGAAGCCGATGGAGGCAAGGTCCCACGGGTCGCGCCCGACGAACCCCTCGGGGATCTCCGCGCTCTGCCAGATCGCCACGATCACCGCGGTCAGGGTGGACACCGCCAGCAGGAACACCACCACCTTGGCGATCTTGTCCAGCAGCTGATAATGCCCGGCGATGATGATGGCGGCACACAGCAACAGGATGCCGATGGCGATCCCGGTCACGTAATCGGCGGCATCCACGAACGGGAACGCCAGAAACAGACTGGCGGAGATGAACGCGACCCCCGCGGTATTGAGGAAGGCATTGACCAGATTCAGGCCAAAGAAGGCCGCGAGGAAGCCCTTCCCCATGCGCCGGTAGCCATGCAGGATCGTGTCACCCGTGGCCGCGCGGTACTTCACCGCGTACAGGAAGAACGGGTACTTGAACAGGTTGGCCAGCAGCAACAATCCCAGCAGGGACCAGCCGTAGAGTGCACCGGCCTGGGTCGAGGACACCAGATGGGAACCGCCGATCGCGGCGCCGGCCATCAGGATGCCCGGCCCGATCGCCTTGCCCAGATCCGTCCGGGGCTGCCAGAACAACTGCATGGATCACCTCGCGTTGGCCGGAACAGTCAGCCGCACCCGGGGCAGCACGGACTCGATCAGCGCTGCAGCTTCGCAGGGGGCCACCTGCCCTTGTGGGAGCGCGCTTGCGCGCGAACGCGGCGAAGGGTAGCGCATTGCCCGGGCGACGACCATGGGCACCGGAAATCCCCGCGCGGTCCTGCCCCCTTCGCGGCACCCGGCGGGAACGCCTTACACTGTGCGGGACCCCGACTACTCGTTTTGCGAAAAGGACACCCCTTGACCGCCATCCGCATCCAGGACCTGCGCAAGTGGTACGACGGCACGCCGGTGGTGGACGGCGTCAATCTGGACATCCCGGAAGGCGAGTTCTTCGGCCTGCTGGGCCCCAACGGCGCGGGCAAGACCACCACCCTGCGCATGTTGCTGGGTCTCAGCCCCGTCGATGCCGGTCACATCGAGGTGCTCGGCGAGACGATGCCCGAAGGCGAGCGCCGGATCCGTCACCGCCTCGGGGTGGTCCCTCAGTTCGATACCCTCGACCCGGATTTCACGGTGAGCGAGAACATGTTCACCTACGCGTCCTACTTCGGCCTGTCCGGCCCGGCGCTGCAGGCGCGGGTCGATGCCCTGCTGGAGCGGGTCAACCTGAGCGACAAGCGCGACGCGCGCATCCAGTCGCTGTCCGGGGGCATGAAACGGCGCCTGACCCTCGCCCGCGCGCTGATCAACGACCCGGCCGCGGTGATCCTCGACGAACCCACGACCGGACTCGATCCCCAGGCCCGTCACCACCTCTGGCGACAGCTGCGCGAGCTGCGGGCCTCGGGTGCCACCCTGGTGCTGACCACGCACTACATGGAGGAGGCCGAAGAGCTGTGCGACCGCATCGCGATCATCGACCATGGCCGCATCATCGCCTGTGACACGCCCGCCGGGCTGATCCGCGAGCACGTCGAGCCCTGGGTGGCCACGGTCGCCGGCCACGGCGCCGCCGCGTCCATCGAAAACGAACTGGGGCCGCGCGACCGCGCCCACCAGGTCGCCGACACCTGGCTGATCTACACCCCCGACCCGGAAGGCCTGCGCGGCCGGCTGGAGGCGCGCGGGGAACGCATGGGCCTGCGCGAGGCCAACCTCGAGGACGTCTTCCTCAAGCTCACCGGCCACGACCTGCGGGACTGAATACCCATGCGCCAGCGCACCCACCCCCTGCTGCCCCGCCCCGGCCCGCGCCTGTTCGCCGTATGGCGCCGCAACCTGCGGGTCTGGCGCAAGCTGCTGCTGCCCGCGGTGGTCGGCAACTTCGGCGAACCGATCCTCTACCTGCTGGCGTTCGGGGTCGGCTTCGGCGCCATGGTGGGCGAGGTCGACGGCATGCGCTACATGGTGTTCATCGCCTCCGGCATCGTCGCCTCCAGCGCGATGATGACCGCCAGCTTCGAGGGCATGTACTCGGCCTATACGCGCATGGCGGAACAGAACACCTGGCTCGGCATGCTCGCGACCCCGCTCACGCTGGACGACATCGTGTTCGGCGAGGCGGTGTGGGCGGCCACCAAGGGCCTGATCTCCGCGATCACCGTACTGATCGTGGCCAGCCTGCTGGGGCTGGTGGCCGATGCGCGCGCCCTGCTCGCGCTGCCGGTGATCTTCCTCGCCGCCTTCACCTTCGGCGCGCTGGCGCTGGTCGTCACCTCGCTGGCACGCAGCTACGACTTCTTCCTCTACTACTTCACCCTGGCGGTCACCCCCATGTTGCTGCTGTCCGGGGTGTTCTTCCCCCTGGAACAGCTCCCCGGCTGGGTGCAGACCCTGGCCTGGATGCTGCCGCTGGCTCATGTGATCGAGCTGGTGCGGCCCTTGATGACCGGCGAATGGCCGGTCCGCTGGCTGCCGCATCTTGCGGTCATCACTGGCTACGGGGTCCTGGCCATCAGCGTGGCCAGCTACCGCATCCGCCGCCGGCTGTTGCAATAGAGCGGGAATGTTCCAATGATGCGCGTTGTCCTCCGAAAACGAACCCTTTCCATCACCTTCAGGTACGAATCGATGAAGAACTGGCTGTTTGCAATCCTTCTGGCCCTGCCGGCCGCCGCGCTGGCGCAGAACGTGGAAATCCGTGACATCGAGGAAGGCGACGGCGACGAGGTCGTGCGTCATGACACCGTGACCGTGCATTACACCGGCTGGGTCCACGAGGATGGCGAGGATCAGGGCGAGCCCTTCGACTCCAGCCGTGAACGTGGCCAGCCGTTCAGCCTGACCCTGGGCGCCGGCGAGGTCATCCCCGGCTGGGAGAAGGGCCTGGAAGGCATGCGCGAAGGCGGCGAGCGCGAGATCATCATCCCGCCGGAACTGGGCTACGGTTCGCGCGGCGCCGGTGACGTGATCCCGCCGGATGCCACCCTGCGCTTCGAGGTGGAGATCCTGGAGGTGGAACCGGCCCCGTTCGGCGGACTCGACAATGACGAACTGGCCGGGATGCTGGAACGCGACGACGTGACCGTGGTCGACATCCGCCGGCCCGACGAATGGGCCGAGACCGGGGTGGTCGAAGGCAGCCTGCGCATGACCGCCTTCGACGAACGCGGCCAGTTCATTCCGCAATTCGGTCAGGCGTTCACCGATGCGGTAGACCCGGATGACACCGTGGTCCTGATCTGCCGCACCGGCAGCCGCACCGGCGTACTGGCTCGCGCGCTGGCCGACGGTCTGGGGTACGAGGACGTCCATAACGTCACCGACGGCATCAAGCACTGGCTGGAAGAAGACCGCGTGGTGCAGCACGACTGCCCCGACACCGAGGAGACGGCGGTTTGCTGATGCGGCGGCATGGCGGCCCCGGTGCCCTGGGTCTGGTCCTGCTGCTGCTCGCTGCCCCGGCACCGGGCGAAGAAGACAACCGCGAGGAACTGCCGACGGTCATTCCCGAGCCGGTGACCACCACGCATTCGCTTGAAACGGTGGACGGCGAACGGCTGGAATACCGCGCGACGGTCGGCTACACCCCGCTGGGCGAGGATCGCGAACACCCCGAGGCACGGGTCTTCAGCGTGGCCTACACGGTGGAGGATGAAGACACCGACCGCCCGGTGACCTTCCTGTTCAACGGCGGCCCGGGGGCGGCCTCCGCCTATCTCAACGTCGGCGGGCTCGGCCCGCGCGTGCTGGACACCGACGAGCGTGGCCTCTCGGCCACCACCCCGCCGCGCCTGGTGGACAACCCGAAGACCTGGCTGGCGTTTACCGACCTCGTCTTCGTGGATCCGCCGGGCACCGGTTTCAGTCGGGTGATGGAGGCCGGCGATCCCGAAGATTTCTTCGAGCCGGAGGGCGACCTGGCCGCCCTGGAAGAAACCCTGGAACGCTGGCTGGACGACCACGGACGGCGCGGCGACCCGGTGTACCTCGGCGGGGAAAGCTATGGCGGCTATCGCGCCGGTGCCCTGCCCGCGCGGCTGATGCGCAACTCCGGCATCAGCGTCTCGGGCACGGTGCTGGTCTCCCCCGCGCTGGATTTCGGCATGCTCGAGGGCGGCACCGGCCGTCCGCTCCCGCACGCCCTGATGCTGCCGGCGCTGACCGCCTCGGCACGCGCGCATGACCGCCTGGGCGATGACCCGCCGAGCCTCGAGCAGGCGGAGGCATTCGCGCTGGGGGACTATCTCGAGGGGCTGCTGCACCCGGGACGGATCGACGCCGACTGGATCGATGAGGTGGCCCGCTTCACCGGCATCGACCGCGACCACCTGCGCGCGACCGGCGGCCGCATCACCCTGAACATGGCGCAGCGTGGCCTGCTGCGAGACGAGGGCCGGCTGGTCAGCCTGTACGATGGCGGGATCGATTCGCCGGATCCGGTCCCGACCCGCACGCGGCCGCGGGCCGATGCCATCCTCGACGGTCTGGTGGCCCCGCTGTCCACCGCCATGCTGGACCACCTGCGCAACACCCTGGACTGGTCGCACGGGCATCAGTATCGCCTGCTCAGCCGCGAAGTCTTCGGTGCCTGGGACTGGGACAGCTCGCAGCGCACCGGCCCGGCCTCGGCGATGGACGACCTGGCCACCGCCCTGGCACTGGATCCCCGCTTTCGCATCTTCAGCGTGCACGGCGAGGCCGACCTGATCACCCCCTATTTCGCCACCGAATGGCTGCTGGGGCAGATCGCGCATGCCGCGGACCCGGACGACGACGAGCGCATTGTCACCGGCCGCTATCCCGGCGGGCACATGCTGTACATGCGTGCCGACACCAACGCCGAGCTGTTCGACGACGCCCGGCGCTTCTACACCGGACACGCAGCGGACCCCGACTGACCGCTTGCCGACCCGGGCACCCTCCAGTTACTGTAATTATGAACAGTATCCGGAGCCGCCCCGTGTCGTCCGTCCCGTCGCTCACCCCGCGCCAGCAGGCCATCCTCGACTACATCACCGAGGTGGTGACCACCCAGGGCACCGCGCCCACGCGCAACGAGATCGCCACGGCCTTCGGTTTCCGCTCGCCCCATGCGGCGGAATGCCACCTCAAGGCCCTGGCGCGCAAGGGTGCGATCGAACTGGTGGGCGGGGCGGCCCGCGGGATCCGCCTGTCCCCCGACACGCGCCCCTCGCCCGCCACGCCGTCCGGGGCGGAGGGCATTCCCCTGATCGGCCGGGTCGCGGCCGGCTCGCCGCTGCTGGCCACCGAACACATCGAGGGGCACTACCAACTCGGCGACGCCCTGTTCCGCGCCCGCCCCGACTACCTGCTGCGGGTACACGGCGAAAGCATGCGTGATGCCGGCATCCTCGACGGTGACCTGCTCGCCGTGCGCCGCACGCCGGAGGCCCGGGATGGCCAGATCGTGGTCGCGCGCATCGAGGACGAGGTCACGGTCAAGCGCTTCCACCACGATGGTTCGCGGATCCGCCTGCTGCCCGAAAATCCCGATTTCGCCCCCATCGAGATCGATCCCGAACGCCGCGAACTGGCGATCGAAGGGATCGGTGTGGGCGTGCTGCGCGATCTGGAAAGGGAATGAGCCGCGCCCTGGACTCGCTGCTGGAACACCCGTCCCTGTGGCGCGGCCGCCAGGGCGCCCCCGCCAGCGGCGACGCGGTCTGGCCGGCGGGGACACCCGAACTGGAAACGGCCCTGGGCGGCGGCTGGCCGCGCGGCCAGCTGGTGGAACTGCTGGGCGCGCCCTTCGGCAGCGGCGAGACCCGCCTGCTGGTCCCGATGCTCGCCGCCTGCGGGCGCGCGCGGCTGTGGATCGCCCTGATCGGCCCGCCGGCCACCCCCTGGCTCCCCGGCTGGCAACAGCTGGGCATTCCCCCGGAGCGGGTCCTGCTGGTGCGGGCCGACCAGGACGGCGAACGCCTGTGGAGTGCGGAACAGTGCCTGCGCGACCCGGCCTTTGGCGTGTTGCTGATCTGGATCCATGGCCCCGCGGAGACCGCACGGCTGCGGCGTCTGCGCCTGGCGGCCGGCGAAAGCCGCGCCTGTGCCGTGCTCCATCGTCCGCCACAGGCCGCGGAACAGCCCTCACCCGCACATCAGCGCCTGCAATGGCAGCCCCATGGCCGGGGCCTGCGCCTGCACTTCATCAAGGGCAGCGGCGCCCGGTACCGGCGCGGCCGGCCGCTGGATCTCTCCGTGGCGCACCCGCCTCCCGCGGAGGGCACCCCGTGATCCCGGACACACGTCCTGCACGACCGGCACCCGACACGGAGCAGGCCCACCCGGGGCCGACCCTGCAACTGCTCCCGGGGCTCCCGGAGCCGGCGCGGGAACCTGACCCCGCTCCCGTCCCCGCGCCGGAGGCCCGGGAATGCTGGCTGGCCGTGCAGCTTCCGCATCTGGCCCTGGATCTTCAGGCCCGCCGCCGCGCGGATGCCGCCCGTCTCGCGCAGCATCCCCTGCTGATCGTGGAACGCGGGGAACGACCCCGGGTGCATGCCGCCAACCGTGCCGCGCGCCGCGCCGGCGCCCGCCCGGGCATGCCCCTGGGCGATGCCCTGGCCCTTCTGGACACCCCGGAACTGATCGAGGACGACCCGGCGGCCCGCGCGCGCGAGATTCACCAGCTCGCCGCCGCCCTGCTGCAGTTCAGCGACCACGTGCATCCCGAACCCGAAGAGCAGCGCATCCTGCTCGAGGTCGGGCGCAGCCGGCGCCTGTTCGGCGGGCTGCCGGCCCTGCGCGAACGGGCAGAGGCGGTGCTGCGCGAACTGGGTTTCCAGCCGCGCACCGGCATGGCCCGCAGCCCGGCCGCTGCACGGCTGTTCGCCGCGCACCGGCACCCGGAGATCCCCGAGGACCGCGACGCCCTGCGCCGCAACCTGGCACGCTTCCCGCTGAACACCCTGCCGTTGCCCGCGGGCACCCGCGAGGCCCTGCAGGCCACCGGCCTGCGGATGTTCGGTGACCTGCTGCGTCTGCCGCGCACGGAACTGGCACGACGCCACGAACCGGAACTTCTGCAGACCATCGACCGCCTGCTGGGTGATGCCCGCGAGGCCCTGCCGCGCTTTTGCCCCCCGGCCACCCTCGAACTCGCCCTGCGCCTGGATCACGAGATCCGCGCGAGCACCGCGCTGGTGTTCCCCCTGCGCCGCCTGCTGCAGCAGGCCGAGCAGCAACTGCGCGGGCAGGCCCTGAGCCTGCAGCGCATGCAGCTGGAACTGCGGCATCGCGAGACCACCACCCGCCTGAGCCTGGAACGCGGCCAGCCGGGCATCCGCGCGGCGGACTGGCTGAGCCTGTGGCAGACCCGACTGGAGCGCGAAACCCTGCAGGCCCCGGTCATCGGCCTGCGCCTGCACGCGGCCGACTTGCTGGACCCGCCCGCCACCGATGACGGCCTGCTGACCGGGGATCCCGCCGGCGAGAACAGCCCGGGCATGCACCTGCCCGCCGTGCTTGCCCGCCTGCGGGCACGCCTGGGGGCACAGAAGGTCGGCGGCCTGAGCAACCGGGGAACCCCGGCCCCGGAAGACGCGCAGGAGCCCGTCGGCTCCACCCTGCAACGGCTCCGATCCACGCCCGCGCCCGGCCCCGCGCAGCAGGCCTGCGGCACGGCCCTGTGGGTGCACGCGCCGGTGCCGGCAGCGGCCACGGATCTGCAGGGGCTGCAGCCCCTGGGACGCATGGAAAACGGCTGGTGGGACCGGGGAAACGATCAGCGCCGCGACTATGCCCTGGCGCGCGACCCCCGCGGTCGCGGGGTCTGGGTGTTCCGCTGCCTGCGCAGCGGGCAATGGTATCGCCAGGGCTACTGGGGATAGGACCCCGCGGTTACCGGTGGTGTTCGCCCGCCCGCTCCGGCTGAAACAGCACCTTGTCGATGCGCACGTGCATCACGCCCCCGCCCGGACGCGGCCACTCGATCTCCTCGCCCTCCGAGAGCCCGAGCAGGGCACTGCCCACCGGCGCCATGATCGACAGGGAAAGGCCGCCGCGGCAACGACGGACACTACAAAGCCGGGCACGCGGACGCCGGTGCCTCTGTCCCATCGATTCTGGGGGCGAATGACACAAAAGACAAACCCTCCGCACGATGTGATCCGCATCAAGGCCACACGGTCACCGAACTGCTACACAGGGGGCAGATGTGCATCCCGAGGCCCGCATGAATCTCCAGATGAACGAACCGTTGCCCGGCTTCGATCGCCCCCTCGAAGTCCTGCGTGCCTGTCATCGTCGCCTGAAGGGCTGTCTGGAGACGCTCGACCGCCTGCAGGCCCATGTCCCCGATCATGGTGCGGATGCCGAGGCCCAGGCCGCCGCCCAGCGGCTGCTGAAATATTTCCATGCCTCCGCACCGCACCACCATGCCGACGAGGACGAAGATCTGTTCCCGCGGCTCAAGGGCCTTGGCAATCATCCCGACTGCCATCCCCAGCTGCCCGACTGGCTGGACCGTCTTACCGCGGAGCACGAAACCCTGGAAAACGGCTGGTCCCGGCTGGAGCCGGCCCTGCTCGACATCGCCGAAGGACGCGATGCCTCGCTGGACGGCGCGGCGGAATGGATCGACCAGTACCGCCGCCATCTGGCCCTCGAGGAAGAAGCCGTGCTGCCGCTGGCCGAACACCTGCTGGACGCCGATCAATGCCGCGCCATCGGCGAATCCATGGCCCGCCGGCGCGACCTGGAACCGGAACCCCATGGCTGATTTCACTCTCGACCTGCGCGGGCTGGGCGACCATGCCCATACCCGCGCCTATTACACCCTGCGCGAACTCGGTGCCGGTCAGACCTTCGACGTGCTTGTGGAGGAAGAGCCCGAACTGCTGATGGCCGCGGTCGCACAGCAACTGCGTCATGCCATCCACTGGGAAACCGTCGAGGCCGGCCCGCCGCTGTGGACCCTGCGGGTCCGCCGGCGCGACGACACCGAACCCGTCGACCTGGTCGATCTCCTCACCCGCGACCACCTGCGTATCGACCGCCTGTTCGCCAGCGCCCTGCACCGGGTCAATGCCGGCGACGCCGAGGGCGCAGCCCCGGCGTTTCATGCCTACGTCGCCGGACTGCGACGCCACGTACACGTGGAGAACGAACTGATCGTCCCGCTGCTCGATCTGCCGCGCCATCCCCGCGGCGATGACCCGACCTCGATCATGCTGCGCGAACACGAGGAGCTGCTGGACCAGACCGCGATGCTGGAACACGAATTCACCGAGGGCGTGGACGAACCCTGGGCCATCGCACCGTTCTTCGCCCTGATCTCGGGTGGTCTGGCCAAACACGAAGGACGCGAGGAACAGAACCTGTTTCCCCACTGGAGCCGGCATTTGCGCGAACAACCCGATGTCGCGCGCGAACTCTTCGGCAAGGCCCGGAGCATGCTCATCGTCCCCGGCGAGACGGACGAAACGGAGGATTCGCCGGAAACGGATCGTTCCCGGGGGCCTGCCCGCTAAGGATCGTCGATGCCGGGCGTCAGGGTCTCCAGCCGGCCGTCCGGATACAGGCCGACCACCCCGGCCCGCCCGACGCCGCGCACCCGCACCCCGTCCGGGGTATGCGCCTCGTAGTCCTGGTGATGGTGCCCGTGAACGATCAGCCCGGCCCCCAGCAGCTCGGCCAGGCCGTCGATGGTGTCGAAGCCGCTGGCATGCGGCGACGGCGCCTCGTGGGTGACCAGGATGTCGGCCCGCAGCCCGCGCAGGCGCTCGATGTCTTCGGGATAGATGGAGGTGCGATGGCGCCGGGGCAGGCCCGGTTCGCGATCCCCGGCGCCCTGCCAGCGATCGCGTTCGGGGAGCTGCGCCACATGTTCGCTTCGGGTGAAGAAGACCGGCGCCTTGCAGCGCGGGCCCCGCGGGTACCAGACGCGGCCACGGAACACCCCGCCGAGACCCGCTACCGGTCGGCCGGCCACTTCCGCCACGCGCGCGTGCAGATTGCCCGCCACATAGGAACTGCCGAACACATGCGCCCAGGCCGCATCGGTATCACTCTCGTGATTGCCGGGGATCCAGTAGATCGCCGGCATCGTGGCACCCGTCGCCACGGCTTCCCGCAACGGCGCCAGTACGGCATCCAGTGACTGTTCGCGCAGTTCCATGTCCCCCAGCAGGACCACGGCCCGCGGCCGGTACCGTGCCACCGCCTCGATCAGGGGATCGAAGAGACCATGGGGGTCGCCATAGAACAGAATATCGGGTGCCACGCCGCTCCCGGGGGGTTCGCGAATGCGCCTACCCTAACGCATCCCCGCCCCCGGGCGCGCGCCGCCCGCGATCAGCGCAGGTAACGCCCGCGCAGCATGTTGTAGTACAGCGGCTTGATCATGTGCACCTTCAGCCGCCACCACATCCAGCTCGGCTGCCCCTGGTCGATGAAGCCGAAGGTCGGGACCTCCTCCAGGGTGTAGTCGAACTCGACCAGGGCCGCCTTGCCCACCTCGGTGATCAGCGGGCAGGAGGTGTAGCCGTCGAAACGCTGTTGCGGTTCGCGATCCTGCAGCACCGACACCAGGTTGTCCGGGGTCACCGACCCGTGGGCCCGGACCGTGGAGGCCGTCTTGCCAATCGCCGTGTCCACCACGTCACCCGCGCCGAACACGTTCGGGTAGCGGGCATGCTGCAGAGTCTGGTCGTCCACGGCCAGCCAGCCGCCTTCCGCCAGACTGCCGTCTTCCACCGCCAGACCGGCCTCACGCACCCAGTCGTGGGCGCGCATGGGCGGCACCACGTGCAGGTAGTCGTAGTCCACCGTCTCGCGATTACCGTCGCCGTCCACGAAGGTCGCACGGCGCAGCTCAGGCTCCACGCCCTGCAGCACGGACCCGGATTCGATCCCGACTCCGCGCTCGCGATAGATGTCGCGCACCATCCCGTCAAAACGTTCGACGCTGAACAGCGCGCCTTCCGGGGCGTGATAGTGGAATTCCATGCGATCCCGCTGCCCCGCCTTGCGCAGCAGGTCCTCCGCGATCAGGGTCGCCTTGATCGGTGCACCCGCGCACTTGATCGGCGTATTCGGAATGGTGAAGCGGGCCACCCCGCCCTGCTCGCCCAGGCGCTGCGTCTGTTCGTAGGCATGCCGCGCCTGCTCGGGGCCGGCATAGATACTGGTCAGGCCGTTCTGCCCGATATCCGCGCGCTCCAGGCCTTCGATCGCCTCGTAATCCAGATGGATCCCGGTGGCCACGACCAGGAAGTCATAATCCAGACGATCGCCGCCGGCGGTCTCGACCACCTGGCTCTCCGGATCCACTGCGGCCACGTAGTCCTTCTTCCAGTCGACGCCGCGCGGGATGTAATGCTCGTTGCGCGCGGTCACGTCGCTGACCGAATAGGTCCCGGCCGCGACCAGGGTCCAGCCGGGCTGGTAGTGATGGGTCTCGCTCGGCTCCACCACGGTGATGCGCGCCCCGTCCAGCAGGTCGCGCAACCGCGCCGCCACGGTCAGCCCGGCGGCGCCGCCGCCCAGCACAACGATCCGCGCGCGGGTCTGCACTCCGGCCTGCGCCGCCGCGGGCGCGGACCCCACGGCTGCCGCGGCGGTCAGCCCGCCGGTCAGTTTCAGGAAGTCCCGCCGCGAAAGTCCGTCCCGCAATACCAGCGGTGCCTTCGACGAACCTGCCTTATTGCGATCTGTCATGTGTATGCCTCCTCGCGACCCCGTCATCCCGCGGGGCGTCTTTTTCCGGAGCGGTCGCCGGTGGCGCCGCGCTTCAACCCTTCTGACATACAGTTTTCGTGCCAGTGCCACAAAACCCGCAAAAACCGCTTTCCGCGCGCCTCGGCCGCCCGACTCCGGACGCTTTGTCTGCCGTGACTGTCATTTCCATGTTCCAGACTGTCATGTGCGGCATGTACAACACCCCGGGACTACGAGGCTCGTCCCGGGCCGATGCCGCAAACCGCGTCGCAGCGCGAACACGCACGCCAGAGCGAGAACTGGCACGCAACTTGATTGTCATCCGGGCGGAACGCACCACGCGTCCTCTCTCAATCGTTCACGGAGGCAATGCCATGGAGCTTGACCCCTTACTCCTGTCACGACTGCAGTTCGCATTCGTCGTGTCATTTCACGCACTGTTCCCGGTATTCACCATCGGGCTCGCCTCGTTCATCGCCTTCCTGGAGTTCCGGGCCTGGCAGACCGGTGATGCCCTGTACACCCGGATCTCGAAGTTCTGGATCAAGATCTTCGCGGTCGTGTTCGGCATGGGGGTGGTCTCCGGGATCGTGATGTCCTTCCAGTTCGGCACGAACTGGAGCGTGTTCTCGTATGCCACGGCCAATTTCCTCGGGCCGGTGCTGTCCTACGAGGTCATCACTGCGTTCTTCCTGGAGGCGGCCTTCCTCGGCGTACTGCTGTTCGGTCGCGACCGTGTGCCGCAGGGCGTGCACGTTTTCGCGGCAATGATGGTGGCACTGGGCACCTTCATCTCGTCGTTCTGGATCCTGGTGGCCAACAGCTGGATGCAGACGCCCGGCGGTGTGGAGCTGGTTGACGGAGTTTTCCAGGTGACTTCCTGGGGTCAGGCCATCTTCAACGACAGCTTCTGGCCGCGTTTCTTCCACATGGGTCTGGCCTCGCTGCTGACCGCCGGCTTCGTGGTGGCGGGCGTCTCCGCCTACTACCTGCTGCGCAACAAGCACGTCGAGATGAACCGCAAGGCGCTGGGCGTGACCATGTGGATCCTGCTGTTCGCCGCCCCGGCCCAGCTGGTGGTGGGCGACATCCACGGCCTTAACACCTTCGAGCATCAGCCGACCAAGGTGGCGGCGATGGAAGGCGTCTGGGAGACCGAACGCGGGGCCCCGTTCCTGCTGTTCGCCATCCCCGATTCGGCCAACGAGACCAACCACTTCGAGATCGGGCTGCCCAACATGGCCTCGCTGGTGCTGACCCACGAACTGGACGGCGAGGTGCCCGGGCTGAACGAAGTGCCCGCCGAGGAACGTCCCCCGGTCGGCATCACCTTCTGGTCGTTCCGCATCATGCTGGCCATCGGCTTCGTCATGATCGGGTTCGCCCTGTGGAGCGCCTGGCTGCGGTTCCGTGGCGACCTGTACCAGTCCGAGCGTTTCCTCAAGGGCCTGACCTGGATGATCCCGACGCCGTTCGTCGCGGTGCTGGCGGGCTGGTTCGTAACCGAAACGGGCCGTGCGCCCTGGCTGGTCTACGAAATCATGGACCACGCGACCGGCCTCACGCCGTCGCTGACCGGTGGCATGGCGCTGTTCAGTCTGCTGGGTTACATCGCGGTGTATGCCGTGGTGTTCACCGCCGGCGTCTATTACATCGTGCGCATCGTGCGCAAGGGTCCGGAGCCGGACCATCCGGTGCAGGAGCCGCAGCACGCCAAGCGCCCGCTGTCGGCGGCCGATACGCCGTTCAACGACAACCCTGCCGCTGACGCAAGGAGCTGAAACCATGGTCGATATCACACTGGTATGGGTCGTGATCATCGCCGTCGGACTGGTCGGCTACGTCCTGATGGACGGGTTTGACCTGGGCGTGGGGATCCTCTTCCCCTTCGCCCCCGGCGAGCAGTCGCGCGACATCATGATGAACACGGTCGCCCCGGTCTGGGACGGGAACGAGACCTGGCTGATCCTCGGGGGCGCCGGCCTGCTGGCGGCCTTCCCGCTGGTCTACTCGGTGTTCCTGCCGGCGCTGTACATCGGGGTGTTCCTGATGCTGGCCGGGCTGATCTTCCGCGGCGTGGCCTTCGAGTTCCGCTTCAAGGCGAGCTCGGCGAAATCGCGGCGCGGCTGGAACGCCTCCTTCGCGATCGGCTCGATGGTGGCGGCCTTCGCCCAGGGCGCGGTCGTCGGGGCCTATATCCAGGGCTTCCAGATGGACGGGCTGAACTACGCCGGCACCGCGCTGGACTGGCTGACCCCGTTCACGGTGCTCACCGGTCTGGGACTGATGGCCGGCTACGCCCTGCTGGGCGCGACCTGGATGATCCTCAAGACCGAGGGTGAAACCCAGGCATTCGCCTACCGCGTGACCCCGTGGCTGCTGGGTGCCGTGCTGGTGGTGTTCGGGCTGGTCAGTGCGATCACGCCGTTCATTGATGCCAAGGTCATGGAACGCTGGATGGGCACCTTCGAGATCCTGTGGGTCCTTCCGGCCCTGGCGCTGCTGGCGGCCTGGCAGATCCTGCGCTCGGTGCGCCGGCGCCACGAAGGGCTGCCGTTCGTCGCCACGATCGCCCTGTTCATCTTCACCTTCCTGGGGCTGATCGTGAGCAAGTGGCCGTACGTGGTCCCGCCGGACTACACCTTCTGGGACGCCGCATCTTCCCCGGATGCGCAGCTGTTCATCCTGATCGGGGCGCTGTTCATCATCCCGATCATCCTCGGCTACACCGCGTGGACCTACTGGGTCTTCCGCGGCAAGGTCACGGCGGACGCGGGTTACCACTAGCGCCATCGCCTGACCTTTCAGGGTTTGCGACCGGGTCTTTCTCTCTCTCTCCGGACCCGGCTCGCAAGCAACCGCCCGCTGCGGGGCGTAAGGGAGACACTGCCCCGTATACGCGTTCGTGTTGGTGTCCCATGTTTTCCGAGACCAGGCGCGGCGCGCTGCCGGTAGTGGTTCTACCGGCAAGGGCCGCAACGCAGAATCGGGGAACATGGGACTCCAACCCCGAAGGGGCTCGGCCGCTTTTGCCCGCTGACGGCGTTGCGGCTCGTTCATGTAGCGCGGCTACACTTCACTCACCGCGCCTTGTCAGCGCGCAAAAGCGACTCGAGCACGAACGCGTATACGGGGCAGTGTCTCCCTGGGCGCCACGAACCTTCGGGTTCGTGGCGTTTTTTGTTTGCGGAGCACCGGAACACGATGCGGGAACATGACTCCAACCGGGAACACGGGAGACACTGCATCGCGCAGGGACCCATTCCCGGACACCGGAGCCGTCAGCATCGTGAACGAAAAGTTGCCCACAGAATCCGTGCCTCAATGGACACGCGGCCTGGACCGCGACGAGGTGGTCAGCATCCTCGACGTGTTTCAGGAGCCCGCCATCCTGCTGTCGCCGGATTACGACATCCTGGGTGCCAATCAGGCCTATCGGCATCTGTACGAGGTAGATGCCGGGGGCAACGGGCAACGCTGCTACGAAGCCTCGCACGACTTCCGACGGCCCTGTGATGAAGCGGGCGAGACCTGCCCTCTGCGTGACACCCTGGCCACCGGCAAGCCCAACCGCACGCTGCACGTCCACCACACGGCTCGCGGCAAGGAACACGTGGATGTCGAGATGTTCCCGATCCACGGTTCCGACGGCAAGCTGCGCTACCTGATCGAGGTTCTGCACCACCTTCCGGTCTCGTCGCCGCAGGCCGGGGAACAGGGGCTGGTCGGACAGTCCGCCGCCTTCAACGAGATGCTGGGGCTGGTCAGCCGGGTCGCGCCCAGCGAGGCATCGGTGCTGCTGCAGGGCGAGTCGGGCACCGGCAAGGAGCTGGTGGCCCGTGCCGTGCACGACCAGAGCCGCCGCGCGGAAGGCCCGTTCGTGCCGGTGGAATGCTCCGGCCTGACCGAGACCCTGTTCGAAAGCGAGCTCTTCGGCCATGAACGCGGGGCCTTCACCGGGGCCACCCATGCCAAGGCCGGGCTGGTGGAGTCCGCCGCCGGTGGCACGCTGTTCCTCGACGAGATCGGCGACGTGCCCCACGGGCTGCAGGTCAAGCTGCTGCGCCTGCTGGAGACCCGGACCTTCCGGCGGGTGGGCAGCACCGAACCGCGGCGCGCCGATTTCCGCCTGGTCTGTGCCTCGCACCGTGATCTCCGCCAGCTGGTCCGCGAAGGGGAATTTCGCGAGGACCTCTATTACCGGCTGAGCACCTTTCCCATTCGCGTACCGCCGCTGCGCGAACGCAAGGCCGACATCCCGATCCTGTCCCAGGCCCTGTTCGAGCGCCTCGAACTGCCGGCCCGCCCGTATCTCAGTCAGGGCGCGCGCGAGGTGCTGGAACGCTATCCCTTCCCCGGCAACATCCGCGAGCTGCGCAATATCCTGGAACGCGCCGCACTGCTCAGCGACGGCGAGGAGATCCGTGCGGAACACCTGGGCACCGAGGTGACCGAAGGCGTCGACGACCGCGATCTGCCGCCGCCGCGCGCGCTGGCCGGCGGCGAGATCCGCCCGCTGGAGGAAGTGGAACGCGAATACCTGCGTTACGCGGCCACCGTGCATCGGGGCGACCGGCGCTCGCTGGCGGCGCGTCTGGGACTCAGCGAGCGCAGCCTGTACCGGCACCTGCAGCGGCTGGATGACGACCTCTGAGCCGCACCCGCCGGTGCCGCTCCGCGTGGCGCATCAGCTCGTGACAACCCCGTAACAGCGATCCCCCAGCGGACAGCCGTCGCACAGCGGCCGTGGCCGACAGCGCTGTTTGCCGTGCTCCACGATCAGCGCATGCAGTTCGTTGAACGCCACGGTATCCGCACCCAGCTCGGCCTCCACCGAAGCCCGCAGCGTCTCGTAGCCGTCCCGCGCATGCGGTCGCCCGAGGCGTTTGAACAGTCGCCGGGTGTAGGCATCCACGACGAACACCGGGCGGTGGAAGGCGTACAGCACGATGTCATCGGCCGTTTCCGGACCGATGCCCTTTACCCCCAGCAGGGCCTCCCGCAGTGACCCGGTCTCCAGCGCAGACAGCGCCTCGATCCCGCCCGTCCGCTCGAGGAACGCCAGCAGGTGCCGCAGGCGCCCGGCCTTGACGTTGTAATACCCCGACGGGCGGATCCGCTCGGCCAGTTCCTCCGGCTCCAGGGCCGCCATCCCCGCCGGCGTCAGCGCATCCGCCTCGCGCAGGGCCGCAAGTGCGCGCTCCACGTTGCTCCAGGCCGTGTTCTGCGTCAGCACCGCCCCGACCATGACCTCGAACGCGGTCTCGGCCGGCCACCAGTGCAGCGGACCGTAATGCGCGTACAGCCGCTCCAGCACCGTGCGGCAGTCCGGCACCGCGGTGTCAGACCCGTCGGTCATGGCTCAGCGCCCCGGCCGGCCGCGTCCGCTGCGCGCCCCCCTGCCCCGGCACGCGCCGGGCTTGCCGGATTTGGCGGATTTGGCGGTCTTCGCCCCGGCACCCGGACGTGACGAACTCCAGCCCTCGCCCTTGTCGCGACCCCTGGCTGCCCCGCCCTTTTTCTTTTTCGGCCGTGTGCCGCGACGTTTCTCCGGCGGCTGCAGGTTCTCCGGCACATTCAGGCCCGCCTCGCGATACAGCGCGGCCACTTCGCCTACCTCCAGGTCACGCGCAGCGCCCGATTTCAGCCCGCGCCCCAGCACCACCGGCCCGTAGCGAACCCGGATCAGGCGGCTGACCGTGACTCCGACTGCATCCCACAGCCGCCGCACCAGGCGATTACGCCCCTCGCTCACGATCACGTGATACCACTGGTTCGCCCCGTCGCCGCCACCGGCCTCCAGCGCATCGAAGCGTGCCGGACCATCCTCCAGTTCAACGCCCTCCAGCAGCATCCGCCGGGTCTCTTCCGGGACTTCCCCCAGCACGCGCACGGCATATTCACGTTCCATCGCACCGGCCGGATGCATCAGGGCGTTGGCCAGTTCGCCGTCGGTGGTGAACAGCAGCAACCCGGAGGTGTTGAGGTCCAGGCGGCCCACCGCAACCCAGCGCTGGCCCTTGAGCTTCGGCAGGCTGGCAAACACCGGACGCCGGCCCTCGGGATCGGAGCGCGAACAGATCTCGCCGACCGGCTTGTGATAGGCGATCCAGCGGTCCGGATATTCCGGTCGCGTGACCACGCGGCCGCGCACCCGGATCACGTCATCCGGCCCCACGCGATCCCCCAGCGCGGCGGTGCGCTGGTTGATCTGCACCTCGCCGCGTTCGATCCATCCCTCGATCTCGCGCCGCGAACCCAGCCCGCGCGCCGCGAGGACCTTTTGTACCCGTTCCTGCATCGAGTCCTGCCACTGTTTATGATGACCGCCCACGATACACCAAGCGGATACCGCCATGAGCACGAATACGCCCGACACCGGCCATGAGGCCGGCCGTGAGACCGGGGATCCCGTCACCACGCCCCTGAACATCGCCGTGCTGACCGTCTCCGACAGCCGTTCGGCCGCCGAGGACCGCTCCGGCGACGCACTGGTGGAACGTCTGGAAAAGGCCGGTCACCGGCTCGCGGAGCGCGACATCCGGCCGGATGACATCTACGCCCTGCGCGCGGTGATTTCGCGCTGGATCGCGGACCCGCAGATCGACGCCATCCTCACCACCGGGGGCACCGGCATCACCGGCCGCGACGGCACCCCGGAGGCGGTGTCGGTGCTGCTGGACAAGACGATCGAGGGCTTCGGCGAGCTGTTCCGCATGCTGTCGTGGGAGGAGATTGGCACCTCCAGCCTGCAGTCGCGCGCCCTGTCCGGCGTGGCCAACGGCACCTATATCTTCGTACTGCCCGGTTCCACCGGCGCCTGCCGCACCGCCTGGGATCGCATCATCCGCGCCCAGCTCGACGACCGCACCATGCCCTGCAACCTGACCATGCTGATGCCGCGCCTGAAGGAGAGCTGAGACGCGCAGGAGGTCAGCCCCCTGACCGATCCCCTGACCGCTCCGGCACGGCATTCAGCCATCCACGTGGACCTGCAGCCAGTACTCCAGCAGCGCCGCGTGCCACAGCTTGGAACCCTGGATCCGGGTGAAATACTGGTCCGGGGCGTCCAGCAGTTTGTCGACGTAGGCCGGCTGATACAGCCCGCGCTCGCGCGCCGCACGCGAGTTGAGGATGTCGCGCATGAACTCGAGGAACTCGCCGCGCACGTATTTCAGCGCCGGTACCGGGAAATAGCCCTTGGGCCGGTCCAGCACCGCGTCCGGCAGACGGCCGCGGGCGATGCGCCGCAGGACGTCCTTGCCGCCGTCGCCCAGCTTCAGGTGCGGCGGCATCGCCGCGGCGGTCTCCACCAGTTCGTGGTCCAGGAACGGCACCCGCGCCTCCAGACCGAAGGCCATGGTCATGTTGTCCACGCGCTTGACCGGGTCGTCGACGATCAACGTGGTCACGTCCAGCGCCAGCACCGCGTCGATGAACGAATCCGCACGGTCGGTCTCGAGCTGGCGGAACTGCTCGCGCAGCCAGTCCCCGGTGATGTCGTCCGCCGGCGGATGGCGCAGCATCTCGGCCATCTCCGGGTGATCGCGGTCGAAGTAATGCCGGCGGAAGCGTTCCACCCAGTCGCCGTGACGATCCTCCGCCATCTGCGGGTACCAGAAATAGCCGCCGAAGACCTCGTCCGCCCCCTGGCCCGACTGCACCACCTTCACGTGCTGCGAGACCTGTTCGGAGAGCAGGTAGAACGCGACCGCGTCCTGCCCGAACATCGGTTCGGCCATGGCCTCCACGGCCTCCGGCAGCCGTGCGAGCACCTGGTCGTTGGGGATCAGCGTGGCCTGGTGATCGGTGGCGTAACGCTCCGCCACCGGATCGGAATACTCGAACTCGGAGCCCTTTTCCTCGGGCTGATCCTCGAACCCGACGGTAAATGTCCGCAGGTCGCGCGCCCCCTCTTCCATGGCCAGCGCCACCAGCAGGCTGGAATCCAGGCCGCCCGACAACAGCACCCCCACCGGTACATCCGCCACTTCCAGGCGCCGGCGCACCGCGCGGCGCAGGCCCGCCTCGATGCGTTCCTGCCATTCGGCGTCACTCACCGCCTCCGCAGGACGTCGGGCGTTCAGTTGCCAGTAGCACTGCTGGCGCTCCTGGCCGCGCGCATCGATGGTGATGTAATGCCCGGGTTCCAGCTTGCGCACGCCCCGCAACACGGTGCGCGGCGCCGGCACCACCGCATGCAGCGAGAACAGCATGTGCAGGCCCTCGGGATCCAGCTCGGTATCCACGCCGCCGCCGGCCAGCAGGGCCGCGGTATTGGAGGCGAACCGGACCCCGTCACCGGTGCGCGCGAGATACAGCGGCTTGATGCCCATGCGATCACGTCCCAGCAACAGGCGCTGGTGTTCCCCATCGAACAGCGCGAAGGCAAACATGCCGTGCAGCCGCGCCACCACGCCCTCGCCCCATTCGGCATACCCGCGCAGGATCACCTCCGTATCACCGCTGGAGAAGAAGCGGTGACCGCGCCCCTCGAGCTCGCTGCGCAGCGCGCGGAAGTTGTAGATCGCCCCGTTGAACACCAGCGAAAGTCCGGTCTCGGGGTCGAACATCGGCTGATGCGCCCGCTGCGACAGGTCCAGGATGGACAGCCGCCGGTGTCCCAGCGCCACCCGGCCCGAGGCCCACAGGCCATCGGCATCCGGGCCGCGGCGTTCCAGACAGGGCAGCATGCGCGCGACCGCATCCGCGTTCGCGCGCCGTTCGCCCCAGACAAATTCTCCGGCGATTCCGCACATGGGTTATGGATCCATCCCGGTCGAGGTTGGCGAAGTTTGAAAGGCCGTGCGCAGCGCGTCAGCCAGCGCCCGCCCGGCGATGCCGGCCGCGTCACCATCGGCTAGCGTCAGATAGAACGGGACGCGCACACGCCCGCCCGCCTCCAGCGGCAGTTCCGTCAGGCGCCCGGCGTCCAGATCCGCGGCGACCCGGTCCAGCGGGACCCAGGCAAACCCGACCCCGGAACGCAGCACCTCCAGCACCGTGGACACATGCCCCACGGTCCAGCGCTGGTCGGCGTCCAGCCAGCCGCCTTCACCGTTGCCACGGGCGCCCGAATCGCGCAGCACCACCTGGCGGTGCGGGCGCAGATTGCGACGCGTCAGGGGAGCGCCGGAGGTCGCCAGCGGGTGCCCCGGATGAGCGACACACACCATGGTCTGTTCCCCGATTTCCTGCGCCAGGAAATCCGAGGGCACCTGGGGCGCCAGCAGCATGTCCACGCGCCCCTGCTCCAGGCGCTGCGGACCGTCCTCCAGCACCACCTCGTGCAGCTGGATGCGGGTCGCCGGCTGTTCGCGCGAAAACGCCTCCAGGGCGTGGATGACCCGCGCGGCGGGGATGATCTGCTCCACCGCCAGGTGCAGTTCCGATTCCACACCGGTGGCCAGCGCGCCGGCCAGGGCCTCGATATCCGCGGCCTCCTCGAGCAGGTGTTCGGCGCGCCGCAACAGCGCATGGCCCGCCGGCGTCAGTTCCGCCTTGCGGCCCTGCAGCTCGAAGACCTCGACCCCCAGCTGTTCCTCCAGCTTCTGCACCGCGTGATTCACGCTGGAGGCGCTCTTGTGCACCCGCTCGGCGGCGCGGGCGAAACCGCCCGCATCCACCACCGCCTTGAGCATGCGCCACTGCTCGAGGGTTACCCGGGACATCCGCAGTCCGGGCTGTGCGTGCGCGCATGCCATTCCGCACGCATGCGCTCCACCGCCCGCGTCCCCAGCAGGACCACGTGCACGGTCGACGGATAGATGGTGCCGGCCGCACGCCATTGCTCGGCAAGCTCGGGCTCCTCGCCCCGCCGGATCAGGAAGAAGTCACGCCCCTCTTCCAGCTCACCCTCGCGGGCCCGGAACATGCGGAACGCCGTGCCCTTGGGCTGGCCGTTCCATTCGTCGACCTGACGCAGCGTCAGCACCGGCACATCGCGGTAGACCACCGGCTCGGGTTCCGGCCCGCCGGCATCCTCGCAACCATGAAAACGACCCGGAGCGCGCGGGTCCCAAGCGTCGGAAGCAATCATGGTGGCATTATGGCACGCACAGACGATGCGTCGACCACCCGCCGACCCCGAGGAATCGCATGGAACTGCTGCAGGATTACGGACTGTTCTTCGCCAAGGTCGTCACCGCCGTCATGGCGGTGCTGATCCTGATGAGCGCCTTTGTCGGGCTGATTGCCCGCAGCCGCGAGCGCCGGCCCGACCAGCTCAACGTCAAACGCCTGAACGACCGCTATGCACGCATGGAAAAGACCGTGCGCCGCGCGGTGGAAGGCCCGCGCACTCGCCTGCAGCGCCTGCGAGACCGCCTGCGCCGGCGCCGCCACCCCGGACACGCCTTTGATGGCAATGGCAATGGCAACGGCCAGGGCAACGGGACCCCCGATGGGTCGACGGAATCCGCCGGGAAAAGCGACGCCGACACCGCCGAATCGCCGGCCGACCCGTCCGCTTCTTCCGCACCCGGCGGAAAGCCGGTCAGCGAATCACCCACCGTGATCGAACTCGAACACGAAGAGGCCCCCGCGCCGCGGGTCTTCGTGCTGCGCTTTCAGGGCGACATTCGGGCGTCGGCAGTGGACAACCTGCGCGAAGAAATCACCGCCGTACTCACCCTGGCCGAGCCCGGCCGCGACCAGGCCGTGGTGTGCCTCGAGAGCCCCGGCGGCATGGTGCCGTCCTACGGGCTGGCCGCCTCGCAGCTCGGACGCCTGCGCGAGGCAGGACTGGATCTCACCGTGGTGGTCGACCGCGTGGCCGCCAGTGGCGGCTACATGATGGCCGCGGTCGGCCATCGCATCGTCGCCGCCCCGTTCGCCATCCTCGGCTCCATCGGGGTGGTGGCGCAGATCCCCAACCTGCATCGCTGGCTCGACCGCCACGACATCGACTTCGAACTGCTGACCGCCGGGGACTACAAGCGCACGCTGACCGTGTTCGGCGAGAATACCGACGCCGCCCGGCGCAAGTTCCAGGATCACCTCGACGAAACCCACGAACTGTTCAAGCAGTTCCTGCAGCGCTACCGCCCGCAGCTGGAACTGGACCGGGTCGCCACCGGCGAACACTGGTACGGGGACCAGGCCCGCGCCCTGGGGCTGGCCGACGAGATCGGCACCAGCGACGACCTGTTGATGAAACTGGCGCGTGAAGCCGAGGTCTTCGAGGTCTCCTATACCCGCGCGCAACCGATCGGCCGACGGATCGGCATGGCCGCCGAACAACTGCTGGAACGCGTGCTGCACGCCCGCAGCCCCGAAGAACACGCCCGCGGGCCGGGCGAACCGCCACGCTGACGGACACACTGACGGAATGGATCCGGCCCGTCCATGCGTCTTGCTGGTATAGCCAGCCCACATTGCAAGGGAGAACGTGATGTCCGCACATGCAAGCCGTATCGGTCCCCTCGCCAGCCTGGTCGCCGGGGCACTCCTGCTGGGCGCCCCGCTGACCGCCCCGGCACAGGACGACATGCCCTGGGGCTCCGCCGAGGTCAACCAGAAGGAGTACGAACCGGCCCGCGTGGTATATGACGTGGCCGTGGATACCGCGGACGAGATGGATTTCGTCCTCGACCGCGTCAGCATGCTCAACAACGTCTACGAGGCCGATCCGTTCGACTCGCATATCGTGCTGGTGCTGCACGGCCGCGAGGTGCCCTTCTTCACCCGCGATCAGTTCGATGAACATCGTGACCTGATGCGCCGCGCCGAGTCCCTGACCCGCGCCGGCAACATCGACATCCGCATGTGCGAGGCCTCCGCCGCCCTGCGCGGCATCGAGCCCGAGGACGTGCACGGGTTCGTGGAGATCGTCCCCATGGCCGACTCCGAGATCATCCACCTGCAGCAGGAAGGGTATTCCTACATGCAGTGAGCACCCGGCTTCCCGGCCGCGGTCACACTGCAGACCGGAAGACACAAAAAAGGCCGCCGGGGCAAACCCCGGCGGCCTTTTGGCTGTATTGGTCGGGACGGCAGGATTTGAACCTGCGACCCTCTGCACCCCATGCAGATGCGCTACCAGACTGCGCTACGCCCCGAACGCGACATATGGTAATCGAGTGCGGCCGATCGCGAAAGGGGGGCGATCCCGGGTGGCCGCCGCATGGCTCAGTTCCGCAGCACCTTCAGTACCGACTCCAGCTCCTGGATCGTGTCCTGGATGATCTGCCGGGCCTGCTGGTGATCCTCGCGCGCCTCGTCCCCGGAGAGCTTCTGCCGCGCGCCGCTGATGGTATAGCCTTCTTCGTACAGCAGCGCGCGGATCTGGCGGATCAGGATGACGTCCTGACGCTGGTAGTACCGCCGGTTGCCGCGCCGCTTGACCGGCTCCAGCATCGGGAACTCCTGCTCCCAGTAACGCAACACGTGCGGCTTGACCAGGCACAGCTCGGCGACTTCCCCGATGGTGAAATACCGCTTGCCCGGGATCGCCGGCAGCTCCTGGTGATTACTCGCTTCCAGCATAGCTCTCGACCCGTTCGCGCAGTTTCTGGCCCGGGCGGAAGGTCACGACCCGGCGCGCGGAGACCGGGATCTCTTCGCCGGTCTTGGGATTGCGCCCCGGGCGCTGGTTCTTGTCGCGCAGCACGAAATTGCCGAACCCCGAGAGCTTCACGCCCTCGCCGTCTTCCAGCGACTGCCGCATCTCCTCGAAGAACATTTCGACGAATTCCTTGGCCTCGCGTTTGTTCAGGCCCAGTTCCTCGTTCAGCGTGGCGGCCAGATCCGCCTTGGTCACAGCTGCCATCGATCAGTGCCTCAGGGTCGCATTGAACCGGCTTTCGAGGTGCGCCACCACCGCATCGGTCACGGCGGTCACATCGGAGTCATCAAGCGTGCGATCAAATGCCTGCAAAATCAAGCCCAGAGCCAGACTCTTCTCGCCCGGATTCAGGCCCTTGCCCCGGTAGACATCGAACAGCCGGACGTCACGCAGCAGCTCCAGGTCGAGTTCGCCGATCGCCGCCAGCAGATCCCCGGCGGGCACGTTCTCCTGCACGACCAGGGCCAGATCCCGCCGGATCGAGGGATAAGCCGACAGGGGCCGGAACTGCGCGACCGGGTCGGTACTGACGGTCCGTGCATCCAGGTCGAACAGGAACACCGGGGCCCCGAGGTCGAAATGTTCCGCCAGCGACGGATGCAGCTTGCCCACCCATCCGATCGCCTGCTCACCGGCCAGCACACGGGCACTCTGACCATCGTGCAGCGCGGGATGCTTTTCCGCGCGGAAGCGCAACGGCTCCGCCAGGTTGCCGCAAAGGGTCTCCACCTCGCCCTTCGCATCGAAGAAGTCCAGCTCGCGGGATGCCGTCTCCCAGTGCTCGGGCATGGCCCGTCCGCTCAGCAGCCCGGCCAGCCGGGGTTCCTGGGACAGACCGGAAGGCCCGGGCACGAAGCGCAGGCCGTGTTCGAACAGCCGCAGGTCGTACTGCTGCCGGGCCGTATTCCAGGCGGCCGTGCTCACCAGCCCCGGCCACAGGCCGGGGCGCATCACGCTCATGTCAGAGGCGATGGGGTTGGCCAGCGCCAGCGGCTCCACCTCGGGATAGAAGCGCTGCGAGACCTCGCGGTCGATGAAGCTGAAACTGATCACCTCGTGGAACCCGCGCCGGGTCAGCCCCTCGCGCAGCGCCTTCAGCCCGCCCGGCGGTGTCACCGGCGGCACCGCGCCCGGCAGGGTGCGCGGCAGCCGGTCATACCCGTGCACCCGCGCCAGTTCCTCGATCAGGTCTTCCTCGCGCTCCAGGTCGAATCGCGCACGCGGGGCCAACACCCGCCACGTGCCAGCGCCACCGGGCTCCACCACGCAGTCCAGCGCCCGCAGGATACGCTCCACCTCGCCGTCGTCCAGGGCAACCCCGAGCAGCCGCTCAATACGTCCGGCGCGCAGGGTGATCGGCCGTTCATCGTGCGTCGAGGGGATGTCGCCGGCCGTCTCCACGGGCCCGCAGGCGCCGCCGCAGATCGCCAGCAACAGCTCGGTGGCCCGCTCCATCGCGCGCGGCACCAGAGTGGGATCCACACCCCGCTCGAAACGGTGCGACGCATCGGTATGCAGCCCGTGTTCGCGCGCCCGGCCGGCCAGCGCATGCGGCGCGAAATGGGCACATTCCAGGACCACCCGGGTGGTGTCGTCATCCACCGCCGAAGCGGCTCCGCCCATGATTCCGGCCAGCGCCAGCGGCTGTGTTTCGCCGGCGATCACCAGATCCCGTGGCGACAGCTCTACCGTCTGCTCGCCGCCCAGCAGGGTCAGGGACTCGCCCTCGCCGCCCCGGCGCACGCGAATTACTTCGCCGGCACGGTCGGCATCGAAGGCATGCAGCGGCTGACCCAGCTCCAGCATCACGTAGTTGGTCACGTCGACAATCGCGGAGAGCGGGCGCACGCCGGCCCGGCGCAGGCGTTCGGACATCCACAGCGGCGTGGGCGCCCGGGCATCCAGGCCCTCGAGGATCCGTCCCGAGTAGATCGGGCAGGCCTGTGCATCATCGACGGTCACGCGCACGCGTCGATCCAGCGTCGCTTCCACCGCGGGCGCCGGGCGGACCTGCAGCGGCCGGTCCAGCAGGGCCGAGCACTCGCGGGCGATCCCGCGCATGCCCAGACAGTCCGCGCGATTGGGTGTCAGGTCGACCTCCAGCACATGATCGTCCAGACCCAGCGCCGCGCGCAGGTCGCTGCCGATTTCCAGGTCCGCGGGCAGATCCAGCAGCCCCTCGGCGTCCTCGGCCAGGCCGATCTCGCGTGCGGAACAGAGCATCCCTTCGGAGGTCACGCCACGCAGCTTCGAGCGCTTGATGCGGAACTCGCCCGGCAGCTCCGCCCCGATCATCGCGACCGGTGCCACCATCCCCGTATAGACGTTGGGTGCGCCGCAGACGATGTTCAGCGGTTCGGCCTCGCCCGCCTCCACCTGACACACCCGCAGGCGATCGGCGTCCGGGTGCGGCTCCACCGCGGTGACGCGGCCAACCCGCACGCCGTGGAACGCCGGCGCCGCCGGCTCGATGGCGTCCAGCTCCAGCCCGGCCATGGTCAGCCGGTGCCCGAGATCCTGCGGGGTCTCGTCGATCTGCAGCCAGTCCTGCAGCCATTCGATACTGATGCGCATTAGCCTGCCTGCCCGAATTGCCCGATGAAGCGGATATCGTTGTCGAAGAACAGCCGGAGGTCATTGACGCCGTGGCGCAGCATGGCCATGCGCTCCACGCCCAGGCCGAACGCGAACCCGGTGTATTCCTCGGGGTCGATCCCGACATGGCCCAGCACGTTGGGATGCACCATCCCGCAGCCCATCACCTCGAGCCAGCCGGTGTGCTTGCATACGCGGCAACCGTCGCCGCCGCAGTGCACGCACTGGATGTCCACCTCGGCCGAGGGCTCGGTGAAGGGAAAATACGACGGCCGGAAGCGCGTGGCCAGGTCATCGCGTTCGAAGAAGCCGCGCAGAAACGCATCCAGGACCCCGCGCAGATCGGCAAAGGTAATGTCCTCGTCCACGCACAGCCCCTCGATCTGATGGAACATCGGGCTGTGGGTCAGATCCGAATCGCAGCGGTAGACCCGCCCCGGCGCGATCGCCCGCAGCGGCGGTTTCTGCTGTTCCATCGCGCGAATCTGCACCGACGAGGTATGCGTACGCAGCACGCGGTGGGCATCGAAGTAGAACGTGTCGTGCATCGCCCGCGCCGGATGATGCGCCGGGATGTTCAGGGCCTCGAAATTGTGGGTGTCGTCTTCCACTTCCGGGCCCTCCGCCACGCGGAATCCCAGCCCGGCGAAGAAATGCTCGATGCGTTCGATGGTCGACGTGATGGGGTGCAGTGCCCCGCCCGCGGGCCGTCGCCCCGGCAGGGTTACGTCCACCCGTTCGCGCGCCAGCTGCGCCTCGCGTTCGGCCTCGGCCAGCGCGGTCCTGCGCGCCTCGATCGCCTCCGCGACGCGTTCCTTGGCCGCGTTCACCGCCTGTCCCGCGGCCGGCCGTTCTTCCGCCGGCAGCCGTCCCAGCTCCTTGAGCTGGGCGGTCAGCACGCCCTTCTTGCCCAGATAATGGACCCGAACGTCATCCAGCGCCTTGAGGTCCGTGGCGGCCTCGACACGCGCCAGCGCCTCGTCGGTCAGCTCCTGCAATTGCTCCACGTACGATCCCCCTTGCAAACAAAAAAGGGAGGGCCTGAACCCTCCCCTTTCGGGATTCCCGCATGATCCGGGATTGCCGGCCGTCCCCTCCTCGCGCGGAGGGCCAGGACGGCGGTGATCCTGCGGGATCTCAGGCCGCTTGGGCGGCTTTCGCCTGTTCGGCCAGCTTGCCGAATGCGGTCAGATCGTGCACCGCCAGATCGGCCAGCGACTTGCGGTCGATCTCGATGCCGGCCTTCTTCAGCCCGCTCATGAAGCGGCTGTAGGACAGGTCGAACTGCCGCGCAGCGGCGTTGATGCGGACGATCCACAGCGAACGGAAGTCGCGCTTTTTCTGGCGACGGTCACGATAGGCGTACTGGCCGGCCTTGATGACCGCCTGGTTGGCAACGCGATAGACGTTCTTGCGTGCCCCGTAGTACCCCTTCGCCTGCTTGAGGACCTTCTTGTGACGGGCGTGAGCGGTTACACCGCGCTTGACTCGTGGCATGTCTCGATTCCTCGGTCAGTTCAACGATGGTTGGGCAGCATCTTGCGCACGGCGGCCGTGTCGGCCTCGTGCACCATCGCCGGGCTGCGCAGGTGACGCTTACGCTTGGTGGACTTCTTGGTCAGGATGTGGCTGCGGTGCGACTGGAACCGCTTGTACTTTCCCGACCCCGTACGGGTGAAGCGCTTGGCCGCACCCCGGTTGGTCTTGATCTTCGGCATTTTCTGCTCCGGCATTTGGGACCGGTTCCCCGCAGGGCCGGTCGTTTGTGAAAAGGGCGATCAGGTATGCGGAGACCCGCCGCCCCTTGTCGATGTCCGCCCTACTGCTTCTTGCGGGGCGACATCACCATGATCATCTGACGTCCTTCCATCTTGGGGCGCTGCTCCACCACCGCGATGTCGGTCACGTCCTCTTCGATTCGATCCAGAAGCTGATTGCCGAGCTCCTGATGACGCATCTCGCGCCCGCGAAAACGGATGGTGACCTTGGCCTTGTCACCATTCTCCAGGAAGCGCCGCAGATTGCGCAGCTTGACGTTGTAGTCACCCTCGTCCGTCCCGGGACGGAACTTCACTTCCTTGATCTGGATCTGCTTCTGCTTCTTCCTGGCTTCCTGCGCCTTTTTCGACTGTTCGAACTTGTACTTGCCGTAATCCATGATCCGGCAGACCGGCGGTTCGGCGTTCGGCGAGATCTCCACCAGGTCCAGCCCCGATTCGCGGGCCATGTCGAGGGCCTCTTCGCTGGTGGTGATCCCCCGGTTCTCGCCTTCGGCGTCGATCAGCCGGATCTTCGAACTCGTAATCTGATCGTTCAGGCGAACGGTTTTCGCTGCGCTAATGGCCTTTTCTCCAGTTCAGGTTCCGGTGCCCCGGCTGGCAACCTCTTTCCCGAGGCGTTCGCTCAGTTCATCCAGGGACATGGTACCGAGGTCTTCGCCGTCGCGGGTACGAACCGCGACCTTGCCCTCTTCCATCTCCCGGTCTCCGAGCACCAGCAGGTACGGCACGCGCTTAAGCGTGTGCTCGCGGATCTTAAAGCCGATCTTTTCGTTTCTCAAGTCGGGCTCGACGCGGAAGCCCTGCTCGCGCAGGCGCCGCGCCACGTCCCGGGCATAGTCGTCCTGGCGTTCGGTGATGGTCAGGACCGAGGCCTGGATCGGCGCCAGCCAGGTCGGGAAGTGCCCGGCATAGTGCTCGATCAGCACACCGAAGAAGCGTTCCACCGATCCCAGCAGGGCGCGATGGATCATGATCGGGCGGCGCCGCTCGTTGTCCTCGGCGACGTACTCCATGTCGAAACGCTCGGGCAGATTGAAGTCGAGCTGGATGGTCGAGCACTGCCACTGGCGGCCGATCGCGTCGTGGATCTTGATGTCGATCTTGGGGCCGTAAAAGGCGCCGCCGCCCTCGTCCAGGCTGTATTCCAGCCCTTTCTTCTCGATCGCACCGCGCAGGGCGCGCGTTGCGTGGTCCCAGATCTCGTCGGATCCCACGGCGTCATCCGGCCGGGTCGACAGATTCACGTCGAAATCCTCGAAGCCGAAGGTGCGCAGGGTCTCCAGGGTGAGGTCGATCACGCCCATGACCTCGGCCTCGATCTGATCCTCGCGGCAGAAGATGTGGGCATCGTCCTGCGTGAACCCGCGCACGCGCATCAGGCCGTGCAGCGCCCCGGACATCTCGCGCCGGTACACCGTGCCCATCTCGCCCCAGCGGATCGGCAGATCGCGATAGGAATGCAGCCGGTCCTTGTACATCAGCACATGGAACGGGCAGTTCATCGGCTTGAGCTGGAACGCCTGGTGCTCGTCCTGCATCGGCTCGTACATCGAGTCGGCATAGAACTCGGCGTGGCCGGAGGTGTGCCACAGCTCCAGGTTGGCGATGTGCGGGGACACGACGAAGTCGTAGCCGGCCTTCTCGTGCATCTCGTACCAGAAGTTCTCGATCTCGCGGCGGATGCGCGCGCCCTTCGGGTGCCAGAACACCAGACCGCCGCCGGCCTCGTCCTGGATGGAGAACAGGTCCAGCTCCGCGCCGATCTTGCGATGGTCGCGGCGTTCCGCCTCTTTCAGGCGATGAAGATGCTCTTCCAGCTGCTGCTTGTTCGGCCACGCGGTGCCATAGATGCGCTGCAGCATCTCGTTGTCGGAATCGCCGCGCCAGTATGCCCCGGCCACGCTGGTCAGCTTGAAGGCCTTCAGCTTGCCGGTGGACGGGATGTGCGGGCCCCGGCACAGGTCGATGAAATCGCCCTGACGGTACAGCGAGATGGTCTCGCCCTTCGGGATGGATTCGATGATCTCGGCCTTGTATTCCTCCCCCATGTTGCGGAAGTACTCCACCGCTTCGTCGCGGTCCATGGTCGAGCGCTCCACCGGCAGATCCTGCTTCGCCAGCTCCTTCATGCGCTTCTCGATCTTTTCCAGATCTTCCGGCGTGAAGCCGCGGTCATACGCGAAGTCGTAGTAGAACCCGTTCTCGATGGTCGGGCCGATGGTCACCTGGGCATCGGGAAAGAGTTCCTTGACCGCCTGCGCCATCAGATGCGCAGTGGAGTGGCGGATAATCTCCACGCCTTCCGGATCGCGGTCGGTGACGATCGCGACCTCGGCGTCGTCGTCGATCTCGTGGCGCACGTCCACCAGTTCGCCATTCACCTTGCCGGCGACGGCCGCCTTCGCCAGGCCGGTGCCGATATCCTTCGCCACGTCCATGATGGTGATGGGTTGATCGAACTCGCGGCGGCTGCCGTCGGGGAGGGATACTGCAGGCATTGCGAAACTCCTTCGCCGACCCATACGCGGGGTCGAACGTCGCTGATTCAGAAAATGAAATGAATTCGGATAACCTTCATGCAAAGGTTATCACGAACCCTGCCCGCCCCGACACGAATCCCGTGCCGACGGCAGGGCGGCGCCCCTGCGCCGCGACTACTCGCCCGCCGTTCCGTCGGCTTCGGGCACGGCCTCATCCAGCGGCACCGGCCCATTCGTCCCCCTGTCTCCCTCGATGATGTCGGTCGACCCCCCGCCCGGATCGGCGTCGTCGGCGTCCATCAGCAGCACGTCCACCCGCCGGTTGCGGGCGCGGCTTTCGGCATCCACGTTCGGGCGCAGCGGGCGGGTATCCGCATGGCCGGTGGCACGCATGCGCGCCGGCTCCACCCCGGTGTCCTCCATCACGTGCACCACCGAGACCGCCCGCGCGGTGGACAGATCCCAGTTGGAACGGAAACGTTCGCTGCGGATCGGCAGATCGTCGGTATGCCCGGCAATCACGATCTGGCCCGGGGTCTCGGCCAGCACTTCGGCCACCCGTTCCAGCACCGGCACGAAGTCCACGTTCAGGTCCTTTTCACCGATCTCGAAGGCGGCCTGCTCCTCGAAGCGCAGCAGGATACCGGCGTCGTCTTCCGCCATGTCGATCAGCCCCTGCTCGAGCTCGTCCTGCAGGGCCTCGCGCAGGGCCTCGGTGATCTCGTCCTGCTCGCGGTATTCCGGTTCGGGTTCCGGCTCCTCGACGGTACGCGGCTCCGGCGAGCGGCCTTCGAGGTCGATGACGGTCGGCTCCGGAATGGCGGGCACTTCCTCCTGCACCTCGGTGGAACCCAGCACCTCGCGCAGCGAATCGGCCATCTGCTCGTACTTCTCCGCGTCGATGGTGGAGAAGGCGTAAAGCATCACGAAGAACACCACCAGCACCGCCATCAGATCGGCGAAGGTGGTCATCCAGCGCGGTGCGCCGCCCTCGCCTTTCTTGCTCCTGCGCACGGCCATCTACGAAGACGACCCCTGAGGCTGCCCCTCGGCCTGTCCCTGCTTTTCGAGCTCCTCGGCCGCCTTCTCGCGCTGCTTGCTGGGCAGGTACGGCAGCAGCATCTCCTCGATCATGCGCGAGTTGAAGCCCTGGTGGATGCAGTTGACGGCATCCACGATCAGGTTCCGGGTGATGTGCTCGGAGCGCGCCCGCATTTCCAGATTGTCCGCGATGGGCAGGGCCACAAGCTGCGCGAAGATCGCGCCGTAAAGCGTTGTCAGAAGGGCCACGGCCATGCCGGGGCCGACCGCTTCGGGGCTCTCCAGGTTACCCAGCATCTGCACCAGCCCGACCAGGGTTCCGATCATGCCGAAGGCGGGCGCCTGCTCGCCAATGGACCGGAACACCTTCTGTCCGGTCTCGTGACGCTCCAGCGACAGCTCCAGATCCTCGCGCAGCACGTGCTGGATACGCTCGGGTTCGAAACCGTCCACCGACAGCTGCAGGGCCTTGGCGTAGAACGCGTTGGGGGTCTCCTCGTCCTCCAGTGCCAGCAGCCCCTTCTTGCGCGCGACCTGCGCCAGTTCCTTGGTGCGCTCGATCAGCGCACGGGGGTCATCCTCCTGGTGATAGAGGGTCTTCACCGCCACGCGGAACGAGCTCATCACGTGGCGGAAGGGGAACTTGATGAACGTAGCGGCCATGGTGCCGCCGACCACGATCAGCACCGCCGGCAGGTGCCAGAAATCCGCCGCCTGACCGCTCAGGACAATGGCGCCGAAGATCACGCCCAAGCCCAGCACCACGCCGAAAAGAGTTGCCTTGTCCAAGTGGGACTCCGCAGAAAAAGACCTGGATGGAATGGCGTCATCCTAATATATGCGCTCGACCCGTGCGCGGCCGCACGGGTCGCGGCTGTGTCACAATCGCGCCATGAGCAGCCACCCCTACGACGCCCTGACCCCCGAATGCATCCTGGATGCGGTGGAATCCACCGGCCTGCGCTGCGACGGGCGCCTGCTGGAACTCAACTCGTTCGAAAACCGCGTCTACCAGATCGGCACCGAAGATACTCACGGAGGATCACGGCCGATCATCGGCAAGTTCTACCGCCCCGGGCGCTGGTCGGATGCCGCCATCCGCGAGGAGCACGCATTCGCCCTCGAGCTGGCGGCGGCGGAGATCCCGGTGGTCGCCCCCCTGCCCGATGCCGACGGCGAGACCTTCCACGAACACGCCGGCTTCCGCTTCGCGCTGTATCCGCAGCGCGGGGGCCGCAGTCCCGATCTGGAACAGCCCGAGGTGCTGGAACGCATCGGACGCTTCATCGGCCGCATCCACACCGTCGGCGCCGCCGCCCCGTTCCTGCATCGCGAGATCATGGACCTTGCCGGTCTGGCCACCGCGGCCCGCGAGGATGTCCTGTCCGGCGCGCATCTGCCGCCGGAGCTGGTATCGGTCTACCGCGACCTCAGTGCCGATCTGGTCGAGCGTCTGCGGGACTTCGAGCCGATACTGGGCGAAGTCCCGGCGATCCGCCTGCACGGCGACACACATCGCGGCAACCTGCTGTGGACCGATGCCGGCCCGCATTTCGTCGATCTCGACGACGCCCGCACCGGGCCCGCGGTGCAGGATCTGTGGATGTTCCTGTCCGGCGATACGCCGACCATGACCGGACAGCTGCTGGACCTGCTGGAGGGATACGAGGACTTTCGTCCCTTCGACCGCCGCGAGCTGGCCCTGATCGCGCCGCTGCGGGCCCTGCGCATCCTGCGCCACGCCGCATGGCTCGCCCGGCGCGCGGACGACCCGGCCTTCGTCCAGGGCTTCCCGGTGTTCTACACGCCGCGTTTCTGGGAGGAGCACATCCTCACGCTGCGCGAGCAGCGCGCCGCCCTCGACGAGCCCCCGCTGAACCTGCCCTGAGGCCTCTCGGACGCCCCGTCAGTAGCGTGCGGGGATGTACTTGCCCGTCAGCAGCGGGCCACGCGCTTCCTGGTCGTGGGCCCAGACGCGCGGTTCCAGCTCCGGTTTCTCGGGTGGATGGTCGCTGTAAGGGATATTCTCCAGGATATCGGCGATGCAGTTGAGCCGCGCGTGGCGCTTGATGTCCGCATCCACCATGCGCCATGGGGCATGCGCGGTATCGGTATGGCGCAGCATGTCGTCCTTGGCCTTCGAGAATTCATGCCACAGCTCACGCGATTTCAGGTCCATGGGCGAGAGCTTCCAGCGTTTGACGGGGTCCTCCACCCGCGCCTGAAAGCGGCGTTCCTGCTCCTGTTCGCTGACCGAAAACCAGTACTTGTACAGCTCGATGCCGTCTTCCACCAGCAGTCGCTCGAACGTCGGACAGGCATGGAGAAAGCGCTGCACCTCTTCTTCCGAGGCGAAGCCCATCACCCGTTCGACCCCGGCCCGGTTGTACCAGGAACGGTCGAACAGCACGATCTCGCCCGCCGTAGGCAGGTGCGCGGCATAACGCTGGAAATACCACTGCCCGCGTTCGTGGTCGGAGGGTTTCCCCAGCGCGACGGTGCGCACGATGCGCGGGTTGCTCTTCTCCATGATGCGCTTGATCACCCCGCCCTTGCCGGCCGCGTCACGGCCCTCGAACAGGATCACCACGCGGCGGCCTTCGGCCTTCACGCAGCGCTGCAGCTTGATCAGCTCCACCTGCAGCCGCCGCAGCTCGCGTTCATAGACCTTGCGCCGCAGCACGCCTTCCTTGTTGTAGTCCTCGGCATCAAAGCGCCGCAGGCGTTCCCCGTCCGCCATCTGCTGTCTCCGGCCATCGCAAACCCTGAGTATGACAGCCCGTGCGGGGCGCGGGCATCCATTCGGGACCGTGACCATGCATTGCAAGCCCGTGCCGAGTCGGGCAGGGTCGAACCACGCAACGGAAGGAACCGAATCATGGCTGACATCGCCTCCTGGGCCGGGGCCCTCGATCCCTGGCAGATCTGGCTGCTCGCCGCCCTGCTGATCCTGATCATCGACCTCGCCATCCTCGGCGGGCTGATGTCCGGCGGTGGCGGCATCACCCTCGTACTGGCCGGCGGCGCCCTCGGTGCCATGGTGGCCGCCGCCTTCGGTGCCGAACTGGCCGGCCAGCTGAGCGCCGGCGTGGTCGGCATGATCCTGGCCGGCGCCCTGGCGTTCTGGGTCGGCCGCCGCTGGGCCGGCCGCCCGCAACAGGGGCCGCCGGATGACCCCCGAGTGCGCGACGAGATCCTGCACCTCGAACCCTACAACGGGGGGCTGGGCGTGCGCGTGCTGGGCGATGCCTATCCCGCCCGGCCCGAGGATCCGCAGCAGACCCTGCAGGAAGGCGATCCCGTGCGCATCCAGCGTTTCCAGGGCATCACCGCCGTGGTCCGCCCGGCCGGCGACGACCCCGGCACCCACTCCAGCCACACCAACGAAGGGAATCCCGCATGAATACGCTCATCACCCTCATTGCCATCGCCGTCCTCGTGGCGGTCTTCCTCAGCATGGGGATCACCATGATCCCGCAGCGCCGCGCCCAGGTGATCGAACGCCTCGGCAAGTACCACCGCACCCTGGAGCCGGGCCTGAACCTGATCATCCCGTTCATCGACCGTCCCCGGGCGATCACGATCCTCACCTTCAAGAACGACCAGCCGGTGGTCCGCACCGAGGACAAGATCGACATGCGCGAAGTCGTGCTGGACTTCCCCAGCCAGTCGGTGATCACCCAGGACAACGTCGGCGTGCAGATCGACGGCGTGCTCTACTACCAGATCATGGACCCGCAGGCCGCGGTCTACGGCACCGAGAACCTGGTGCTGGCGATCCAGACCCTCGCCCAGACCTCGCTGCGCTCCGAGATCGGCACCATGGAGCTGGACAAGATCTTCGAGTCGCGCCAGGAGATCAACGCGCGCCTGCAGACGGTGATGGACGAGGCCGGCAACAAGTGGGGCCTGAAGGTGAACCGCGTCGAGATCCGCGACATCGACACCCCGCAGGAGATCCGCGAGGCGATGAACCAGCAGATGGTCGCCGAGCGCAACCGCCGCGCCACCGTGCGCGAGGCCGAGGGCTACAAGGAAGCCGAGATCCAGAAGGCCGAGGGTGACAAGCAGGCGGAGATCGCCAAGGCCGAGGGCCAGAAACAGGCCGCCATCCTGGTAGCCCAGGGCGAGAAGGAGGCCATCCAGAACGTGATGGCCGCCCTCGAGGGCAAGGCCGACGACCCGATGGCCGGCGTGCAGTACCTGATCGCGCAGCGCTACATCGAGATGCTGCCCGAACTGGCCAAACAGGGCGACCGCGTGTTCGTGCCGATGGAAGGCACCGCCCTGCTGGGATCACTGGGCGGCATGCGCGACCTGTTCGGTGCCGGAGCGATGTCCAGTGTCGACAGCCCGGCCGCACCGGTGACCGGCTCCCCGACGCAGGGAAGCTGACGCCGCGCCCCCCGGCAGGCGCAAAGCGGTCGGTCCGGGGGACGGACCGACCGCCACGGCCTTGCCTCACTGGCCTCGCCGCGGCGCCTGCTACGGAGCCGTGGTTCGGGCCGTACCCATACTCAGTGCGGTTCGTGGTGGCGGGCTGCCAGAATCGCCGCCGCCACATCCGCAGGTTCAATCCCCGGGGCATCCAGCCCCACTCCGGACATGGCCGTGGCCACCGCATCCTGCAGCACCGGCTCTTCCAGCGGGATCCCGTGCAGGGCCTCCGCGACCCGGTCCATGCCGTCTTCGGGGAACACCGTGAAGTCGCCGGACAGCAGGAGATCGGCGATCTCGTCGTCCTTCTCCATCAGCTGCGCGCGGATCAGCCCGCCCGCCGCCTTGTGCGCGCCTTCGGTGAGATGCGTGCCCGCGGCGATCTTGACCCCCATCTCGACGAACTTGCGGCCCTTGCGATAGGTCCACTCGGGATCCGCCAGGGCCTGCACCTGTTCATCGATGGCGGCGACCTCCTCGGCCGTCGGCTCGCTCAGCTCGACGTCCACGTCCAGCTCCTCACCGATCCGCTTGAGGAATGCCTCGCGCACCGTCTCGCGCGGCGGCTTCTCGCCCAGCTCGCGGGTCAGCGTGGTGATGTAATCCTCCATGCCGGCACGCAGCTTGTCGCGGAACTTCTCCGACGGCACCTTCAGGCACTGCGCCATGGTCGCGGTGTCGAAATCGAACATGAAACTGCCGACCATCACGGTGGCATCGCCGATGCTGGCCGCACCCGTCCCGCCGATCTTGCGCCCGTCGACGTGGATGTCGTTCACCGGACGGAAGGTCGCGTTGACCCCCAGATCCTGATAGGTGTGGATCACCGGATCGATGAACTTCTGATAGATCTGCGAGACGATGCGCGGGGCCTTCGCGCTCGGGTAGATGAAGTGGAAGAACATCTGGTCGCGGTCCAGATACACCGCGCCGCCACCCACATGCCGGCGCACGATGGGGAGGTTCTGTTCCTCGCAGTACTCCTCGTCCACCTCCAGGGCGATCTCCTGATGCAGTCCCACGCAGACGTAGGGATCATCGGGGTTTACCAGGGTCAGGACCGGATCGTCGTCCGGCCCCATCGCCTCGGCCACGCCGTGGTACACGGCCTGGGAACGCAGTGCGGGCTGCTGCCCGAAATCGATCACGCGCAAACGCATCTTCCTTCCTCTGATCGAGCGGGGCCGCGGCCCCGGTATCCATGACGGCTCCGGCCGCGGGCCGGATCAGAACTCAGCGTACCAGACCACGCCAAAGCTGCGGCCGGGGGCGAGGATCTCCTGCGCGCCACGCGCCGGGTCGATCTGATCCTCGCGCTGGCCGGTCACATGCTCGCGGTAGGCCTTGTCGGCAATGTTGTTCACCTGGAAGGTCAGCTCGTTGTGGCGCAGCAGACCGGACGGCTGGAAACGATAGCCCACCAGCAGATCCCCGGTCGCGAAGCCGGAAGTCTCGCGTTCGGTGTTATCCGTGAAGCGGTCCGCCGTGCGATCCTGGCGCGCCACCGCGCGCAGCCGGCCTTCCCACTGCCAGCCCTGCTCCACCGAACGACGCAGCGCGATGCTGGCCTCCGGCGGCGGCATCTCCGCCAGCGGCTCGTCGAACCGGCTGTCGCGGTTTTCGCCGCGGATCCAGGTGCCGGTGAACTCGCCGCTCACGTGCTCGGTGAACGGACGCTGGACCTGCAGCTCGACCCCGCGGATGCGCGCCTCGTCGAGGTTGACCGTTTCACGCTGGTTCTGCGTGCCCGGCAACACCACCGCACCGATGTAGTCGCGTATCCGGCTCTCGTAGGCGGAGACCATGTAGCTGAAGCCCTGCAGATGGCCGCGCGCCCCGACCTCCAGGGTCCGGTTGCGCTCGGGATCCAGTTGGGGGTCGGCGATCCAGCGGTAGCCATCGCTGTATTCGTAAGTCAGATAGCGTTCGAGAAGACTGGCCGAACGATACCCTTCGGACAGGCTAACGTACGGATTCACCTCCTCGCGCAGATCCCAGTTGAAGCCGGCCGACCAGCTCAGGTTGTGGTCCACATTCTGCAGATCGCCATCGCTTTCAACTACAGCATCCGCATCGCCTTCCACACGGTCGTAACGCATACCCAGGTTCAGGGTACCGGCATCGAGGAAGGTCTCGTGCTGCACAAACATACCCTGCGAATCGATCTGACCGTCATCGATCAGATCCATGAACAGCGCCCGATTCTCAAGGGCATCCGGATCCGTCAACAACACTTCAAACGGCGCTGCAGCATCATTAGGGCGGAAGCCCTGGTTCACATGACCGATAAAGGAATCCGGGCTCGCCCGCAGGCGCCAGTACTCGGCGCCCACCAGAAGGATCTGGTTGTCGGTCGGGAACAGCTCGGTCTGGATGCGGGCCCCGTCGGTGGTGAAATCGGTGTCGGACACACGGTAGTCCCGGCCCAGCGCATGGCTCCAGTCGTAGTTGCCGCGCGAGAGCTCCTGGCGGTAGATGGAGGCCTCGACCCGGGGCGCCCAGGCGCCGCCGAAATCACCCTGGTAGGTCGCTTCCAGCAGATCACGGGTCTGCGTCGGCGTGTAGTGCGTGTTCAGCCCCTCCGGGGCCGCGCGGAGCTGATCCGGCAGGGGGTCATTCTCCGGGTCCCTATCGTTTACAGACCGCGACGCCAGATACCAAACGTCCTCACGCTCGTCGCGCTGGGCACGGAAACCAAGCTCGTGATCCGGGGTCAGGCGGGTGCGATATCGCAGGTGATAGGCCTCCTGCCGGGTACCGCTGTCGTCCAGGCGGTCGCCGTCGCCCATGCGGTAGTCACCGGTATCCAGATAGGCGGTGGAGAAGTCCAGCACGTGGCGTTCGTTGGAGGCGGTCACCCCCAGCGCGGTGCGCAGCCCGCGATCCACCGAGCTGTAGCCCAGACGGCTCCAGGCGTTCATTTCCTCTTCTTCGGTGAAATCGCCGCTGCGGGTGATGATGTTGATCACCCCGCCCATCGCGCCGGAACCGTAGAGCACCGAGCTCGGGCCGCGCACGATCTCGATGCGTTCGATCAGGTCCATGTTCACGTAGGAGGCGAGCGAGCCGCGCGCCGGCGGCTGCATCGCGTTGACCCGCACGCCGTCCACCAGCACCAGCACCTGGTCGCGCTTGAGCCCGCGAATGATCGGGTCCTGCCCCACCGAGCCGTCCACCGCGGTGGCCAGGCCCGCCTCGCCGCGCAGCAGGTCGCCCACGCCCACCCCCGGGCGGTTGCGGATCTCGTCGCGGTCGATGACCGTGACCGATGCCGGCGTATCCTCGATCAGGGTCTCATAGCCGGTGGCCGTGACCGATACCGGTGCCAGCTCCACGGCCTCGTCCTGGGCCAGGGCCGCGCCCGGCAGGGCCAGCAGCGTGGCCAGAGTCGTCTTCCCGATGGTACGTTGCGTCATGGTGATCTCCCCCGTTCCGAAGCCGCGCAATTTAGGCACCTGACGGCCGGGCCGCAAACCGATCCCCACAGCTCACATGGACTTCATCAGGAGACGTTGATGTACTGCAATCGGCTGTACCCGGAAATCGGCCCCGCGAGGGGCGGATGAAGACCCGTCCGGTACTGGGCTGGCGCGAGTGGGTAGGGTTGCCGGAACTGGGGCTCGACTGGATCAAGTGCAAGGTCGATACCGGCGCGCGCAGCTCGGCGCTGCACGCGTTCGCGATTGAAACCTTCCAGCGCGACGGGCACGAATGGGTCCGTTTCGGCATGCACCCGCGCCAGCACGACAGCACGACCGAGACCTGGTGCGAAGCCCCGGTGCTGGATGTACGCCCGGTCACCGACTCCGGCGGCCACCAGAGCGACCGCTACTTCATCCGTACGCCCGTACGCATCGGTGAATCGCTGCTGCCGGTGGATCTTTCCCTGACCGCTCGCGATACCATGCTGTTTCGCATGCTGCTCGGGCGCGAGGCGATGCGGGGCCGGTTTCTGGTCGACCCCGGCGCATCCTTCGCCCTGGGGAAACCCCCGGAGCAGCCCGACAGCCTGCAGCAGGACCACGACGACGAACCCGCAACCAGCCCCCGGGAAACCCCATGAAGATCGGCATTCTGTCGCGCAACACCAAGCTCTACTCCACCCGCCGCCTGGTCGAGGCCGCCCAGGAACGCGAGCACGAAGTGCGGGTGGTGGACCCGCTGCGCTGCTACATGAACATCACCGCGCACAACCCGCAGATCCACTACAAGGGCGACATCCTCGATGAATTCAACGCGGTGATCCCGCGCATCGGGGCCTCGATCACCTTTTACGGCACGGCGGTGCTGCGCCAGTTCGAGATGATGAACGTCTACCCGCTGAACGAATCGGTGGGCATCTCGCGCTCGCGGGACAAGCTGCGCAGCCTGCAGCTGCTGTCGCGCCGCGGCATAGGACTGCCGGTCACCGGCTTCGCCCACTCGCCGGACGACATCGAGGACCTGCTGGACACGGTCGGCGGCACCCCCTGCGTGATCAAGCTGCTGGAGGGCACCCAGGGGCTGGGCGTGGTGCTGGCCGAGACCAAGCAGGCGGCCGAAAGCGTGATCCAGGCATTCATGGGGCTCAAGCAGCACATCCTGGTGCAGGAGTACATCAAGGAGGCGAAAGGGGCGGATATCCGCTGCTTCGTGATCGGCGACAAGGTGGTCGCGTCGATGAAGCGACAGGCCAAGGAAGGCGAGTTCCGCTCCAACCTGCATCGCGGAGGCAGCGCGGCGCTTTGCCGCATCACCCCGGAGGAACGCGCCACCGCAGTGCGCGCGGCCAAGGTGATGGGCCTGAACGTGTGCGGCGTGGACCTGCTGCGGTCCAATCACGGCGCGGTGGTCATGGAGGTCAATTCCTCGCCCGGACTGGAGGGCATCGAGGCCGCCTCGGGCAAGGACGTCGCCGGGATGATCATCGATTTCATCCAGAAGAACGCCAAGCCCAACCGCACCAAGACCAAGGGTCGCGGCTGAATGGCCGGACTGCCGCGGGCCCGCCGCAACCGCCCGGTCACGCTGGGCGACACCACCGTGCAGCCGGGCGAACGGCGCACGGTCGAACTGGAAGTCGGCAGCCTGTACACCCATACCCCGGCGCACATGCCGGTGCAGGTGGTCTGCGGCCGGCAGAAGGGGCCCGTGCTGTTCGTCAGCGCCGCCATCCACGGCGACGAGATCAACGGCGTCGAGATCATCCGGCGCCTGCTCAAGGTGCCGGCCCTGCGGCGGATGAAGGGCACGTTGCTGGCGGTGCCGGTGGTCAACATGCACGGCTTCATCAACCAGAGCCGCTACCTGCCCGACCGGCGCGATCTCAACCGCGTCTTCCCCGGATCCCGCAAGGGCTCGCTGGGGGCCCGGGTCGCACGCCTGTTCATGCGCGAGATCGTGCACAACAGCACCCACGGCATCGACCTGCACACCGGCGCGATCCACCGCTCCAACCTGCCGCAGATCCGCGCCAACCTGGACCACCGCGAGACCCGCGAGATGGCGCAGGCCTTCGGCGCACCGGTTATCCTCAACTCGGCTCTGCGCGACGGCTCCCTGCGCGAGGCCGCCGCGGAGCGGCAGGTCCCCATCCTGCTGTACGAGGCCGGCGAGGCCCTGCGCTTCGACGAGCTCTCCATCCGCGGCGGGGTCCACGGGATCATCGAGGTCATGCGCTATCTGGGCATGCTGCCGGCGCCGCCTCGCCAGCGGCGGCGCAAGGAGCCGGTGATGGCGCGTTCCGCCAGCTGGGTACGCGCACCGGAGAGCGGCATCCTGCGGATCTTCGTGCGTGAAGGGGACCGCGTAACCCGCGACCAGACCCTGCTGGCGATCGTCTCCGACCCATTCGGCGAACGCGAGACCGAGATCCGCGCCCCGGTATCGGGCATCGTGATCGGCCAGCTCCGCCTGCCGCTGGTGAACGAGGGGGATGCGGTGTTCCACATCGCCCAGTTCCACCGCACGGACATCGCCGTGGAACGCCTCGAAACCTTTCAGGAGGACCTCGAGGCGCCGGGCTACCCCTACGCGGACGGCGGCAACGGGCGCGGCGAAGGCCCCTGAGAGGCCTCCGCCCCGGCCCCGACGGCTCAGGACGCCAGCGACCGCTCCAGCTCGGCGAACGACTGGGCCGGCCCTTCGGGAGACACATCCACCCCCAGCTGGCGCCCGATCTGGGTGGCCGAAAACAGCCCGCACACGGCCTCGCTGCCATCATCCCGGCGCAGCACCACCAGGGCATGCTGACGACCCGATTTCTTCAGGGTCCGGACCACGTCGCCCACTCGCGAATGTTCGACCTTGTCCAGATCCATCGCTTCCAGCTCGCTGACCCTGCTCATTACGTGCTTCACTTCCACCGCCTCGCGGGGGATCCCCTCTTCCTGGGCCGCCCGCACCGGGCCCTCGCCCATGATGTCGCGGGCCGTCACCACACCCTTCACCGAGTCCTGCGCATCGACCACCAGCAACAGACGGACCCCGGCATGGATCATCCGCTGCAGCGCCTCGTCGGCCCGCATGTCCGCCATGGTCGTCACCGCCGGCACCTTGCGCAGATCGGTCATGGCGCGATCCGCCGGCGAATCCGGTGTCACCCGCGGCGCCAGGACACCGTCGCAACGAAGCACGGCGGTATCCGCGGACAGCGGACGAGTCTGGATGGGGGCAAAGCTGTTGTTCATGAACCGCTCCTTGACGTGGTTGCACGGCCCTCGCGCGAACCCCGCACGAAGGTCATTCCTCTGGAGTGTAGTCAGAAATCTTGAGTCCAGTGTCATTCCGGACGCAGACCCGCTCAGGGTCCCCGCAGGCACGAGAGAAACCGGCCGGCGGTGAAACAATCACAGAGCAGCAGGATGGATCTGTGGGCTACCAACCCTGAATGCCTCCACCGCCAACGTGGAAGTGACTCGACGGTCACGCATCGGGTCCCGTAAAGTTGTGATACAGGTCTCATACAAGGTTTGTAGCAAAATGACCCGCAACCGTTGCCAGCTCCTGCAGGAGCCGGGTCACCCGGCTGGCGTCGCCCATGCAGCGACGCCCCGTGGCTTTACCACCTCCATAGACGCACGTTTCAGCGACGGCGCCGCACCGGAGCGGCCATCTTGATCCCGGACGGTCTCGCCAGCCTCGATGCTTGGCTGGTCACGGCGCTGATTGCCGGTTCACTATCCGGCGTCCTAACAGTACTCGCATTCCGTCTGGTTCTCCGTCGCCGCAAAGCGGGCGAGGGAACCACTAGACGCAAGCTGGAGGACGTCCGGCAGACCATCGAGCATGCCCTCGTCCCCATCGAGGACCAGGCAGACAGGCCCAACCTCGCAGCTACGCTTCGCCGAATGCTTCACTCTTCGGAAGAGACATCCGCGCAATTGCTGGTCCAAAAGGAACTCCTCCAGCACCTCCACGATCTTGTGGGAAAGAGCGAGGATTTGTGCGGCATCGCCGATGCCGATTACCGCTACATATGGGCCAACCGCGCCTACCGCGAACATTACGGGCTGACTGACGGGGAGCTCTTGGGGCGTTCACTGCCCGAAATACTGGGCGCGGATTATTTCGAGCAAACGGTCAAACCCTATCTGGATCGCTGCCTGGGCGGGGAGACTGTGAGGTACGAGACCGAGCGCACCACGACCGATGGCCAGCGCCGTCGACTCCGGGTGAACTACTATCCGCTTGGCCCTGGTCTCGACCGGAAACAGCGGGCGGGAGCGGTCATTACCGACGTCACCGACCTGCGTACGGCCGAGAACGAACTGCAACGCCAGGCCCACCTGATCGAGATGGCCGGCCAGATCGCCCGCGTCGGCGGCTGGTCAGTATATCTCGATGACGGGCGAATCGCCTGGTCCCCGGTGGTCGCCGAGATCCATGGCATGCCAGCGGGTTACGCCCCGCCGATCGAGGAGGGGATCAACTTCTACGCGCCCGAGTCGCGCGACCGGATCCGCACCCTGTTCAACGACTGCATCGAACAGGGGCTCCCCTACGACGAAGAGCTGGCCATCATTGACACCGAAGGACAGCGCAAATGGGTACGTGCACTGGGCGAACCGCTTTTTGATGCTGAAGGCCGCATCGTGGGGGCCCAGGGGGCCTTCCAGGATCTGACCCGCCACCGCGAACGTGAGCGCCAGCTCCACCGGTTCCGCCACATTATCGAGCAGAGCCCGGCGGCGGTCGCCGTCACCGACCTGGAAGGCCAAATCGAATACGTGAACCCGGCCTTCGAACGGGTCTCCGGCTATTCCAGAGATGAGCTGTTGGGCCAGACACCGGCCCGGATCCAGAGCGGCAACACGCCGGACGAGGTCTACCGGGACCTTTGGGGGACCATCACCGCCGGGGAGACCTGGACCGGAGAGATCCAGAACCGGCGCAAGGACGGGACACTGTTCTGGGAACAGGACGTCATTTCGCCGCTCAAGGACGAACAGGGTCGGGTCATCAACTACGTGGCGATCAAGCAGGACATCACCCCCCTGAAGAAGGCCGAGGAGCAACTCCGCCGGCTCGCCTTCGAGGACGCCCTGACCGGACTGCTGTCACGTTCTGGCTTCGAACGGGCGCTGCAGGAACGGATCGATGGGGACCACTGGCATCCGGCCGGAATCCTGGTGATCACGGACATCGCGGCACTGCGCGACATCAACGAGTCTTACGGCTACGAGGCCGGCGACTGGCTGCTGAAGGAATTCGGGCAGCGTCTGAAAGGACAGGCGGGCGACCACGGCCTGGCCGGCCGGATCGGCGGCGACGAATTCGTTGTGTTCCTCCCCGAACCCCGCGAGCCGCCGGAACTCGAGCTGGGCGAGCTGCACGACGCATTGACCGCGCCCTTCGCGATGCACGGCGCGGAGTTCGAGGTCGCGATTCGCATCGGCTTTACTCGTATGGGTACCCGGCGTCGCACGGCGGAGGATCTGCTGCACGAGGCGGAGCTCGCCCAGTTCCGCAACCATGCCGAGGCCTCCCAGCTCTGGTCGGCGTTCACCCGTCAACTGCTCGAGGAAACCCAGCAGCGCATCGACCTCACGCGCGATCTGCGTCAGGCCCTCAACGAGGACCAGCTCGAACTCCACTTCCAGCCCAAGGTGGACCTGGCCAGTGGCCGGCTGGTGTCCTGCGAGGCGCTGCTGCGCTGGAATCACCCCGAGCGCGGCCTGCTCCCGCCGGACCTGTTCATCAGCCTGGCCGAACAGAGTCAGCAGATCACCGCAGTGGGCGACTGGGCGCTCGCGCGGGCCTGCCGGCATCTGCGCGAATGGCGCGATGCGGGCCTGGAACCGGTCCGTGTGGCGGTCAACGTGTCGCTGACGCAGTTCGAGGTCGGCAACTTTGCACGACGCGTGCAAAGCATCCTAGAAGTATCGGGGGTCGCCCCCGAGGAACTGGCACTGGAGGTTACGGAAGGGGTGTTCATCGGGCAGTCTCCCGCCCTGTTGCAACAGATGCGCGTCCTGCATGAAATGGGCGTGCGCCTGTCCCTGGACGATTTCGGCACCGGCTATTCCTCGCTGCTTTACATCAAGGAATATCCCTTCGACGAGATCAAGATCGACCAGGGCTTCGTGTTCCATCTGCTGGACGAACCTTTCCATCGCCACATCGTGGAGACGGTGGTGACACTGGCCCGGGCGATGGATGCGGAAGTCATTGCCGAAGGCATCGAGTCCGCGCAGGTTGGCGAGGCCCTGCTGGAAATGGGCTGCCCCTTCGGCCAGGGCTATTACTACAGCATGCCGCTGGAAGCGGAGGACTTCCGCTGGTTGCTGGAGCAGCGAGGGCGCCTGCCGCTGGGCAGCACTCACCCGCCATCGACCTGAACAACCGGAGTCCGCATGGAACGACCCCAAAACACACTGCAAAAGTTCGAAACCGGCATCGCCGGGCTCGACCGTGCCACTCGCGGCGGCCTGCCCAAAGGCCAGGCGACGCTTGTCCTCGGCCAACCCGCCGCCGGCAAGACCGTGCTGTGTCTGCAGATCCTGGCCCGAGCGGTGGAACAGGGTGAACGCGGCGTTTTCGTGACCTTCGAGGAATCGCCCGAGCAGGTGCGGCGCGACGCCGCCTCGTTCGACTGGGGCGCCGGGCTGCTGGACTCCGAACGCTGGCAGCTGATCGACGCACGCCCGCATCCGGGGGCCGAGGCGGCCGGCGAATTCGACATGGGAGGCTTGCTGAGTGCCGTCACGCCCGCGGCCGACGGCGATGCAGGCTGGGTGATTTTCGACGGCATCGACCAGCTCCTGCAGCTCCAGCCAAACCCGCATGCCGCCATCGAGCAGATCCGCCGAATCAACGATCACTGCGAGACCCACGGTCAGGCGGTGCTGATCACCGGCAAGGCACGGGGTGACGGCCCCGCACCGGCCTGGCTGGAGGGCATCGAGTTCCTGTTGTCGTCGAGCCTGCTGCTGTCGGCGCGCGTGGTCCAGCAGAAGCTCAACCGCTCACTGCGCATTACCAAGTATCGGGGAAGCGATCATGTCGCCGACGAAATGCCAATGCTGATCGATGGCGAGGGCATCCAGCTCCCCTACCACGAGGCCCCTCCGATCGGTCAGCCAGCGGCCGGCAGCGAACGGCTGACCACCGGCATCCCGCGTCTGGACAGCCTCCTGGGTGGCGGCATCCATCGCGGTTCCAGCCTGCTGATCTCCGGTCGCCCCGGGACCGCCAAGAGCACCCTGGCCGGAACCTTCGCAGAGACCCGGGCGAGGGAAGGCGAACGCGTGCTGTACATCAGTTTCGATGAGCTGGAATCGGCCTACGTGCGCAACCTGACATCGGTGGGCATCGACCTGGCCACCCCGATGGCCCGCGGGGTCGTCCATTTTCAGGATTTTTCCGCCTACGCCTCCAGCGTCACCGAACAATTCCTCGCATTGCGACGCCTCATCGACGGATTCGCTCCCGACTGTCTGATCATCGATCCGGTCTCCGCCTTGCTGAAAGCCAGTGCCACCGAAGGCGCCCATCTGGCGACCGAGCAGCTGACCGATCTGGCCCGCCGACGCGGCATCACCACCGTCCTGACCGCACTGAGCGGTGTAGAGGACCCGGAGGGAGAAGCCACCCTGGGCTATGTCTCCACGTTGGCCGATACCTGGATTGTCGTCGGTTACAACGAACGCGGGGGCGAACGTAACCGGTCGCTGTCCATCGTGAAATCGCGCGGTTCGGCTCACTCCAATCAGCAGCGCGAACTAATCCTGTCCGACAGCGGACTGGACCTCGCGGATGTTTACGCATCCGGCTCGGAGGTGCTGATGGGGACGGCGCGCGCGATGAAGGAACGCGAGGATCAGGAGCGGGAGCGCCAGCGACAGCTGGAACGCGAACGTCGGCGCCTGGACCTGGAACAGCGCATCCTGCAGGCGGAGAAAGAACAACAGCGCCTGGAGGCCGAACGCGACCACCTGGATCGGACAAGCGGCGAGACGGATCGTCTGGAACACGATTATCACGAAGAAATCCGCCGCCGCCGGGACCCGGATCACGATCCGGAACCCTTCAAAGAAGGTCAGCATGCCGACGGAGGAAAACAGCATTGAACGAGAATCAGGACCATGGCGAAGCCTCCATCCCCGTGCTGACCCTCTTCGTAACCGGATCGGCACCCCGCTCGCAGCGCGCGCGGGCCAACCTCGCCCGAATGCTGGAGCAAATCGGCCGCTCCGACATGCAACCTCAGGAGGTCGATCTTCTAGAACAGCCCGAACAGGGCATCACCCAGTCGGTGTTCGCCACGCCATCACTGCTGAAGACCGACACCCATGGCGAAGTCTCCGTGCTCTACGGGGATCTGTCCGAGGAGGAGAAGCTGCGGCGGTTCCTGGCCGAACTGGGAACCGACGGGTAAACCGGAAGATGGCGTCCCCGGCAGGATTCGAACCTGCGACCTACCCCTTAGGAGGGGGTTGCTCTGTCCAGCTGAGCTACGGAGACGCGGGCGGGAAACCGGATTATACGCGTGGCAGATAGCATGTCGAAAACGCCGCCCGGTTCGCCTGCAAGCAGGCTCCTGCCATTCCGCTCGCATCGGGTGCGATTCAAACTTAACGGGGCGGCACGGGGTGGCGCCCCGCGCGCCGGCGAACTAATGTACGGACATGGAGAAGCTGAACTCGGAGCAAACCGACCGTCTGATCGATCTGCTGTGCCCGCTGGTGGGGGTGCGTGGCGAGGTGGACGGACATGTGGTTGAACTGGTCGACATCCTCGATGAGGGACCGGGCGGTCAGCCGGGCATCGCGCTGATGGATGCCGGCGTGGACCGCAGCATCCAGACCAATCAGTACGGTGATCCGCTGTCGCGCCATTCCCGGGTGCGGACCCTGCCGTTGCTGAGCGAGGTGGAACCCGATCTGCATCCGGTGCTGCGCGCGCTGATCCCCGCCGAGGTGTTGCAGCGCTGCCGCGAGGAACTGCGCCCCGAAGACTGAACCGGTGCTCAGTCCCGGTTGCCATTCAGCGTTTCCCGGGCTTCGACCTGCTCCAGCAGCGGCTCCAGTTCCGGCCAGACATTCTCCAGCAGCTGCGGCTGCGCCTCGGCCGACGGATGGATCCCGTCGTCATGCATCATCACTTCGTCGTCGGCCACGCCGTCCAGAAAGAACGGTTCGAAGGCCAGCTCGCGTTCTTCCGCCAGGTCCCGGAACACCGCCTCGAAGCGGTCCGTATACTGGGGACCGTAGTTGGGCGGAATGCGGATGCCCAGCAACAGGGTCTTCGCGCCCGCGGCGTCGATGGCATCCAGCATGGCCTCGAGGTTCTCGCGCATGGCGGCGGGCGCCAGCCCGCGCAGGCCATCATTGCCGCCCAGTTCCAGGATGACGACATCCGGCTCGACGCGTTCCAGCTCGTCCGGGAGGCGCTGCCGGCCGCCGGCCGTGGTCTCGCCGCTGATCGAGGCGTTGTGCACTCGCCAGCTGCCATCCCGCGCTTCGAGGCGATCTTCCAGCAGGGCCACCCAGCCTTCGTCCTCGCTCATGCCCCACGCCGCGCTGAGCGAATCGCCGAACACCAGCAGGCGATGGGTGTCGTCCTCCGGGGCCTTGTGGGCAGAATTCTCCTCCGGCGGGGAATTCGCGGCGAGCGGAAGACTCAACAGCAGGGCAAGATACCCAACGACCAGCAACGGGAAACGCGACATGGATGCATCCTCGCAAGCAGTACTGGAAGCCACGGACCTGCGCCAGCGGGTGGAGGGGCCCAGCGGTACGCTGGACATCCTTCGCGGCGTGTCCCTGGCGGTCAACCCGGGCGAGACGGTCGCCATCCTCGGCGCCTCCGGCTCGGGCAAGTCGACCCTTCTGGGTCTCCTCGCGGGTCTTGACGCCCCTAGTGGCGGAGAAGTTCGCCTGCTGGGCAAGACCATCAGCGAACTGGACGAGGACGGCCGCGCGGCGCTGCGCGCCGGACGGGTCGGTTTCGTGTTCCAGTCGTTCCAGCTGCTGCCGGCCCTGACCGCACTGGAAAACGTCCTCCTGCCGCTGGAGCTCAACCCGGAACACGCGCAGCAGCCGGCCGCGGAGCTGACCCGCCGCGCCCACGAGGCGCTGGAGCGCGTGGGACTGACCGAGCGCGCGCGCCACTATCCGCACCAGCTCTCCGGCGGCGAGCAGCAGCGCGTGGCGATCGCGCGCGCGATCGTCGACCGGCCGGCCATCCTGTTCGCCGACGAGCCCACCGGCAACCTCGACGGGCGCACTGGCGAGCGTATCATCGAACACCTGTTTGCCCTCACCGACGACCCCGCACCCGGTCATGTCCCCGCCGCGTTGCTGCTGGTCACCCACGACCCCGACCTGGCGCAGCGCTGCGACCGCATCATCCGCATCCAGGACGGGGTCCTGGCATGAGTCCGGCAGCCGGACTGCATCATCCGCTGCGCCAGCTGCGGGGATGGCTGCGGGGCACCCGCCAGGAGTGGCGTTCGGCCGAACTGCGGGTGCTGGCCGCCGCCCTGGTGGTGGCGGTGGCTGCGGTGGCCGCGGTGGGCTTCTTCACCGACCGCGTCGATCGCGGCATGGCCGACGAGGCGGCCTCCCTGCTGGGCGGGGACCTGTCGGTGGTCGCGCGCGACCCGATCCCCGACGAGTGGGTGGAAGAAGCCCGGGAACGTGGGCTGGAACAGGTACGCACGGCCGCCCTGCCCTCGGTGCTGTTCGGCGCGGAGGACCGCTCGCGACTGAGTTCCCTGCGCGCGGTGGGCCCCGACTGGCCGCTGGTGGGCGAGGCCCGCATCCGCGATGCCGAGGGCCGGGAACGGGCCGTCACCGAGGGACCGGAGTCCGGCGAGGCCTGGCTGGAGAGCAGCCTGCTGAACGACCTCGGTCTGGAACCGGGGGATACGGTCACCGTCGGACGCCGGGATCTGGAGATCACCGCGGTCCTGACCCTGGAACCCGACCGCGGCAGTGCGCTCACCGATCTCGCACCGCGGCTGCTGCTCGCCTACCAGGACCTGGAATCGACCGAACTGATCGGCCCCGGCAGTCGGGTGCGCTACCAGTTCCACCTGCGCGGGGCGGACAACGCGGTGGCCGGGTTCGAACAGTGGCTGGAACCACGTCTGGAATCCGGGCAGCGCGTCCAGGGCCTGGAGGACGCCAGTCCGGAGCTGCGCGCGGCGATCGAGCGCGCCGAGCGCTTCCTCGGCCTGGCGTCGCTGATGGCCGTACTCCTGGCCGGGGCCGCGATCGCGGTGGCGGCGCATCACTTTGCTCAGCGCCGTGCCGACTCGGCGGCGATCATGCGCGCCCTGGGTGCCAGCGCGCGGCGGGTGCTGGCGGTGTATTTCGGGCGTGTGCTGCTGGTCGCCCTGATCGCCTCGCTGATCGGGCTGGCCATCGGCTTCGCCGCGCAGTTCGTGCTCGCCGCCCTGCTCGGGGACTGGCTGGACGCTGATCTGCCCGCGCCCGGCCTGCGACCGGTGGTGGCCGGGCTGGGCGTCGGCCTGATCACCGCCGCCGGCTTCGCCCTGCCGGCGATGCTGCGCATCGGGCAGATCCCGCCGCTGCGGGTGCTGCGCCGCGACATCGGCCTGCCGTCGGCCTCGGTGTGGCTGTCGGGCGGGCTGGCAGTGGCGGCCTTCGGCGCCCTGCTTTGGTGGCAGGCGGCCGATGCGCAGCTCGCCCTGTGGGTCCTGCTGGGCACGGCCGGGGCCCTGCTGACCCTCGGCCTGCTGGGGGCGGCCCTGGTGCTGGCGGTACGCCCGCTGCGTGACCGCGGCGGCATCGCGCTGCGTTTCGGCCTGGCCAATCTGGCGCGACGCGGCGGGCTCAGTGCAGTGCAGCTGGTGGCCTTCAGCGTGGGCATCCTCGCGCTGCTGCTGCTGGCGATCGTGCGCGTCGATCTGCTGGAGGCCTGGGATGCCAGCATCCCCGAGGATGCGCCCAACCATTTCTACGTGAACATCCAGCCGGGGGAGCAGGACCGGCTGGCCGACCGCATGGAAGAGGCCGGCCTGGAGCGCCCGCAGATGGATCCGATGATCCGCGGCCGACTGGTCGCCATCAACGACCTGCCGGTGGGGCCCGAGGATTTCGACGACGAACGCACCCGGCGCCTGCTGGACCGCGAGTTCAACCTGTCCTACGCGGAGCAGCCACCGGAGCACAACCCGGTGGTGGAAGGTCACTGGACCCTCGACCAGCCGGATTCCGACGGGCTCTCGGTGGAGGCCGGGCTGATGGAGCGCCTGGAGCTGGAACTGGGCGACAGCCTGACCTTCCGCATCGGCGGGCGCGCGGTGCGCGGGACCATCACGAACGTGCGCGAGGTGAACTGGGACAGCTTCCGGGTGAACTTCTTCGTCACCGGCGCTCCCGCCCTGCTGGACGAGCAGCCGCGCACCTATATCACCGCGTTCCGCCTGCCGGAGGACATGCACGACGCCCAGAGCCGCTGGCTGCGCGATTTCCCGGCGGTCACCGCCATCGATGTCAGCGCGATCCTGGAGCGCGTGCGCGACATCATCGAACAGGCCACGCGCGCCGTGGAGTACGTATTCCTGTTCACCCTGGTGGCCGGGCTGACGGTGCTGTTCGCCGCGGTCCAGGCAACCCGCGACGTCCGCCGGCGCGAGGCCGCGCTGCTGCGCACCCTGGGCGCACGGCGCCGCGACATCCGCAACGCGCTGCTGGCCGAGTTCGGGACACTGGGTTTCCTCGCCGGGCTGCTGGCCGCGATCATCGCCACGGTGATCGGGGCCCTGCTGGCCTGGCAGGTGTTCGACTTCGACTACCGCGTCAACCCGATGACGTTCGTCTACGGGATCGGCGGCGGCACCCTGGGCATCGCGCTGGCCGGGTGGCTGGGAACCCGGCGGGTGCTGGATCAGGCACCGCTCACGGTGCTGCGCGGGCCGGAGTGACGCGGTGGTTCAGTGGCCGTACATCACGCCGGTATCGAGGAACCCGAACAGCACGAGGAAGGCCAGGATCCACACATAGATGGAGAACACCTTCAGGCTGGAGCGATAGAGGAAGAACAGCACCATCTTCAGCGACACCACGCCGACCACCGCAGAGACCACGAACCCGGTGATCAGCGCACTCCACGGCAGATCGCCCAGGCCGTCGTGGTTGAACACGTCCAGCGACTGCACGGCGGTGGCCGCGAGGATGGTGGGGATCGCGAGGAAGAAGCTGTATTCCGCCGCCCAGCGCCGCTTGAGCCCGCTGAACAGGCCGAACACGATGGTCATGCCGCTGCGGCTGAGCCCGGGCACCAGGGCAAAGCCCTGGGCCACGCCGATCACCGTCGCGATGCGCGGGTTCAGCTTGCGCAGCCCCAGCGGGCGCCGGCTCAGGCGGTCGGTCCACCACAGCAGCACGCCGGTCAGGGTCAGGGTCCCGGCGATCAGCACCGGATTGGCGAACACCTGCTCGAAGGCCGCCTTGAGGGTGAAGCCCACCACGGCCGTCGCGGCCACCGACAGCACGCACAGCATCCCGAGGCGGAAGTACAGCATCTCGCGCCGCGCCTCGCCGCGCCGCGCGGCCCACTGCCAGCTCTCGCGCAGGATGCCGCCGGAGAGCTGCCACAGGCTGCGGCGAAACACATAGACGATCGACACCAGCGTGCCCACATGCACCACCAGATCGAACAGGATCATCTCCGGGCTTTCGGGCGGCGGCAGTTCGTGGCCCTGGCCGATCAGCCAGTGCTGGGTGAGCACCAGGTGCGCGGTTGAACTCACCGGCACGAACATGAAAATACCCTGTACGATCCCCAGCAGGGTCGCGATCCAGATCGCCATGGCCGTTCGCTCTTGTCCGCGGGCGGGAAAGGCGCCGCAGTATACGGAAATCACACGACGAAATCGCCGGGCGCCGTCACACGCCCGCCAGGGAAGAAACCATGCATGCACCGACCCGCCACACCCCGCGCGCCGTGCGGAACCCTCGCGCCGCCACCGCCGCCCTGATCCTGCTGCTGGCCCCGGCCCTGCCGGGGGCGGCCACCGCCGACTGCCCCGCCCCGCCGGCCGACGAACGCATGGCCCTCGACGAGCTGCGCGCCGGCGCGGTGGACGAGGATCAACCCGTGGTCGCCGAGGGCACGGTCAGCGGCGTATTCCACGGCGAGGACGCGCTGGGCGGGTTCTATCTGCAGGACGACGCGACCGACCCGCCCACCGGGCTGTTCGTGTACGCCCCGGACCGCGGCGACGCCGACCTGCAACCCGGTGACCGGGTGCAGGTCCATGCCCGTTTCGGCCGCCACCACGGCCGCCCGCAGCTGTCGCGGGTGCAGGCACTGGAGCGCTGCCGGCGCGGCGAACCCCCGCAGGCCGTGACCCTGCGCCTACCGGAAGACGCCGACCGGCTGGAGGGCCTGGAGGACGTGCGCGTGCGTTTCGACCAGACCCTGACCGTCACCGCCAATCGCGAACTGGCGCGCTACGGCAGCCTGGACCTTGCCGCCGGTGGGCGCCTGCGCCACCCGGGCCAGACCGGGGAATTCGGTGATCCGGACGCCGGGGACGGGGACGGGGACCGTCGCATCGTGCTGGACGACGGCAGCTACCGCGCCCGCCCCGACCCGGTGCCGTATCTGGACAACGCCGGCACCCGCCGCGTCGGCAGTCGGGTGGACGGCCTGACCGGCATCCTGACCCACGCCTTCGATGCCCACCGCGTGCATCCGGTCCAACCGCCGCAATGGGAAGGCGGGGAACGCCCCGATCCGCCGCCCGAGCCCGGCGACGACACCCTGCGCATCGCCACCGCGAACCTCGAGAACGACTTCGTCACCCTGGGCGAGCGCGGCGCGCAGGACCCCGCCGAACGCGAACGCCAGACCGCCAAGCTGGACGCCCAGCTCGCGGGCCTGGCGATGGACGTCCTCGCATTCGTGGAACTGGAGAACCGCCCCGCCGCCGGGCGCGAGCTGCGCGAGCGGGTGGATGCCCTGGACGAGCGCACGCACATGCGCAAGGCCGCCCACCCCGACAGCGGGAGCGATGCGATCCAGGTCGGCCTGCTTTACGACCGCGAACGAGTGGAACTGCTGGACACCGCGGCCGACGGGGACTCGGTCCACCATCGCCCGCCGCTGCTGGGCTGGTTCCGTTCACGCGACGGCGGCGAACCCTTCGGCGTGGTGGCCGTGCACTTCAAGGCCAAGACCGGCTGTCCGGAGCACGGCGACATCGACCGCGGTCAGGGCTGCTGGAACCAGCGCCGCACCGAGCAGGCCGAGCGCCTGGCGGAGTGGATCGCCCGGCAGCGCGCGGCCAGACCGGACGACCCGCCGGTGATCATCGCCGGCGACCTCAACAGCTACGCCGCCGAAGACCCGCTGGCCGCCCTGCGCGCGGCCGGCAAGGAGGATCTGGTGGCCACGGCCCCGGAGAACATCCACACCTACGTGTTCCGCGGCCGCTCGGGGCAACTCGATTACCTGCTCGGCCCGGAGGCGCTGGCCGCGCGGGTCGTGGCCGCCGACACCTGGGCGGTGAACGCCGACGAACCCGTGTTCCTCGGCTTCGACGGTGCTCATCCGGCCGACGGCCCCTGGCGCGCTTCCGACCATGACCCGGTGTGGCTCGACCTGCGCCCGTAGGCCGCCAGTCAGCGATTACCGGGGGTATTGTCCACCGGCGGGACCTCGGGCCCGGGCGCCGGCTCGTCGCCGGAGACCACGCGCACCGGGAAGGGGGCGCCGGTCAGCGAACCCAGGGTGCGCTGCGGGAACGGGATCTCGATGCCGGCGTCGTCGAAGGCCTTCTTGACCGCGATGTGCATGCGATTGCGCAGGTCGAGGAAGTTTTCCCGCTTCGCCCAGACCGAGAACTGCAGTTTCAGTGCCGAGTCGCCGAATTCAAGGAAGATGAACAGCGGGCGCGGCTCCTCCAGACACAGCGGTTCGCGATCGGCCACGTCCATCAGGATCTCGCGCACCCGCACGATGTCGGCGTGGTAGGCGACGCCGATCTGCATGTCCAGACGCCGGATCGGAAAGCGCGTCAGGTTGGTCAGCTGCGACTTCACCAGGGTCTCGTTGGGTACCCGCACCATCAGGTTCTCGAAGGTACGCAGCTTGACCGACAGCATGTCGATGGACAGCACCTCGCCGGTCACGTCACCCACCCGGACCACGTCGCCCACCGCGAACGGGCGCTCGCCGATCAGGAACAGGCCCGAGATCAGGTTGGAGGCGGAGGTCTGCGAGGCAAAGCCGATGGCCACCGTCAGGATGCCCGCGGCCCCCAGCAGTACGGTCAGGTCGAAGCCCAGCTCGCGCAGGGCCGATACCCCGGCCAGCACCAGCACCAGGTAGAACCCGATGCGCCGCACCAGCATCGCCTGCTGGGCGTCCAGATGGCGTCCCGCGACCCGGATCAGGGTGCGCGACACCACCCGCGCGAGGAGTAGTCCCACCCCCAGATAGATCGCCGCGCGGACCCAGGCGAGCACCGCGTCGGCGGTCATCAGCTCCACACTGCGCGCGATCCAGGAACCCTCTTCCATCTCGCCCCCCTACTGGAACAGTGCGCTGAACGCGCGCAGGCTGAAGCGGCTGCCACCCGATTCACGCGGTTCGGCCACCCGCCGCGCGCGGGGCGACTCGGCCGGAGGCCCCTCGCCCAGCTTGACCTCGGCCAGGTCCCGTTCGGGCTCGTGCTGTACCCGCACCGCCGAAGTCCACAGGCGGCCGCGCGCGTCCGCATACACCGGCAGGCGCGGCACCGGCAGCTTGATGCGCTCCAGCAGCAGGGTGTCGCGGGCGGCGTTGTGCACCGTCAGCGGTGTCAGCACACGATGAGCGCGCTCGGGCACGTCTTCGAGAGTCATGCGCGCCTGGGTGCGGCTGGCATAGCACAGCTCGCCCTCCACCGTGTTCAGGCCGAACCAGGTATCGGAGGCGGGATACGCGGGAAACTCGTGGAGCCGGGTCTCTCCCAGCCGCAGCTGCACCCAGGCGGGCGTGCTCACATACAGGGTGACCTCGCCGCCCGCGGGCACATGGAACGGTGCCTCCGGACGACTGACGACCGGCCGGTCGGCCAGGGCCACGGCCAGCGTGGCCGTCGCCCCGCCCGGGGTGCCGGCAAACCGTCGCTGCTCCGCCGGTTTCTCGGGCACCGGCTCGCGCGCCGGGATCTCGCGCCGGAAACCGCTTTCCTCCGGATCCCGCTCGCGCGCCAGCCACAGGTCCCACTCATCGGCGCAGCGTTTCAGCCACAGGTCCAGCGGCCCGATCGCCCAGTACCCGGTGGTCCCGGGCGGCAGCTCCACTGGACCCCACCAGCCGGCATCCTCACCGGAATTGGAATGTACGCGTACGCCCATGGGACCCTCCCTCTCCGGGTCACTGTAGCGCGAAGCGGCGTGCCGCAGAAGCCGCCCGCCGCCCCGACCATTCCGCCGCACCGAATAACGGGCTCAGAACAGGTCCAGCTGCCGGTCGTCGGCCGGTCGCGCTGGTGCCGGCGGGCGAAACTGCGAGCAATCGAGATCCCCGGACCAGCGGTCCAGCCCGTGGCGGCGCCGCGCGAGGGCAAAGCGCTGTCCCAGCAGTTCGGCCCACGCCCCGGAGCCCCGCATGCGCTGGCCAAAGCTGGAATCGTAGACCCGCCCGCCGTGCGCTTCGCGCAGGCGCGCCAGCACGTGTTCCGCCTTCAACGGCTCGTGGGCCCGCAGCCACTCCTCGAACAGCCCCGCCACCTCGCGCGGCAGGCGCAGCAGTACGTAGTCGGCCGACACCGCACCGGCCTCGGCCGCCGCCTCCAGCAGGGCCTCGGTCTCGCCATCGGTCAGCACCGGGATCAGCGGGGCCACCAGCACGCTCACGGGCACGCCCGCATCCGTCAGCCGCCGGATGGTCTCCAGGCGCCGCTGCGGGGCCGCCGCGCGCGGCTCCAGACGCCGGGACAGACCGCGATCGAGGGTGGTCAGGGACACCGCCACCTGCGCCAGCCCGGCGCGCCCCATCGGCCCCAGGAGATCGAGATCGCGCTCCACCAGCGCCGACTTGGTGACGATGGACACCGGATGCGCGCTCTCCGCCAGCACCTCCAGCAGCTCGCGGGTGACCCGCCATTCCCGCTCCACCGGCTGGTAGGCATCGGTGTTGATGCCCAGCGCGACCGGTGACGGCCGGTAGTTGCGCGCACCCAGTTCGCGGCGCAGCACGGCCGCCGCGCCGGTCTTCACGTACAGCCGGCTCTCGAAGTCCAGTCCGGGCGACAGCCCCACATAGGCATGCGCCGGCCGCGCGAAACAGTAGGCGCAGCCATGTTCGCAGCCCCGATAGGGATTGATGGACAGGGTAAACGGGACATCCGGGGAGTCGTTGCGCACCAGCAGGCTGCGCGGCGTCTCCGGGGTCACTTCGGTGCGCAGCGCCGGGGCGGCTTCGTCGTCCCCGACCCAGCCGTCGTCCACGGGTTCGCGCTGCAGGGGTTCATAGCGGGCGGCCGGCCGGCTGGCGCTACCCCGGCCGCGCGGTGGCTCACTCGCCATCGAGCCTTGCGCACAGGGCCCGGAAATACCCGGACTCGGTGGCCAGCCCGGCATCGCCACCGGTGCGCCCGCGCTCGCGCGCCAGTCGGTCCAGCAGCACACGCAGACGGCGCGAATGGCGTTCCCGGCCCTCGGGGTCCTCGGCCTCGCGCAGCAGGGCCTCCACCGAGGCGATCTCGCCGCGCAGCCGGACCTCTTCCGGCACGTAGCCGGCGTTCTTCATGATGCGAAACGCCATGCGCATGTCTTCCGGCACGTCGCGGTCGTCATCCAGCTCCAGCGGCCGCCCGGCCCCGGGCAGATCATCAAACTCCCCGCGCCGCGCGGCATCGGCCAGCTGCGCCTCGATCTGCGCCTCGTTCAGCAACATGGCGTCAGACGGCACCGCCCTGCTGGGCGACCGGCAGCATCCACAGCGTCAGCGACAGCAGGATGGCCGTCAGGCTCACCCCGAAGATCGGCAGCATCATCACGCCGGCCAGTGGTTCACGCCGGAACAGCCGGATGCCCATGCCGCCCAGGCTGATCGCCCAGCCCACGGCCACGAAGAACGACAGGGCGTTGATCTCCCAGGTCCACAGGGCAATCAGGCCCAGCGGCAGGCCCAGGTTGAGTACCACCAGCCCCATCTCCTGAGAGCCCGCGGCCTTGCCGGCCGACAGGGCGTAGGCATAGGCGGCCCAGATCATCATCAGGCCGAAGCCCAGGGCACCGGCCGCGGGCGACTCCAGCGGGGCGCGCAGGATGGCCGCACCCGCCGGCTCCAGCTGCACGCCAAGCGCGATGATGGCCGCGGCCAACCCCAGGCTGATCAGCAGCCAGAACCAGAGGGTTCCGCGCTGCACTTCAGGTTCGGTCACACTGTCCCGCACGTTGACTCCTTGCGAAAACGCATTGAAAGGTTCTGTCCGGAAAGACCGCGCCAACCGCCCCGGGGTTCAAACCGGGGGCGGTGCGGACTTCACTCCGCCACCCGCCAGGCGACGGTCTCGCCCGCCCGCAGGGGTACACCCGGATCGTGTCCGAACAGGACCGCCTCGGGCACGGTCCATTCCGCGCGTTCCAGGGTGATGGAGCCGGTGTTGCGCGGCATGCCGTAAAAGTCCGCACCGTGATGGCTGGCGAAGCCCTCCAGGCGGTCCAGCGCGCCGGCCGCCGCGAAGGCCTCGGCGTACAGCTCGATGGCCGCATGCGCGGAATAGATGCCCGCGCAACCGCAGGCCGATTCCTTGGCGTGGCGCGGATGCGGTGCGGAATCGGTCCCGAGGAAGAAACGCGGGTGCCCGCTGGTCGCCGCCCGCACCAGTGCTTCCCGGTGACGCTCGCGTTTGAGGATCGGCAGGCAGAAATGATGCGGCCGCATGCCGCCGGCAAACAGCGCGTTGCGGTTGTACAGCAGGTGCTGCGGGGTGATGGTCGCGCCGACGTTGTCCGGCGCGGATTCCACGAAGGAGACCGCCGCCTCGGTCGTCACGTGTTCCAGCACGATGCGCAGCCCGGGGAAGTCGCGCACCAGGCCCTGCAGATGGCGTTCGATGAACACCGCCTCGCGGTCAAAGATGTCCACGTCCGGGTCGGTGACCTCGCCGTGGATCAAAAGCGGCAGCCCGGCCCGCTCCATCGCCTCGAACACCGGGTAGCAACGGCGGATGTCGGTGACCCCGCTGGCGGAATGCGTGGTGGCCCCCGCCGGGTACAGCTTCACCGCATGGACAAAGCCGGATTGGCGCGCCGCATCGATCATCCCGGGCGTGGTCTCCTCGGTCAGATAGAGCGTCATCAGGGGCTCGAAGTCGGCCTCGTCCGGGAGTGCCGCGAGGATGCGGTCACGGTACGCGGCTGCCGCATCCACCGAGGTCACCGGGGGCTTGAGGTTCGGCATCACGATCGCCCGGCGAAAGCGCCGCACGGTGTCCGGCAACACCGAGGCGAGGATGTCCCCGTCGCGCAGGTGCAGGTGCCAGTCGTCGGGACGGGTCAGCGTCAGGCGTTCCATCAGTAATCCTTGTCATCCAGCGAAGTGTTCGCGCAGTGCGGCCTCGCCCCGGCCGTCGACCTCCACAGTCTTGTCGCGGCCGGCCTGGCCGCTCACCACCCGCACCGAATCCGCCGGCAGCCCCAGTTCGGCCGCCAGCAGGCGTTCGACGGCCCGGTTGGCGCGCCCCTTTTCCGGCGCGGCCCGGACTCGCAGTTTGAGGGCGTCGCCCATCCAGCCCACCACCGCATCCTCGCGGGCACCGGGGGAGACGCGCAGCTTCAGTCGGGCCAGGGCCACGCGGTATCAGGCCGGACGCGTGGCCATGTAGGCGGAGAAGACCCCCAGCTGCACTTCACGGTGGACGTCCTCGAAGCCCACCGATTCCAGCGTCTCCATGATCTCCTCCGGGGGCACGCACTGGTCAATGGTTTCCCAGAAATACCGCATCAGGGTATGCCCGTCCGGATCACGTGTCAGCACACGGCTGAGAAACGGGATGAAATCGCGGAAGTAGAAACGGGCCATGACCATCTGCCGCTTCGTCCGCGGACGCGAGACCTCGAGGATCATGCAGCGACCGCCGGGCTTGAGCGCGCGAAAGTACTCCGCAAACGCCTCGCGCAGATCCCGCACGTGACGCAGACCGTAGCCCATGTACACGCGGTCGAACTGCTCGCTGGCGACGGGCAGATCCTCGGCCAGCCCCTGGATGAAGCGCGAATTCAGCTTGCCCCGCGCCACGTCGATCATCCCGCGCGAAGGATCCACGCAGGTGATGCGCTCATCGCCGGTGATCTTGCGGATCTCTTCGGCCACCGGGCCGGTCCCGGTCGCCACATCCAGCACCTCCATGTCCGGCTGCAGACCGGACTGCTTGAGCGAGTAGCGGCGATACGCCTGCCCCGTACCCAGAAAACCGAACCGCAGGATCCGGTCGTAGTAGGGTGCGGTGCGATCGAACAGGTCGTCGACGAACGCGCGCTTGTTGCTTTCGTCCCCGTAATAGTCCTTGAGGACAGGATGCGGTTTCCGCTCCGGATCGGTTTCCATCGGTTCTGCTCTCCCCTGTGCCCGGTGCCGGGCCGGCCCAACAAGCCGCGAAGTGTACCAATTCCCGGCGCGCGTCACCCCCCCTGCTCGGAGGTGGTCAGGATGTCGCGTTCGAATTCCGCCACCGGCACCGGCCGGCTGGCAAAGTAGCCCTGATAAAAATCGCAGCTCAGCGCACACAGCGCCTCCAGCTGTTCGGCGGTCTCCACGCCCTCGGCCACCACGGTCAGCCCCAGCCCGTGCGCCATCGCCACGATCGCGGTGGTGATCGACCGGTCATGCACGTCATCCTCGTGCACCACTCCGGCGATGCCGTCGACGAAGCTCTTGTCGATCTTGAGCGTGTCCACCGCGAAGCTCTTCAGCTGCGAGAGCGAGGAATAGCCCGTGCCGAAGTCATCCACCGCGAAATGCACCCCACGGTCGCGCAGCGATTCCAGGATACGACGGGCTCGCTCGGCATCCGCCATCAGCGCGGACTCGGTGATCTCCAGCTCCAGGCATTCCGGCGGCAGCCCGTGCTCGTCCAGGGTGGCGGCGACCTGTTCATCCAGCGCCATCCGTCGGAACTGCAGCGCGGACACGTTCACCGCCAGCCGGATCGGAGGATAACCCGCGTCCAGCCAGGCCCGTCCCTGCCGGATCACCTCCTGCAGGACCCAGGCGCCCAGCTCCACGATCAGGCCGGTCTTCTCCGCGACCGGGATGAAACGACCGGGCGACACGCGCCCCAGCACCGGATCGTTCCAGCGCAGCAGGGCCTCGGCCCCGATGAGGCGCCCCGTCGCGATCTCGTACTGCGGCTGGTAATGGACCTCCAGGTGGTCATGCTCCATCGCGCGGCGCAGACGTGAGCTGAGATCGATGCGCTCGCGCGCCGCCTCGGTATAGGCGTCCGAGTAGTAACGATACGACCCGCGCCCCTCTTCCTTGGCGCGCGACAGCGCGGTGCCAGCCTGCTGCAGCAGCGCCTCGGGACCGGCCCCGTGATCCGGGAACAGCGCGATCCCGACGGTCGCCACCACCTCGACCTCGACTCCGTTGCCCAGGTCACAGGGCTCGGCCAGGTGGCGGATCATGGATTCGGCAATCATGCCGGCGTCGTCCGGGTGGGCCAGATTCTCCACCACCACCGCGAATTCGTCCCCGGCCAGCCGCGCCACGGTATCGGTTCCGCGGCGCTCGCGCTGCAGCCGGATGGCCGCGCTGCGCAGCAGGGCATCGCCGGCGGCGTGGCCGTGGCTGTCATTGACGTCCTTGAAGCGGTCGAGATCCACGATCAGCAGCGCCAGCACCCCGTTGCGCCGCCGCATCAGCGAGATGCCATGGCCCAGACGTGCCAGCAGCAGGCGACGGTTGGGCAGCTCGGTCAGCGGATCATGATGCGCCAGGTAGTCCAGCTCCTCCTCCGAGGCCTTGATCCGCGAGATATCGGCGAACACCGACACGTAATGCGTGAGCCGGCCCTGCGGGTCGTGCACCGCCGTGATGCTCTGCAGCTCGGGGAACACCTCGCCGTTCTTGCGCCGATTCCAGATCTCCCCCTGCCAGTACCCGTAGAGCTCCAGCTGCCGGAACATGTTCTGGTAGAAGGTGCGATCATGCCGGCCGGACTGGAACATCTTCGGCGTACGCCCGACCACTTCGTCCTGGGTGTAGCCCATCAGCTCGGTGAACGCGCGGTTCACCGACAGGATGTGCGCCGTACTGTCGGTGATCACGACGCCCTCGCGGGTATTCTCGAACACCACCGAGGCCAGGCGCCGACGTTCTTCCTCCTCGCGCCGCCGGGTGATGTCCTCCACCGTGACCACAACACGGTCCAGGCTGCCGTCCGCATGGCGAGTACACTTCAGCGAGAGGTCTGCCACCATCACGCTGCCATCCGCCCGCAGCAGGCGCTTTTCCACGTCATAGCCGTCGCGCCGGCCTTCACGCATCTCGCGATCCAGATCGGCACCCAGGGAACGGTCCTCGGGGTGCGCAAGGCGGTCCCAGTCGAGCTTCGCCAGTTCTTCCGGCCGGTAGCCCAGCATGTCGCCCAGGCAGTCGTTGACGCGCTCCCAGCCCTGACCACCCGGCCCTGACACCGCCATGCCCACGAACGGCATGTCGAAGAACACCCGCAGCAGGCGGTCCTGTTCCGAATGCGACTGCATCAGCCGCAGGTTGCGCTGCAGCCATTGCTGACGCCCCACCAGCGCCCCGGCGCCGGCCATCAGCAGCCAGACCAGCAACAGGGCGCCGCCGGTCCATGCCGCCTGCCGATGCGCCCCGGCCACCAGGGGCGCGCGGTCCCGCTTGACCACCACCGACCAGTCATCGAGCTCGAGGCCACGCACCGCCGCCAGACGACCATTATCCTCTTCGCCCAGCGATCCGATCCGCACCGCCTCGCCGGAGCCGCCGCGCAGCAGGCGGCTCTCCACCTGCGAAAACTCCGCCGGGGGTTCCACGCGCCGGGCGGACTCACCGTCCAGCCGCATCACCACCGGCGCGCGGTCGGACGGATGACTGACCAGCCAGGTCGCCGCATCCCCGTCTTCCAGGTCGATGGCGGCCCCGAGCAGCGGTGCCAGGCGATCCAGATCGGCGGAAAACAGCACCACCGCCAGCGGTTCCGAGTTGCGATCGCCGGGATGATGCAAAGGCGCGGCCCAGTGCAGCCGGGTCGTCCCTGCGTCGTCCACGGCGTCCACGTGCGCCCGGCTGACGACTCCGCTCTGCATCGCTTCCACGCGGGCCGCTCTGGCCGCGGCGCGCTGGAAGGACTCATCCCCCGCAACCAGCAGTTCCGCGTGTTCCTCCGCCCCCAGGATCGCCACGGAGCGATAACCGTAGGCCGTCCGGATCGCCTGCAGGCGGTTCTCCAGCGTGGTGCGCGCGACCTCGGAGTCGTGGCGCTGCAACGAGCGGACAAACGCGGTGAGACCGCGCGCATCCGCCAGGATTCGAGCATCTCCGGCGCGCTCCGCCATCCACCGATCCACCAGCCCGCCCTTGAGAAAGGCGGTGGCCCGCAGTTCTTCGCGCACCTGCTGATCCGCGGTGGCCTGAGCAATATGGAACGTGCCGAAGGCGACACCACCGACCGAACCGGCGACCGCCACCGCCAGGGCAACCCAGACCCAGGGCTGGAGACCGCGCAGCCGTGTCAGACCGCGCCCGTCACGCGTCCGCGCGCCCCGACGGACCCCGAATGTCCGCATGGCCAGGTACAGCAGTCCGCCACTCACCCAGACGAAACCCAGGCCCTTCAGCAGACTGACCCGGGTCAGGCTCGCCTCGATCCCGAAGCTCCACATGAAGAGCATGTCGGACAGCGCGACCCACAGGGAGCCCGCCACGAGATAGCCGAGCGCGATCAGTGCGGCCGGTCTGAGCCGAAACACCGGAGGACGGGAAAACATCAACACCGGACACCGGCTGGAAGACAAGACACGTAAAGGAATCCCCTGTGTGAAAACCCCGGCTCTGCGGCCGGTTGAAGAATGGAAGCTTCCCCCTCGACAAGCCCCCCGGCTCGCACGCATGGTCTACGCTTGAATCAGGGGCTTCACGGGAACGGCATACGCCCTCGAGAATTTTACGCCCCCAATCCTGTCACAGTATTGAGCTGGATCAAGTCACCAACGTGCGACCATCCGAGAAGGAGCCGCCCATGGACGTCAAGAACGAGAACGGCATCGTCACGCTGACGCTGGACAAGAAAACGGCCAAAAGCATCACCGAAAACCTGACGGAACTGAACGGCGAGGTCCGCAATGGCGCCCGCGCGCTGTCTTCGGTTCTGCAGCAGGGCGTGTACGAGCTGGACAACGAGTTCCGCCAGCCGCCGCACGCATTCGACGAACATGCGCCGCGCCAGCCCTCGATCGAGGACTGAACCAGCGACTCAAACGGGAGGAATGATCATGAATCTGGTCAAGGCCGAAAACGGCGAAATCGTTATCCGCATGCCCGTCGCCGAAGCCTCGGATGCGCTGTACACCCTGCGCAACCGGGCCGACGACCTGGACGACTGCGAGGACCTGACCGAGGCCCTCGAAGCCGCCGGCGTACCCATGCCCGAAGAGGAGGATCACCGGCGCTACGAATACATGCCGCCGGTCGACTGACCCGCCGGTTACCCGGTTGCCGTGCGGGGCCGCCCCGCACGGCCGGTTTTACGACCCCTTCAGCGAATCATTGCGTCCAGCGGGTTTTCCTGCGGCAGGATCCGCATCCGGCCCTCGCGCAGCTCCTGTGCCACACCCTGCAGGCTGTGCCGTCGCGCACTCACCCCGTCAAGCGACACGAACAGGAACCGCCGCGTGACCTCCCCCCGCCATACCAGCGCCATGCGCCGCGCCTCACCGGTGGTGCGGTCGACCATCTCGTACCAGTCTCCCACCCGGGCGCGACTGGCCTCGAACACCCAGGCGTCGTCCAGATCGGTGACCAGTTCGGGATCGTCGTCCTCGTAGCGCAGATGCCGCCGATGGCGGATCCGCTCTTGCGGGTCGAACGCCTCGGCGTCCGCCGTGGCCCGCATGCGCGCAAGATGCGCCCGGCCCAGCTGCTCGACGACCCGGCGCAGCCTTTGCGCCTCGACACCGGCCTGCTCGCCCGCCGCCTTGAGCTCTGCCACCCGCGGCTGGATCTCTGCCGGCGTCGCTCCGCGACAGATCGCTTCCACCACGCCGCGGATCGCCCGGCTCACCTCCTCGTCCTCGCCGCCGTCCGCCGCCAGCAGGTCTTCCCAGGCCGCCTCCACGGAGTCCGCCGCCGTTTGCGGCAGGGAGGCCCCGGACTCCAGTACGCAGACGGTCAGCGAACGCCGTGCACGCGCCGCGCGTTCCTCGGCCTCGAAAGTCTCCGTGCGCGGCTCCTGGCGCCGGTGCCAGCGCGCGTCTTCCTCCTCGATCGCGGCCAGCCAGTCCTCCAGCAGGGCGCGCGCACCCTCCCGGTCCATGCTGTCCGCCTCGTGACGCAGGCGCTCGACCGAGTCGCGGATGCGTTGCAGATAGGCGCTCACGCCTTCTTCGCCAGCGTCTCCTTCGGCATCGTCCGCCTCCGGACTCACACGGATCCCGGTGTTGATCACGCTGCCGATCCACAGCCGCAGCGGATGGGAGCGATCCCGGAAGAACGACAGATCACGGATCACGACCCGCGCCAGCGCGAACTGCATGTCGGCGATTTCGGCCCGCACGCGCGGATTGAAACCGACCTGGCGGAAGATATGGTCGAACATCCCCTGCAGCAGGTCGAGAATGAACGGCATCAGATCCTCCTGACTGCGGGCCTGCTCCGCCGCGGCCGGCGCATTCCCGGAAGCGCCCCCCGCACCGGCATCCCCGTCCGGTCCGGAACCTGCGGGCGCACCCCCCGCTCCGGACGAGCGCGGGCCACTGCCGGTGGCCCGGGCCAGCTCCGCGGCCCAGCGGGCCCAGGCCTCGGGGGCATCCTCCGCTGACGGCATCTCCGGCCCGCCCCGGGCGGACAGCGGACCGAGATCGGCGTCCGGCGGCCGCACTTCGGAACGGCTCGCAGCGGCAGCCGTATAGGCCTGCCAGCTTGCCGAGCTTTCCCGCTCGCGCGCGCCGCCAGCCGCGGTGCCGGCTTCGGGCTCCTCGGTCACCAGGCCGCAGGCATCCACCGTTTCCACCACAAACGCCATCATCGGCGCACCGGAATCGCGCAGACAGCGCAGATAGCCCTGCATCAGGTCGAGAGTCAGCGCGGTGCGCCCGAAATACCGTTCCGCCGCCTCGATCAGTCGCTCGTACCAGTGCAGCGGCGACCACGGCGCCCAGTTGGGATGTTCGAAGCGCCGGTCCTCGCGCTGGGTCGCCGACAGCCCCGCGAGGCCCTGCCAGTCGCCATCGGCGGTCATCGCCGCACCCGGGGCGCGCGATCGGACCGGTTCAAGCGTCGCCGCCGATCGGCTGACTGCCGACCTGGATCATCCCGTCCTGCACCCGCACCGGGAAGGTCGGGATGGGGTCCTCGGCCGGCGGCGTGAGTGCCTCGCCGGTGTGCAGGTCGAATTCCGCGTCGTGCAGCGGGCAGGTGATGCAGTCGTCGTCGATCGTGCCACCCGCGATGGGGAATTCTTCGTGCGAGCAGAGGTTCTCGAGGGCAAAGTAGCGGCCATCCACGTTGAACACCGCCACTTCAGTATCCCCGGCCTCGAGCAGCCGGTGGTCTCCGGGTTCAATCGAGCCTTCCGGCCCCACGTCGATCCATTCGCTCATGTGCGTCGTCCGCTCGTTGGTCAGTGGATGGCGTTGGCGGCGGCCGTCGCCTCCGCATTCACTTCGAGCGAACGGCCACTCTCGGGATCATACGAAAACCGGCCGACCAGGCGCACTTCCTCGCCCACGTGGTCGGCGACCGCCGCATCCGGCGAAATCGCCACGCGGTTGCGCGGATGATCCTCGATCCAGTAATGCCGCGGATCATCGAAGGACTGGACGCGACCGGTCACCTCCACCATCTCGCCGTCAAACTCCGCTGCGGAGCTGCTCAGCTGATCCAGGGTCACCGGCGCCGTGGTCTCCCCGCCGCAGGCCACCAGCACCAGTCCCAGCAGTGCCCCGGCCAACGCCGGACCGGCATGACGAATCCATCCTGCTTGCATTGATTCTCTCGATTTGACAGTAAGACCACAGGTTACCCGGCGCCCCGCAAAGGCGCCCGAAACCGCCGCCGCTACAGGGTTTCGGACGGCGGCAGCGCCGGCAGTCTCAGGGTAAAGCGCCCCCCGCCGAGATCCGAATCATTCGACAGCCGGACCGAGCCCGGCGTCCCGTCCGGTGCCGTGTGCAGCTCGGCGATCATCGCGCAGAAATACAGGCCCAGTCCGGTCCGCCCGGCGCCGCGCTCCAGCATCGCCTGATCCTCGGTGGTTCGCGAACCCAGCATGGGCTCCGGAAACCCGGGACCGTCGTCTTCCACCTGCAGCCACAGCTCGCCGTCGCGCACTGCGGCCGACAGACGGATGCGAGCGTTGCAATAACGCACCGTGTTGGTCACCACGTTCTCCAGCACCGCCGTCACCAGTTCCCGATCGAGCACCCATTCCAGGTCCTCGTCGCAGTCGATTTCGGCCGTCACCCCGCTGTGATCCATCAGCGGCTTGCTGGACGCCCAGTAGTCCTCCAGCAGTTCGATCACCAGCAGCGGGCGAAAACGCGGGGTGTAGAGCCCCTGCTGGTTGCGGTACAGCGTGAGCATCTGTATCAGGCTGTCGTGCACGCGATGGGCCTCGTACTGCAGTCGCGCGATGGTCTGCTCGTCGCAGTTGCACTCGCCGGTTTCCGGGTCGCGCAACGCCTCCAGCGAATTCATCGCCATCCCCAGCGAGTTCTTCATGTCGTGGATGGAAATGGCGATGACGGTACCGAAATCGATGCTCTTCATGTCTCCCCCGGGCCGCCGTTCGATGTCCGCAGGCTCCGCGCGCGTTCGCCCTCACCTGCCTGCTCCAGCAGGTCCGGCAGCACCTCGCGCAGCGCCGGCGGCGGTGATCCGGCTGCCATGGCCGCATCCAGCTGGCCGAGCAACCCCGCGCGATCCACCGCCACACCGGCCAGCAGCAGGCGCAGGCGCGTCACCACGACCCACCAGTGCACTTCCGGATGACCGCGGTAATCACTCTCCAGGCTCTGCAGTTTGGTCCGCGCCTCGCGGGTCGCCCCGCGCGCGATCAATGCCTCCAGTTGATACGCCATGTCACCCGGATGCGGTATCTGCATCTGGGTCGCCAGGGCCATCGCATGGCGCCAGGCACGCGCGGCGCGCTCGTATTCCCCCCGGGCCAGGGCCAGCCGCCCCAGCGCCCGCTGCCGCGCCAGCGACTTGGGCGAGCGTTCCGCCGCCGCCACCAGCACGTCCAGCGCCTCGCGCTCGCGGCCGGTGCGTTCCAGCACGAACGCCAGCCGGTCATGCGCCGGCATGTAATACGGCGTTGCCGCGATGGCCGCTCGATACGCCTCCTCGGCAGCCGCAAGGTCCCCCTCGGCTTCGGCCACCTCGCCCAGACGCACCTGTGCCCAGGGCGGCGTGGTCTCGCCCGTCACCGCACGGGCGGCCTCGGCCGCCACGCCCGGCTCGCCCTCGGCCAGGGCCAGATCGCTGCGCAGGCGCTGCAGGTCGGCGGCACGCCCCTCTCCTGCTTCCAGCATGCGTTCGGCCTCGGCCCGCGCCTGTGCGAACTCGCCACGACGCCAGTACGGATCCAGCGCGCGCAGCGGATCCCGCCGCCGCAGGGCGCGCTGCAGCCGCACCACCAGCAGTTCGCGGTTGAAGGGCTTGGACAGGTAGGCATCGGGGCCGCTCTCCAGCGCCCCCATGACCATCTCGTTGCTGTTCTCGGCGGTGACCATCACGAACACCGTGGCCGGCCCGACCCAGCCCTGTTCACGGGCCCGGTCCAGTACCTGCTGGCCGTCCGGCCCGTCACCCAGGTTGTAGTCGCACAGCACGATGTCGTAGCGACGCCGTTCCAGCTTGTCCAGCGCATCCACGCCATCACGCGCGAGATCGATGTCCTCGAAGCCGGAGGTCAGCAGCATCTCGCGCAGGGTCGCCCGCATGTTGGCGAAATCGTCCACCACCAGCACCGCCAGGCGCGACAGCGGGCGCCCGGCAGAGCCGGCACGGGAAGGGGGAGCGGCGGTCGACATGCGCGCAGTGTGGCGCAGCCGACCGCCGAAACCAAGACCCGGAACAGGGACTTGTCCCGTACCGGCCGACGCATCAGGCCGCGTCAGTACGGGGCGGCCGTCTCGCCCTGCAGTGCCCGGGTCAGGTTCACGCAGGCGAACAGCAGGATGATCGCCACCGGCAATCCCGCGGTGATCGCCCCGGTCTGCAGCCCGTCCAGGGCCATCTCGCCGCCCACGATCAGCAGGGTCGCCGCTACCGCGCCCTCGGTGATGCCCCAGATCACCCGCTGACGCTTGGGCGAGCGCGTGCTCCCGCGCGAGACCAGCGCGTCGATCACGTGGGTCCCGGAGCCCGACGAGGTGATGAAGTAGGTCGCGATCAGGACGGTCGCCAGCCCCGAGGCCAGATGGAACAGCGGCAGCTGCTCCAGCGTGGCGTACAGCGCAATGGTCGTGTCCTCGGCCACCGCCGCCGCGATCCCCGCCCCGTCTCCGAACAGCTCGAAATGCAGCGCCGTGCCGCCGAACACCGCCAGCCACACGAACACGAAAAGGGACGGCAGCAGCAGCACGCCGGCAATGAACTCGCGGATGGTGCGCCCGCGCGAGACCCGCGCGATGAAGATCCCGACGAACGGTGACCAGGCGATCCACCAGGCCCAGTAGAAGATGGTCCAGCTCTTCTGCCACTCGGCCTCCTGCATCGCGCCGGCGGTCAGACTCAGCTGCACGATGTGGTTGAGATACTCGCCAATGGAGTCGAGGAAGAAACGGATGATGAACAGCGTCGGCCCGGCGAGCAGCACGAACAGCAGCAACGCCGTGGCCAGCCACAGGTTGGCCAGGCTCATCCATTTCAGCCCGCGGTCCAGCCCGGAGATCACGGCCATCACCGCGACGAAGGTGATCGCCCCGATGATCCCCACCTGGAACCAGCCGGACACCGGCATGCCGAACAGCACGTTGAGGCCGGTGTTCAGCTGCATCGCGCCGAAGCCCAGCGAGGTCGCCAGCCCGAACAGCGTGCCGAACACCGCGAGGATGTCGATCACGTGCCCGATCGGCCCGTAGATCCGATCCCCCAGCATTGGATAGAAGATCGACCGAATGGTCAGCGGCAGGCCCTTGCGGAACGAGAAATACGCCACCGACAGGCCCAGCACCACGTACACCGCCCAGGCATGCAGGCCCCAGTGGAAAAAGGTGAAGGCCATGGCTTCACCGGCCGCCTCCTGGGTCTCGCCCTCGCCGAACGGCGGGTTCTGGTAGTGCAGCATCGGCTCGGCCACGCTCCAGAAGATCAGACCGATGCCCATGCCCGCCCCGAACAGCAGGGAGAACCACGCCATGAAGCTGAACTCCGGACGGTCCTCGGTATTCCCGAGGCGAATCCGCCCGTACGGACTGAGCGCCAGCCAGACCAGAAAGGCAAGGAAGACGGTCACCGCCAGGATGTAGATCCAGCCCAGATACTCGGTGATGAACCCGTGGATCGCGGCAAAGGTCAGCGAGGCCGTCTCGGTGAAGATGACCCCGAACAGCACGAAGGTCAGCACCACGATCGACGAGGCGGTGAACACCACCGGGTTTACGGTGGCGAAGAACGCATGCGGTCGTCCGAATATCATTCGTTCTCTCTCAGGTTTGTGCGTAGATCCGCTGGCCGCGCAGCCGTGCCGTCAGGCCTCGCCCGAGCGGCGGTAATGCTGCCGCAGCCAGCCCCCGACCGCCAGCAGCAGCGCCAGCACGCCCAGCGGCACCAGGGTCCAGGGCTGCAGTGCGTCGCCGTCCTCAATGGCCTCCGCCGCCCCGTAAAGCACGCTGGAATACACACCCCATTTCACGCACAGCCCCAGGGTCGTGGCCAGCACGAAGGTCGCGCGGGGCAGGCCCAGCATGCCCCCGGCATAATTGATGACGGAATGCGGGAACCCCGGGAAGGTACGCATCGCCATCAGATTCAGGAAGTCGCCGTGCCGACGCAGGGCCTCCACCAGCCAGGGATGGTGCCGCAGCGGGCCGCGATCCGCACCCAGACGACCCGCGAGCCAGTACCCGCCCAGCGCGCCCGCGACACTGCCGGTCACCAGCAGCGGGACCGCGACCCATGGCGCCACGAACGGCGCAATCAGCCACACCACCAGACTGCCCGGCAGCGCGAAGGTGAACAGGATCGCCATCAGCACCACCAGCCCCGCGAGCAGCCAGGGATCGCCGGTAAGCCGGCGCCCCGTCTCCAGGATCCATTCCGGATCACCGACGGCCATGCCCAGCCCGATCCCGAGCACCACCAGCCCGGCCAGCAACAGCGGACCGCCATGCTCTTTCAGGGAGCTCGCCATGGTCATTTCAGGCCCGACGGGCGTATCGTGGGAATGCTGACAACAAAAACAGCGAGGAGAGAGAGCAATGCAGAACCGTTTCCTGTTGGGGGCCATCATCGGCCTGATCGCCGGTATCATCCTGGCCTTTGCCTATGCCTACAACGCCGCGCCCGGACTGATGATCGTCGAGGACGAAAGCCAGTATGGCTACGCGGAAACCATCGAGCGCATCGAGACCGCGGCCGAAGCCGAAGGCTGGGCGGTCCCGACCAAGCACGACCTGAGCGGCACCGTGGGCGAACATGGATACGACGTCGCCCCGGTCACGGTCCTCGAACTGTGCCAGCCGGATCACGCCGGGAACCTCCTGAGCGAGGAAGACAACTATCTGGTGACCTCCATGATGCCCTGCCGCGTCTCGGTCTACGAACGCGCTGACGGTACCGTCATCGTATCGCGCATGAACACCAGTCTGGTGGCGCGGGTGTTCGGCGGCAGCATCGCCGAGATCATGGCCGAAGCCACCGAGGACAACGAACGCATCCTCGAAAGCGTGCTGCAGTAAACCGGCCCCGGCGCCCGGCCCGGCCGGGCGCCCTCCCCGCCCGCTTGTCCGCACGAGCGGCAACTACGATGATAGGCCCTCTCACGGAGATCCACGGCGGCCCACGCCGCCCCCGGCCACGAGACTGCCATGTCGTACCTCAAGGACTTTCCGAATGCCGAAGGCTATTTCGGTGATTTTGGCGGCGCCTTCCTGCCACCGGAACTCGAATCCCATTTCGCCGAGATCGAGCGCGCCTGGCGTCAGCTGGCGCTGTCGGCGGACTTCCTGCAGGAACTTCGCTACATCCGCCGGCATTACCAGGGCCGCCCCACCCCGGTCTACTACGCGCGCAACCTCAGCCGCGAGGCCGGCGCGCATATCTACCTCAAGCGCGAGGACCTCAACCACTCCGGGGCACACAAGCTCAATCACTGCATGGGCGAGGCCCTTCTCGCGCGCCACATGGGCAAGAAGAAGCTGATCGCGGAGACCGGCGCCGGCCAGCACGGCGTGGCCCTGGCCACTGCGGCGGCCTGCTTCGGCATGGAATGCGAGATCCACATGGGCGAGATCGACATCGAAAAGGAAGCGCCCAACGTCACCCGCATGAAGCTGATGGGGGCGGAGGTCGTCCCGGTATCTTTCGGCGGGCGCAGCCTCAAGGAAGCGGTGGACTCCGCGTTCCAGTCGTATCTCTCGCAGGCCGACGAGGCCCTGTTCGCGATCGGCTCGGTGGTCGGCCCGCACCCGTTCCCGCTGATGGTGCGCAACTTCCAGTCGGTGGTGGGGATCGAGGCGCGCGAGCAGTATCAGGAACTGACCGACGGCCAGCTGCCGGAACAGGTGGTTGCCTGCGTGGGGGGCGGGTCCAACGCAATGGGCATGTTCGCCGGTTTCATCGATGATCCCGAGGTGCAGCTCAACGGTGTGGAGCCGCTGGGTCGCGGCAGCGAACCGGGACAGCATTCCGCCACCATGACCTTCGGCAAACCGGGGATGCTGCACGGCTTCAAGTGCATGCTGCTGACCGACAACGAGGGCAACCCGGCCCCGGTGCATTCGATCGCCTCCGGGCTGGACTACCCCGGGGTCGGCCCCGAACACTCGTATCTGAAGACCACCGGGCGGGTCGCCTATCACGCCATCGGCGATGACGAGACTCTGGATGCCTTTTACCGCCTGTCGCGGACCGAAGGCATCATCCCCGCCCTGGAGAGCGCCCATGCAGTCGCCTGGGCGGTGGAGCACGCGCGCGAGCACCCGGGCAGCACCGTACTGGTGAACCTTTCCGGGCGCGGCGACAAGGACATCGACTACGTGGCACGCACCTTCGGTCATGGCCGGGCGGAATGAAAACAGCGCACGCATTGAGGCTTCCGCCCCGGACGTGCAATCATCCCACTATCACCAAACAAGGGAGGTATCGGGGTGAGCGACAACGACGATCTGCAAAAGCAAAAAGAAGAGCTGGAAAAGGCCTACGACACCGATCACGAGATCGGTGAGCAGAACATCAACCCTCTCGGACTGGATCTCCACAACCCGGTTTTCGTGGTCAGTGCCGCACTGATCCTGCTGTTCGTGATCGGCGCCCTGGTCTTCCCGGAACAGGCGAATGACAGCCTCGGCGCCACCCAGACCTGGATCCAGGAAACCTTCGACTGGCTGTTCCTCTCGGCCGGCAACCTGTTCGTCCTCTTCGCCCTCGCCCTGATCCTCCTCCCGATCGGCCGCATCCGTATCGGCGGCCAGGACGCCAAACCCGATTTCGGCGTGCTGTCCTGGTTCTCCATGCTGTTCGCCGCGGGCATGGGCATCGGCCTGATGTTCTGGGCCGTGGCGGAACCCGTGGGCTACTTCACCGAATGGTTCGGCACCCCGCTGGGGATCGAAGGCGGCACCGAGGCCTCCAAGCAAGCCGCGCTGGGCGCCACCATGTATCACTGGGGTCTGCATCCCTGGGCGGTCTACGCCATCGTCGGCCTCGCGCTGGCCTTCTTCGCCTACAACAAGGGGCTGCCGCTGACCATCCGTTCGGCGTTCTACCCGATCCTGGGCGAGCGCGTCTGGGGCCCGTTCGGCCACGTGATCGACACCCTGGCGGTGCTGGCCACGCTGTTCGGTCTCGCCACCTCGCTGGGTCTGGGGGCGCAGCAGGCGGCCTCCGGCCTGGACTTCCTGTTCGACGGCATCGACGGCGGACTGGGCACGCAGCTGGCGGTGATCATCGGCATCACCGTGATCGCCCTGCTCTCGGTCATGCGCGGCATCGACGGCGGGGTGAAGGTGCTGAGCAACCTCAACCTGATCGTCGCCGGGCTGCTCATGCTGTTCGTGATGATCTTCGGCGGCTTCATCGCCTTCCTCGCCAACACCGGCACCACGCTCTCGGCCTATGCCCAGTACATCATCCCGCTGAGCAACCCGGTCGGGCGTGAGGACGAGACCTTCTACCACAGCTGGACGATCTTCTTCTGGGCGTGGTGGATCTCCTGGTCGCCGTTCGTCGGCATGTTCATCGCGCGCGTCTCGCGCGGCCGTACGGTGCGCCAGTTCGTCACCGCCGTGCTGATCGTACCCACGCTGGTCACCGTCATCTGGATGAGCGTGTTCGGCGGTACCGGCATCGATCAAGTGCGCGAAGGCATCGGCGCGCTGGCCGACGAGGGCATCACCGACTCCTCGCTGGCGCTGTTCCAGATGCTGCAGAACCTGCCGCTGGCCGCGCTCACCTCGTTCCTGGCCGTGGTGCTGGTGCTGGTGTTCTTCGTGACCTCCTCGGACTCCGGTTCGCTGGTCATCGACAGCATCACCTCCGGCGGCAAGACCGACGCCCCGCAGTCCCAGCGCCTGTTCTGGGCCACCGTCGAGGGCCTGATCGCCGCCGTACTGCTGGCCGTGGGCGGAGCCGCCGCCCTGTCGGCCCTCCAGGCCGGAGCCGTCAGCACCGGTCTGCCGTTCATGATCGTGCTTCTGGTCATGTCGGTCAGCCTGCTGATGGGGCTGTTCCACGAGCTGAAGCTGATCCGGATCGCCGAGGCCGAAGCAGCCGGCAAGGCGTAGGACCGGCCTGCTCCACTGCCCGCTCCGTCTTCCGGAGCGGGCCGGGCCACCCGCCGGGAGCGCCTTCCGGCGGGTTTTTTGTTTTCCGGGATCCGGCCGACATCCGGGCGGATCCCGGCACGGATACAGGAGGCCGCAGCATGCGCCGAGAACGCGTCGAATTTCCGGGCCACCAGGGCCAGATGCTGGCCGGGCGCATCGACCGCCCCACCGGGCCCGTACGGGCCTGGGCCCTGTTCGCCCACTGCTTTACCTGCGGCAAGGACAATCGCGCCGCCAACCGCATCGCCCGCGGGCTGGCCGAGGCCGGGATCGCGACGCTGAGGTTCGATTTCACCGGACTGGGCGACAGCGAGGGCGACTTCGCCAACAGCGGCTTCTCCTCCAATCTGGAGGACCTGCTGGCCGCGGCCGACTACCTGCGCGGGCGAGAGGCCGCCCCCGCCCTGCTGGTTGGCCACAGCCTGGGCGGCGCGGCGGTACTGGGCGTCGCCGGTCGGATTCCAGAATGCCGCGCGGTCGCCACCATCGCCGCCCCGTTCGAGGCCGACAGCGTGCTGGACCACTTCGGCGAGGCGCTAGAGACCATCGAGACCGAAGGCGAGGCGACGGTGAACCTCGCCGGCCGCCCGTTCCGTATCCGGCGGGAGTTCGTCGAGGACCTGCGCAGCCAGACCCAGGCCGAACGCATCCGCGACCTCGACCGGCCGCTGATGATCCTGCACGCTCCGGGCGACACGGTGGTGTCGGTGGACGCGGCGCGGCGCATCTTCGAGACGGCGCGCCATCCAAAGAGCTTCGTGTCACTGGACGATGCCGACCACACCCTGCTCAATCCGGCCGACGCCGAATACGTGGCCGGACTGGTCGCCGCCTGGGGCACACGCTATATCGGCGAAGAACGAGGGGATTCGGCGGACGCGGACGCGCCCGGCGACGGGACCGCAGTGACGGTCGAGGAGACCGGCGACGGCCAGTACCAGCAGGACGTCCGCATCGGCCCGCATCACTTCCTGGCCGACGAACCGCCGGACGTCGGCGGCGATGGCACCGGCCCGAACCCCTACGAGCTACTGCTGGCGTCGCTGGGGGCCTGCACCAGCATGACCCTGCGCATGTACGCCGCGCACAAGCAGCTGCCGCTGGAACGCGTCCGGGTGCATCTGCAGCACGAGAAACTCAAGGGCGAGAACGGCCCGGTCGACCGCATCACCCGCGAGATCACCATCGAGGGCGACCTGGATGCGAAACAGCGCGAACGCATGCTGCAGATCGCCGATCGCTGTCCGGTACACCGCACCCTGCACGGCGAGGTGCAGGTGGAGACCCGGGAACGGTCTACAGGTACTTCAGACGCGCGCTGAGGCTGTCCACGTCGGAGACGACATCCTGCAGAGTCGTGCCGCCATCGGAGGAACCGACCACCACGCCCCGGCCGGACACCGGAATGATGCTGTCAATCTGGAAGCGACCGGCGGTTCCGCGCAGGAAACATTCCTCGTCGAAGAACAGGGTGTCGCCTTCGGGGCCGATCGTATCCGCCTCGAGGGTTTCGTATCCGATCAGTCCGGGCAGGTCTTCCCGTCCGCCGATCTCGATCGGTTCGATGGACTGTTTTTCGGCATCGATCAGCAGTGCTTTCATGGCTTTCTCCCGTGCAGCAAGTAGTGGTGAATCGTGATGGACCCGGCGCGACCTCAGGGCGTTCCGCCACGCAGCAGGCCGGCCGCGGCGAGGAAATCCTGCAACCCGCGGGTGTAAAGCGACCCGGACCGCAGGAAGCCGTCGTTGTGGCCGCCGCACAGGCCCAGGATCGGCGGGGTGCCCGGGGCCGCCGCCTGCAGGCGGCGCGCATGCTCGAAGGGCACGATCTCGTCCTCGCGCGCATGCACCAGCAGCAGCGGGGCTTCCAGGCGCCGGACATGTTCGAGGACCGGATACGGATGGCGGATCAGCCAGCGTACCGGCAGGAACGGGTAGATCTCCGCCCCCAGATCCGCCGCCGAAGTGAACGCGGACTCCAGGATCACCGCACCGGGTTCGCGCTCCGCCGCCAGGCGCGCCGCCACCGCCGCCCCCAGCGAGCGGCCGAACACCACGATGTCCTCCGTCGCGTAGCCGCGTTCCTCGCGCAGATAGTCCCAGGCGGCCTCGGCGTCGGCGTGCAGCCCCGGCGCATCCGGCCGGCCCGAGGAACGGCCGTAGCCGCGATAATCGATGATCAGCACCGCGAGCCCCACCTCGTGGAACCGCTGCAGCGAATGCAGGCGATGCCCGATGTTGCCCGCATTGCCATGGAAGAACAGCAGCACCGGGGCATCCTCCTCCGGCCCCGGCAGATACCAGCCGTGCAGGCGCACGTCCGCCTCCGGCTCCAGCCACACCTCCTCGAAGTCCAGCCCGGCGTCCGCGGGCGTGGAGGTCACGTCACGCGAGGGCATGTAAATCAGGCGGTCCTGGGTCAGATAGACGGTCGCCACCAGCACGGCGTAACCCGTCGCGAGCAGGATCAGGAACCGGATCACATTGGCCATGCCCATGATCCTGAACATCCCCGTCGCCCTGCGCAACTCGGGTACAATGGGCGCGTCTCATCCCCGCGCCCGACACGGTCCTCGCGATGCGCCATTCCCTGCTGACCAACACCGAACTCCTCGGCCTGGATCGTGACCGGCTGCTACAGCGTCTGGCCGGCGACACCGCCCCGGACGATGCCCTCGCCTCCGCACTGGACCGCGCGCTGGAGTCGGTTGACGCCGCCGGTCTGGAGGCGCATGCGCTGGATGTCGCCGAGATCCTGCGCCACCTCAACGTCGACCGTCAGACCCTGATCGCCACCCTGCTGGTCCCGGTCTTTCTCGCTGGCCACGCCGACGCAAAGGCCCTGCGCCGGGACTACGGCGAACGCGTCGCGCAGCTCACCGAGAACGTCTCCGCACTGGTCCGCCGCCGCTTCGAGACCCCGGCCGGCCGGCCCGAACAGGCCGAGCGCCTGCGCCGCATGCTGATGGCCATGGTCGACGACGTGCGCGCGGTGCTGATCAAGCTGGCGTTCCGCGTGCAGCACCTGCGCCTGGTGGTCAAGGAACCCGACGCCAGTGCCCGCGCGCTGGCACAGGAGACCCTGGACGTGATCGCCCCGCTGGCCAACCGGCTGGGCGTGGGCCAGCTCAAGTGGGAGATGGAAGATCTCTCGCTGCGCATCCTCGAACCGGAGACCTACCGCGATATCGCGCGCGGGCTGGAGGAGAACCGCACCGAGCGCGAGGAATACGTCGCCCGCTTCACCCGGATGCTGGAAAAGCACCTGGCCGATGCGGGGATCGAGGCCCGGGTGTTCGGCCGGCCCAAGCACATCTACAGCATCTGGAAGAAGATGCAACGCAAGAACACCTCGCTGTCCGAGCTGTACGACCTGCGCGCCACGCGCGTGATCGTCGACCGGCTGGCGACCTGCTACACCGTGCTGGGCGTGGTGCACAACCACTGGCGCCACCTGCCCGGCGAGTTCGACGACTACATCGCCAACCCCAAGGACAACGGCTACCAGTCCCTGCACACCGCGGTGGTGGGACCGGAGGGCAAAGTCGTGGAAGTGCAGATCCGCACCCGCGAGATGGACGAGTTCGCCGAACTCGGGGTCGCCGCCCACTGGCGCTACAAGGAAGGCGGACGCGAGGATCGCGCCCTGAACCAGGCCATCACCTCGCTGCGCCAGCTACTGGAGAACGACGGCTCCGACCAGAACCTGCTCGACGAGATCCAGAGCGAGCCGCTGCACCAGCGCGTGTTCGTACTGACCCCGCAGGGCGACGTGCTGGACCTCGCCCAGGGCGCCACGCCGCTGGATTTCGCCTACGCCGTGCACACCGAGGTGGGCCACCGCTGCCGCGGCGCCAAGGTCGACGGGCGCATCGTCCCGCTCACCTACCGCCTGCGCTCCGGCGAACGCGTCGAGGTCCTCACCACGCGCGAGGGCGGCCCCAGCCGCGACTGGCTCAACCCCAACCTCGGCTATCTCAACACCTCCCGGGCGCGGGCCAAGGTGCGCACCTGGTTCCGCCAGCAGCATCAGGACGAGCACCTCGCCACCGGCAAGCAGCTGTTCGACCGCGAATGCCAGCGTCTCGGACTGCACGAACGCATCCCCGATCTCGACCGCGACGAACTCGCGCGGCAGATGAAATACCCCGGGTTCGACGAGCTGATGATCGCGCTGGGCGCCGGCGACATCACCACGGGACAGATCGCCGGACGCCTGGCGCAGATGATCCGCGAGCGCCGCGAACGCGACAAGACCCGCGAGGAGGCGCCCGCCGCGCCGAGCCCCCGTCGCCGCGAGGGCCGCCGCGATGGCGACGCCGCGGAGCACAACGCCGAGGACATCCGCATCCGCGGGGTCGGCGGTCTGCTCACCACCCGCGCGCAGTGCTGCGACCCGCAGCCCGGGGACCCGATCATCGGCTTCATCACCCGCGGCGCCGGTGTCTCCGTGCACCGCGACGACTGCCCCAACATCCTCCACCTGCCGGAGGACAAGCGCGCACGCCTGATACCGGTCAGCTGGGGCGATGAACCCGAAACCGAAATCGTGTCGCTGGAGCTGGAAGCGCAGGACCGCGCCGGCCTGTTCGCCGAGGTCGGCGGGGTGTTCTCGCAGAGCGGGATCAATCTGCTGCGGGTCAACACGCAGACCGATCCGGCAGATCGCAGCGTGCGCATGGAGCTGGAGGCGGAGGTCTCCGACCTGGGCGAGCTGAGCGGCCTGTTCGACCGCCTGCATTCACTGGATAACGTCTACGAGGTGCGCCGGGTCAGCCCCGGCGGGTGTTCTGATACGCCCCCACCGCCCGCTGGCCCTGACGCAGGCCCTTGATCTCGCGCGCGGTCTCGGAGCGCCGTTCGGCCAGCCCCGGCACCGTGGCCGCATAGAACTCGGACAACCGCTCCAGCGCCGCGCGCACGTCGGTCTCGGCGCCCGCCGGAGGGCGGTCTCCGCTGCTCACCGTGGCACGCTGGATCAGCGCCCGCGCTTCCTCGTCGAGCGCGGGCAGGGATTCCCAGTCCTCGGCATCCCGGGCCGCCTGCAGGCGGCCCAGGACATCATCCAGCGCACTCGCCAGCGAACGAGGGTCCAAGACGGTCAGCTGGCGCGAGATGCGGACGCGTTGCGGTATTCCGGCGGGATCTCGTCCCAGCCTGCCTTGATCTCGCGCAGCAGCTTCGACACCTCGTCCAGCCGTTCCGGATCGTTGTGCAGGTTGGCCTCGGTCAGGCGGCGCATCATGTAGGAATACAGCGCGGCCAGACGCTCGGCCAGCTCCGGATTGTGCTTGTCATCCAGCATCGAGCGCAGGGAGTCGATGATGTCGATCGCCTTGCCGATACGCTCGCCCTTGTAAGCGATATTGCCCGCCTTCATCGCACCCTTGGCCACCGCGATCCGCTCCAGCGCCCCCTCGAACAACATCTGCACCAGACGGTGCGGATCCGCGACCTGCACCTCGGACAGCATGCCCGCCTGGCGGTAGGAATCGACGTTCTTTCTCGTGTTCATGCCGTACATGCTCGCCTCCGTTCGGAAACCGGACGGCACCTTTGCGGCACCGCCTGCCAATCATCGATGGATCGTTCTGTTACTGTCCCATACCGGCCAGCTGCTGCTGCAGGTAATCCCCTGTCTGCTGCATCTGGGCCACGGCCGTATCCATGCTGGAGAACTGGCGCACCAGGCGGGCCTCCAGCCGTTCGATCCGGTCATCCAGCCGTTCACGCTGGTCATCCACCCGCGACTGCTCGTTCTGCAACCCGTCCTGGCGGACCTGGAACAGACCCTCGCGCCCGGTAATGCTCTCGAGGGTATCGTCCACCCCGCCGGCCAGGTCGCGCACCGCCGCGGCGATGTCGTCGAAGCCCTCACGCTCCATCGCATCATCGAACCGCTGGGTATCGAACTGCAGCGTCCCGTCACGCTGAGTCGTGATGCCGAGATCCGCGAAGGTCTGGTTGTTGATGCCTTCTACCGACGAGCGTTCGATCAACGCATTGCTCAGGCGGCTGCGTGCACTGCGCACGGTGGAATCCCCGGTCAGCACCGAGGCCTCGTCTTCCTCGACGTCGTAACTCGTCAGTTCCCGGACCTCACCGATCATGCTGTTGTAGGCCTCGACGAACGACTCCAGCTGATTGCGCAGTGCGCCTCGGTCTTCGCTGATCGAGACCCGCGTGGAACCTTCAGCTTCCAGGTCGATGGACAGGCCCTCGATGGTGTCCTCCAGCGTGTTGCTCGGGCTGGTGATGGCCATCCCGTTGATCACGGCCTCGGCATCCTGGGCCTGCACCATCTCGGTCTGGTTCTCCAGACGCTGCAGATCCGCATCACCGTCCACGGTCACCGAGATCGTGTTCTCCGCACCGGTGCGCTCGGCGGTCATCGTCAGGCGCGGGCCGTCGCCGTCGTTCACGATGGAGGCATTCACGCCCGCATCCGCATCGTTGATCGCATTGCGCAGATCACGCAGGGAGTCACCGTCCTCCACCTCGATGGACACCTCATCACCGTCGCCCACCTGGATGGTAAAAGTCCCGGACCCGACGTCGTCGCTCGACTCCTCGAACAGCCCGGAATCGGAGGCCACCGTCTGCGCCCGGGCCAGCTGATTGACCTCCAGGTCGAACTCCCCGTTCGGTGCATCGCCGGTGACGAACACACTGGCCACATCGTCGTTCGTCAGCGACACCGACTGCTCGGGCTCGAACTCGGCCAGACTCGACACGGCCGAACCGATCCCGTCCATGGTGTTGCTGATCTGCCCGTAGGCGGAGATCTCCGCCTCGATGCGTTCCTCGCGTTCGTTCAGCCGGGCCTCGCGCGGCGCGCGCTGCGAGTTCACCAGATCGCCCACGATCTGATTTAGATCCAGCCCGGAACCGACACCGAGAGAACTGATGGCCATGATCGTTACCTTCCTGCCCGCTGCGCGGGTGTCCCGTCGTTTCTGACCAGGTTAACGGCCCTTCTGCCGAAAACTTGAGCGGATGAATCATTATGGACCCAAGCCTGCCCCCGCGGGTCATCCTCGAATGAGAAGAGTCACTGTAGGAGCGGCTTTAGCCGCGAAAACGACCACCATGTGGCCCCCACATCCACATTCGCGCGCAAGCGCGCTCCTACAAGGACCGGGCCAGCGCAATAACGCCTTCGACGCAGCAAGAACGATGCCGCCCGGCCCGCACCGCTCAGGCCTTGTCGACAAATCCCGTGCCGCCAAGCGCCCGTTCGTTCTCGAAATGCTCCGCCAGGACTAGCATCTGCTCCGGCGGGATCTGGCGGATGATCTCGTCGCTTTCGCCATCCATCACCGTGATGACAGTGCGCCCGGTGGAATCATCCACACTGAACTCCAGGGTTCGCTGACTGTTCTGCAGATAGGCGTTGATCGATTCGACCACCGGCTCGAGGTCGGAGGCCTCCACCGGTTCAGCGACCTCCCGCCTCTCGCTACCGGAAGACCCCTGCCGTTCCGGCCCGCTCTCGCTCGCCGGGGCGGCAGCTCCCTTCCGCTCGACAGCGCCACCCCCCGGAGCTTCCGAACCGCGCCCGTCAGCACGCCCGCCCCCGGATTCCCCGGAGCGGGTATTCGGCGTGTAGCCCCCGGCGCCCGGCATGCTGTTGTTGATCATATCCGTCATATGGCAGCCCTCCGTGGAAGGACCCGGGCCTCATGCCCGAATCCTTCCAGCGTCGTGGTCAGTGAGAGTTTACTGCAGAAGCCCCAGCACGTTCTGCGGCACCGCATTGGCCTGCGACAGCACGGCGATCCCGGCCTGCTGCAGCACCTGCGCCCGGGTCAGCTCCGCCGTCTCCGCGGCGAAGTCCGCATCCCGGATCCGCGAACGCGCATCCGACAGGTTTTCCGCGCTGATTTCCAGGTTGGAAATGGTGCTCTCGAAGCGCGTCTGCACCGCACCCAGCTCCGCACGCAGCGAGTTCACCTCGGTCAGCGCACCATCCAGCGCGCCCATCGCCTGCGTCGCGGTCTCGCGCGTCGTCACGTCGATGTCGTTCAGGGTTACGTTTTCGGCCGTTGCTCCGGCAAACAGATCGACATCCCCATCTCCATCTCCGTCCAGATCAATGTCCCCGCCGGTCACGCCCAGGTTTTCGGTGCCGAACTGCGAGGTAATCGCGATGGTCGTGTTGCCTTCATTGTCCACCCGCAGGGCGGCCTGCAGGTTGGCGTCCGCCACCGCCGCCGCATTGTCATCCCCGCCGGCCGCTTCATCGGCGATCTCCGCGTTCACCAGGCGGACCACATCCTCCAGCGTCTCGGCGCCATCCAGATCCACCACGATGGCGTCGAACGCGTCGCCCGTGATCGTGATATCGCTGATCGATTCAAACCCTTCGGAGATCTGTTCCTGCGTCAGGCCGTCTTCGCCGACGACCTCGGTCGTGCCCAGCTGCGACGTACGCGCATCCACGCCACTCACTGCGATGGTCTGCCCCTGGTTTGCCCCTACCTGGAAGAACAGGTCCTCCACCGTGCCATCCAGGATGCGGCCACCGTTGAACTCCGCCGAGTTGGCCACACGGCTGACCTCCTCCATCAGCTGCTGGACCTCGTCGTTGATCGCCTGACGGTCCGACGCCGAGTTGGTGTCGTTCGCCGCCTGCACCGCGAGCTCGCGCGCACGCTGCAGCGCGTCGCCAATGGTGTTCAGCGCCCCCTCGGCCGTCTGCGCGAACGAGATGCCGTCATTCGAGTTGCGCACCGCCTGATTGAGGCCATTGATCTGGCTGGTGAAACGTTCCGAGATGGCCAGTCCGGCCGCATCGTCCTTCGCACTGTTGATGCGAAGACCCGATGACAGACGCTCCAGCGACTGCGACAGGGCGTTCTGCGAGACATTCAGGTTCCGCTGGGCATTCAGCGAAAGGATGTTGGTGTTGATGACTTGCGACATGGTCTTTTCCTCTTGCCATGACAGCCCCATTACGGGGGCCAACCGTGCGGAAACATTTCCGCTCCTGCTGGCGGTAACGGCCGACGGGCAAGAACCTTTAGCCCCAGCGGCAAATTTTTTCCGCCCCGCTGCGCCGCACCATGTCGCGCCGCAAATCCCTTTACCCGGATTCTGGCCGATCCCGGCGGCAACTACCTGCCGCCGCCAAAAAATCCCCGCAATCCATCACACAGCCGGATCCCATATCCCGAACCCCGCCACCCCGTGGGAGCGCGCTCGCGCGCGAAAACGCACCCGCCCGGACTACCGCCCCCGAGATCACCCCACAACGCAAAAAGGCCCACCCCGATCACTCGGGACGGGCCCCGGGATGGCCCGCAACACGGGCCCGGAGGAAACCTCCGCCTTACTGCAGCAGACCCAGCACGTTCTGCGGCACCGCATTCGCCTGCGACAGCACCGAGGTCCCCGCCTGCTGCAGCACCTGCGCCCGGGTCAGCTCCGCCGTCTCCGCGGCAAAGTCCGCATCCCGGATCCG
>NZ_KB906474.1:171252-296457 GCF_000381405.1 Thioalkalivibrio sp. ALE20
TTCGCCTGCGACAGCACCGAGGTCCCCGCCTGCTGCAGCACCTGCGCCCGGGTCAGCTCCGCCGTCTCCGCGGCAAAGTCCGCATCCCGGATCCGCGAACGCGCATCCGACAGATTCTCCGAGCCGATCTCCAGGTTCGAAATCGTGCTCTCGAAACGCGTCTGCACCGCACCCAGCTCCGCACGCAGCGAATTCACCTCGGTCAGCGCACCATCCAGCGCACCCATCGCCTGGGTCGCCGTTTCGCGCGTCGTGACGTCGATGTCGTTCAGGGTCACATCCGCCGAGGTGGTATCGTCGAACATCGTGACGTCGTCCACCCCATCGGCGTCGACATCAATCACCCCACCATCGACCTGCAGATTCTCCGTGCCCAGCTGCGAGGTCACGGCAACCGTGGTATTGCCTTCGTTGTCCACCCGCAGGGCCGCCTGCAGGTTGGCATCCGCGACCGCCGCAGCATTGTCGTCACCCGCCGCAGCCTCGTCCGCGATCTCGGCATTGATCATCCGCACCGCGTCTTCCAGCGTTTCGGCATCGCCCAGATCCACACTGATGTCATCAAAGGCATCCGCGGAAATAGTCACGTCGCTGATACTGTTGAAACCAGCCTCAATATTTTCCTGGCTGACACCGTCTTCACCGACCACTTCCGTGGTCCCCAGCTCGGAGGTCCGGGCATCCACACCGTCCACGGCAATGGTCTGCCCCTGGTTCGCCCCCACCTGGAAGAACAGGTCCTCCACCGTGCCATCCAGTACCGAGCCACCGTTGAACTCGGCCGAGTTGGCCACACGACTGACCTCCTCCATCAGCTGCTGGACCTCGTCGTTGATCGCCTGACGGTCCGACGCCGAATTGGTGTCGTTCGCCGCCTGCACCGACAGCTCGCGCGCACGCTGCAGCGCATCCCCGATGGTGTCCAGCGCACCCTCGGCGGTCTGCGCAAACGAGATACCGTCGTTCGAGTTGCGCACCGCCTGGTCCAGACCATTGATCTGACTGGTGAAACGCTCCGAGATCGCCAGACCCGCCGCGTCGTCCTTGGCGCTGTTGATGCGAAGACCCGACGACAGACGCTCCAGCGACTGCGACAGCGAACCCTGAGACTCGTTGAGATTACGCTGCGCGTTCAGCGACAGCACGTTGGTGTTGATGACCTGGGACATGATGCCCTCCTTGTTTTGCTCGCTCTGCTGACCGGCCAGCCATTGCCGTTCCGGCAGCAATGACAGGTTCGGAATTGCCTCTCACCCCCCGTAACGACCACCCACCGGCAACCTTTAACCCCGATCGGCAAAAAATTTCCGCTCTCTTGCCGCAGGGGCAAAAACGCCACGCCCGAACCAGGCCATACCCTGTGGGAGCGCGCTCGCGCGCGAAAACGCACCCGCCCGGACCACCGGCCTCGACATCGCCCCCCGAAAACGCAAAAAGGCCCGCCCCGATCACTCGGGGCGGGCCCAGGGATGGCCCGCAGCGCGGGCCCGGAGGAAACCGAAGCCTTACTGCAGCAGACCCAGCACGTTCTGCGGAACCGCATTCGCCTGCGACAACACCGTGGTCCCCGCCTGCTGGAGCACCTGCGCCCGCGAAAGTTCGGCGGTCTCTGCCGCGAAGTCCGCATCCCGGATCCGCGAGCGCGCATCCGACAGGTTCTCCGAACCGATCTCCAGATTCGCGATGGTGCTCTCGAAACGCGTCTGCACCGCACCCAGCTCCGCGCGCAGCGAGTTGACCTTGGTCAGGGCGCCATCGAAGGCGCCGATGGCCTGAGTAGCGGTCTCCCGGGTCACCACATCCACATCATTCAGGGTGACGTCCTCCGCATCGGATGCGGCGAACAGATCGACAGCGTCACCGTCGACCGACACAGCTCCTCCATCGACATCCAGCCCTTCGGTACCCAGCCGGGAGGTGATTGCAATGGTCGTGCTCCCATCGTTCGTCACCCGCAGCGAGGCCCGCAGATCAGCGTCCGCAACGTTCTTCGCGTTCTCGTCCCCGGCGGAAGCCGCATCGGTAATCGCCGAATTGATCATGCGGACTGCATCTTCGAGCGTCGCCGCTGCTTCAATCTCCTCTCCGGCATCACCCGAAAGCTGCACGTCAATTGCGTCAAAACTGTCGCCGTCAATGGTCAAATCGTCGAAAGGCCCGTCAAACGCGTCCGTCAGTTCATCGATCATTCCGATCTCTTCCTGAGTCAGGCCATCGGTGCCCACCACCTCCGTGGTGCCCAGCTGCGAGGTCCGCGCATCCACTCCGTCCACGGCAATGGTCTGCCCCTGGTTCGCCCCCACCTGGAAGAACAGGTCTTCCACAGTGCCATCGAGGATCCGGCCACCATTGAACTCGGCCGAGTTGGCCACACGACTGATTTCCTGCATCAGCTGCTGGACCTCGTCGTTGATCGCCTGACGATCCGAGGCCGAATTGGTGTCGTTGGCTGACTGCACGGCCAGCTCCCTGGCCCGCTGCAGCGCATCACCGATGGTGTCCAGCGCGCCCTCGGCGGTCTGCGCGAACGAGATGCCGTCGTTCGAATTTCGCACCGCCTGGTTCAGACCGTTGATCTGCGTGGTGAACCGCTCCGAGATCGCCAGACCGGCCGCGTCGTCCTTGGCGCTGTTGATGCGCAGGCCGGACGACAGGCGTTCCAGCGACTGGGCGAGATCGCCCTGGGTCTGGTTCAGATTGCGCTGGGCATTCAGCGAAAGAACGTTGGTGTTGATGACCTGAGACATGTTTGCTTCCTCCGGAACTTGAGTGCCGGCCGGGCCGGCTGAGGCAATCCCTGGGCGGCGCCATGCCGCCTTCGATTCCCTTAACGACCATCCCGGGAAGACCTTTAGGGCAGCTCGGGAGACCGACCATCCCGAGAGCTCCTCGGGACATCCCGTGTGTGCAACAATGTCCACGTCGCTCATCCCGGCCGACCAGGATCGCTCGTGACCGCTCTGCCCCAATGGCTGCTCCAGCCAACCGCAAAGCAACTGACGCTGGGCGGCGATGCCCGACTTCTCGTGAACCCGGAGTCCGGACTGAACCGCTACGGCTGCTCGCCGGTGCCACGCGAAGATGCCTTCAGCTTCGCTTCTTCCACCGCCACGTCGATCTCTCGACACGGCTACGAAGCGGCATCACTCCTGCACAATCGCCTCATCAACGACGGAGCCGAGCGCAGGTCCGAACAGCGGCTTGCGGAAACGACCCATCACCTCGCAGACCTGCTGGTACACACGCTGCAGATCCACGACCGACAACCGGGGGTGTTGCTGTCCAGCTCGGGAACGGATTCCCAGCTCCACGCGACGGCCGTGGCTGCCTGCCCGGAAAGAATCCCGCTGATCAGCATTGTCTGCGGTAGCGACGAAACCGGTAGCGGCACACCCTATTCTGTAACAGGGCACCACTTCGACGGCGTCACTGCACTCGGTCGCAACGTGCACAAGGGGTCGCACATCGAGGGGTTTCCCCAGATCGATTACCGAGGCATCCCGTTCCGGGACGATCGCGGGTACAGCAAATCCACGGAGGACCTGGACGAAGAAGTCCGCAGGACCGTAACGGGGGCCATCCAGCGCGGATACTTCGTCCTCCTTCACCTGATGGACCAGTCCAAACTCGGGTCCATGGCCCCATCAAGCGGTGTCGTTGACGAACTCCAGCAACGGTTCGGCGAGACCATGCAGATCATCGTCGATGCATGTCAGCTGCGTCTGGATGCGGAAGATCTCGCGGCACACCTGGACCGGGATCACATCGTGCTCGTCACCGGCTCCAAGTTTTTTACCGGCCCTCCATTCAGTGGTGCCTCGCTCTTTCCTCGTTCCGTCATCGAGCGCTGGTCACGTAAGGCTCGTCGCCTGCCTCCGGGCCTCGCGGATTATCTGGATCGATGCATGCTGCCGGACTGGCTGGCCGCCACCGCCCCGCCGCTTCCGGCGCCCGCGGATATCGGAATGCGGCTACGCTGGATCGCCGCACTTGAAGAAATGAGCCGCTACTTCGCCATCCCGCGTTCCGAGCGACTCCGCCTGCTCGACGATTTCGGGCAGCGCATGGACCGTATCCTGGGGCAACACCCTGAACTTCAGCCCATAACCACGCCCCACCAACGTTCGGCCGACCGCAACCACGGGCGGGGCCCGGAGCTCTCCAGCCGCACAACCCTCCTTCCGTTCCGCGTCCTCGGTCCCAACGGGGACCCTCTGTCGACCGACCAGTCGAACGTTCTGTACCGACTACTGAACCAGGACCTGACTCGTCATGTGGCCGGGAAGGACCTGCCGGCCGATCTCGCCCGCCGCGCCTGTCACGTCGGCCAGCCCGTGCCCCTGGGAGCCGGCCTCGGTGCGGCCTTGCGTGTCAGCATTGGCGCGCGCATACTCACTTCCTGCAACAGTTCAGGTATCATGGAAACGCGGTTCCTCGATATAGAAGAAAAAAAACTTGCCCATGTGTGCGAGAAAGCGGTGTCTTTGTCCCGGCAAATTTAAAGATACTGCTAGACGAAAACCCTCCCCTTCACCCCCCTTCCACCAAGAAACAGAACCGCTGTCATTTACCTAGAGTTCGGTCAGCACACGCAGCAGGTCTTCATGATCCGCCTCATCTAAAGCTCCAATGTGCCCCACACGCAACAGGTCGTTAGCGCGGTACCCCCCGCTCGGATTGACCAGAAAACCTCGGCTACGAAGTTTTTCGAACACCGACTGCGCATCCCCTTCTGGACACAACAGCGGAGTTTGCGCATTCGACAGTGGATACGTTGGCAATTCAAAGCGAGTCATCGTCCGAACCCCACTCCGGAATCCCTCTGCAAGCCGAGCGCAGCGTGCAACGTAGGCCAAAACCCCATGCGCCTCAATCCGCTCAAGCTTCTCCTCCACCTGCAACGCGACGGAGATCGCCGGCGTGAAAGGAGACTGCCCTCTCTCTTGGTCCAAGATGTGGTTCTCAAGGTCGAGGTAAAAAATCGGGCCAACCCTCCCCGCCACACGTTCCCGGTACGTTTTTTCCTCGATCACCACGAACGCCATTCCTGGCGCCGCGGCGAGACCCTTATGCGAGCTAAAAAGGGCCACATCCACACCCCATCCCTCCATATCAAAGGGATCCGCAACCAGCGAACTAATGGCATCAACTATTAGAAGCAAACCATGACGCTGACAATGACGCGATAGCATCTCGATTGGATAATACTGCCCCGTTCCAGTCTCGTGCACATTGACTAGAAGGGCTGTGTGTCGTGTATCGGCTGCATCTTCCAAATGGCGTTCCGTCAGCTCCTCGCCAAAAGACAGTCTGATGGCCGAATAAGCGATGCCATGATGTTGGCAAAGAGCCTCGAACCGCGCCCCGAACGTGCCACCATTAATAATCAGTACCCGATCCTGCTCCCCAAGTATCCCGCTTACAGCTGCCTCCATCGCAGCCGTTCCGGAGCCCGTGAGCATTGCAATCCGCGACCCCTTCGGATTCGCGCCACAAAGAATTCGAAGCCGCTCGCCTAGACGGTACATTCGCTCCGAAAATTCCATGGTGCGGAAATAAGGGAGCGGCTCGGCGCCGACCGCAAGAGTCTGTGGATCCATTTCCACGGGACCAAGCGTGAACAGCTTCACGAGGAAGCTCCTTCATCGTCCCAATAGACCCCTGCGTAATGCGATTTGCGTTGATTGACTGCTGGCAACTTTTGGTAGTTGCCATAGAGATCCCGGAGCACACGGTCATAGTCCTGCGGAGCCGGCAGACTCAGACTCTCGAACGGGAGGTGTACCGCAGGGAATATAGCTGATTCAGGGTGTTTTCCGCCGACCAAGCGGTCGTTGACCACACGCCGCTTTGCGCCGGGAAAACCCCGACTAAGCCATGCCCCCAATTCCGCCCCTTTACCAATCCCCCTTAACGACATACACAACGGACCCGAACATTTTCTGCCGGCCGACAAACGCCGAGACTGATTGCGAACCGCCTTCATCACACCGTACCACGCTCTGCCCCAGCTCCCGATACGCGGCATCTCGAGTAGATCAATGTACAGCCCCATTCGCTCCCTGCTATTCGTCCCCTCCAAACGGGTACGCTGATCCACCACCCGAATATCCACATCCCAAGGCACACCGCACCGTCGCTGATGCATGACTCGAAATTCAGCAGGCAGGCGCTCCTCGAGAACCGTCAACGCCAGAACCATGTCTTCGGCAGCAACATGCAGATCTACATCATCATCCCATGGAATGAACCCTCCATGCCGGACCGCCCCAAGCAGCGTGCCGTGGCTTATCACATAGCCCACCCCGCCATACTCAAGTGCCTCGGCCACCCTCTCGAGCATAATCAGAAGTCGTGCGTGCTGCCGGGAGCGATCCAGTTTCACCATTCGCGGCCTCCCAAATCTACCGCCTCGGGGATGGTACAAACCCTTTGCAAACGCTCGTAATCCTCCGGTTCGTCAATCTCCGACCAGAACCGATCACCAATCTCACCAACATAAACCTCACCACCTTCGTCGGTCAGGCTGTAGAGAACCTGCTCCCACCACGCATCATGGTTCTGCTTCTCCACAAGCAACTGCAAACGTTGCCGAAATTGAGGCAAGCTTCCGACTTCCAGTTTAGCAAGACCGATGTATTCCGCGGTCCGTTGTGCCACTGGAAGACCCTTCCCATAGACGCGCAGGAGACGGCGCTCATCAACTCCCAAAAAAAAATCCCCCTTCTCGACCCGTCGCGGATCAGCGAACATAACTGGAGTACGCTTGTCAGCGAGCGCCATATCGAGAATCGAAGAATCCATGTACACATCACCATTAATCAGTAGCAGCGGAGATTCGTGTAGCACATGCCTGGCGAACCACAACGAGACAATACTGTTAGTTATATTATAAAAAGGGTTGTATACCACTTCTACCGGCAAGCCCGAGAGAGCCTGAGCCACTATTTCCCGGCGATAACCGAGAACGACCGTGACGGCCAACTTCCGTTCGAGTAGCTGCTTCACTGTGCGCCGGATCAACGGTTCACCACCAACTTCCAGAGCGCTTTTCGGATATTCTCCGATATGGGCTTGGATACGCGTTCCACACCCGGCAGCCATCAACACCGCACGCCCCCAGCGTGACCGCCTACGCTTCAACGAAGGCATTTCTAATCTCCTGAGAACTCAATCTCATTGCTCCTACACGCGACTAACAACCGTCGTCATTACCCCAAACGCGTTCACTCTGAAAGCACGGGCGTAACTTCTAGCCTCGCTCCTGCCGCGAGCAGGGCATTTGCCAATTCCATGAGCTCCTCGCGATTATCGACAAATGAACGTATGTCCGGGCTCACACCCACATCCTCTATCTGCCAATTCTGCTGGCTCACAGGCCGATCCAGCGTCTCGAGGCCAATAAGGACTGACGCCCAGGGCGCTCCCAGTAACGCGTGCCGAGCCCGGGAAGCGGCTTCGACCAGGCCCTCCGGAAACTTCGATCCCGGCACGGCCTCAGAGCAACCCTCGAGGGCTCTGACGGCAATCATTCGGGGCCCGGCCACCAGGCAATGAAGACGTATGGGGTGAATTAGCGCCTCGATAACCACGTCCTTCACCGAATGCTGCTCCATTCTCTGAAGCATGACTGGCAACCGATCACCCAGCCGGGCCCGGGGTATTCGCGCCTCAACACGCCCGGTTTTGCTTCGCAAACGTACCGCCGCGCCCAGATTTCTACAATGATGGAGGATTTCTGAAACATCGGACACGGAAAACGCCGGTCGCGGCGGCACAGGTAGGCCAGCCTCGCTCAGTAGCCGGTCGCGCAGAACAATGTCACCCGAAGCCCTCCTCGCCTCCTCGGTCACCTCATCGCTCATCGCCGAGAGGAAGCCTTTCCACCCGTCGGGTGTATCAATCCTCCACAACATGGAGGTTAGTTCATCCACCGCGAAGCCCGCTTCTCGGGCGGCCTCAATCAATGGCGTATGCGAGGAAGGGGCCATTTCTTCGGGAGCCGAAGTACTCGATGCAGGCCTGCACGATGGAACCTCTCCCTCCACCGGACCGGGTCTACCAGTCCGCGCAAGAAACCGAAACCCGAACTCGAAGAAATGCCCGCCCGCATCGAAAGATGGCCCCGAATAGGGAAAATGATGCATGGCGATCGCCGGATTCGCGTTGGTTTCCGTAATGACCAGATTATCCGGTGTGGCATCGCCACCGGGGTCGCGGACAAGCAGGTCCACTCCGCAGAAACGCGTAGGCGGAATTTCGGCGGCCGCCCGCTCCGCCACGTTCAGGATCGCCGGTGACACTTCGCTGGTAAGAGCCAGGTATTGTGCCCCATTCCCGATATTGTTGAATTCTCCGAGAATTACCCACTCTCCGTCTTTCGGAACATCATCCGGCGACCTCCCGGTACGCTCCAGTGCGGGCCAGTCGCGGATCGGATGTTTTGCGGTCAACGGGTTGCGCTGGCGCAGCCGGTTTTTCTGTTCGACAAGCTTGCGGATGGAATCCTGCCCGTTACCGACAACCGATGCGGGCAGGCGCATGATGGTCGCAACCGCCTTGCCACCGATGATCAGGATACGAAGTTCGTGTCCATCAAAGAAATCTTCGACCAGTACATCGCTGCATACTTCAGCGGCCCGGGACCATGCGCTGGAGAATTCGGTTTCCGTGCGAACGTTGACGGTAACGCCCCGTGATACGTTCGCCGACACGGGCTTAACGACAACCGGGCCCGACCGGGTCGCGAAATCAGCCAAAGCGGAGCCCAGGTCATTGAAGACACCACCACGAGCGACCGGAAGGCCCGCGCGTTCGAGCACTTTGCGTACAACGCTCTTGTCCCAGTCGGCGGCTTTCTTGAATGCTGACAGCTGCGGTGTCTGTACATTAATTTCCAGCGTCTTCCCGTCATCGGAGAGAACCTGCATCACGCGTGGGAGCAACTGACGGGTTTCCAGACCGAGCTCCCGCGCCCGTGCCTCGATGATCTCTTCATCGATATATCGCTGCGCCTGAAACAGAGCAGAGCCGGTAAAGTCATTCGGCTCTGCTTCAAGGCGGCGAATGTACCAGGGCAAGTGGTGCAGTGACGAAGGCGCAGCGTTGGTGGGCTTTGGTTTTTTCTCGGCACGCTCGGCGATCAGCTCGACGGAACGTTCGGCGTTGCCCTCACCGTGTGTTCGCTGGAAATCCATCCCTTCCCGAACATGGGGCGCGATCTGCATCGCCGCATTGGCCTCGAAGATAACGATGTTGCCCTCCGAGTCCGGAGCGCAATCGACACCACAGATATCCAGTCCGGTCTTTTTCAGAGCCTGGTGAAGCGCGTCCCATCCGTCGTTCGACAATTCCCCCTCGGGATTTCCGAGGAACGCCCGGGCCCTCTCGTAAAGGTCCGGCCGCTGACGGAGCATGTCCGCCGCCGAGTCACCATGCACGCTCCACTCCGGCGTGAAATAGGCATGCGCTGGATGCAGTTCATCACCGATCAGGAAGGCCCGAAATTTCCGGAAGAGGCCCGTGGCCGGATCACGAGTATCCAGCCATTCGATCAAATAGAGCTCGCGCACACGGTCCGTCACCTGCATGCGGCGCAGTTCCCGACGGTTTTCGATCCGATACATCCAGCGCCCGGTCTGCAGGCCGGCCGAACGGACGATGATGGGATACCGGATACCACTGGATTCCATGGCCTGTTCGACGGCACCCACGGGGTCGGAAACGCCCTGAACCGGGACGGCCACGGTCTTCGGAAAGCGGATTCCCGGCATGTCGGCAAACCGGCGGGCGTTCGAATCCCGACGGGTATCCAGGATAGTGCGCGGATGGTTAACTACCGGAAGGTCCAGGCGTTCCAGCAGCCGACACGCGGTTTCCAGTTCTTCGGGTGACTTGTCAGCGTCGGTGATGGAACACAGCACGACATCAGCGGCGGGCACCTCATCCATCAACTCGGGCCGACGCTGCAAGGTTTCCATGAAGATTTCGGTCGTCGAGAACCCGGCCTGGCCCAGGTGAGAGTTCAAGTCATTGCCCGTCTCGAACACCATCTGGCCCGTGCTGGGCCGAATGCGTGGCGGAGTGCCACTCATGGCTCTCAGCAACAGTACGTGAGGCTTGTCCGGTTCACGCTGGACGGTGGAGTACCCCCTTGCTTCGAGGGCCTCGAGGGCGGTTTCCAGGGCACCCTCGCGGTCCCCTTTCATGCCCTGCAGCGCTGCCTTTTGCAGTTTCAGCGTCGCGTTGTCCGGGTTCCGCTCGAGATTTTCCGTCACAACAGAATGCGCCCCGTCGATGTCCCGACCAAGCACGCGCGCAAGCATCCGTGCATTGCGCCACGCTTCCGCCTCGGGCTCTCTTTCCGACAACGCATCCGCGGCCAGAACCATCGACCGTGCGTCCTTGCGCGCGCGGGCAATACGAAACAGGCGCTTCAGATCATCGGTGGTACCTCCTCGCTCCACGGCCTTGCGGGCCGTATCCAGCGCCGAGTCCATGCCCAGGCGCTCGCGGGCCATTGTCAGGGCTCGCCATACCTCCCCCTGCCGATCCTGTCCGGTCAGGCCTGCGAGCTCGCGTTCGGCCCGCTCCGTCTCCCCCGCGTCCAGATGCCGGCATGCAGCCTGGACCGTAACCGGCGCTTTCTTATTGCGTTTTTTCCGAGCCACGCATCCACCCCCCGTGCTAGTCTTGCCGGGATCATATCGCAGGGTGGCCTTCGCCGGACACACGAACCGGTAACGCTCGCGACTCACGCGTCCAACAACCAGTGATCAAGGAATCGTCATGTACCGAAGCATCATGCCGCTATCCCGGGGCGGAGAGACCCTGGGTATTGAATGGGAGCCGGGTTTCGCTTTTGCCCGTGGTCACGAACGGGTGGAAATCGGGATGTCCGAATGCCTGGAAGCGGCGGCGGCCATGCCGCTGGCCCTGGTGCGTGATGGCGAACAGGGAGCTTTCCGGGTCGTAGCGGTCATGGGCGTGGAGGAGAATGACAACCTGCTGGTCGATGAAGAGGGCCGCTGGCATGCGGGTTACACGCCTTCCGCGCTGCGACTGTATCCTTTTACGCTAACGGGTCTGGGCAACGGCGCCGAACCGGAACTGGCCTATGATGCTTCCTGCGGAATGGTGCACCCCGGAGGCTCCAGGCCGCTGGTGGAAAACGGAGAGGCGACTGAATTGACGACCCGCCTCCTCAAAGCCCTGCGCTGGCTGGAAGAAGAGCGCATGGCGGCCCGCATTGCGGCCCAGTCCCTGGAAGTCGCCGGCGTCCTCGGCCCGTGGGCGCCGGACATCACGCTCCACGGGGAAACACTGCAGCCGCAGGGGCTGTATGGCGTCGACCAGAAGGCACTCGCCGGGCTGCGCGGCCCCATGCTTGAAGCCCTGAATGACGCCGGCGGCCTGCTGCTGGCCCACGCCCAGCTCGTCTCAATGAACAATTTCCCGTTCCTCGGCCGTCGCCTGCACGAAGCGGAAAAGCAGGCGCGACCCATGCTGTTCGACGCCTGAACGGAACGGAGCGCAGGATCGGCCAGGGGGCTGGCCTCCTACGGTTGAACCCGTGCCCCCCGGCAGGAGGCCGGCCCTCCGGCCGATCGGGCCCGGGGGATGGCCGCTGTAATCGGCCAGAGGCTGGCCGCCTGCGAGGCCCTACGCGGTGAGGGTCAGGGCCATCACCACCAGGGCCACGGCCTCGACGGTCTCGAGGGTGGCGCCGGCGGGGTCGCCGGTGAAGCCGCCGAGCCAGCGGCGGAAGAACGCGGCCAGGGCGACCACGGTGGCGCCGGTGAGGATCAGGGCGATGATGGCGCCGGGCAGGCCGCCGGCCACGCCGAGGATGACCACGGCGATGGCGGTGGCCACCAGCACTCCGGCGGCAGCCCGTTCGGGCAGGTTCGCCGCCATGTCGGCGCCCAGGCCGGCGGGATTGAGGTAATCGGCGAGGCGGAACAGCAGCACCAGCGCGGCGCGGCCGAGGACCACGGCGATCACCAGTGCCAGCCACTGCGCGGCGGCCACCAGCGGCACCAGCGCGGCGAACTTGACCAGCAGCACCAGCATCACGGTGGCCACCGCGATGGGGCCGGAGGTCGGGTCCTTCATGATGGTGCGGGCGCGTTCGGGGTCGCCGTGACTGCCCACGCGGGCATCCACCGTGTCGGCCAGCCCGTCCAGATGCAGCGCGCCGGTGATCGCCACCCAGCCGGCCAGTACCAGCGCGGCGAGCAACAGCGGTTCGGCGCCCGGCAGCAGGCCCAGCAGCAGGCCGCCGGCGGCCAGCAGCAGGCCCAGCACCAGCCCCACCAGCGGGTAGAACAGCAGCGAGCGACCGGCGTCCTCCGGGCGCGGGGCCTCCGGCAGCAGGCGCGCCGGCAGCGGCACCCGGGTGAGGAACACCAGCGCCAGCCACAGCGGGACGAGCGTGGCCGGCCGGCTCATGCCTGCACCCGCGCGGGATCGACCCAGTGCAGCACCGCCAGCGGGGCCTCGATGCTCAGCAGTTCGGCCAGCGGGATGCCCTCGAAGTGCGCGCGCAGTACGCGGATGACGCCGCCGTGGGTCACCACCAGCGTGCGCGCGGTGCCGGGCGTGGCCACGCTCTCGCGCCAGCCGGCCAGCACGCGCCCGCGGAACGCGCCCAGCGCCTCGCCCCCGGGCGGCGGGCAGCCTTCCGGGTCCTGCCAGAAGCGGCCCAGCGCGTCGGCATCGGTCTCCATCAGCGCGGCGGCGCTGCGGCCCTCCCAGGTGCCGAAGTGCAGCTCTTTCAGGCGCGGTTCCACCACCAGCGGCACGTCCCAGCGCTGGGCCCAGGCCGAGGCCGGCCCCTGACAGCGCCGCAGCGGCGAGGTCACGATGCGGTCCCAGGCCGGTTCCCCGGAGTCCAGACCGGGTGGGCGCCGGCGTGCCAGTTCACCCTCCATCGCCGCCTGGCCGCGCGCGGTCAGCGGCACGTCGCTGCCGGCGCCGCAGAAACCCTCGCCGGTGGTCTCGCCGTGGCGCAGCAGCCCGACCCGCGCCCCGTCGCTGGCGGACGCCCCCGTACTCACGCGCCCGCTCCGGACTCGTCGTCCGCCACCCCGGCCTCGTCGAAGGTTGCCATGCCGGCGTGCAGCTCGCAGGCCATGCGCAGCAGCGGCACCGCGGTCGCCGCGCCACTGCCCTCACCCAGGCGCATGCCCAGATCCAGCAGCGGCTGCGCACCCAGCGCCTCCAGCACACGGTCGTGGCCGGGCTCGGCGGAACGATGGGCGTAGAAGAACCAGTCCCCCGCCCCCGGGCACAGCCGCGTCGCCACCAGTGCCGCGGTGCTGGCGATGAAGCCGTCCACCAGCACCGGCTGGCCGATCTGCGCGCTGGCCAGGAACGCGCCGGTCAGCCCGGCGATCTCGAAGCCCCCGACCCGCCGCAGCCACTCCAGCGCCGAATCCCCGGCCTCGGCGTGCAGGGCCAGCGCGCGCTCGATCACCTCGGCCTTGTGCCGCACCCCGGCCGGGTCCAGCCCGGTACCCGGGCCCGCCAGCGCGTCCGGCGAGGCCCCCAGCACACCGCAGGCCACGGCCGCCGCGGCAGTAGTGTTGCCGATGCCCATCTCGCCGCCGATGAACAGCCCCGCCCCGCCCTGGCACGCCCGTTCGGCCGCCTGGCGTCCGGTGTTCAGCGCGCGCTCCAGCTGCGCCGGGGTCATCGCCGGCTCGCGCGCGAAGTTGGCGGTGCCCGGGCCCAGCCCGGCGCGGATCACGCCCTCGGGCTCGGGACCGCCGGGCAGCGTGCCCAGGTCGATGATCTCCAGCCCCGCGTCCAGGCTGCGCGCGAGCACGGCGATGGCCGCCCCGCCGGCGGCGAAGTTGGCGACCATCTGCCCGGTCACCGCCTGCGGAAAGCGCGAGATGCCTTCGGCGACCACGCCATGGTCGCCGGCGAACACGGTGATCCACGGGTGCGGCGGGTTCGGGCACTCGCGGCCCTGCAGCGCGGCCAGGCGCTCGGCCAGGGTCTCCAGACGGCCCAGCGAACCCGGCGGCTTGGTCAGGCGTTCCTGCCGGGCGCGGGCACGCGCGGCCGCCCCGGCATCCAGGGGCGCGGCGGGGACGTTCAGCCAGTCACAGTCTTCGGTCACGCGGGTTCCTCGCGGGTCGATGCGGTCATCAGGCGTTCACCACCGGGCCCTTGAGCACGTGCGGCAGCCCGGCCACGGTCAGCACCACGCGGTCGAGATCGGCGGCCAGGCGCTGGTGCAGCGCGCCGGCCTCGTCGGCGAAGCGCCGCGACAACGCATCCAGCGGCACGATCCCCAGCCCGGTCTCGTTGCTCACCGCGATGATGCTACCCGGCAGGGTCGGCAGCGTGGCGACCAGCGCCTCGCGCTCGCGCTCGATGTGCGCCTCGTCTTCGGTGCACAGCAGCTGGGTCAGCCACAGGGTCAGGCAGTCGATCAGCAGGCAGCGATCCGGCGCTGCGGCCTCCTGCAGCCGCACGGCCAGATCGTCCCCGGCCTCGATCAGGTCCCAGCCGGCCGGACGGCGGCGGCGGTGCTGTTCCACCCGCCGCAGCATCTCGTCGTCGTCGGCGCGCGCGGTGGCCACGTAGGTCACCGGCTGGCCGGAACCCAGCGCCAGCTGTTCCGCCATGCGGCTCTTGCCCGAACGGACGCCGCCCAGGATCAGGGTTCTCATGACCGGGTGCCCCCTTGTGGCACGTGCAACAGGTCCAGCAGTCGGTCGATGTCCATGTGTTCCTCCAGTGCGTCGGCCAGACGCTCCAGGCTCGCCTCGCGCAGCGCGTCCAGATCCACGGCGGCGCCGTCCGCGTCCAGCCCGGCCCAGGCCAGCAATGCCCCGGCGGCGGCCGGCTCGTCGAACACCCCGTGCACGTAGGTGCCGGCCACTGCGTCGTCCGTCGAACGCGCGCCGTCCGGCCCCGCGGCCAGTTGCAGCACCGGGCGCTCGCAGTCCGCCCCGGCGGTGTGCCCGGCGTGGATCTCGTAGCCGCGCACCGGCGCCGCCCGCTCCATCACGCCCTTGCCGGTCACCTGCCGCAGCTGCTTGGCCGGGCGCAGCGTGGTCTCCACGTCCAGCAGGCCCAGCCCGATCGAGGAGCCCGGGGTGCCCTCGACGCCTTCCGGGTCGTGTACCGCGCGCCCCAGCATCTGGTAGCCGCCGCAGATCCCCAGCACCCGGCCACCGTAGCGCAGGTGGCGCATCAGTTCGCGCTCGAAGCCCTGTTCGCGCAGCCAGGCGAGGTCGTCGCGCACCGCCTTGGACCCCGGCAGGAGCACCAGATCCGCCGGCTGCAGCCGCTCCCCCGGCCCGGCGAAGCGCAGCGACACCCCGGGGTGCAGGCGCAGCGGGTCGAAATCCGTGTGGTTGGAGATACGCGGCAGCGCCGGCACCACCACCCGCAGGGGCTCGTCCCCGCCGCTCGCCCACGCGTCACTCGCCGGGGCCGCCTCGCGCAGCAGCGCGTCCTCGGCATCCAGCTGCAGCCCGGACAGATACGGCAGCACGCCCAGCACCGGCTTGCCGGTCTCGGCCTCCAGCCAGCCCAGCCCGGACTGCAGCAGCGCCGGATCGCCACGAAAGCGGTTGATCACGAAGCCGGCCACCCGCGCCCGTTCGCTTTCCGCCAGCAGCGCGAGCGTGCCCACCAGATGCGCGAACACCCCGCCGCGATCGATGTCCGCGACCAGGATCACCGGGCAGTCCACCGCCTCGGCGAACCCCATGTTGGCGATGTCACCCGCGCGCAGGTTGATCTCCGCGGGCGAGCCGGCCCCTTCCACCAGCACCGAGTCATATTGGGCCGTCAGACGCCCGTGGGCCGCCAGCACCGCCTCGCGCGCCACCGGCTTGTAGTCATGGTAGGCGCGCGCGTCCAGCTCCTCCACCGCGCGGCCGTTGACGATCACCTGCGCACCGCGATCGCTGGAGGGCTTGAGCAGCACCGGGTTGAAGTCGGTATGTGGCTCCAGCCCGCAGGCCGCGGCCTGCAGGGCCTGGGCCCGCCCGATCTCGCCGCCCTGTGCGGTCACCGCGCTGTTGAGCGCCATGTTCTGCGGCTTGAACGGCGCCACCGCGATGCCGCGCCGGCGCAGCACGCGCCCCAGCCCGGCCACCAGCACGCTCTTGCCGGCATCCGAGGTGGTGCCCTGGACCATCAGCGTGCCGCCGGTATCAGTCATCACTCAGCTCCGTAAGCGCGGCCTCCAGGCGCCGCCAGCCCGCCTCGTCACCGGGCAGCCCGAAGCGCAGGCTGGCCGGCTCGTCGAAGCGCCGCACCAGGATCGCCGCGCGCGCCAGCCGGTCCTGGATCTCTTCGGCGCGTGCGCTGCGCACCCACTGGAACAGCGCGGTACCGCCACCCGGGGCGAGTCCGTGCGCGCGCAGCAGGGCCGCCAGGCGTTGGCCCTCGCCCGCCAGCTGCATGCGCCGCGCCGACTGCCAGCCATGATCCGCCAGCGCCCCGGCCGCAACCTGCCGCGACGGCCCCGGCACGCTCCACGGCCCCAGGCGCGCGCTCAGCGCCCGGCGCAGCGCTTCCGGCGCGAACACGAACCCGACCCGGGCCCCGGCCAGGCCGAAGAACTTACCCAGCGAGCGCAGCACCACCAGCCCGTCACGCGGGCCCTCCGGCACCAGGCTCAGCTGCGGCTCGCTGTCGACGAACGCCTCGTCCACCACCAGCCAGCCGCCGCGCCGCGCCAGCCGCGCGTGCCACTCGCGCAGCTGCGCGGGCTCGAAGCGCGTGCCGGTGGGGTTGTTGGGATGGATCAGCACCAGCACGTCGAGCGCGTCCAGCACGGCCTCGATGGCGCCGGCCTCGGGCTCCACCGGCTGCACGGCGTGGCCGCAGGCGCTCCAGGCGCGGGCGTGTTCGTTGTAACCGGGGTGCAGCACGCCGACGCAGGCCTGCTCGCGGCCGGTGCCCTCGCCCCACAGCGCCGGCAGGGCCTGGATCGCGGCCTGGGACCCGGGCAGCGGCAGCAGGGCATTGCTGCCGTAATACGCGGCGGCCGCCGCCTCCAGCCCGTCATCCGCTTCCGGCAGCCGGGTCCAGGCCTGAGGCGGCAGCGGCGGCACCGGCCAGCCCCGCGGGTTGATGCCGGTGGAGAGGTCCAGCCAGTCCTCGACCGCATGCCCCCAGCGCCGGGCCGCCGCGCGCACGCCCCCGCCATGGCGCGACTCCGGGGTCGCGCCGTCCCGGGATCCGGACCGGACGTCAGGCGAGGACAACGAACGACACCCCGATCACGATTACCGCCATCCACAGCGCCAGCGCGCGGTCCACCAGTGCCATCGCGCGGCGGATGCGCGCGGCCCCGGCTACGGCGCCATCTTCCGATGCTGTCTCCGGGGCCATCTCCGGGGCCATGTCCGGTACCGGCTCGGGCCCCAGCGACGGCCGCCATTCGCGCCGGCCGTGATAATACGCATAGCCGCCCAGCCGCACGCCCAGCGCGCCCGCGCCGGCGGCCATCACCGGCCCGGCGTTGGGGCTCTTCCACGCGGCGGCCTGTTCGCGCCAGCAGCGCAGCGCACTGCCCATGCGCCCGGCGGCGGCATAGGCCAGCGCGGTCAGGCGCGCGGGGATATAGTTGAGCACGTCGTCCAGCCGCGCGGCGGCCCAGCCGAAATCGCGGTGGCGCGGCGTGCGATAGCCCCACATCGCATCCAGGGTGTTCACCAGCCGATAGGCGACCACCCCCGGCGCGCCGGCCACCAGGAACCAGAACACCGTGGCGAACAGGGCGTCGTTGCCGTTCTCCAGCACCGATTCCACGGTCGCGCGGCTGACCCCGTCGGCATCCATCTCGTCGGTCGCGCGCGACACCAGCATGCCGGTTCCGGCGCGCGCGCCTTCAAGGTCGTCCTGCTCCAGCGCCACCGCCACCCGCTCGGCGTGTTCGTCCAGCGAGCGCCAGCCCAGTGCCAGCACCAGTACCAGCAGGCTGACGATCCAGCCCCAGGCGAGGCTGGCGGCCCAGGCCGCCAGCACCACCCAGGGCAGCACCAGCACCATCAGCAACAGGGCCCCGCGCAGCCGGCTGTCCGCGTGGAAGCGCCGTTCCAGCCCCTGCGCGAGGCGGCCGAAGCCGGCCAGCGGATGGAAGCGCCGGGGGTCGCCGAACAGCCGGTCCAGGGTCAGCGCGCCCAGCAGGACGAGAAAGGCGGTCATGAGACACTCCTGTTTCGGGAAACGTCCCGGGATGCGTCCTGCGGGGGGTCGTCCTGCGAATGGGACACGGGCGTCGAAGCCGATTGCCCCCAGCGGTCCTCGAACACCAGTTCTTCCAGCGGACGCCGGGTGTCCCAGCCCTCGGTCTCCAGCATCGGCTCGTCGTAGAACGCCTCTACCTCGCCCAGGCACAGGATCGCGATCGGGTGGGCCCCCTCCGGCATCTCCAGGGTGCGCGCCAGCCATTCCGGCTCGAACAGCGACACCCAGCCCATGCCCAGGCCCTCGGCGCGCGCCGCCAGCCACAGGTTCTGGATCGCGCAGGCGGCCGAACACAGGTCCATCTCCGGCAGGGTGCGCCGGCCCAGCACGTAGCGTTCGCGCCCGTCGGTCAGGGCGACCACCAGGATCTCCCCGGCGTCGCGGATGCCCTCCAGCTTCAGCCGCTGGACCTCGGCACCGCGCTCGCCGCAGGCTTCGGCGGTGCGCTCGTGTTCGGCGGCCACATGGCCGTGGATGCGTTCGCGCAGCGCCGGATCGGCCACCCTTACGAAGCGCCAGGGCTGCATGTAGCCGACGCTGGGGGCACGATGCGCCGCCTCCAGCAGGCGCCCCAGCACCTCCGGGTCCACCACGGTGCCGGCACGGAAATGCCGCATGTCGCGGCGCTCGTTGATCGCGCGGTAGACCGCGGCGGCTTCTTCCGGCGGAAAACCCGACTCCGGGGCGGCCGGGAAAGGGCTGGAAGGTTCGGCGGATAACGGGGTGTTGCGGGACATGCGAAGACGTCTCCCGGCAGCGGGCGAGATGGGTGCAAGGGTGTCGCGAGGATCCGGCGCATGGCCGGACGGGAAGGCAGGATGATACGCGTTCGCACCCGCCCTCTCCAGTGCACCCGGTCACACACGGCCCTGCCGCGGGCGGGCTCTCCCGCGGGGGCCGTGACACTCCTGTTATGATGTTGCGTCCTTGCAGGCGCGGCATACCGCCGGTTGCGGCTTGCTGCCGCAGAAGCACCGTCCGCGCCAGCCCCCGGAATCGGAAATCCAGGAACCACTGCGCATGTCATATCGTTCGAACCTGTTGCCGGCCCTGCTCGCGGCGAGTGCCCTGCTGCTGAGCCCGTCCGGCCACGCCGCCGACAACGACCCCATTTCCGTGATCGACGACACGGATCGGGAAGTCCGGCTGGACGCCCCGGCCGAGCGGATCGTGAGCCTGGCCCCGCACATCACCGAGGTGCTGTTCGCGATCGGCGCCGGCGACCGCGTGATCGGCGCGACCGACCACAGCGACTACCCCGAACCGGCCGCGGACATCCCCCGGGTCGGGGGCTACACCAGTCTCGACCTGGAACGCATCCTCGCCAAGGAACCCGACCTCGTGGTGGCCTGGGACAGCGGCAACTCGCGCTCGCACATCGAACGCCTGCGCGAACTGGGCCTGACCGTCTACACCTCCGAACCGCGCGGGTTCGACGGCGTGGCTTCCAGCATGGAGCGCATGGCCGAACTGGCCGGCACCGCGGAACAGGGCCGCGCCGAGGCCCAGCGCTTCCTGCAGGAGATCGAGGCCCTGCGCGCCGAATACGCGGATCGCGACCCGGTCCCGCTGTTCTATCAGGTCTGGGACCAGCCACTGATGACGGTGAACAACGAACACCTGATCGCGGAGGCCATCGAGGTCTGCGGCGGCGAGAACGTGTTCGGCCACCTCGACCGCCTGGTACCCCGCATGGACCGCGAAGCGGTGATCCACGCCGACCCCGAGGTCATCATCGGTGGCGGCATGGGCGAGGACAACCCCGCCTGGGTCGAGGCCTGGCGCGAGTGGGGCAACATGCTCGCGGTGCGCCGCGACAACCTGTTCTTCCTGCCGCCGTCGCTGCTGCAGCGCCACACCCCGCGCATCGCCGAGGGCACCGCCCTCATGTGCGAGGAGCTGCAGATCGCCCGCGACCGGCGTCCCGAATCGCCGTAAGCCCCCGTGACCCGATCCTTCCTGCTGGCGGCGGGCGTGCTGCTGCCCGCCTCGCTGCTGTCGCTGGTGGTGGCCCTGGCCTGGGGCAGCGTGGCCATCCCGCTCGGCGAGCTCCCGCGGGTGCTCACCGGCGAGGCCTCGGCGCTGCACGCCACGCTGATCACCGAACTGCGCCTGCCACGCGCGCTGGCCGCGTTCGCCGCGGGCGGGCTGCTGGGCGTGGCCGGCGCGCTGATGCAGGTGCTGCTGCGCAACCCGCTGGCCGATCCTTACGTACTGGGCCTCTCCGGCGGCGCCTCGGTGGGCGCACTGCTGGCCATGCTCGCCGGGCTGTCGATGTTCTCGGTATCCGCCGCGGCCTTTGCCGGGGCCATGCTCTCCACGCTCATCGTGTTCGGCCTGGCACATGGCACCGGATCCTGGACCGCCACCCGCCTGCTCCTGACCGGGGTGGTGGTCGCCGCCGGCTGGGGCGCGCTGATCAGCTTCCTGCTGGCCGTCAGCCCCACCGCGGAGCTGCCGGGCATGCTCTACTGGCTGATGGGCGACGTCTCGCATGCCCGCCATCCGGGCCCGGCCTGGGGCGTGCTGGTGTTCGTGGTGCTGGCGGCCATGCCGCTGGGCCGCACCCTGAACGTCCTCGCGCGCGGCCCGATGCAGGCCGCCTCGCTGGGCGTGTCGGTGCGCCCGGTCGAATGGTCGATCTACATCGCCGCGTCGCTGATCACCGCGACCGCGGTCACCCAGGTGGGCGCAGTGGGCTTCGTCGGCCTGATCGTGCCGCACATGCTGCGTCTGGTGTTCGGCAACGACCAGCGGGTGATCCTGCCCGCCTCGGCGCTGGCCGGCGGCATCCTGCTGACCCTGGCGGATACCCTCGCGCGCACCATCATCGCCCCGGAGCAACTGCCGGTCGGCGTGATCACCGCGATGCTGGGCGTGCCGGTGTTCCTGTTCCTGCTGTACCGGAGCCGCTGAGATGAGCCGCGCCGACACCCGCAGCGACGCCCACGCCGATGTCTCCGCCGCGGCCCTCAGCGTGCACGAGGCCCCCACGGCGGACACCCTGCTGGCCACCCGCGATCTGGTGATCGACATCCCCGAACGGGCCGACTCCTCGCCGCTGCACCTGACCGTGAATCCCGGCCAGTGCTGGGGCATCCTCGGGCCCAATGGCGCCGGCAAGAGCACGCTGCTGCACACCCTTGCCCGCCTGCGCCCGGCACGCGCCGGCGGGATCGAACTGACCGGGCAGCCCCTGGGCAGCCTGTCGCGGCCGGATCTGGCGCGACGCCTGGGCCTGGTGTTCCAGAACCACCACGACGGCTTCCCTGCCACCGTCCTCGAAACCGCGCTGATCGGCCGCCACCCGTACCTGCGCCCCTGGGACATCGAGACCCGCGAGGACGTCGACGCCGCCCGCGCCGCGCTGGCCACCGTGGATCTCGACGGCATGGAGGGCCGGCAGGTGGATACCCTGTCCGGCGGCGAACGCCAGCGTCTGGCCCTCGCCACCGTACTGACCCAGGACCCGCAGGTCCTGCTGCTGGACGAACCCACCAGCCAGCTCGACCTGCACCACCAGGTCAGCGTCCTGCAGCGCGTGCGCGAAATCGCCGGCGGTGAACGCCGCGCTGCGGTGATGGCCCTGCACGACGTCAATCTGGCCGCCCGCTTCTGCGACCACCTCCTGCTGATGTTCCCCGACGGCGGCGCCTGCTGGGGCCCCACCCGCACCATGCTGGTGCCCGCCGCCCTGGAACGGCTGTACAACCAGGCCCTCAGCGTCGGCGAGGTGGACGGCCACCCGGTATTCCTGCCCCGCGTGGAGTAGCCCATGGAGTTTCACCGCATCCTGACCGGTACCACCGACCCCGCCACCCTCCAGCAACGCCTGACGGTGCCCGCCCTGCCAACAGCCTGCGAACTGATCGACAACCTGGTCGAGGACCAGGGGGCCGACCAGGGCGTCATCTATTGCCTGTGGGGCGAGTTCCGCGTGAACCGCGAGCTCGTCCACGGCGGCGTGCGCTTCAGCCTGCCGGAGTGCCCCAACGGCGTGGCCTGGACCCTGACCACCGGCCACCCGCCCGACGAATCGGCCATCGTGCTGCACCTGACCATGCATCGGCGCGAACACGAGCCCGACTTCATCGAGAGCCTGGAGGCCTTCGCCGACGCGTGGCAGCTCCCCTGACCGGCAATATCGCGCCGGATCGGACCATGCAATTTTCTTTTCGTTTTGCGGTCGGTATGGTGCAGACTCGACGCGAAGGAGAACGCCATGAACCCCACGCCACCGGACAGCATCCGCCACTCGCACCCGACGCAGGACGGCGCGGGCGTGAAGATCCGCCGCATCCATGACTTCGGCGGCGGCCTCGACCCGTTCCTGATGCTGGACGAGCTGAAGACCGCCCCCGGCGACGAAGACGTGGGCGGCTTTCCCGACCATCCGCATCGCGGCTTCGAGACCCTCACCTATCTGGTGCGCGGCGGCGTCAGCCATCGCGATTCCATGGGCAACGAAGGACAGGTGCAGGCCGGCGGCGCGCAATGGATGAGCGCCGGCCGCGGCGTGATCCATTCCGAGACCCTGCATCCCGAGCCGGAAGGGCTGCACGGCTTCCAGCTGTGGGTGAACCTGCCGGCCGCGCGCAAGATGGAACCCCCGCGCTATCGCGACGTCGGCACCGACGCCATGCGCCACCTGCCGGAGGAAGACGCCCCGCTGGACTTCAAGGCCGTGGCCGGCTCCTGGCAGACCAGCGCCGGCGACACCGAGGGCCCGCTCGGCCAGATCGGCGAAGGCGCGGGCATGGCGGATCTGAGCCTGCCGGCCGGCTATCGCCTGTCACTGGCCGTGCAGCTGGACGAGCGCGTGCTGGGCTACGTCTTCGAGGGCGCGCTCACCGGCCTGAACGCCGGCGAACTGGGCGTCTGGCACGGCCACACCATGATCCACCTGATCGCCCGCCAGGACAGCCGCGTCCTGCTGTTCAAGGGCCGTCCGCTGGAAGAACCCATCGCCCACTACGGCCCGTTCGTGATGAACAGCGACGCCGAGATCCAGCAGGCCATCTCCGACTACCAGTCCGGCCGCCTCGCCGCCCGCCCCGCCAGCATCGACTGACACCGGGGCGCGGCGCCCGACCGCCTTCCCGGCTCCGTCGGGGTCACGCGTACATCAACCGCCCGCGAGGCTCCGGCACCGGACGGTACTACACCGGAATACTCCGCAACGCGGGCCTACCCCCGCGCGTCGCGTTCCCAGTTCATGCAGCGGCGCACGGCTTCCTTCCAGCCGTGGTACTGGCGGTCGCGGGTGGCGGCGTCCATCTGCGGCTCGAACACGCGTTCGATGCGGCTGAATGCGCGCAGGTCATCGCGGCTCCACAGGCCGGTGGCCAGTCCGGCGAAGACGAAGCCCTCGCCCCCGTCATTGCGAGGAGCCGCAGGCAACGCGGCAATCGTCCGAAACTGGCTGCACGCAGGAACAGGTGGCTGCGGATGCAGGTCGCCACGTCGCTGCGCGACTCGCGATGACGGGAGCGTACTCGCACGCGAACCGGCAGGGTCCGGGGCGAACGCCCCGAAACCGCCGCATGACCCGCTCTGCGACCACATCCGCTTGAATCTCAGCCCATCTACAGCTTCCAGCCGATCACCTGATCGAGTAAGGGCAGCGCCCGGACCCGGTAGTCTCCCAGCGGTGCCAGGGGATCGCGCGTTTCGGGGTCAGTCTCGAGTGTCACCAGCCCGAAGAAGCAAGCGAAACGTTCGATGGAACGCAGCGACCAGGCCTTTTTTGCCTGGCGCTCCGCATACGTCGCGGGATCCTGATCCCAGTATGGGGGTTGCTCGTTCACCTCGTCTTCGGCCATGGGGAAGGCGTTGAGGAATTGCTCTTCGTACCAGCTCACCGGTCGGGGTTCGTGGCCGTGCACATGGAGCAGGTAAAGCGTGAAGAGGAAGCTCATCTGCACGATCGCGAGTTCGGGATAGCCGTCGCGGTAGGCCCAGTTGAATTCCTGGCAGTAAACCCGCAGCAGTCGCGTAAACAGCCCGGCCCAGTCACCGGTGTCGAACTGCTTCTCCACCGCACGCACCAGCTTCAGGCGCCCCCGGTACTTGCGGGTGAAACGGCCGATGTCGGCGACGATCCGCAGGGTATGCAGCTCGTCCAGATCCTCCTCGTTACGGATCTTGCCGGGATAGAAGGAGCGTCGATAGGCGAAACCGCTCTCGTCCAGGGCCTCCCGGGCCTCGCTCACGATGGCGCGGGGCAGATTGCCCTTGGGTGTGAGCTTGATCCCGTTGCCCCGGCACGCCTCGGCAATCACCTCCAGTAGCCGGAAGGCGGGAGAATCGGGCCGTTCCCGGAGCCCGTCGCCGAAGGTGACCAGCTCCGGCGAGTCGAAGGGGTGGTAGAGCAATCGATGCATCTGATCGCTGTTGAGGCCATGGAAGTCATCAACGGCTTCGGCCTCGAACGCCGCCATTTCCTCGGTGAGGATCTGCTCCACTGCTTCCCGGCTGGGAGCCTGGCCCGTGTTCATCATCTGCTCCACCGCCCGGCGGATATCATCGATGGGCGGGGTCCCGGAGCCGTTACCATTGTGACCTGACTTTCCCATATCGCCCCTTTGTATCGCGTGCATTTCATGCCTGATGGATGCCAGTGCCTCATTGCGTGAGCGCGGGGGCAGATCAATCATCCGGCCCCGGCTCTCGTACAGCGGATGGCGGGGCGGAGGCCTCCGATACATACTCCTCCGCGCTGCCAATCTGCTCCGGGGACAGCCGGACCGTCTGGCCATCGCGCCAGACGACCGCGTAGTGACCCAGCCGACGTTTGCGCTCCAGGGCGTTGGCTACCGCCCGGCGCAGCGCCGCTAGAGCCAACTCATCGTCTTTGGATAACTTGTTCATTTCCGCACCATTCCAAGCAGCCCCGAGAGAACATCCTGCCGATAGACGTCGCGGCGTTCCTCTTCCTGAACGAAGACCATCTCGGGCAGTTCGCCTTCGTTCGAAAAACACCGGGTTCAGGCGTTGCAGTTATTCTGTGAATTCAGGGGGGATTGAGACTGCGCAGAAGCGAATCGACCACCAGCGCACGCTCCTCAACCGGGAGTGCCTCGGCTTCGTCAATCAGGTCCTTGATCCTCATAGGTCACCAGGTCACCTCTCGCGTAAATGGCGACGCGGGCCTACCCCCGCGCGTCACGTTCCCAGTTCATGCAGCGGCGCACGGCTTCCTTCCAGCCGTGGTACTGGCGGTCGCGGGTGGCGGCGTCCAGCTGCGGCTCGAACACGCGTTCGATGCGGCTGAATGCGCGCAGGTCGTCACGGCTCCACAGGCCGGTGGCCAGACCGGCCAGGCCGGCGGCACCCAGTGCGGTGCTCTCGGTGATGGCCGGGCGTTCCACGCGTACCCCGAGCTGGTCGGCCTGGAACTGGACCATCAGCTCGTTGGCCACCGCACCGCCGTCCACGCGCAGGGTCTTGAGCGCCAGACCGGAATCGGCCTGCATCGCCTCGATCACGTCGCGGGTCTGGTAGGCCAGGGCATCCAGCGTCGCACGCGTCACGTGCTCCTTGCGCGTGCCCCGGGTCAGACCGAAGATCGCCCCGCGCGCATGCGGATCCCAGTACGGCGCCCCCAGCCCGGCGAAGGCCGGCACCACGTAGACCCCGCCGGCATCCGCCACCTTGCCCGCGTAGTATTCCGAATCCTCGGCCGTATCGATCAGGTGCATCTCGTCGCGCAGCCACTGCACGGCGGCCCCGGCGATGAAGATGGAGCCCTCCAGTGCATATTCCACCTGGCCATCCAGGCCCCAGGCGATGGTGGTCAGCAGGCCGTGTTCCGAGGTCACCGGGCGGGTGCCGGTGTTCATCAGCAGGAAACAGCCGGTGCCGTAGGTGTTCTTGGCCATGCCCGGCTCGAAACAGGCCTGGCCGAACAGGGCCGCGTGCTGGTCCCCGGCCATTCCGGCCACCGGCACCCGCGCGCCGCCGAACATCTCCGCGCCCGTGTGGCCCAGGACCTCGCTGGAGGACACCACCTCGGGCAGCATGGCGCGCGGGATGTCCAGCGCTTCCAGCAGGGTGTCGTCCCACTGCAGGCAATGGATGTCGAACAGCATAGTGCGCGAGGCGTTGGTCACGTCGGTGACATGGCGCTCGCCGCGCGTCAGGTTCCACACCAGCCAGCTGTCCATGGTGCCGAACAGAAGGTCGCCGTTGCGGGCCTTCTCGCGCGCGCCGTCCACGTGATCGAGGATCCAGCGGATCTTGGTACCGGAGAAATAGGCGTCCGGCAGCAGCCCGGTGGTCGCGCGGATATGGCCTTCCAGACCCTCGTCGCGCAGGCGGTCGCAGAGATCCGCGGTGCGCCGGTCCTGCCACACGATGGCCGGATGGATCGGGCGGCCGCTGTGACGATCCCACACCAGCGTGGTCTCGCGCTGGTTGGTGATGCCGATGGCCGCCAGTTGCGCGGGCTTGATGCCATTGCGCTCCAGCGCCTCGCGCGCCACGCCGATCTGGGTGCCCCAGATCTCCATCGCGTCGTGCTCCACCCAGCCGGAGTGCGGGTAGGACTGGGCGAACTCCTTCTGCGCGACCCCGGCGATGCCGCCCTCCAGATCGAACAGGATCGCCCGGCAGCTGGTGGTGCCCTGGTCCAGGGCGAGGATGTATCCGTTGGCCATGATCTCCTCCCGCTTAATCCCCCTCACCCCGAGTTTCAGGCGAGCGCGTCCGCATCCGCAAACTGCAAAGCCGCCAGCCGCGCATACAGCCCGCCCTGCGCCATCAGTTCGGCGTGCGTGCCCTCGCCCACCACGAGTCCGCCGTCGAGCACCACGATCCGGTCCGCCGACTGCACGGTGGCCAGCCGGTGGGCGATGGTCAGCACCGTACAGCGACCACGCACCCCGGCCAGCGCCGCCTGCACCTCGCGTTCGCTTTCGGCGTCCAGCGCGCTGGTGGCCTCGTCCAGCAGCAGCACGGCCGGCTCGCGCAGCAGGGCGCGGGCCAGCGCCAGACGCGCCCGCTGACCGCCCGACAGGCGCACGCCGCGCTCGCCCAGCGCGGTGTCCCAGCCCTCCGGCAGCGCCTCGATGAACCCCCGCGCATGCGCCGCCTCCGCGGCCGCCTGCAGCGACGCGTCGGATGCATCCGGCACGCCGTAGGCCACGTTTTCGCGCACGGTGCCGGAGAACAGCACCGGTTCCTGCGGCACCACCGCGATGTGCCGGCGCAGTTCATCCGGCCGCAGGCGACGCAGGTCGTGCCCGTCGAACAGGACGCGTCCGGCGTCCGGGTCATGAAAGCGCAGCAGCAGCCGGAACAGGGTCGACTTGCCGGAACCCGACGGTCCCACCAGCGCCACCGACGCGCCCGGGCGCACCCGCAGAGAGACACCGTCCAGTGCCGGCGGCTGCGGGCGCGTCGGATAGGCGAAAACCACGTCCTCCAGCGCGATCTCGCCGCGCACCGGTTCCGCCAGGTCTTCGGGGTGCCGTGGCCAGGGCGGGCCGGAACGGACCTGCGCGAGCTCCAGCAGGCGCTCCGCGGCCCCGGCCGCCCGCAGCAGTTCGTTGGTCACCTCGCTGAGCGCGGCGATCGACCCCGCCACCAGGGCCGCATAGAACAGGAACGCGGCCAGCTCGCCCGGGGTCATCACCCCGTCCAGCACGCGGTGGCCACCGATCCAGAGGACACCGGCGATCAGGCCGAACATCAAGAGCATCACCGCGGCGGCCAGCAGAGCGCCGGTGGCGGCCCGGCGCGTGGCCATGCCGAAGGCGGCTTCCACCGCCGAGGCATGCCGACCGCGTTCGGCGTCTTCCTGGCCGTGGGCCTGCACCGTCTCGATCGCGTACAGGGTCTCGTCGGTGCGCGCGCCCACGTCCGCGACCCGGTCCTGGGTCCGGCGCGACAGCCGCCGCACCCGCCGGCCGAGCAGCCACACCGGCACGGCCACCGCCGGCAGGCCGGCCACCAGCAGGGCCGCCAGCGCCGGGCTGGACAGGAACATCAGGACCAGCCCGCCGACGATCAGCAGCAGGTTGCGCGCGGCAATGGTCAGGGTCGTGCCGACCACGGTCTGGATCAGCGTCGCGTCGGCCGTCAGGCGCGAGATCACCTCGCCGGTACGGGTCTGCTCGAAAAACGCCGGATCCAGCCGGATCACATTGGCGAAAACCGCGCGGCGCAGGTCCGCTACCACCCGCTCGCCCAGCCAGGTCACCAGATAGATGCGCGCACCGACGCCGATGGCCATCACCGTCACCACCAGCAGCAGCAGCACCAGCGCGCGGTTGAGCCCGGCGGGGTCCTCGGGACCCAGGCCGGCATCCACCAGCAGGCGCAGCACCCCGCCGAAGGCCAGGATCGCCCCCGAGCCCACCACCAGCGCCACCAGCCCGAACACGATGCGCCGCCGGTACGGCCGCAGGAATGCGAGCAGCGGCATCAGGACCCGCAGGTTACGGGCCGCGGGGCGCGGGGTGTCGGCGTCGTCCCAGTTCATGCCCGCTACCGGCGGTTAGGGAATGCGGGTGCGGACAGGGTCATTCGCCGGCTGCGACGAATTCGACGGTGTTCCCGTCCGGATCGCGCACGAAGGCCGCGGGACGCCCGGAACGGCTGCGCTGCGCGGGGAAGCCCGCCGCCTCCAGGCGGCCCAGCAGGGTCTCCAGACCGTCCACCACCAGGGCCAGATGGCGGTCGCGGCCACCGGCGACCCCGCGCTCCACCGGGTCCGGGTTGGGCACCCCCAGCAGATGCAGGGCGCGCCCGTCACCCAGATCGAACCAGCGCCCGGGGAACCCGAGATCGGGACGCGGCAACGGCGCCAGTCCGAGCAGATCGCCGTAGAACGTGGCCGCACGCTCCGGATCCGACACCACCACGCTCACGTGGTGCACCCCGCGCACCACGCCGTCGCTCATGCGACCTCCCCGTCTCCCGGGGTCTGCAGCAGCACCACGGTCTGCGCGGCGAGGCCCTCCTCGCGGCCGGTATAGCCCAGCCGCTCGGTGGTGGTGGCCTTCACGTTGACCGCGTCCGCCGGCAACCCGGTATCCGCGGCGATGTTGGCGCGCATGGTGTCCACGTGCGGGCCCATGCGCGGACGCTGGGCGATGATGGTGGCGTCGATGTTCACCGGCACCCAGCCCGCCGCGCGCACCCGGCGCAGGGTCTCTTCCAGCAGGTCGCGGCTGTCGGCACCGGAGAACGCCGGATCGCTGTCGGGAAAGTGGCGGCCGATGTCGCCCAGACCGGCCGCCCCCAGCAGGGCATCGCACAGCGCGTGCAGCAGCACGTCACCGTCGGAGTGGGCGCGCACGCCGTAATCGAACGGGATCCGCACCCCGCCGACCACCACGTGATCCCCCGCCTCATAGGCGTGTACATCGAAACCCTGGCCCACACGCAACGCCGTCATCCTCGGTACCCTCCGTCGAGTCGTCCCTGTTCCAGCAAGTATAGACGGGCCAGTTCGAGGTCTTCGGCACGGGTGATCTTGATGTTCATCAGCGAGCCCTCCACCAGGCGCGGCCGCAGTCCCGCCCATTCGATCGCGCTGGCCTCGTCGGTCACCGGGTGTCCGGCGGCACGCGCGCGGGCGTTGACGTCGCGCAGCGTACCCAGGCGGAACATCTGCGGGGTCAGGGCCCGCCACACCCGCTCGCGATCGAGCGTGGATTCCACCCGACCGTCGGCGTCCGCCCACTTGATGGTATCGGTGGACGGGGCCGCCAGCACTCCCCCCACGGGATCGTCGCGCAGCTCGTCCAGCATGCGGTCGAGATCGTCCGGCGGCAGGCACGGGCGCGCGGCATCGTGCACCAGCACCCAGTCCTCGGGACCGGCGCGTTCCTCGAGGAAATCCAGGCCGTTCTGCACGGAGTCGGCCCGCTCGTCGCCGCCGGCCACGCGGAACAGCCGCCCGCCGGCCAGCGGCAGGTCGAGCGCGTCCGGATCCACGTCCGGGCCCAGCACCAGGATCACGCCGCGAATCCGCGGATGCTCCAGAAAGATCGACAGGGTATGGGCCAGCACGCTGCGCGGCCCCAGGGTGAGGAACTGTTTGGGACGATCCGTCCCCATGCGACGACCAATCCCGGCTGCGGGGATCAGCGCCCAGAAGACTCCCGAACCTTCGGGGGAGTCGGCATCACTCATCGAACGGATCCTCCACGATCGTCGTGTCCTCCTCGAAACGCTCCGGCGCGGCCCCGGTGGACGCGTCCTCGGGCATCAGCCCCGGGACTTCGCCCGGGGCTTCGTCTTCTTCATCCACGATGAAGAAAAAGGTCTCGTCCTCGCGAATCATGCCCAGGTCGCGCCGGGCGCGTTCTTCCACCGCCGCGGAGCCCTCGCGCAGATCGCGGACCTCGGCCTCCAGCGCCCGGTTGCGTTCGCGCAGGCGCTGATTTTCCGCTTCCTGCATGGCGGTCTCGCTGCGCAGTTCGCGGACATCCGGCCAGCCGCCCTCGCCGAACCACAACGGCCACTGCAGCGCCAGCACGAGCAGCAACAGACCGCCCGGCAGCAGCCAGCGCATCGCTCAGGCCTCCGGCCGGGACACCCCGGTTCCCCGGGGTCAGGGCCGGACCCGGAAGGCGTCCATGCCCGGGTAGCGGGCCTGCCCGCCAAGATGCTCCTCGATCCGCATGAGCTGGTTGTACTTGGCCACGCGATCGGAGCGCGACAGCGAGCCGGTCTTGATCTGCCCGGCGCCGGTGGCCACCGCCAGATCGGCGATGGTCACGTCCTCGGTCTCGCCCGAACGGTGCGAGATCACCGAGGTGTAACCCGCCTCGCGCGCCATCTCGATCGCCTGCAGGGTCTCGGTCACGGTGCCGATCTGGTTCAGCTTGATCAGGATGGAGTTGGCCACGCCGCGGTCGATGCCCTCGCGCAGGATCTGCGTGTTGGTCACGAACAGGTCGTCGCCCACCAGCTGCACGCGCTCGCCCAGACGCTCGGTCAGGATCTTCCAGCCCTCCCAGTCGTCCTCGGCCAGCGCATCCTCGATGCTGAGGATGGGGTACTGATCGACCCAGTGCGCGAGGTAGTCGCAGAATTCCTCGGCATTGAACGACTTGCCCTCGGAATCCAGGTGGTAGCGGCCATCGCGGTAGAACTCGGAGGCAGCGCAGTCGAGGCCCAGCCAGATGTCGCGCCCGGCCTTGAACCCGGCCTGATGGATCGCTTCGAGGATGGTCTCCACCGCGGCCGAGTTGGACTCCAGGTTGGGCGCGAACCCGCCCTCGTCGCCCACGCCGGTGCCCAGGCCGCGCTGGTTGAGCACCTTCTTCAGTGCGTGAAAGACCTCGGCGCCGTAGCGCACCGCTTCGCGCACGCTGGGGGCACCCACCGGCAGGATCATGAACTCCTGCATGTCGACGCTGTTGTCGGCATGCTCACCGCCGTTGACGATGTTCATCATCGGCACCGGCAGCAGATGCGCATCCGGCCCGCCGACCGTCTCGAACAGCGGGCGCTCGGCATCGGCCGCGCGGGCATGGGCCACGGCCATGGACACCGCCAGCAGGGCGTTGGCGCCCAGGCGCGACTTGTTCTCGGTACCGTCCAGCTCCAGCATGCGCTGGTCGACCGCGGTCTGGTCGGCCTCCATGCCGCGCAGGGTGTCACGGATCTCGCCGTTCACGTGACCCACCGCCTTCTCCACGCCCTTGCCGCCGTAACGGGCCGCGGCGTCGCGCAGTTCCAGGGCCTCGCGCGCCCCGGTGGAAGCCCCCGACGGCACCGACGCCCGCCCGGTCGCACCGGAGGCCAGGACGACGTCGGCTTCCACCGTCGGGTTGCCGCGGGAATCGATGATCTCGCGCGCGTGGATCTCGGCAATCTGGGACATGCTCGTACTCTCTCCTTGACTCGTTCGATTCGGGGCCGGCCGCCCCCGGGGTCAGCCCGGGGTCAGCCCAGGCCGTATTCGGCTTCCGCCAGCGGACGCGACTTGGTCGCCTCGTCCAGCGCCTTCAGGGTTTCCAGCAGCTCGCGCATGCGCGGCAGCGGCCAGGCATTGGGACCATCCGACAGCGCGTTCGCCGGATCGGGGTGGGTCTCCATGAACAGCCCGGAGATACCGCTGGCCACGGCCGCACGGGCCAGCACCGGCACGTATTCGCGCTGCCCGCCGGAGCTGGCACCCTGCCCGCCCGGCTGCTGCACCGAGTGGGTGGCGTCGAACACCACCGGGGCGCCGGTGCGGCGCATGTCGGCCAGGCCGCGCATGTCGGAGATCAGGGTGTTGTAGCCGAAGGACACCCCGCGCTCGCAGACCATCACCGACTCGTTGCCGGCCTCGCGCGCCTTGTCCACCACGTTGCCCATGTCCCAGGGGGCCATGAACTGGCCCTTCTTGATGTTCACCGGGAGCCCCTGACGGGCCACGTTCTGGATGAAATTGGTCTGGCGGCACAAAAACGCCGGGGTCTGCAGCACGTCCACCACCGCGGCAACCTCCGCCAGCGGGGTGTCCTCGTGCACGTCGGTCAGCACCGGCACGCCCATGCGCTCGCGCACCGATTCGAGGATACGCAGCCCCTCCTCCATGCCCGGGCCGCGATAGCTGCGGGTGGAGGACCGGTTGGCCTTGTCGAAGGACGACTTGTAGATGAACGGAATCCCCAGCTCGCGCGTGAGCTCGGCGAGCTGCCCCGCGGTTTCCTCGGCCATGGCCTCCGATTCGATCACGCAGGGACCGGCGATCAGGAAGAACGGCCGGTCCAGGCCCACGGAGAAACCGCACAGTTCCATCAACCTGCCTCCCGTCAATCGGTCAGCGCCGCGCCCACATCCGGCGCGCGCTCGTTCTGGTAGTCCCGCGCCGCACGGACGAAGCCGGCGAACAGCGGGTGTCCGTCGCGCGGCGTAGAGGTGAACTCGGGGTGGAACTGACAGCCGACGAACCACGGATGTTCCGGAAGCTCCACCGCCTCCACCAGTTCCCCGGACTCGGACAGCCCGGAGATCACCAGCCCGGCCTGCTCCAGACGCGCGCGGTAGGCGTTGTTGAATTCGTAACGGTGGCGGTGGCGCTCCTCGATGCGACTGGTGCCGTAGGCCGCGGCGATGCGCGAGCCCTCGGTCAGGCAGGCGGTCTGCGCACCCAGACGCATGGTGCCGCCCAGATCGCTTTCGGCATCGCGATGTTCGATCCGCCCCTCGCGGTCCTGCCATTCGGTGATCAGCGCGATCACCGGATGCGGAGTATCGGGCGCGAACTCGGTGGAATGTGCCCCGTTGAGGCCGGCCACGTTGCGGGCGTATTCGATCACCGCCACCTGCATGCCGAGGCAGATGCCCAGATACGGGATGCCCTCCTCGCGCGCATGGCGTACCGCCTCGATCTTGCCCTCGACGCCGCGTTCGCCAAAGCCGCCCGGCACCAGGATCGCATCCAGCCCTTCAAGCTCCGCGCGTGCCTCGGGGGTGTCGCCCTCCAGCTTTTCCGAATCCAGGTAGCGGATGCGCACCCGGGTGCCGACCTCGATGCCCGCATGGGTCAGGGCCTCGTTGACCGACTTGTACGACTCGGTCAGCTCGACGTACTTGCCGACCATGCCGACCGTAACCTCCGACTCGGGGAACTCCATGGCGTTGACCACGTGCTTCCAGTCGGACAGGTCGGCGACCGGCAGATCCTCGATGTGCAGCTTGCGCAGCACGATCTCGTCGAGCTTCTGCGAATGCAGCCACAGCGGGATCTTGTAAATGTTGTCGACGTCCACCGCAGAGATGACCGCCTTTTCCTCGACGTTGGTGAACAGCGCCATCTTGCGCCGTTCCCCTTCGGGGATCGCCTGACTCGAGCGGCACAGCAGGATGTCCGGCTGGATGCCGATGGAACGCAGTTCCTTGACCGAATGCTGGGTCGGCTTGGTCTTGATCTCGCCGGCGGCGTCGATATAGGGGACCAGGGTCAGGTGCATGAACAGCGCGTTGTCGCGCCCCAGCTCCACGCCCATCTGGCGGATCGCCTCGAGGAACGGCAGGGACTCGATGTCGCCCACCGTGCCGCCGATCTCGATCAGTGCGATGTCGGCGTCATCCGCCCCTTCGCGGATCGAGCGCTTGATCTCGTCGGTGATGTGCGGAATGACCTGCACCGTGCCGCCCAGATAGTCGCCGCGGCGCTCCTTGCGGATCACGTTCTCGTAGATCTGGCCGGTGGTGAAATTGTTGTGCCGCGAGGTGCGGATGCGCACGAAGCGCTCGTAGTGCCCGAGATCCAGGTCGGTCTCGGCCCCGTCATGGGTGACGAACACCTCGCCATGCTGGAACGGACTCATGGTCCCCGGATCGACGTTGATGTAGGGGTCCAGCTTCATCAGCGTGACCTTCAGGCCACGCGCCTCGAGGATCGCCCCCAGAGAGGCGGATGCAATACCTTTGCCCAGAGACGAAACCACGCCTCCGGTGATAAACACGAATCGCGTCATGCGGGAAACCTGGCCGGGACCGACGGGGGTCAAAATGCCCGCAAAGGGTACCAGACCCCCCGTTTTCGCTCAATCGCGAACGCGCCCCGCGGGGCGCCTGCGGGCCCGTCATGGCGGGGCTGCGGCGCCTCGGCCCGAACCTGCGACGCAGCTCACGGGGGGCCGCCGTCATCCGGTCCGCGCGGCCACAGCACGGCACGCACCTCGCCCCCCGGCGGGCGCAGCAGCGGGATGCGCGCACGCCGCCATGGCGGAATCCCGCGCTCCTGCATCAGCGACTTCAGCCGCCGGTGCCGGCCGCCCGCCGGCACCCGTTCACCACCCTGCCGGAACACCACCTCCACCGCCCCGGCCAGCAGCGGATCGGCGAACGCCGGATGCTCGCGGGTCAGCACCCGGCCATCGGGCAGACGCAGCCGCTGCTGGCCGGCCGGCCACGGGATGGGCGACGCGGGCTCCGTCTCCGGCGGATCCAGATACAGCGCATCGCGGTAGCGCCGCAGGCAGCCCTCGTCCCAGTCCAGCCGCGGCTGGCGATCCTCGCCGGCCGCCTGCGCCTGACGCAGGAATTCCGCCAGCCGCCTGTGGCCCGGCGGGCGCAGGCCGTGTTCCCGGATCCAGTGACGCAGGAGGGCGCTCCGGCGTCCCGGTTCCAGCGGCCGCAGGACGGACAGCGGCAGGCACTCACCGGCCCCGGCGCCCGCCAGGTGGCGCGCGAGATCGGCGTCCTCCCCGTCGGCCACCCCGGCCTGCCAGCGCGCGGCCCGCGCCAGCCCGGCCGAGGCCGCAAACCGTTCATTGAGCCGGGGCAGGATCTCGCGGCGCAGGAAGTTGCGGTCGAACCCCGGATCGGCGTTGGTGGGGTCCTCCATCCAGGTCAGCCCCTCGCGCCGCGCCCGCGTCGCCACGGCTGCATCCGCCACGTCCAGCAGCGGGCGCGCCAGCCAGCCCTCGCCTTCGCGGCGCCACGGGGGCATGCCACGCAGGCCCAGCGGACCGCTGCCGCGCAGGGCCGCGAGCAGGAAGGTCTCGGCCTGATCCCCGGCATGATGCGCGGTGACCACCACCCCGGTCGGCCCCAGGCCCTCGCGCAGCAGCGCATAGCGGGCGTGCCGGGCCGCGGCCTCCACCCCGTCCGCGCGGGTCTCGAGGGGACCGACCGCGCGGTGCTCGAAATGCAGACCCAGCGAATGCGCCACCGCACGGCAGTGTTCCGCCTGGGCCGCGGACTGCGCGTGCAACCCGTGGTCCACGTGCCAGGCTTCGGGATCGGGATGCCCGACAGCTCGACAGGTCGCGGTCAGGGCATGCAGCAGGACGCTGGAATCGCGACCGCCGCTGAAGGCGACGCGCAGCGGGCCGCCCGCGGGACACTCCTCGAGGAACCGCCGCAGCGCGACGTCAACGGGATCAGGCGCCGGCTTCCTGGAAGGCACCGTAGTCCATCAGCCGGCGGTAACGCCGCTCCAGGCGCTTGCCCGGGTCCAGCCGCTCCAGCCCGCCCAGGGTCTCGGCCAGCGCCGCACGCAGATGCTCCGCCATGGTCTCCGGATCACGGTGGGCGCCGCCCAGGGGTTCATCGATCACCCGGTCGATCAGCCCCAGGTCCTTCAGCCGCCCGGAGGTGATCCCCAGCGCCTCGGCGGCCTCGGCGGCCTTCTCCGAGCTCTTCCACAGGATGGAGGCGCAGCCTTCCGGCGAGATCACCGAATATGTCGAGTACTGCAGCATGAGCGTCGCGTCGCCCACGCCGATCGCCAGCGCACCGCCGGAGCCACCCTCGCCGATCACCGTGGCGATGATCGGGGTGTCCAGCCGCGCCATCACCCGCAGGTTGCGCGCGATCGCCTCGCTCTGCCCCCGCTCCTCGGCCCCCACGCCGGGGTAGGCGCCCGGGGTGTCGATGAAGGTGAACACCGGCATGCGGAAGCGCTCGGCCATCTCCATCAGGCGCAGGGCCTTGCGATAGCCCTCCGGACGCGGCATGCCGAAATTGCGCTGCACCTTGTCGCGGGTCTGGCGGCCCTTCTGGTGGCCGATGATCATCACCGGCCGCCCGTCGAAGCGGGCCATGCCGCCGACGATCGCGGGATCATCGGCATAGGCGCGGTCGCCGTGCAGTTCCTCGAATTCCTCGAACAGCGCCGGGATGTAGTCGAGCAGATACGGACGGCGGGGATGACGTGACAGCTGGGCGATCTGCCAGGGCGTGAGCTTGGCGAAGATGCTTTCGGTCAGCGACTGGCACTTGTCCTGCAGCCGCTGGACCTCTTCCTGGATATTGACCTCGGTGTCGTCGCTCACGTACTGCAGGTCGCGGATGCGGGCCTCCAGTTCGGCGATCGGCTGTTCGAAGTCGAGAAATTCCGGGTTCATGCAAGGATTCCAGTCAGTCACGTTCGGGGTGGCGAGTGTAACGAATCGGCGCGATCTACGCTGGCCGGCAGCGGGCCCCGCCGGCCGGGCCTAGCCCCGCTGGTAGAGCAGGCGCGCCTCGCAGGAAGGGCCCAGGGTCTGCTGGATGCCGCGCAGCAGGGCCTCGTTCGGCAGGATGCGCCAGTCCGGCGGCACCTTCAGTTCCGCCTCCATGCCGTCGCGGCGATAGCGCAGGCGCAGCGGGCAGCCGGGCGGGGCACCCTCTTCGTCCGCCTCCGGCGTCCCGCCACTGCCATTGCCGTTGCCGCGCCCGGCCGGCCGGTGCTCCTGCAGCAGGCCGTGCAGCCCGGCGATCTGCTCCGGCCGGACCTCGCGCAGGTCCAGACACAGCGCCTGGGCCCATTGCGCGCGCGCCTCGTCCAGGGTCAGGACCCGGCGCGCACGCATGCGCACCCCGCCGGCGTAGTCGTCCAGGGTCACCGTGCCTTCGGCCACCAGCAGGCTGTCCGGCTCGAGCCGGTCGCGGTACTGGTTGAAATCGTCGTTGAACAGCACCAGCTCGGCGCGCCCGCTGCGGTCGTCCAGGGTCGCCACGCCCATGCGCCCGCTGTTGGTGTTGCGCACCCTCACGCCCACCACCAGCCCGGCGATGCGCACGGTCTCCTGGCGCCCGCGCCCGCGGTTCTCGCCCTCGTCGGGGCGCTCTTCCAGCTTCGCCTCCAGTTCAGCCAGACTGGTCCGGGTCAGTTCGCGCAGCTCCTCGCGATAACGCTCCACCGGATGCCCGGTGAGATACAGCCCGAGGGTCTCTTTCTCCCCGCGCAGCCGGTCATCGTCCTCCATCTCCGGCTGCGTCTCGCTCTCCGGCACCACCGCGGCCGCCGGGTCGCCGAACAGATCCACCACGCCGAGGCTGGCATTGCGTTCGGTCTGTTCCGCCGCGGCTACCGCGGTGGGGATGTCGGCCAGCAGGGTCGCACGGTTGGCGCCGAGGGAATCCAGCGCACCGGCCCGCACCAGGGTCTCCAGCACCCGCTTGTTGAGCTTGCCCAGATCCACCCGCTGGCACAGGTCCACCAGCCCGTGGAACGGTCCGCCCTCGTTGCGCGCCTTCAGCAGGGTCTCGATCGCCGACTCGCCGACGCCCTTGATCGCCCCCAGCCCGTACACCACCGTGTGCGCGTCCTGCACGGTGAAGCGGTAGTCCGACTGGTTCACGTCCGGCGGCAGCACCGCCAGCTCCATGCTGCGGCATTCCTCGATCAGGCCGACCACCTTGTCGGTGTTGTCCATGTCCGCGGACAGCACCGCCGCCATGAACGGCGCCGGATAATGCGCCTTGAGCCAGGCGGTCTGATAGGCCACCAGGGCATAGGCCGCGGAGTGCGACTTGTTGAAGCCGTAGCCGGCGAACTTCTCCACCAGGTCGAAGATATAGGTCGCGGTGTGCTCCTCCACCCCGCGTTCCACCGCGCCATTGACGAAGATCTCGCGCTGCTTGGCCATCTCCTCGGGCTTCTTCTTGCCCATCGCGCGGCGCAGCAGGTCCGCACCGCCCAGGGTGTAGCCGGCCAGCACCTGGGCGATCTGCATCACCTGCTCCTGGTACAGGATCACGCCATAGGTCGGCTTGAGCACCGGCTCCAGATCCGGGTGCGGGTATTCCACCTCGGAGCGTCCGTGCTTGCGGTCGATGAAGTCGTCCACCATCCCCGACTGCAGCGGCCCCGGGCGGTACAGCGCCACCAGCGCGATGATGTCCTCGAAGCTGTCCGGCTGCAGACGCCGGATCAGGTCCTTCATGCCACCGGATTCCAGCTGGAACACCGCGGTGGTCTGATAGCCTTTCAGAAGACGGAAGGTCTCCGGGTCGTCCAGCGGCACGCCCTCCAGATCGATCTCGATCTCCGGATCCATGCGCTTCAGGTTCTGCACCGCCCAGTCGATGATGGTCAGCGTGCGCAGCCCGAGAAAGTCGAACTTGACCAGGCCCACCGCCTCGACATCGTCCTTGTCGAAATGGGTCACCAGCGAGCCGCCGTCATCTTCGCAGTACAGCGGAGAGAAATCGGTCAGCGCCGACGGCGCGATCACCACCCCGCCGGCGTGCTTGCCGGCGTTGCGGGTCAGTCCTTCCAGTTTCATCGCCAGATCGATGATCGCGCGGACCTCCTCGTCCTCGTCGTACTGCGCCTTGAGGTCCTCGCTCTCGGTCAGGGCCTTCTCCAGGGTCATGCCCAGCTCGAACGGGATCAGCTTGGCGATGCGGTCGACGAAGCCGTAGCCGTGCCCCAGCACGCGCCCGACGTCGCGTACCACCGCCTTGGCCGCCATGGTGCCGTGGGTGATGATCTGCGAGACCTTGTCACGGCCGTAGCGCTCGGCGACGTATTCGATCACGTCGTCGCGCTTCTCCATGCAGAAGTCGACGTCGAAGTCGGGCATGGAGACCCGTTCGGGATTGAGAAACCGCTCGAACAGGAGCTCGTAACGCAATGGATCCAGGTCGGTAATTCCCAGCACGTAGGCCACCAGCGAGCCAGCACCGGAACCGCGCCCCGGCCCCACCGGGATCCCGTTGTCCTTCGCCCACTGGATGAAGTCGGCCACGATCAGGAAGTAGCCGGGGAAACCCATCTGGCAGATCACGTCCAGCTCGCGCGTCAGCCGTGCCTCGTAGTCCGCGGTTTCGGCGAACTGGAAGCGCTCCAGGCGTGCGCGCAGCCCCTGATCGGAGATCTCGCGCAGATGCTGCTCCACCGTGCGCCCTTCCGGCACCGGGAAATCCGGCAGCACCGATTCCCCGAGCGTCAGGCGCACGCTGCAGCGCCGGGCGATGGCCACGCTGTTGGCCAGGGCCTCGGGGATGTCCTCGAACAGCGCGGCCATCTCCTCCGGCGTGCGCAGGTACTGCTGCTCGGAGTAGCGCCGCGGCCGGCGCGCGTCGTCCAGGGTGTGGCCGTCGTGGATGCACACCCGCGCCTCGTGGGCCTCGAAGTCCTCGCCGCTGAGAAAACGCACGTCGTTGGTGGCGACCACCGGCAGTCCGTGGCTCTCGGCCGCGCCGATCGCGGCCTCGATCCAGGCCTCCTCGCCCGGCCGCCCGGTGCGCGTGAGCTCCAGATAGAAGCGCCCGGGGAAACGCTCCAGCCACGGCTGCAGCACGGGCTCGGCAAGGGCCTGCGCGACCCCGCTGCCGCTGACGAACAGCCCGTCGATGGTCCCGGACAACGCGATCAGCCCCTCCGCCGCGCCGCCGTCGAGCCACGCGCAGTCGATCCGCGGCACGCCCTTCTCCTGGCCTTCCTGCCAGGCGCGCGAGATCAGCCGGGTCAGGTTGCGATAGCCGGCATCGTTCTGCGCCAGCAGGGTCATGCGCGCCGGGGTGCCGTCGGCGCGCGCGTCGCGCACCAGCACGTCGGCCCCCACGATCGGCTGCACGCCGGCGCCGATCGCCGCCTTGTAGAACTTCACCAGGCCGAACAGGTTGCAGTGGTCGGTGACCGCAACCGCCGGCATGCCGGCCGCGCCCACCGCCTGCACCAGCGGCTTCAGACGCACCAGGCCATCGATCAGGGAATACTCCGAGTGCACCCGCAGGTGCACGAACCCCGGGTCCTGCAGGTTGAGATCGTCAGTGGTTTGGGTATTCATCATCATGCCTCGCTGGCGGCCGCCAGCGCCCGCGCCACCGGACCATAGCTGCGCCGATGCTCGGGGCACGGCCCGTGCTGTTCCAGCGCCGCCCGATGCGCGGCGGTGGGATAACCCGCATGGCGGTCGAAGCCGTATTCCGGCCACTGCTCGTGCAGCGCGCGCAGTTCACCGTCGCGTGCCACCTTGGCGATCACCGAGGCGGCACTGATGGCCGCGACGCTGCCATCACCGCCGACCCGGGCCTCGGCGGTCCACGGGCCCTCGGGGGTGAAGCGCCCGTCCACCAGCAGGTGCGCCGGGGCCGGATCCAGGGCCTGCACCGCCCGCTGCATCGCCAGCAGGGTCGCGCAATGGATGTTCAGACGATCGATCTCCGCCGCCTCGGCGCGCCCCAGGGCCCACGCCAGGGCACCGTCGCGGATCCGCTCGTCCAGGGCCTCGCGCCGGCGCGCCGTCAGTTTCTTGGAATCGGTCAGACCGGGGGCGTCGAAGCCTTCCGGCAGGATCACCGCCGCGGCCACCACCGGCCCGGCCAGCGGCCCGCGACCCACCTCGTCGACGCCCGCGACCCCGTCTGCCCCGCCTGTCTTGCCGCTCATGAAGCCGCTCCCGATGTCCGCACGCAGTGTTCCCGGACGATGCCCCGCACGCCATCCGGGGGATCCGTTACAATGGCGCCGAAATCCTAGCACAGCCCCCTCCGGACCGAGCATCCCGACCATGTCCCAGAATCCCCTGCGCTGCGCCGCCGTCGGTGTTGGCCATCTCGGCCGCTGGCATGCGGCCAAATACGCGGCACTGCCCGACACCGAACTGGTGGCGGTGGCCGATGCCGACCCCGAAACCGCCCGCCGTGTCGCCGCCGAGCACGGCTGTGCGGCCGAGACCGACCACCGCGCCCTGATCGGCCGGGTGGACGCGGTCTCCATCGCCGCGCCCACCACCCTGCACTACGCGATCGCCCGCGACTTCATCGAGGCCGGCTGCCACGTGCTGGTCGAGAAGCCCGTGACCGCGACACTGGACGAGGCCGAGGCCCTCAACCGGCTGGCCGAAGAACGCGGCGTGGTACTGCAGGTCGGGCATCTGGAACGCTTCAACGCGGCCCTGCGCCAGCTGACCGAGAATCCGCTGCACCCGCGCTTCATCGAGTCGCACCGACTGGCGCCGTACAAGCCGCGCGCCACCGACGTCTCGGTGGTGCTGGACCTGATGATCCACGACATCGACATCATCCTGGCCCTGGTCGACTCGCCGCTGGCCGAGATCCGCGCTTCCGGCGCCCGGGTCCTGACCGGCGACATCGACATCGCCAATGCGCGCCTGGAGTTCGAGGACGGCTGCGTGGCCAACGTCATCTCCAGCCGTATCAGCACCAAATCCGAGCGGCGCATGCGCATCTTCCAGTCGCATGCCTACGCCTCGGTGGACTTCCAGAACCGCATCCTGTCGTTCAACCACCTGGGTGACGTCGATCCCGAGACCGGGGCGCCCGAGATCCACCGCGACGAGCGCGTGTTCGACGAGGCCGATGCCCTGCTCGCCGAAATCCGCGCGTTCGTGGCCGCCGCGCGCGGCGACGCCCCGGTCCTGGTCAGCGGCCGCGACGGACAGCGCGCGCTGGAGACCGCCAGCCGCATCACCGAACTGGTGCAGGCCAATCTCAACGTGATGGGCCGCGCCGACGGCCCGCACTCCGCAATCGAATCCGCAACAGGAGCCCGCCCGTGATCCCCATGGTCGACCTGCAGCGTCAGTACCAGACGCTGCGCACCGAGATCGATGCCGCCCTGCAGGAAGTCCTCACCGGCGCCCGTTTCATCCTCGGACCCAACGTCCAGGCGCTGGAAGAGGAGCTGGCCGACTACCTCGGCGTGGAACACGCCATCACCTGCGCCTCCGGCACCGACGCCCTGCAACTGGCGCTGCATGCCGCGGGCGTCGGGCCCGGTGACGAGATCATCACCACGCCGTTCACCTTCATCGCGACCGCCGAGGCCATCCGCTACCTGGGCGCCGAGCCGGTGTTCATCGACATCGACCCGCGGACCTTCAATCTGGACCCGGAGCAGATCGAGGCGGCGATCAGCCCGCGGACCCGGGCCGTGCTGCCGGTGCATCTGTTCGGCCAGCCGGCCGACCTGCCGCGCATCCGCGAGATCGCCGAGCGCCACCAGCTGCTGGTCATCGAGGACTGCGCGCAGTCCTTCGGCGCCAGCATCGACGGCGCGCAGACCGGCTCCACCACCGCGTTCGGGGCGTTCAGCTTCTTCCCCAGCAAGAACCTCGGCGCCTTCGGCGACGGCGGGCTGGTGACCACCTCCTGTCCGTCCTCGGCCGAGGCCCTGCGCCGCCTGCGCAACCACGGCTCCAGCGTCCGCTATTACCACGACGAGATCGGCTACAACTCGCGCCTGGACGAGATGCAGGCGGCGATCCTGCGCTGCAAGCTGCCGCACATCGACCACTACAACGCCGAGCGCCGGCGCGTGGCTGCGCGCTACAGCGAGGGGCTGAAGGACCTGCCGCTGGAGACCCCGCACGAGGACGGGATCGGCGTCCACGTATACCACCAGTACACCCTGCTGACCGATCACCGCGAGGCGCTGATGAGCGCACTCACCGAGGACGGCATCGCCAACGCGATCTACTACCCGGTGCCGCTGCACCAGCAGAAGGCGTTCGCAGAACCCGACGGCGAGCCTGAATCCCTGCCGGTAACCGAATCGGTGGCCGCGCGCTGCCTGTCCCTGCCGATCTTCCCCGAGCTGGAAGACGCCCAGGTCGATCGCATCGTCGAGCGGATCCGCCGCACACTGGCATGACCCGCGAGGTCGTCGTCTGCGCCGGGGAGACCTCCGGCGACGCCCTGGGGGCGGGACTGGTGCGGGAACTTGCCGGCCACGCCGACGACCTGCGTTTCTCCGGGATGGGCGGTGAACGCATGCGCGCCGCCGGCGTCGATACCCGCATCGACGTGGAAGAACTGGCGGTGGTCGGGCTGGTCGACGTGCTGGTCAACTACCCCCGCCTGCGACGGCTGTTCCGCCGCATGTGCGACCACCTCGAGACCACCCGCCCCGCGCTGCTGGTGCTGGTCGACTACGTCGAGTTCAACCTGCGCCTGGCCGCGCATGCCAAACGCCTGGGCATCCCGGTGCTGTTCTACGTCAGCCCGCAGCTGTGGGCCTGGCGCAGCGGCCGCATCCGCCGCATCCGGCGCCATGTCGACGCCATGGCCGTGCTGTTCCCGTTCGAGACCGCGATCTATGAACGCGCCGGCGTCCCGGTACGCTATGTCGGCAACCCGCTGGTGGACCGCGTGCAGGCGCCGGAACCGCCCCTGCGCGAACGCCTGGGCGTCGGACCGGATACCCGGATCGTCGGCCTGCTGCCGGGCAGCCGCGGCGGCGAGCTCAAGCGCCACTGGCCCCTGCTGCTGGAAACCGCCCGCCGCCTGCACCATCGACATCCGGATCTGCGCTTCGCGGTGGGTCTCGCCCCCGGGGTCACCGCCGAGCGCCTGGCCGGGCTGGCCCCGCCGCCCGCCGGGCACGACGCGAGCGCCGGCGAGCCACCACTGGACTACGTCGAGGGCGAGGACGGGACCCACGCGGTGATGGCCGGCGCCGATCTGCTGCTGACCGCCTCCGGCACCGCCACCCTGGAGGCCGGCCTGCTGCGCGCCCCGATGCTGGTGTTCTACCGCATGGGCGCACTGTCGCATTTCGTGTTCCGCCGCCTGGTGCACCTGGAGCACATCGCGCTGGTCAACATCGTCGCCGAGGAAGGGGTCGTCCCCGAATACCTGCAGCACGACGCGAACCCGCAACGCCTCACCGACGACGCCGACGCCCTGCTGCGGGAACCGCAACGCCTGGAGGCGATGCGCGAGCGCCTGTCACGGGTACGGGAAAGACTGGGCGACGGCGGCGCGGATCGCCGCGTGGCCGCGGCGGCCGCCGAGATGCTGGAGCACGGACACCTGCTGCCCGCCGACTGACGCACCGTGCGGGCTCACCGCGTTTGCCCCTGGATGCTGCCGGGATGCCGGGATGCCGGGGCCCGACCCATACCCCGTGTGCCCCGTGCGGTACCCCCGCAGGAGCGCGCTTGCGCGCGAAAACTGCGGTCAGTGCTGGCGACCACCCCGCAGGATGCCGCGCCGCGACCCCTGGACGAAGTGGATCAGATCGCGCACCTCGGGGATATCGGTCTCCGCCAGCATCTCGTCGAGATGCGATTCGCGCCCGGCGCGCCCGCGCATGCCGCGGATGAACACCCGATGCAGCCCCTGGATCGCCTCGTCGCTGAACCCGTTGCGGCGCAGCCCGATCTTGTTGATCCCGATCAGCCGCGCGTAGTTGCCGCTGGCCAGACAGTACGGCGGCAGATCGCGGTTCAGGGCCGAGCCCATGCTGGTGAAGGCAAAAGTCCCCACGCGACAGAACTGGTGCACCAGGGTAAAGCCGCCCAGAGTGGCCTTGTCGTGGATCTCCACGTGGCCGGCCAGCGAGGTGGCATTGGAGAAGATGATCTCGCTGCCGATGGTGCAGTCATGGGCGATGTGCACGTAGGCCATGATCAGGTTGTCATGGCCGATCACCGTCTCGCCCAGTCCCTTGGCGGTTCCGCGGCTGAGGGTCACCGACTCACGGATCACGTTGCGGTCGCCGATCACCAGACGGGTCGGCTCGCCACGATAGCTGGTGTCCTGCGGCTCCTCGCCGATCGACGAGAACTGGAAGATGCGGTTGTCGCGGCCGATCTCGGTCGGCCCGTTGATCACCACGTGCGGCCCCACGCGGGTCCCCGCGCCGATGCGCACGTTCGGGCCGATCACCGAGAACGGCCCCACTTCCACCGAACTGTCCAGCTCGGCACTCGGATGGATGTCCGCCCGCGAGTCGATCACGCCTCGATTTCCTTGCCCGCACACATCAGTTCGGCGGTGGCGCAGATCTCGTCTTCCACCTTCGCCTCGGCGTCAAAGCGCCAGATCCCGCGCACCGTTCGGGTCAGCTCCACCCGCAGGTCCAGCTGGTCACCGGGCACCACCTGGCGGCGGAAACGCGCCTGATCGATGCCCACGAACAGATAGAGCTGCTGCTTGTCCTGATTCTCGCCGCGCGCCTCCTCGGTCTTGAACGCCAGCAGCCCGGTCGCCTGCGCCAGGGCCTCGAGGATCAGCACCCCCGGCATCACCGGCTTGACCGGAAAATGCCCCTGAAAGTACGGCTCGTTGATGCTGACGTTCTTCAGCCCGACCAGATGCTCGCCGGGTTCGCATTCCACCACCCGGTCCACCAGCAGGAACGGGTAACGGTGAGGGAGGTACTGCATGATCTGCTGAACGTCGAGGGCATCCACGGGGCGTATCCTGTTTTCTTGTCCTGGTGATGTTGTTTCGGGCCGCCGGATGCCCTGCTGCTCATGTGTCGCGCGCGCGTCGGCCCAGGCGCCGCAGGCGGGCCAGGGTCCGGTTCCACAGTCGGGCCTCCTGATGCGGAACGCCCGAGGCGTAATGCCCGGCCTGCTCGATGCTGCGGGTGACCAGGGTCATCGCGTGGATCGTCACGTGGTCGGCGATGCTCAGATGGCCGAGGATCCCCGCCCCGCCGCCGATGGCACAATGCCGGCCGATGCGGGCACTGCCCGCGATACCGACACAGCCGGCAATCGCCGTATGGTCTCCAATCTCGACGTTATGGGCAACATGAACCAGGTTGTCGATCTTCACGCCGTGACCAATCCGGGTGTCTTCCACGGCCCCGCGATCGATCGTGCAGTTGGCCCCGATCTCCGCATCATCACCCACGCGGACCCCGCCCAGCTGCTCGATCTTGAGCCAGGTGCCGTCTTCCGGCGCGAAGCCGAAACCGTCGGCCCCGATGACCGTGCCGGCGTGCACCAGACAGCGCTCGCCCAGCACCACGCCGTCGAGTACGCGCACGCCGGGATGCAGGAAGCTGCCCGCGCCGATCACCGCGTCGCGGCCGACATGCGCCTGCGCCTCCACCACGGCACCGGATTCCAGGCGGGCACCCGCGCCAATCACCGCGCCGGCAGCGACCGTCGCGGCGGGATCGACCCGTGCCGACGGATCGACAACCGCCGAAGGCGCAATGCCCGGCTCACGCGCGCGGCGCGATGCTGCCAGCATCTGGCTCACACGCGCATAGGCCGGATAAACCGCCGCTACGCGGATGCGCGCCGCCCCCGCCGGCAGAACCGCGGCAGGCAGATCGGCGGGAATCAGCAGGGCCCCGGCGCGCGAGTCCGCCAGCCCGTCCGGCAATGCATCGGCGCGCACCACGAATGCCAGCTGATCCGGTGCCGCACGCGCCGGGGAGGCCAGTCCGCGGATACGCCGCGCACCGTCGCCCTCCAGCTCGCCCCCGACCCGACGCGCCAGGGCCGCGGTCTCGATGCCGTCCGGATCACTCACGCTGCATCGCGGCCAGCACGTCGTCGGTGATGTCCACGCGATCCGAGGCGTAGAGCACGTTGCGCTCGGTCAGGATCACGTCGATGTCGCGCTCGCGCGCCAGCTCGGCGATCGCGTCGTTGATGCGCCGCTGCAGGCGCGACAGTTCCTCGTTGCGGCGCACGTTGAGGTCTTCGGAAAAGCTCTCCTGGGCGCGCCGGAACTCGCGCGAACGCGCCGAAAACTCGCGCTCCAGCGCGGCCCGTTCGGACGGATCCATCATGTCGCCCTCGCGCTCCAGGCGATCGCGCAGCCGCTGCAGTTCCTCGCGTTCGGCCACCAGTTCGGAATCGCGCGGGGAAAACTCCTCCTCCAGCTCGCGCATCGCCTGTTCGGCCTGCGGTGAATCCTCCAGGATCCGGTTCATGGTCACGTAACCCACGGTCTGCGCGCCGGCCATCGCGGGCACTGCCGTCCAGCCCGCCACCACCAGTGCGAAACCGATCCCGGCCGTTATCCAGGCCTTCATGCCGCCTCCCGGGGCATTGCCGCCCCCGTGCTTGTCACTGCGGTTGTGCTCGTTCAGAAGCCCGCGCCCAGCTGGAACTGGAAGCTCTGGGTATCGTCACCCGGCTCGTCGTTCAGCGGCTCGGCCACGCTGAAGCTCAGCGGTCCCACCGGCGAGAACCAGGTCAGCGCCAGTCCCGCCGCCGCGCGCAGCTCGCCCACGTCGAAATCGCCCGGCTCGTTGAACACGTTGCCGGCGTCCACGAAGGTACTCATGCGGATCGCATCATTATCCGCGGCGAACGGGGCCGGGAAGAACAGCTCGCCGGACACCGTGGTCCGCAGGCGCCCGCCATAGGGATCATCGTTGCTGTCGCGCGTGGCCGGCTGCCCGTTGCGCAGCGGCCGCAGGTCGCCCAGACGGTTGGCCTCGTAGCCGCGCACCGACTGGATCCCGCCGGCAAAGAACCGTTCGAAGAACGGCAGTTCGTCGCTGCCGAACCCGTCGCCGTAACCGATGCCTCCGGAAACGGAGAAGCTGAAACGCTCGCTCAGGCGGAACAGCTCCTCGCCGGAATAGGTCAGCTTGTAGAACTCGCGATCACTGCCGGGAATCGCCAGCTCCATCCCGATCCGGTGCCGCCGGCCCTCGCTGGCAAAGGTCGTCGAATCCCGCGTGTCGTGGATGAAGCTGGTTTCCAGCTTGACCAGGTTGGCCGTGTCACCGAACTCGTCCAGTTCGTCGCGGATCTCCACCGGCGTGCCCGTGCGTCCGCCGGTGTGGTCCACGGTATTGACCGCAATGTGCTCGAATCCCGGCCGGATGCGCACCCGATCCACCTCCGACAGCGGGATCCCGTAGCTCACGTTGAACCCGTAGCGGTCGGTGGAATAGCGCGAGATGTTCGCCGCTTCGGCGTCCACTTCGCGGTAGAACACCGAGAAGCCACGGCTGGCCCCGGCCGGCGTGTAATGCGGATTGGTCAGGTTCATGCGGAACACCCGGTTCACGTCGGAGGTACTGATCTCCGTGGAAAACCGGTTGCCGGTGCCGAGGAAGTTGTCCTGCGAGATCGAGCCGGACAGCAACAGCCCCTGGTTCTGCGAATACCCGGCGCCGATCGACAGCGCGCCGGACTGGCGTTCGGTCACGCTGATGTCGAGATCGACCTCGTCGTCCGAGCCCGGCACCCGCCGCGTCTCCACGTTCGCGCTGGCAACGAACGGCAGCCGCTGCAGCCGGATCCGCGAGCGCTCGATCAGCGCCCCGTTGTACCAGGAGGACTCCATCTGCCGCAGCTCGCGGCGGTAGACGCTCTCCTGGGTGTTCTCGTTGCCGGAGATGTTGATCCGCCGTACGTACACCCGGGGGCCGGGGTCCACGAAGAACGTCACCGTGACTTCACGGCTGTCCTCGTCGACATCCGGCACCGGATTGACGTTGGCAAAGGCATAACCCTCGCGCTCCAGGCGTTCCGCCATGCGCTCCGCCGACTCGGTGACCTGGCTGCGCGAGAACGGCGCGCCCAGATCCACCTCGATCAGACCCTCGAGTTCCTCCTCCGGGATGACGAAATCACCGGCCAGCGAAGTGCCGGTCAGGGTATAGGGTTCGCCCTCGTCGACATTGATGGTGATGTACAGGTCTTCGCGATTGGGCGACAGCGTGACCTGGGTGGAATCCACGTCGAACTCGAGAAAGCCGGAATCCAGGTAGCGCGAGCGCAGGGTCTCGAGGTCGCCGGAGAGCTTCTCGCGGGAATAGTCATCACGGCTGGAGAAAAACTGCCACCAGCGCGGGATCCCCGATTCGAAATCACCCTTGAGATCGCCGTCGTCGAACGCCTGGTTGCCGACCAGGTTCACGCCCCGGATCTTCGCCTGCGGCCCTTCGGTGATGTCGATGTCGACATCCACCCGGTTGCGCGCGAGGTCGACGATGTCGACGTCGATGCGCACGTTGTAGCGTCCGCGGGCGAAATACTGTTCGCGGATCTCGTTCTCGATGCGCTCCAGCAGCGTCCGGTTGAACACCCGCCCGCTGCGCAGGCCCACCGATTCCAGTGCCTCCTCCAGCGCCTCGTCGGGGATGTCGTTGTTCCCGGAGAAGCGGATCTCGTTGATCGCCGGCCGTTCGGAAACGATCACCACCAGGACGTCACCGCGCCGCGCCAGCTCCACGTCGTCGAAAAAGCCGGTGCGGAAGAGCTCGCGGATCACCTCCGGCGTCTGGCTGTCATCGAAGGTGTCACCCACCTCCACCGGGAGATAGCTCAGAGCCGTCCCCGCGGTAATGCGTTCCAGCCCTTCAATCTCGATGTCCTCGATCTGATAGGCCTGCCCCCAGGCCGGCCCCGCGAGGGTCACCAGGCCGAGCAGGGCCCATCCTTTCAAGCTTTGTCGCGCCATGCTGTCCGCCAAGTGGAGGGCGTCCGGTCCCGTTTCCGGTCAGCCGAACAACCGTGTCAAGTCGTTGTAGAAGGCGAGGATCATCAATGCCGCGATCATCAGCAACCCGATCTGCTGGCCCACGATCTGGGTCTTTTCCGACACCGGGCTCCCCTTCACGGCTTCCGCCGCGTAGTACAGCAGGTGCCCGCCGTCGAGCATCGGGATGGGCAGCAGATTGATAATCCCCAGCGACACGCTGACGATCCCGAGAAAACCGAGGAAGGCGGAGATCCCGATGACCGCGGACGTGCCGGCAAACTCGGCTATGGTAACCGGTCCGCTGATATTTTTGACCGAGGCCTCGCCGGTCACCATGCGCCAGAGGATCCCGAGGGTCAGGGTCGTGACCTCCCAGGTCCGCACCGCGCCGGAACCGACAGCCTCCACCGGCCCCTGGCGCACGATCACGCTCAGCTCGCGCATCGCCGGCTGATCCGGATCCACGCCGGCCCCGATCCGCCCGATGGTACCCTGTTCGGCCTCTACCGGCTCGGGGGTCAGCGTCACCTGTTGCCGCACCCCGTCGCGTTCCAGCGTGACGGACAGCTCGCTCCCGGCGCTGGCCCGGATACGCTCGACCCAGGCATTCCAGTCCGCGACGCCGTCGCCGTTCATCGCGACCACCCGGTCCCCGGGCTGCAGCCCGGCGCGATCGGCCGGCGAACCGGATTCGACCTGGCCGATCACGGGCTCCAGCTGCGGCCGGTACGGCGCCACGCCCAGGCGGTCGAGGAACTGTCCCTCGCCCAGCAGTTCGGCGCGGGCCGACAGATCCAGGCTGCGTTCGATCTCGCGACCGTCGGCATCGCGGACGATCAGCGGCACCGTATCACCCCGCACCGCGTGGTCAAGCAGCCGCAGGTTGGCCTGTTCCCAGTCCCCGACCTCGCGCCCGGCGATGCGCACGATCTCCTCGCCCCGCTCCAGGCCCGCTTCCGCGGCCGGCGATCCCGGGGTGATCTCGCCCACCACCGGGCGCACGCCGCCCACGCCGATCATGAACATCACCGCGAACACCGCGATCGCCAGCAGGAAGTTCGCCGCGGGGCCGGCGGACACCACGAACGTCCGCGCCCCCAGTCCCTGGCGATCGAACGCGCGGTGTTCCTCGTCCGCCGGCACCTCGCCCTCGCGACCGTCGAGCATCTTCACATAGCCGCCCAGAGGGATGGAGGCGATCGCGAATTCGGTCCGATCACGCCCGAAACGCCGCGACCACAACGGCCGGCCGAAGCCCACGGAAAAACGCAGGACCTTCACCCCCATCAGGCGGGCCGCCAGAAAATGGCCGTACTCGTGCACCGTGACGAGCACCCCGATCGCCACGACAAAGGCCAGCAGACTGGTCAGAAATCCCGTCACACCGCTTCACGCCTCCGCATGTCCAGCCAGTCCCGCGCGTGCGCTCTCGCCCGCGCGTCGGCACCCAGTACGACTTCCAGCGTCTCCGCGGGTTCCGGCTCCATCCCCTCCAGGGTCGCCTCGATCAGGGCCGGGATCGCATCAAAGGCCAGCTCGCCCGCGAGGAAGGCCTCAACCGCGATCTCGTTGGCGGCGTTCAGCACCGCGGTGGCCGTGCCCCCCTTCTCCAGCGCGCGCTGCGCCAGGCGCAGGGCCGGATAACGGGTCTCGCAGGGCTCGGAGAATTCCAGCGCCCCCATGCTGAGAAGGTCCAGTGCCTGTACACCGGAGGACATGCGTTCCGGCCACGCCAGCGCATGGGCGATCGGCGTGCGCATGTCGGGGTTGCCCATCTGCGCCAGCACCGAGCCGTCTTCATACGCCACCATGGAGTGCACGATGCTCTGCGGATGCAGCACCACCTGGATGCTCGTCGGCGGCACCGCGAACAGCCAGCAGGCCTCGATCAGCTCGAGCCCCTTGTTCATCATCGTCGCCGAGTCGACCGAGATCTTGCGACCCATGTCCCAGTTGGGGTGGGCGCAGGCCTCGTCCGGGGTGATCTCGCCGAAGGTCTCCAGCGAGCGCTCGCGAAACGGCCCGCCGGAGGCCGTCAGCCAGATCCGGCTGGCCCCGTGCGGGCTCACCGGATCGGCGCAGGTGTAGCCGTTGGGCAGGCACTGGAAGATCGCATTGTGTTCGGAATCGATCGGCAACAGCCGCGCGCCCGAGCGCCCGACGGCATCCATCAGCAACGCCCCCGACATCACCAGCGCTTCCTTGTTGGCCAGCAGCACCCGCTTGCCGTGCTCCGCCGCCGCCAGGGTCGGCAGCAGGCCCGCGGCGCCGACAATCGCCGCCATCACCGCATCCACCTCGGGTGCGCGACAGACCTCGACCAGCGCCTCCGCACCGCCGCGCACCTCGGTCTCGCAGCCGGCGGCGGTCAGTCGGTCGCGCAGGCTCTCCGCCGCCTCCGGCTCCACCATCACCGCCACCCGCGGGCGAAACTCCAGGCATTGCGCCTCCATCCGCTCGACATTGCGGTGCGCGGTCAGCGCGTACAGCGAAAAGCGTTCCGGCTGGCGCGCCACCACGTCCAGGGTGCTGAGTCCGATGGAGCCGGTGGAGCCGAGGATGGTGATCTGTTGCTTGTTCATGGAATGCTCCCGGAGGTCGGGGCGTGATGCCCCGGAAACCATCAGGCTGCGGGTACCGGCCACAGCTGCAGCCAGTACAGCCCGCCCGCCAGCACTGGTGCCGCCGCAAGATGGCTGTCCACACGATCCAGAATACCGCCGTGCCCCGGCAGCAAGGAACCGCTGTCCTTGGCCCCGGCACGGCGCTTGAGAATGCTTTCGAACAGATCGCCCACCACCGAGATCAGCCCCGTCACCATGGACAGCAGCACGAACGGGAGGGCATCCATCGGATCCAGATCGGCGGCCCCGGCCACGATCACCGCGAACACGAACACCAGGCCCATGCCCCCCATCAGGCCCTCGCGGGTCTTCCCGGGACTGATCTCGGGCGCCAGCGCGGTGCGGCCGAAGCGCCGACCCGCAAAATACGCCCCGGTATCCGCCAGCCCGATCAGTACGATCAGATAGACCACCAGCAGCGGCTCGATGCGATGCAGCGCCAGGATGGACACACCCGCGGCGACGACCATCAACCACCCGCTGGCTCGCAGCAAGGGGCGCCAGACCGCCTCCGACGCCGTATCCGCATGATAGAACGGCAGCGCAAAGGCCGCCGCCGCCCACAGCGCCACGCCCAGGATCACCCCCGTCAGCTCCAGGTGCTCACTGCCCGCCAGGGTCGGCAGCGCAATCCCGGCCACCGCCAGCACGGTCCAGGGCACCAGCATTGCGGCACCCCGAAGCCGCGCCAGAACGCCCCACTCCCAGGCCGCCAGCCCCAGGGTCGCGGCGACCAGGATCAGCACCGCCCACGCCGGGCCCCAGGCAATCAGCGCCAGCGCCGGAAGCCCCAGCGCACTGGCCGTGATCACGCGCTGCTTAAGCATCCACCGCCTCGCCCTGCGTCCCCGGAACGCCCCCGAAACGGCGCTGCCGGCCGGCATACCATTCCAGCGCGGCGGCGAAATTCTCGCGGGTCATGTCCGGCCACAGGGTATCGATGAACAGCAGTTCCGCGTAGGCCGCCTGCCACAGCAGAAAATTGCTGATCCGCTGCTCGCCGCCGGTGCGGATCAGGAGATCCACGTCGGGCAGGCCCGCGGTACTGAGATAGCGTTCCAGACCGATCTCGTCGTCGCTGCGTGCGGCATCACCCTGCTCGCGCGCCCAGCGAAGCGCCGCCTGCTGCACGTCCCAGCGTCCGCCATAGCCCAGCGCAATCACCAGTTCCAGACCCCGGTTATCACCGGTCCGGCGCTCGGCCTCCTGCATGCGCTGCTGCAGTTCCTCGGGGAAACGTGCGCGCTCGCCGATGAAACGCAGACGCACGCCGCGCTCCAGCAGTTCCGGGAGTTCGCCCTCGATGGCGGAGACAAAAAGCTCGAACAGCGCCTCCACCTCTTCCCGCGGACGGCGCCAGTTCTCGCTGCTGAAGGCAAACAGGGTCAGCGCGGTGACCCCGCGCTCGCCGAAATAGCGGACCGCCTCCCGGGTCGCGCCGAGGCCTTCACGGTGCCCGGCGGCCCGGGGCTGGCCACGCGCCTCGGCCCAGCGGCCGTTGCCGTCCATGATCACCGCCACATGGGCGGGCAGCACGGCTTCGGCACTCATGTTCGGGTGCGGATCCGGCATGATCGGAGGCCGTCAGACCTCCATCAGCTCGTTTTCCTTGTCGGCGAGCATCTTGTCGATGCGCGCGATGTGATCATCCGTCAGCTTCTGGATCTCGTCCTGAGCGCGCTTTTCGTCGTCCTCGGAGATCGCCTTGTCCTTCACCTGCTGCTTGAAGGTATTGTTGGCGTCACGCCGGATGTTGCGCACGGCCACGCGCGCCCCTTCGGCCTCCGACTTGACCACCTTGACCAGTTCGCGCCGCCGTTCCTCGGTCAGCGCCGGCAGCGGCACGCGGATGACCATGCCCTGGGACGACGGGTTGAGCCCCAGATCGGAGGTCATGATCGCCTTTTCGATCTTGCCGATCATGTCCTTTTCGTACGGCTGCACCGCCAGCGTGCGGGCATCCTCCGCGTTCACATTGGCCACCTGGTTGATCGGCACTTCGGTACCGTAGTACTCCACGTGCACGTGATCCAGAAGGCTGGGGTGAGCGCGCCCGGTGCGAATCTTGCCCAGTTCCGTGCGCAGCGATTCCAGCGTCTTGTCCATGCGCTCGCGCGCATCCTTGATCGTCGCATCTGTCATTGCCTGGACCCCTCGACCAGGGTTCCCACCGCCTCGCCCATCACCAGGCGCTGCAGGTCCCCCTTCGCAAACATGTTCATGACTCGTATCGGCAGCTCGTTGTCGCGGCACATCACCAGTGCGGTGGTGTCCATCACGCCCAGACGGCGCTCCAGCGCGTCGTCGTAGGTGAGCTTGTCGAAACGCCGTGCGTCCGTCTGTGTGAACGGATCCGCGTCGTACACCCCGTCCACCTTGGTGGCCTTGATCATCAGATCGGCGTTGATCTCGATCGCCCGCAGACTGGCGGCGGAATCGGTGGTGAAGAACGGGTTACCGGTGCCGGCGGCAAACACCACCACCCGGCCCTTTTCAAGGTGCCGCACCGCGCGCCGGCGGATGTAATCCTCGCAGACCTGGTTGATGCGGATGGCCGACATCACCCGGCAGAAGCGCCCGGCCCGCTCGATCGCGTCCTGCAGCGCCAGGGCATTGATCACCGTGGCCAGCATGCCCATGTGGTCGCCGGTCACGCGGTCCACGCCGCCTTCGGCCAGCCCGGCGCCACGAAAGATATTGCCGCCCCCGATGACGATACCCACCTCGACCCCGCGCCGCGAGAGTTCGCAGACCTCTTCGGCCACCTGCGACAGCACCGCCGGATCGACACCGTAATGATGTTCCCCCAGCAGGGCCTCCCCGCTCAGCTTCAGCAGGATGCGTCGGTAGGCGGGCTGCGTGTCCTGGCTCATCGGGTTCCTTTTCTCGGGCTGGCTGACGGGATCGGAGTGGTATTAATCCTGAAATGCTGCTTGTTACGGGCAGGCCGGACCCCGCAGGATCCGGCCCGGCCGGCTCAGGCCCCGCGGGCCTGCGCCATCACTTCCTCGGCGAAGTTCTCGCTCTTCTTCTCGATACCCTCGCCCACTTCGTAACGCACGAAGCCGGTGACCTTCGCGCCCTTCTCCTTGAGCAGGTCGCCCACGGTCTGGTCCGGGTTCATCACGAACGCCTGACCCACCAGGGTGATCTCGCCCAGATACTTGCGGATGCGGCCTTCGATCATCTTCTCGACGATGTTCTCCGGCTTGCCGGATTCCTCGGCCTGGGCCTTGAACATCGCGCGTTCCTTGTCGAGCATCTCGGTCGGGACTTCGTCCTCGTCCACGCACACCGGCTGCTGGGCCGCGATGTGCATGGCGATGTGCTTCGCCAGCTCGTCATCGGCCTGATCCAGGGCCACCAGCACGCCGATGCGCGCGCCATGCTGGTAGGCGCCCAGCGAACCCTCGGCGTTGAGGCGCTCGAAACGGCGAACCTGCACGTTCTCGCCGACCTTGGCCACCAGCTGGGTGCGATGCTCTTCCAGCTTCTCGCCCTCGACCTCTTCGTTCATCAGGCCATCCACGTCGGAGGCCGTGGTGTTGAGCGCGGTCTGCGCGCAGCGCGTGGCGAACGCACGGAAGTTGTCGTCGTTGCCGACGAAGTCGGTCTCGCAGTTGACCTCCACGATCACCGCGCGGTTGCCCTCGCTGACGATCTCCACGCGACCTTCGGCGGCCACGCGGTCGGCCTTCTTGTCGGCCTTGGCCATGCCGGACTTGCGCATGGCCTCCACGGCGGCCTCGAGGTCACCGTCGGTTTCGGTGAGGGCCTTCTTGCATTCCATCATGCCTGCGCCGGTGCGTTCGCGCAGTTCCTTAACCTGGGCAGCACTGATTGCCATCGGAATCAACTCCTGAAGAATTCTTGCGGGGCCGGCCGCGCGGATCGCGGCCGACCGGTTTCATCAAGCCTGGTCGGCGGCCGAAGCCTCGGCAGCTTCGGCCGTTTCGGCCTGGCCGAACGCCTCTTCGCCGGCGGCGGTAGTCATCGTGCCCTTGGCCTCGATGATGGTGTCCGCGACTGCGGCGACGTACAGCTGGATCGCGCGCATCGCGTCATCGTTGCCCGGGATCACGTAGTCCACGCCGTCCGGCGGATTGTTGGAGTCGACCACGGCGACCACCGGGATACCGCGCTTCTTCGCCTCGTTGACCGCGATGCGCTCGTAACCGACGTCGATCACGAACATGGCATCCGGCATGCGGTTCATGTCCTTGATGCCGCCCAGGCTGCGATCGAGCTTGTCCTTCTCGCGACGGCGGGACAGCGCCTCGCGCTTGTTCAGCACGTCGAAGGAGCCGTCGGTGTCCATGGTCTCGAGATCCTTGAGACGCTTGATCGACTGCTTCACGGTGCTGAAGTTGGTCAGCATGCCGCCCAGCCAGCGGTGGGTCACGTGCGGCATGCCGGCGCGGCGGGCTTCCTCGGCGACCACGTCGCGCGCGGAGCGCTTGGTGCCGACGAACAGGATCTGGCCACCGTCGGCCGCGACCTTGCCGAGGAAGTTCAACGCGTCGTTGAACATCGGCAGGGTCTTTTCCAGGTTGATGATATGGATCTTGTTACGCTCGCCGAAGATGTACGGCGCCATCTTGGGATGCCAGTAACGGGTCTGGTGGCCGAAATGGACGCCGGCCTCCAGCATCTGACGCATGGTCACGAGGGACATGAGTGTTCTCCTGTTGTACGGGTTGGGCCTCCACGCATCCCGGCCTGAAACCGGCCCGCTCGCGCGAACCAGCACCCGACAGACCGTGTCGATACGTGTGTGGATTAAGGTTGCAAGTCTCCGCTCAATTGCCAGCGAAGCGCGCGCTTTATAGCATAGAACGCTTATTCGAACCAAGCACGCGCGGCCCGTCATGCCGCGTCCGGAGACCCCATGTCCGTCACCATCAAGACCCCGGAAGAAATCGAGTACATGCGCGTGGCGGGCCGTCTGGCCGCCGAAGTGCTGGAGATGATCGAGCCCCATGTCGTTCCCGGCGTCACCACCGGCGAGCTCGACCGGATCTGCCATGACTACATCGTCAACGAGCAGCAGGCCACGCCCGCACCGCTGAACTACCGCGGGTTCCCCAAATCGGTGTGCACCTCGGTCAACCACGTGGTCTGCCACGGGATCCCCGGGGATCGCACACTCAAGAACGGCGATATCGTCAACATCGACGTCACGGTGATCAAGGACGGGTTCCACGGCGACACCAGCCGCATGTTCACCGTCGGCAAGCCGAGCATCCAGGCGCAGCGGGTGATCGACGTCGCCCGCACCGGGATGTACCTGGGCATCCAGCAGGTGCGCCCCGGCGCGACCCTGGGCGACATCGGCCACGCGATCCAGAGTTACGCCGAGAAGCAGCGCTGCTCGGTGGTGCGCGAGTTCTGCGGCCACGGCATCGGGCGCGGCTTCCACGAGGATCCGCAGGTGCTGCACTACGGCAAGCCCGGGACCGGGATGGTGCTGGAGCCCGGCATGTGCTTCACCATCGAACCCATGGTCAACGCCGGCAAGCGCCACACGAAAGTCCTGGCCGACGGCTGGACCGCGGTCACCAAGGACCGCAGTCCCTCGGCCCAGTGGGAACACACCCTGCTGGTGACCGAGGACGGCTACGAGATCCTGACCCTGCGCAAGGATGAGACCCCGCCGCAGGAAGTGGCCGCCTGACATCCATCCCGACACCGCCCCGGAGGCGCGCATGGCCAACACGGAACCCGCCCTGACCGACAGCAGCGCGGACTACCGGGAGCTCAGCCGCCACCCCGGTGACATCGCGCGGTTCCGCGAATATCGCCGCGGGATCGTGGAACAGCAGTACCGGGGCTTCCATGAAGGGGTGGCGATCGAGGATCTGATCTTCGGCCACGCCCGCCGGATCGACGACCTCCTGCGCCTGATCTGGGCCCAGTTCGGCCTCGCCGCCGATCCGAACCTGTGTCTGGTGGCGGTCGGCGGCTACGGCCGGGGCGAACTGCACCCGGCCTCCGACATCGACATCCAGATCCTGGTGACGGGCGAACATGACGCCACGCGCTCCGAACGCATCGGCGAGTTCGTCACCTTCCTCTGGGACATCGGCATCGAGGTCGGCCACAGCGTACGCAGCATCGAGGACTGCACCCGCGAGGCCCGCGACGACATCACGGTGGTCACCAACCTGATCGAATCGCGCTATTTGAGCGGAAGCCTGACCCTTTTCAACGATTTTCGCGCCGCGATCGAAGCCGATCGCGTATGGGATTCGCGCAGCTTCTACGCCGCCAAGCTGGCCGAACAGCAGGCCCGCCATCGCCGCTTCGGCGAAACCGCCTATCGTCTGGAACCCAACGTCAAGGAAGGCCCCGGAGGACTGCGCGACATCCAGATGATCGGCTGGGTGACCAAGCGCCACTTCGGCGCGGAACGGATCGAGGAGCTGGTCTCGCTCGGCTTTCTGCGCGAGGGCGAGTTCCAGGAAATGGTGGAGGGGCAGAACTTCCTGTGGCGGGTGCGGTTTGCCCTGCACATGCTCACCGGCCGGCGCGAGGACCGCCTGCTGTTCGACCTGCAGCGTCAGCTCGCCAGCACCTTCGGCTTCGTCGACCAGAACCACAACCGGGCGGTCGAGCAGTTCATGCAGCGCTACTTCCGCACGATCAACGACCTGGAGCGCCTGAACGAACTGCTGCTGCAGCATTTCAACGAGGCGATCCTGGATGACCCGGAACAGCTCCAGCAGCCCGAACGCATCCATCCCCGCTTTCAGGTCCGCGGCGGCTATCTGGAGGTCGCCCACGACCAGGTCTTCATGATCTACCCGCCGGCCCTGCTGGAAGTCTTCCGTATCCTCCAGCAGCACCCGGAGATCCAGGGCATCCGCGCCTCCACGGTGCGCCTGATCCGCGCCCACCGGCACCTGATTGACGGCCACTTCCGCCGCAACCGCCTCAACCGCGAGCTGTTCATGGCGATCCTGCGCGCCCCGCGCGGCATCACCAGCCAGCTCCGGCGCATGAACCGCTACGGCGTGCTGGGCAACTACCTGCCCGCCTTCGGCCGCATCATCGGGCGCATGCAGTACGACCTGTTCCACGTCTACACGGTCGACGAACACACCCTGAACGTGGTGCGCAACGCACGCCGCCTGGCGCTGCCCGAATTCGCCCACGAACACCCGCTGGCCAGCGAGATCCACTCCGGCCTGGAACGCCCCGAACGCCTGGTGCTGGCCGCGCTGTTCCACGACATCGCCAAGGGCCGCGGCGGCGATCACTCGGAGCTGGGCGCACAGGACGCGCTGCACTTCTGCCAGCAGCACGGGCTGTCGGACGAGGACGCCGCGCTGGTCGCCTGGCTGGTGCGCTCGCACCTGCTGATGTCCCTGACCGCCCAGCGCCGCGACATCTCCGACCCCGACGTGGTGATGGAATTCGCCCGCGAGGTGCGCTCGCCGGAGCGCCTCGATTTCCTCTATCTGCTGACCATCGCCGACATCCGCGGGACCAACCCGGAGATGTGGAACAGCTGGAAGGATTCCCTGCTGCAGACCCTGTACCACGCCACCCGCAACGTCCTCGACCGCGGGCTGGACCGGCCGCCGGACATGGAGGAACAGATCCGCCAGACCCGCCGCGAGACCCTGGAACTGCTGGCGCCGCAGGGCATTGGCGGGGAAGATGCCGCGGTGCTGTGGGGCCGCCTGGACGACGAATACTTCCTGCGCCATTCGCCCGACGAGATCGCCTGGCACACCCAGGCCCTGCTGAACAACGACCTCGAGGACCTGCCCCTGGTGCTGGTGCGCCCGCGCACCTCGCGCGGCAGCACCGAGGTCTTCGTCTATGCCGAGGACCACCCGCGCCTGTTCGCGCGGACCACCGCCGCCCTCGCCCAGCTGGGGCTGGACATCGTCGACGCCCGCATCATCAGTACCGCCGACGGTCACACCCTGGACACCTTCCTGGTGCTGGAGAACGCCGGGCAGACCGTCGAATCCGGCTACCGCACCCAGGAGATCTGCGCGACCCTCAACCGGGCGCTGCGCGAAGGCGCGGGCGGCGCAGCCCCGGTGCAGCGCCAGCTGCCGCGGCGGCTGAAGCATTTCGACGTCGACACCCGGGTGGAATTCGAGGAAGGTTCGCCGGGCGGTGCCACACGCATGCGCATCCGCGCGCTGGACCGCCCCGGCCTGCTGTCCACCGTCGGCCATGTGCTGGCCGAGCACGACACCGACATCCGCACCGCGCGCATCGCCACCGCCGGGGAACAGGTCGAGGACAGCTTCACCCTCACCGGCAGCGACCGCCGGCCGCTCACCGCGGCCGAACGCGAGCGCCTGCGCGCGGCCCTGCTGGAAGCTATCCGGGAGTCGGAGCCCCCGGGTCCGAATGCGGGCCCGAATGCAGCGGACGCGGGACCGGCATGACCCCCGCCTCCGCGGCGCCCGCCTCGCCCAGCAGGCGCGACTCGAAATCCGTCAGCACGCTGAACTCCACCCGCCGCGAGGCCTCGCGGTCCTCGCGTCCGCGCTCATCCAGCACCCGGCGCGAGGACGACATGCCGACCGCCGCGACGCGCTCGCGGAACCAGTCCTCGCCGCGCACGCGCTCCAGCCCCCAGGCGTATTCCAGCACCGAACGCGTACGCCGCTGACTCAGGTCCATGTTGGCGAAGTAGGCCTCGCGCGCGTCCTCCGCCCCGGCCCATTCGCTGGACGTATGGCCCTCGATGCGCACCTCGCGGATGACCCCGGCGAACGGCCGCAGGCGCTCGGCGTAGCGCGGCATGAAATCCTCCAGGATGACCTCGAAGCGCGGCCGGATCGCCGCCGAACTCTGCTCGAACAGCACCTCCGGCTCGCGGAAGCTGAGCGTCAGATCCTCGCGGTCCAGCTCCGCGTTCCAGCGCTCCAGGTCCTCCTCGAATTCGTCCAGCAACGCGGCGTGGATCGCATCGCGCAGGGCCAGCGCCTCGCTGCGGGTTTCTTCGTGGGCCGCCTGCGAACGCTCCACCTGCACCATGTGCAGCACCGCAATGAACAGGAAGATCATCATCAGTGCGGCCATCAGATCGGCCACCGCCAGCCATTGCGAACCCTGCTCGGAAGGCGTTTCCCCCGCAGCCCGCGCCCGCCGCGCAAACAGCCGCCGCAGGATCACGAGCGCCCCCCGGCGGCCGCCATGCTGCGCCCTTCGGTCGCGGACCAGCGCGCCTGCGCGGCCTGTCCCGCCTCAATCGCGTTCTCCAGGCTCTCCAGCATGCCCTCCAGACGCGCGTCCATCGCCGGGAAGGCCTCGGTCGCACGATCCCGCAGTGCCGCGATGGATCCCAGCAGGGCCTCCAGCTCCACCGTCTCGCGGCGCAGGCTGGACAGCGTCGCATCCTGGTCCTCCACGTGCCGCGTGATGCGGAAGGCCTGATCGGTCAGCTTCTCCAGACTGGCGCCGGAGTGCTCCATGCCCTCGCGTGCCTGATCAAACGCCCGCCGCAGTTCCTCCATCTGGTCGCGGTACTGCCCCTGCCATTCCAGCAGGCGACCCACCGAGGCATCCAGGCGGCGGAAATTCTCGCCGAACTGTTCGCCCAGGCGCGTGTTGAAGTCGCGGATTACCTGCTCCAGCGCCGCCACCAGATGGCCGCTGCTCATCTCGCTCATGCGCTCCGCCAGCCCGTCCAGTGCCTCCAGGGTCTCGCGATGCTGGCGCTGCTGACGTTCCTCCAGGCCGCGGTCCATGGCCTCCAGGCGCTGTGCCACCGCCTGCATCGCATCGCGCTGTTCGCGCAACAGATCCGGCACCAGGGCCGGCTCCTGCGGCAACCCATTGCCACCCGCGGCGGCCGCGCCCCCGGCCGCGTCCGGATCATCCGCGGCGGCGGGCTCGGGCCGCAGCACCTGCAGCAGGCGCAACAGGGCCGCCAGCGCAATGCCAACGATGCTGGTAACGAACGCCAGCTTCAGCCCTTCCAGCAGCGCCGGCACCGAGGCCTCGACCCGCGCCGCATCGAAGTCCAGCAACCCGATCGCCACCCCGAGGAAGGTCCCGAGGATCCCCAGCGTGGTCAGCAGTGCCGGGGCCGCCGCCTGCAGCCGCGTCATCCGGCCCAGCGCCATGCCCGCCAGCGCCAGGCCGGCGAGGACCAGCAGGCCGAGGGAAAACGCTCCGATCACGGTCATCGGCGTCAGCGCCTCCAGCGTCCCCAGCAGGGCGCTCGCCAGTCCGTTCAACCACTGTGTCATGCTTGCTCCTGTCCGGGTGTCGGCGCCCGGGAAACGCCCGCGGCGCCATGGCCATGCCGACTCCCCGGATCAGGAAGCAATATCAGGGCCACCCGTCGCAGGCCCCGCGCGCACGGACGTCGTCCCGACAAACGTCGACCTTCCGACACCGTCGGAGGCGCCCGCGGCTCCATCCCGAGCCCGCACCGTCAACAATCCGTCATGCCGTGGGGAGCCGATCGCCGGCGGACGGCAAAGCGCCGCCAGAAACGCTACCCTGAGGACAGATTTGCCCCGAGAGGGCCCCATGCCAGGCCGCACCAACCTGCCCCTGATCCTGACCCTGGTCCTGCTGCTCGGGAGCATGGCCGCCGCACTCCCCGCAACCGCGCAGACGGCGGAGGGCCCCGCGGCGGATGCCGAACCCGTGACCCTGGGCATCCTTCCGTTCGCCAGTCCCAAGAGCCTGTTTCAGCGCTATGCACCGTTGCGGGACTGGCTGTCGCAGACCCTCGACCGCGAAGTGCGCATCGAGACCGCACGCAATTTCGAAACCTTCCTCGGGCGAACCGATGCGGGCCGTTACGATCTGGTGCTCACCGGGTCCCACCTGGCCCGGCGCGCCCGCACGCACGGCGACTACCGCCCGCTGGTCGCGGCCACCCACCGCCTCTCCGCGCGGATCGTGACGCCGGTCGATTCCCCGATCGACTCCGTGCAGGACCTGGCCGGGCACACCATCGCCGCCCCGCCGCGCCTGAGCATGGGCACCGTGGCCGTGCGTTATCTGCTGGATCTGCCACTGGCGGACAATCCGCCGGAGTACCTCTATTATTCCCATCACGAGACCGCCCTGGATGCGCTGCAGCGCGGGCTTGCGGATGCTGCGATCATGGTGGTGGATGACGAGGCGGGTTCCGCGCGTCCTGAAACGCGTGACCCGGACCGGGAACGCCTGATCTCCCTGCGGGACGGGCAGCTGGTGCGCATGCTGATGCGCACGCCGCGTTTCCCGGGTGCGGTCATCCTGGCGCGCGAGGACCGCCTGCCGGCCACCGTTGACCTGGCCGGACAGCTGACCGCGCTGAGCGACACGCCGGAGGGGCGCGAGCGCCTGGGGCGCATCGGCCATCGGGGCTTTGAAGCCTTCGACACGGACGCCATCCCGGACATGATGCCGCTGCCGGATCCGGGCTTTGTCCTTCCCGACAGCGACGACCCGGCGGTTACGGACCACTGAATCCGCCACCACTCGAACCACAACGGGGGACACCATGGACAGCATGCTCGACGACACCGGAAAACTGGTCCTGCGCCTCGCGCTGGGGATCCTCATCCTGCTGCACGGGATCGACAAGATCCTCGGCGAGATCGGCGGCATCGAATCCATGGTCGTGGACGCCGGCCTGCCCGCGTTCGTGGCCTGGGGCGTCTACATCGGCGAAGTCCTGGCCCCGGTGCTGGTGATCCTCGGGCTGTATTCGCGCATCGGCGCGCTGCTGATCGCGATCAACATGGTGGTCGCCATCGCCCTGGCCCATGCCCACGAACTGACCGACCTGACCGCCCACGGCGGCTGGGCCCTGGAACTGCAGGGCATGTTCCTGTTCGCGGCGGTCGCCCTGGCGCTGACCGGCCCCGGGCGCTACTCGGTCAACCGGAGCTGAGACCTCTTGGCGGGCGGCCTGCTCTGCACGCGTGATCGGGCATGATGCCATGCGCCTGAATTTCGCCGCGCAGATCGCCATCGGCACGGTCGCCATCCAGGCCGTGATGGTCATCGTGCTGATGGCCAGCGGAACCTCGCTTATCCGCGACAACCAGGCCGAGGTGCTGGAACGCTTCGCCGACCAGCAGGGCCGTCTGCTGAGTTCGGCCGTCGGGCCCGGTCTGGCCTACGCCGACCCCGGCATGCTGCAGGAGCTGCTGGACGACCTGGAGCAGGACACGACCCTGCGTTACGCGGTGGTCGAAGACGCGGACGGCCGACGCATGGCCGATGTGGGTTCGGTGCCCGCCAGCCTTCCCGAACACGACGGCCTGCGCCAGCAACCCGGCACCCTGGAAATGGGCATCCCGGTGGATCTGGCCGGGCAGCACCTCGGGACGATCCACGTCGAGTACTCCACCGACGATATCGACGCCCTCGCCACCGACCTGCTGCACCGCAACATCGCCCTGGCCCTGGGCGTGCTGGCCCTGTCCATGGCCGCGGGGACCCTCTTCGCGCTGATCGTGACCCGCCGGCTGCGGCTGCTCAACCTGGGTGGCCAGGCCCTGCAGCGCGGCAATCTCGAATATCGCCTGAAGGTCACCTCCAACGACGAATTCGGCGATCTCGCCCGCACGTTCAACAACGTCGCCGCCCACCTGGAAAACACCCAGAGCGAGATCCAGCAGCAGAACCTCCGGCTCAACCGTTCGGTGGCGCGCCTGGAGTCCATGCTGGGCGGCGCCGACGCCATCCTGTGGGAATCGCACCCGGATACCGGATACTGGGAGTTCGTCGCCGGCGACACCCGCGAACTGCTGGGCTACCCGGTCGAGCGCCTGGCCCGGCCGGGGCTGCGGGTCCGCCGCATCCATCCGGAGGACCTGCCCCGCGTCCGGGAGGCCACGCGCGACCCCGCGGAACGGCCGCGGCCGGTGGACTACCGCTTCCGCCACCGCAACGGCCACTGGATGTGGCTGCGCGACATCCTGTCCTGGGCGGCCGACGACCGCGGCGAGCCGGTACTGCGCGGCCTGACCCTCAACATCACCGCCCATCGCCAGGCCGCCGACGCCCTGCACGAGACCGAGTCGCGCTACGAGGAGGTCGTCAACAACATCTCGGAGGTGATCTTCCGCACCGACGCCGAGGGCCGCTGGACCCTGCTCAACCCGGCCTGGGAGAAGCTGACCGGCTTCAGCGTGGACGAGAGCCTCGGCCGCAGCCTGTGCGAATTCGTGGCCACCGAGCACCAAGCGGAGGCCGACCAGGTCTGCCGCACCCTGATGCAGGGCGAGCAGGACCGCGACTTTGCCGAAGAGATCCGCCTGCGCACCCGCGAAGGCAATGCCCGCTGGGTCAGCGTGTTCGCCAGCACCCGGCGGGACGAACGTGGTCGCGTGATCGCGCTGTTCGGCACCATCATGGACATCAGTGACCGCAAGCGGGCCGAAGAAGAAGTGCGGCGCCTCGCCTTCTTCGACAACCTCACCCACCTGCCGAACCGCACGCTGCTGCACGACCGTCTGCGTCAGTCCCTGGCGCATGCGCACCGGACCGGCCTGCACGGCGCGGCACTGTTCCTCGACCTCGACAACTTCAAGGACATCAACGACACCCTCGGCCACGCGGTGGGCGACGAACTGCTGCAGCAGGTCGCCGCCCGCCTGAGCACCATCACCCGCGAGGCCGACACGCTGGCACGCCTGGGCGGCGACGAATTCGTCCTCGTGCTCAACGACCTCAACGCCGACCAGGATCGCGCTGCCACCCAGGCCGAGGCGGTGGGGCGCAAGCTGATCGAGCTGATGCGCGAGCCGTTCCCGATCGGCGGTCAGGACCGCCACGTGAGCCCCAGCATCGGCGCGACCCTGTTCAGCGGCGACCACCTCGGCGTGCAGGAGGTACTCAAGCAGGCGGACCTGGCGATGTACCGGGCCAAGAACGCCGGGCGCAACACCGTGCGCTTCTACGACCCCGAGCTGCACCGCGCGGTGGAAGCCCGTTTCCAGCTCGAGACCGAGCTGCGCGAAGCCCTGCGCAGGGACGAGTTCGAGGTCCACTGCCAGCTGCAGGTCAACAGCGACGACCGCCCGGTCGGGGCCGAACTGCTGCTGCGCTGGGCGCACCCGGAACGCGGCTGGGTCTCGCCCGGCGAGTTCATCCCGGTCGCGGAGCAGACCGGGCTGATCGTGCCCATCGGCCAGCGCGTGCTGGAGGAGGCCTGCCGGCGCCTGGCGCAGTGGAAACACGACCCCGCCCTGCGCGACCTGACCCTGTCGGTGAACGTGAGCGCGCGCCAGTTCCGCCACGGTACGTTCGTCGCCGAACTCGCCGGCCTGCTGGAGGCCACCGGCGCGCCGGGCCCCCGGCTGAAGCTCGAGATCACCGAGAGCATGCTGCTGGAAGACATCGACCACGCGATCGACAACATGCAGCGGCTGCGCGAGCTGGGCATCGGCTTCGCCCTGGACGACTTCGGCACCGGCTACTCGTCGCTGGCCTATCTCAAGCAACTGCCGCTGTCCCAGCTCAAGATCGACCAGTCCTTCGTGCGCGACGTCCTCGACGACCCCAATGACGCCGCCATCGCCGAGATGGTGGTCAACCTCGCCCACACCCTCCGCCTGGACGTGATCGCCGAAGGCGTGGAGACCGAAGACCAGCGCGCGTTCCTGATGCACCTGGGCTGCTGGCACTTCCAGGGCTTTCTGTACGGGCGTCCCGCAACCATCGAAACCGTCGAGGCCCTCGCCGGCACCGGCGAGCCGCTGGCCCCGGCCTCCGGCGAAAACGATTCGTAAAAATCGAACAATCAATCGCCAAAATGGCGATTTTCATTCGGCTGGTCAGGATCTAACCTTGGGCAAATATCCCGCAAGAAAGGACCCGCCATGACCACCCGAGTACTCGTGCTGTACTACTCCACCTGGGGCCACATCGAGCAGATGGCCGAAGCCGAGGCGCGGGGCGCCCGCGGCGTCGCCGACACCGAGGTCACCATCAAGCGCGTGCCCGAACTGATGCCCGAGGATGTCGCCCGCAACGCCGGCGCCCGGCTCGACCAGCCGGCCCCCGTGGCCCGTCCCGAGGAGCTGGCCGACTGCGACGCCATCATCATCGGCACACCCACGCGCTACGGCCGCATGGCCGCCCAGATGGCGAACTTCCTGGATCAGACCGGCTCGCTGTGGTTCAACGACCGCCTGGTGGGCAAGATCGGCAGCGTGTTCAGCTCCACCGCCAGCCAGCACGGCGGCCAGGAGACCACCCTGATCTCCACCATCGTAAACCTGATGCACTTCGGCATGACCATCGTCGGCCTGCCGTACACCGAAAAGCGCCTGCTGGAAATGGGCCAGATCAGCGGCGGCACCCCCTACGGCGCCACCACCCTGGCCGACGGCGACGGCAGCCGCCAGCCCACCGAGGCCGAACTCGGCATGGCCGAATCCCAGGGCCGCCACGTCGCCGAAGTCGCCCGCGCCCAGAAACTGGGCCAGTCCGCCGGCTGACCCCCCTCTGGCCGACCCGGCACCAGACCGGGCCCGGCCCGTAGGAGGCCAGCCCCCTGGCCGATCGGGCCCCGACAACCCACCAGGCCAGAATCGGCCGGAGGGCCGGCCTCCTACACCACGCGACTGTATTTCACCGGGGCGGCCTCCGGCCGGTCCAGCCAGGCATCGAAGGCCATGGCCACGTTGCGCAGCAGCATGCGCCCGCGTGGCAGCACGTCGAGCTCGCGCTCGCCCACGCGCACCAGCTCGTCCTGTTCCATCTCGGCCAGCCGTTCCAGCTCGGCGGAGAAATAGTCGCGGAAATCAATCCCGTGGCGGGCCTCCACCCGGCCGAAATCCAGATGCGAATGACACATGATGTCGGTGATCACCTCGCGCCGCAGGCGGTCGTCATCCGACAGCACGATGCCGCGGAACACCGGCAGGCGACCGGCGTCAAGGCGCGCGTAGTACTGCTCCAGCTCGCGCACGTTCTGGCTGTAGGTATCACCGATGCGCCCGATCGCGGTCGGCCCCATCGCCACCAGGTCGCAGTCGGCACGCGTGGAGTAGCCCTGGAAATTGCGCTGCAGCGTGCCGGCGCGCTGGGCGCGGGCCAGCTCGTCGTCCGGCAGGGCAAAATGATCCATGCCGATGTACACATAACCGGCATCGGTCAGCATGCCGATGGTCGTCTCCAGGATCGCCAGCTTCTCTGCCGCCGAGGGCAGCTCGTCCTCGTTGATCTGGCGCTGCACCTTGAAGCGCTCCGGCAGATGCGCGTAGTTGTAGATCGCCAGCCGCTCCGGCCGCAGCTCGAGGGTTTGCTCCAGGGTCCGCCGCGTGGTCTCCACCGTCTGCTTCGGCAGCCCGTAGATCAGGTCCACGTTGGTCGAGCCGAAGCCGCAGGCCCGCGCCTGTTCGATCGCCCCGGCGGTCACCTCGAATGGCTGGACGCGGTTGACCGCCTGCTGCACATCGGGGTCGAAGTCCTGCACCCCCAGGCTGATGCGGTTGAAGCCGCGCTCGGCCAGCAGCGGCAGCGTGCCTTCGCGCAGCGCCCGCGGGTCGATCTCGATGGAGAACTCGCGCTCCGGCCCGTCCGAGAGGTTGAAGTTGCGACCCAGCGAATCCATCACCCGATCCAGATCGGCATCGCTCAGGTAGGTGGGCGTGCCACCACCGAAATGCAGCTGTTCCACCGGGCGCTCCGGGTGGAACAGCCTCCCCTGCAGCGCAATTTCCTGATCCAGATAGTCCAGATAGCTGCGCGCCCGCTCGTAATTGCCGGTCACCACCTTGTTGCAGGCGCAGTAGAAACACACCGTGTCGCAGAACGGCACGTGCACATACAGCGACAGCGGGCGCGTGACACCATCGGCCTGCGAACGCTCGGCCTGCACCGCATAGGTGGTGTCGTCGAACCCCTCGTGGAACTGCGGCGCGGTGGGATAGGACGTGTAGCGCGGGCCACTGACGTCGTAGCGTTGCAGCATCTCGCGGTCGAAGATCAGGCTCTGTTCCATCGGGGGCTCCTGTGGGCGAACGTTCCCATGATACCCCCGAGCCGCACGGCGGGGCTTGAGGCAGGTCACCCAACCCGCCTTATGCTAGCCTCTGCGCGCACATCCGGCCCGGCCCCGAGAAACCATGTCACCCGACGAATACTGCGAAGAAAAGGCCGCAAAGAGCGGCTCCTCGTTCTACTACGCCTTCCGCTTCCTCGAAGACGACCGCCGTCGCGCGATCACCGCGCTGTACGCCTTCTGCCGCGAGGTGGACGACGTGGTCGACGAGACCAGCGAGGAGGCCGTGGCCCGCGCCAAGCTGGACTGGTGGCGCGGCGAGATCGAACGGCTGTACGACGGCGACCCGCAGCACCCCATCACCCGCGCGCTGCAGCCGCATCTGGCCCCGTTCGATCTGGGTCGCGAGTACTTCGACGAGATCATCGACGGCATGCAGATGGATCTCGACTACGACAGCTACCCCGATTTCACCACGCTGTCGCTGTACTGCTACCGCGTGGCCAGCGTGGTCGGCATCCTCTCCGCGCACATCTTCGGCTTCACCGAGCGCGGCACGCTCAAGTACGCCCATGACCTCGGCATGGCCCTGCAGCTGACCAACATCCTGCGTGACGTGCACGAGGACGCGATGCGCGGGCGGGTGTACATCCCGATGGACGAACTGCAGAAACACGGCGTGCGCCCGGAGGAGTTCCAGCGCAACCTCACCGACGACCGCCACCGCGCGCTGTTCGCGGAGCAGGCCGAACGCGCCCGGCGCTATTACGACAAGGCCGAGGCCGAACTGCCGGCAGCGGACCGCTACGCCCAGCGCCCGGGCCTGATCATGGCCGCGATCTACCGCCGCCTGCTGGACGAGATCGCCGATGACGGCTACCGCGTGCTGGAGCACCGGGTTCACCTGACCCCGCTGCGCAAGCTGTGGATCGCCTGGCGCACCTACCGCCGCCTGCGCCGCGAACGCCGGCGCGGCTGAGCCCGCGTGTCCGTCGCGTCCGACGCCCGTCCGGTGGCGGTGGTCGGGGCCGGCTGGGCCGGCCTCACCGCCGCGCTCGCGCTGGCGCGCGCCGGCCACCCGGTGCACCTGCTGGACAGCGCAGCGGTGGCCGGCGGCCGCGCCCGCAGCCTGACCCTGGACGGGACTACACTGGACAACGGCCAGCACATCCTGGTGGGCGCCTGCGAAGCGGCGCTGGCACAGATCCGCTCGGTGGGCGTCGACCCGGAGCAGGCCTTCCACGCCCTGCCCTTCGGTCTGGAACTGCGCGCCGCCGACGGCACCGAGGCCCTGCGCCTGAACCCCGCCTCGCCGCGCCTGCCGGCGCTGGGTCGCGCGCTGTACGCCACCCTGAAAACCGAACCGCTGCGCGTACGGCTGCGCGCCACCCTGGGTGCGGTCGGCCTGCTGCACGGCCCGCTGCATCAGGACCGACCGGTACGCGCCTGGCTGCAGTACCACCACCAGCCGCCCGCGCTGATCGAACGCCTGTGGGAGCCGCTGTGCCTGGCGATCATGAACACCCCGCTGCGCAGCGCCTCGGCGCAGCTGTTCCGCGAGGTGCTGCGTCAGGCCCTGACCCACGGGCCGGAGGCCGCACGCCTGATGCTGCCGGCGCAGCCGCTGGGCACGATCTACCCGGAGCCGGCGCTGGCCGAACTGCGGGAACGCGGCGCCAGCATCGACCTCGGACGGCGCATCCGACGAATCGAACTGCCCGGCGCCCCCGGGTCGGGGGCTTCGCCGGTCATGCTGGAGGATCGCGGTGGCCGGCGCATCGAGGCACGCGCCGTGATCCTGGCCACCGCCCCGGCCGCCGCCGCCGGGCTGCTCCCCGAGGCCGCCGACCCGGGCGATCTGCGCAAGCGCATCCGCGGCATGGGCGGGCACAGCATCTGCACCGTGTACCTGCGCTACCCGCGTGCGGTGGATGAACTGCCGCCCCTGCTGGGGCTGCTGGGGCAGTATGGCCAGTGGGCGGTGCCGCGCCGGGTCGCCGGGCATCCGGAATGGGTGGCCGTGGTTACCTCGGCCGCCGACGATGCCGCACCGATGGACGCCGACACCCGCTGCGCGACGGTGGCCGACGAACTCGCACGCTGCGTGCCCGGACTGGACACCCCGGTCGCGCGTCACGCGGTCTGCGAACGCCGCGCCACCTTCGACGCGCGCTGCGGGGTCGACGCCCGCCGCCCACAGCCACGCACGCCCCGCCCGGGCGTGGTCCTGGCCGGGGACTATCTGATCCCCGGCCTGCCATCCACCCTCGAAGCCGCGGTGCGCTCCGGTTTAGAATCGGCGCATCTGCTCATGGAGGACCTCTCTTGACCGACACCCCGCTCGACATCCCGAAGCTGATCGACTATCGGCCCGAACCCGGCGCCTTTGCCGACCGCGTGATCCTGGTGACCGGCGCGGCCGACGGCACCGGGCGCCAGATCGCCGAGGCCTGCGCCGCCGCCGGTGCCGTGGTGGTCCTGCTGGACAAGGACATCAAGGGCCTGGAGCGCGTGTACGATGCCATCGAGGCCGCCGGACACCCGCAGCCGGCGATCTACCCGCTCAACCACGAGGGGGCCACGGTCAAGGATTACGGCGAGATGGCCGAGAGCATCCGCGACTCGCTCGGCCGGCTCGACGGCGTGGTCCTCAATGCCGGGTGGGCCGGCACCCTCACCCCGCTGAAGCAGTACGACCCGGAACTGTGGTTCAAGGTCGTCAACGCCAACCTGAACGGGCCGTTCTTCCTGGTGCAGGCCGTCATTCCCCTGCTGGAAGCCAGCCCGACCGGCAGTCTGGTGATCTCCACCCAGGACGCCAGCCGCGCCTACTGGGGCGCCTTCGGCATGGCCAAGGCGGCGCAGGACAGCCTGCTGGAGATCCTGCACCGCGAACACCGTCACGAAGGCGGCTTCATCCACGTCAACGGCGTGGACACCGGCCCGGTGCGCACCCGCTTCCGCCGCGCGCACTACCCCGGCGAAGACCCGGCCAGCCTGCCGGCGCCCGAGGACACCGTGGGCCCGTATCTCTACTTCCTCGACCCCGGCGACCCGGCCGTCACCGGCCACAACCTGCGCCTCGAAGGCCACCTCCCGATCCGCCCCCTGCCCCCGGATTACGACGGCTGATTCCGGCCCCCATCGGCCGGAGGGCCGGCCTCCTACCGCTCCCCAACCCGCCCGTAGGAGGCCAGCCCCCTGGCCGACCCAGCACCAGACCCGGCCCGTAGGAGGCCAGCCCCCTGGCCGATCCGGCACCAGACCCGGCCCGTAGGAGGCCAGCCCCCTGGCCGATCCGGCACCAGACCCGGCCCGTGGGAGGCCAGCCCCCTGGCCGATCCGGCACCAGACCCGGCCCAATCGGCCGGGTGGCCGGCCTCCTACCGTTTGCCCGGCCCCTTCTTCGGGCCGCCCTTGCGGCCCGGCTTGCGGCCGGTCGGGGCCGGCCGTGCAGCCTTCTCCACGCCCAGGTGCTGGGTACGCACCTCGCCGCCGCGCTGCCGGAGCGCCTTGCCGCCGCGGGTCACGCGCCCGCCGGCGGCCGGTCGCGCCCCGCCGCCCTTGCTGCCCCCCTTGCCCGCGGTACCCGCCGGCTGCCAGGTGGGGATCAGGTGGTGCTTGCCGTTGCCGATCAGGTCGCGCCGACCCATGCGCTTCAGCGCATCACGCAGCAGCGGCCAGTTATCCGGGTCGTGATAGCGCAAAAACGCCTTGTGCAGCCGCCGCGCCCGCGCCCCGCGGGCCACGGAAAGCCGTGAATCCGCCCGGCGCCGCACACCCCGCAGCGGGTTGCGCCCGGTGTGCCACATCGCGGTGGCCAGGGCCATGGGGCTGGGCAGGAAGGCCTGCACCTGGTCGGCACGGAAGCCATTGCGCTTGAGCCACAGCGCGAGGTTGAGCATGTCCTCGTCGGTGGTGCCCGGATGCGCAGCGATGAAGTACGGGATCAGGTACTGCTCCTTGCCCGCCGCCTTCGAATACTTGTCGAACATCGCCTTGAAGCGGTCGTAGGTACCCATCCCCGGCTTCATCATGTGACCGAGCGGGCCCTCCTCGGTGTGCTCCGGGGCGATCTTCAGATACCCGCCGACATGGTGCGTCACCAGCTCCTTCACGTACTCCGGCGACTCGATCGCCAGGTCGTAGCGCAGGCCCGAGGCGATCAGCACCTTCTTCACCCCCGGCAGCTCGCGCGCCTTGCGATACAGACGGATCAGCGGGGCATGGTCGGTGTTCAGATTGGAGCAGATCCCGGGATACACGCAGGACAGGCGCCGGCAGTTCTTCTCGATCTCCGGATCCTTGCAGGCCAGGCGGTACATGTTCGCGGTGGGTCCGCCCAGATCCGAGACCACGCCGGTAAAGCCCTCCACGCGATCGCGCATCTCCTCGATCTCGCGCAGGATGCTGTCCTCCGAGCGGCTCTGGATGATGCGCCCCTCGTGCTCGGTGATGGAACAGAAGGTGCAGCCGCCAAAGCAGCCGCGCATGATGTTCACCGAGAAGCGGATCATCTCCCAGGCCGGGATGCGCGCATCGCCGTAGGACGGATGCGGGGCGCGGGCGTAGGGCAGATCGAACACCGCGTCCATCTCCGGGGTCGACAGCGGCACCGGCGGCGGGTTGAGCCACAGCTCCTTGTCGCCGTGGCGCTGCACCAGCGCCCGCGCGTTGCCCGGGTTGGTCTCCAGGTGCATCACCCGCGAGGCATGGGCGTACAGCACCGCGTCGCCCTTCACCTGCTCGAAGGCCGGCAGGCGGATCACGGTGCGGCTGCGCGGCGTGCCCTTCGGGATCTCGCGGTGGAAGCGCACGACCTGCGCTTCGGCATCGCTCCCGGATCCCGTGCCCGATTCCTGCCCGCTCGCACAGGCCTGCGCCGAAGTCTCCGCATAAGGATCCGGGTTCGCATCCACCGGCCCCGGGGTATCCACCTCGGAGGAGTCCAGCACCACGTGATCGCCCGGCACCCGGTCGCGCAGGAACGCGGTACCGCGCAGGTCGTTGATCTCGCGCGGATGCTCGCCCCCGGCCACGCGATGCGCCAGCTCCACCAGCGCGCGCTCGGCGTTGCCGAACAGCAGGATGTCCGCGCGCGAATCCAGCAGCACCGAGCGGCGCACCTTGTCCTGCCAGTAGTCGTAATGGGCGATGCGCCGCAGGCTCGCCTCGATCCCGCCGATCACCACCGGCACGTCGCGGAAGGCCTCGCGCACCCGCTGGCTGTACACGATCACCGCGCGGTCGGGGCGCCTGCCGTGCACGTCACCGGGGGTATAGGCGTCGTTGGAGCGCTTCTTCCGTTCCGCGGTGTAGTGGTTGACCATCGAGTCCATGTTCCCGGCGGTCACGCCGAAGAACAGATTCGGCCGCCCCAGCGCGCGGAACGGCTCGGCCGAGGTCCAGTCGGGCTGGGCGATGATGCCGACGCGAAAGCCCTGCGCCTCCAGCAGCCGGCCGATGATGGCCATGCCGAAGCTGGGATGGTCGACATAGGCATCCCCGGTGACCAGCACGATGTCGCAGGAATCCCAGCCGAGCTGGTCCATCTCCTCGCGCGTGGTCGGCAGGAACGGCGCCGTGCCGAAGCGTTTGGCCCAGTACGGACGGCGGTCGAACAGACCGGGCACGGTCTCGTCGGCGATAACGGGTACGGAAGCGGACATGCGGCCTCGTTCCGGGGATTCCGGAGCACTGCGATCGGGTAATTACCCATTACACGCGCGCGCGGCCCGGGCTTCAACCCGACCCGCGCGCGGCAGGGGCTTCAGACGTGCTGCGCGTCGCGCACGCCGGCGTACTGCACCCCGGCCAGACGGGCCAGATCGCGATCGAAGGTCGACAGATCGTTGGGGCCGAAATCCTCCAGCCGCGCATGACCGCAGGCCCGCGCCAGCACCCGCGCCAGTTCGGTGCCATCGGTCAGGAACCGGCCCAGACGCGCCGCCCCGGTCTCCACATCCAGGCGCGCACGCAGCCGCGGATCCTGGGTGGCCACGCCGGTCGGGCACTGGTTGGTGTGGCAGATGCGCGCCCCCACACAGCCGATCGCCTGCAGCGCGGCGTTGCCCAGGGCCACGCCGTCGGCGCCCAGCGCCAGGGCCTTGACCCAGTCCGCCGGGGTGCGCAGCCCGCCGGTCACCAGCAGCGTCACGCGGCCCGAGGCCCCGGTGGCATCCATGTGCCGGCGTGCACGCGCCACCGCCGGGATGGTTGGCACCCCCATGTGGTCGCGCAGCAGCGCCGGCGCGGCGCCGGTGCCCCCGCCGCGACCATCGAGGATGATGTAGTCGGCACCGGCCTCCAGGGCAAAATCGATGTCCGCCTCGATGTGGTGCGCGGCCAGCTTGAACCCGACCGGGATGCCGCCGGAGCGCTGGCGCACGTCGTCCGCGAAGCGGCGGAAATCTTCCGGCGTGCGCAGCCCCGGATCGGCGGGTGGCGACACCGCGTCCCGTCCGGCCTCGATCCCGCGCGCGGCCGCGATCTCGTCGGTCACCTTGGAACCGGGGAGCACGCCGCCCACGCCGGTCTTGGCCGCCTGCCCGGCCTTGAAATGGAAGGCCTGCACCCGCTCGGGCACCGTGTCGTCGTAGCCGAAATGCGCCGGACCCAGCTCGAACAGATAGCGCGAGGCGGCCTCCGCCTCCTCCGGCAGCATGCCGCCCTCGCCGGAACACACCCCGGTGCCGGCGAGCTCCGCGCCGCGTGCCAGCGCCAGACGCGCCTCGCGCGACAGCGAGCCGTAGCTCATGTCGGTCACCAGCCAGGGCATGGACAGCCGCAGCGGCCGCTGCGCCTGCGGCCCGATCACCAGCTCGGTGGCCACCTCCGCCCCGGCCTCCAGCGGCCGGCTCGCCAGCTGGGCCGCCAGCAGCTGCAGCGCATCCCAGCCCGGCAGGTCGTCGCGCGGCACGCCCATCGCCACCGTCGGTCCGTGGGCACCCAGCCCGTCCAGGCCGTCGCGCGCCAGCGCATGGATGAACTCGACATGCGGCTCGGTCGCGGTCGCGCGCGGATCGGGCGGCGCGTCGGATCCGCCGTTCCCGGCGTTCCCGCCCGGCTCCGACGCCGGTTCCGACGCCGGTTCCGGCGCCTCCCCGACCTGCGCGTCCAGGCCGGCGTGCGTACCGTCACAATAGGGCAGATTGCCCGACTGCTTGCACTGGCACAGAAACGCCTCGCCATCCTCCTGCGCGGTAAACGCCAGCGGGCCCAGGCCCGTCCCCGCGTGGGAACCGTCACAGAACGGCTGGTTCGCCGAACGCCCGCAGCGGCAGAAGTAGTACTCCTTCCCCTTCTCCAGCTCCACGCCACGCGGTTCCAGTGCCGCAATCACGGGTCGGCTCATCGTATCCTCCTGTCGGGTGCCGTCTCACCCGACATGAACCCACAAACCCGCACCCCGGCGCAAACCGCCCGACCCGGCCGCCCCGTCTGGGCGCGATGACGCCCGGGGGCGTATCATGAGGAATCGTGCCATCTGCCCCCGGGAGCCCCGCATGAACCAGGTCGACCACCGCAACACCCGCCGCGACTACACCCGCGCCGAGCTGCGCCGCAGCGACCTGACCCCGGAGCCCGCACAGCTGCTGGCCCGCTGGCTGGAAGAAGCGCGCGAGGCCGGCAACCCCGATCCCACCGCCATGACCCTGGCCACCGCCGACGCCGACGGCCAGCCCTCGGCGCGCATCGTCCTCTTCAAGCATTTCGAGGGCGAAGGCCTTTGCTGGTACACCGACTCGCGCAGCCACAAGGGCCGCGACCTCGCCGAGAACCCCCGCGCCGCGCTGCTGTTCTACTGGCCCGAGACCGAACGCCAGATCCGCGTCGAGGGCAGCGTCAGCGCCCTGCCCGCCGAACTCGCGGACGACTACTTCAGCCAGCGGCCGGGCGGCAGCCGGCTGGCCGCCGCCGCCTCCCTGCAGAGCCAGCCGGTGGATGACCGAGCCACCCTGGAGCAGCGCGTGAAGGACCTGGAAAAGCAGTACCCCGACGGCAACGTCCCCCGCGACCCGGCCTGGATCGGCTACCGCCTCGCACCCGAGCTCTTCGAATTCTGGCAGGGCCGCGCCAGTCGCCTGCACGACCGCTTCACCTACCATCACAACGGCGAACACTGGGAAATCACCCGCCTGATGCCCTGAACCGCCGATCCTGAAGCGCGCCATGCGGGCGGTCCGCATGCGGGAGCCGGGTTCCCTCGCCGATTATCCACGGCAACCCTACCGCCCCCGCCTCCGAATCTGCTAGGATGCGCAGCGCTACTGGCGACGGTCGCAACAACCGACCGGGCCGGAGCACGGAGAGGTGCCGGAGTGGTCGAACGGGGCGGTCTCGAAAACCGTTGTACGCGCGAGCGTACCGAGGGTTCGAATCCCTCCCTCTCCGCCAGATTCAGCTAAAGGGGCCCGCGTGGCCCCTTTTCTATGCATACCCCCATGGCCGGAGGGATTCGAACCCGAGGAATGGAAAAGCCGGGTTCGACGGGCGACGCGCCAGCGAAGCCCGAACATCGCCGCAGGCGATGGCCCGAAGGGCGAGCCACAACGTGGCGAGTAATCCCTCCCTCTCCGCCAGAATTCCGCAGGAGCGTGCTTGCACGCGAAAAAGGGGCCCGCGCGGCCCCTTTTCTATGCGCATCCCCCCGCAGGCGCCCGTGAACATGCCCGTAGGAGGCCGGCCCTCCGGCCGATTCCCCGTCCGGCCAATCCCTGCGCCTGATCGGCCAGAGGCTGGCCTCCTACCTGCGGGCGTTCCGCCCCCTTGACCGGACGTCGCCGGAGCCTTAAATTACGCCTCTTCCGGGGCGGTTAGCTCAGCGGTAGAGCACTGCCTTCACACGGCAGGGGTCGCTGGTTCGAACCCAGCACCGCCCACCAGATTTCCCGGAGAAGCGGCCCGTGGCATTGCCCGGGCCGCTTTTTCGTGTGGGGTAGTGTCCGCCTGAGGCGCCGGCCCTGTAGGAGGCCAGCCCCTGGCCGATTGTAGGAGGCCAGCCCCCTGGCCGATCGGGCTCGGGATACACCACATCGGCCAGAGGGCTGGCCTCCTACGGAATTCTGGCGGAGAGGGAGGGATTCGAACCCTCGAGGGGCTTGCACCCCTGCCGGTTTTCAAGACCGGTGCAATCAACCACTCTGCCACCTCTCCGGCGCCGCACATTCTCCGCGACCACCCCGCGCCTGGCAACTCGCCGGAAAACCGGCCCGGGCCTCCTTTCATATATACGGACCACAATGCGTCGTATAGAAAGAGTTTGATAGAAGAAAATAACGATCTTCCGTAAAATCACGGCCCTGTCCTTCCCGGCCGAATCCGCCTCCCGCGATTCGGCGCCGGCGCCGAGCCTCCTGACGCGACGCCGGACGAAGACGCCGCGGCCCCGGCCGCCGGCACGAACTTCAGTGACCGCCCCGGGGACCGGCGACGGGGCGCAACCCGAGGCCGACCATCATGAATTCGATGCTGCTCAATCTGTTTCCCTTCCTGCGCTGGCGTCCCACCAAGGACACCATCAACGCGGATCTGATTGCCGGCATCTCGGTCGCCCTCGTCCTCATCCCGCAGTCCATGGCCTACGCCCAGCTGGCCGGGCTGCCGCCGGTCTACGGGCTGTACGCCTCCCTGCTGCCGGTGATGATTGCCGCCCTCTGGGGCTCCTCGAACCAGCTGGCGACCGGGCCGGTAGCGGTGGTCTCGCTGCTCACGGCCTCGGCCCTGATCCCGTTCGCCGCCGAGGGCTCGTCCGAGTTCATTGCCCTGGCGATCATACTGGCCTTCATGGTCGGCGTGGTGCAGCTGGTACTGGGACTGTTCCGGCTGGGCTCGATCGTCAGTTTCATCTCGCATCCGGTCATCGTCGGCTTCACCAACGCCGCAGCCATCATCATCGCCCTCTCGCAGCTCAACAAGATCCTGGGCGTCCCGGTCGACACCAGCGGCCATTTCATGGTCGGCCTGTGGGGCGTGGTGCAGCAGATCGGCGACGTGCACCTGCCGACGCTGGCCTTCGGCCTGGGCGCGATCGCGCTGATGGTCGCCATGAAGCGCGTGGTCCCGAAGATCCCCGGCGTCCTTGTCGCCGTGGTCGTCACCATCCTCATCAGCTGGGCCATCGGCTACGAGCAGAAGGCCGAAGTGGCGGCCGACCGGGTCGCACCGGCCGACGTGGTCGCCCTGGCCGAAGAGGTCGACTCCCGTTCCGGCGCGCTGGCCGACATCGAACAGCGCATCCGCGAGCTGGAGGCCGAGGTCGACGAGGTCGAACGTGCCGAGGCGGTACGCATCCGTCACGAGATCGATACCCTCGGCCTGGAGCGCGACGAACAGCGCAGCGAACTGCGCGATCTGCGCGACCAGCTCGGCGCGATCAGCCTGCGTCGCGTCCCCGGCGAAGACGACGCCCCGGCCCGCTTCATCCGCGAGGGCCACCTGACCGATGCGGAACGCGAACGGGCCGACGGCACCGACTGGCGCATCGAAGAGGTCGACAACGACACCATCCACCTGGACGGGGGCGGCAAGGTCGTCGGCAGCGTGCCCCAGGGCCTGCCTGCTCCCACCCTGCCGGAGCTGAGCCTGGGCAACATCACCATGCTGCTCACCAGCGCCTTCGTCATCGCCCTGGTCGGCTTTACCGAGGCCATCGCCATCGCCAAGGCCATGGCCGCGCGCACCGGCCAGCGGCTGGACCCCAGCAAGGAACTGATCGGGCAGGGCCTGGCGAACATTTCCGGGGGCTTCACCCAGGGCTATCCGGTGTCGGGGTCGTTCTCGCGCTCGGCGGTCAACCTCAATTCCGGGGCCAAAACCGGCCTGTCGTCGGTCTTTACGGCGGTGATCATCGGCATCGCCCTGCTGTTCCTGACCCCGCTGATCTACCACCTGCCGGAGGCCGTCCTCGCCGCCATCATCATGATGGCCGTCGCCGGGCTGGTGAACTTCAAGGCGATCAAGCACGCCTGGGTGGCCAACAAGCACGACGGCATCGCCGCCATCGTCACCTTCCTGGCGACCCTGGCCATGGCCCCCAACCTGGATTACGGCATCCTCACCGGGGCGGGCCTCGCGATCATCCTGTATCTCTACCGTTCGATGCAGCCGCGCGTGAGCGAACTGGCCCGCTACGAGGACGGCACCCTGCGCGAGGCGCGCCGCTACGGCCTGCAGACCGACGAAAAGATCGCGCTGATGCGCTTCGACGGTTCGCTGTACTTCGCCAACGTGCCCTACTTCGAAGACGCGGTCCTGGACCTGGCCGCCAGCCATCCGCAGGCGAAATACATCATCATCGTCGGCAAGGGGATCAACGAGATCGACGCCTCCGGCGAGGAGACCGTGCACCAGCTGGTACACCGCCTGAAGGCCCGCGGCGTCACCCTGGTGTTCGCCGGCGTGAAGGCCCAGGTGCTGGAGGTGATGGAACGCACCGGCCTGGACGAGCTGATCGGCAAGGACAACATCTTCCGCAGCACCGACCGGGCCGTCGAAGTCTGCCGTGAACGCGTGGGCGAAACGCGAGTCGAAGAACAGACCGGCCAGGAGGGCAGGAGCTGACCCGGGCCCGGCCCGGAGTCCGGCGCGGGTGGCTGCACGGCGCGGCCCTCGGCTGTACACTGACCGCATATTGAACCCAAGGAGGAAACGACCGTGTCCAGAGACCAGATCGTCCGCTCGAAACAGAACCCGTCCAGCACGGGCTCCATCAGCGAGACCATTTCCACCAACAAGGTCATCCGCCAGACCTACACCCTGCTGGCCCTGACCCTGGCCTTCAGCGCGGTCACCGCCTTTGTCGCCATGGCCATCGGTGCCCCGCCGGTCCACTGGATCGTGATGCTTGGCGTGCTGATCGGCGGCCCGTTCGCCATCCACTTCACGCGCAACTCGGTCTGGGGCCTGGTGCTGACCTTTGCCTTCACCGGGACGCTCGGGTTCTTCCTCGGCCCGATCCTGTCGATGTACCTGGGGCTGCCTAACGGCCCGCAGATCGTCGGCAACGCATTCACCGCCACCGCCGTGGCCTTCGTGGCCCTGTCCGGCTATGCGCTGGCCACCAAGAAGGACTTCAGCTTCCTCGGCGGCTTCATCGTGGTCGGCCTGATCGTGGCGCTGCTGGCGATCGTCGCCAACATCTTCCTGGCGATCCCGGCGCTGTCGCTGGCCATCTCCGCGGCCGTGGTGCTGCTGCTGTCGGCGGCCATCCTGTTCGACACCAGCCGCATGATCCACGACCAGGAGACCAACTACGTGGTGATGACGGTGTCGCTGTACGCCAACCTGTACGTGATGTTCCTGCACATGCTGAACCTGTTCCACGCCTTTATGGGCGATAACTGACGCGCCGGTCGAGCCCGGACCCTCCCGGACTCGCCAGCACGCGGGCCCCGCTCCGGCGGGGCCCTTTTTGTTGGTCCCTGCCCTCCGCCCGATCGCAACGCTGAAGCCATGGCCGAACCGAACCTGCCCTCCGCCCCCCGCGCCGTCTTCCTCGACACGGCCACCGTCGACCGCGACGACCTGGACTTCGCCCCGCTGGACCTCGCCGCCCCGGGCTGGGTGCGCCGGGAACGCACGCCCGCCGACCCCGACGCCATCAGCGAATGCCTGGACGGGGCCGACATCGCCATCACGAACAAGGTGGTCCTCGACCGCGGCGTGCTCGGACGCAGCCCGCGACTCAAGCTGATCTGTGCGGCCGCCACCGGTTTCAACAACATCGACGTGGCGGCAGCGCGCGAGCTCGGCATCGCCGTGACCAACGCCCGCGACTACGCCACCGACTCGGTGGCCCAGCACGTGATGGCCCTGCTGCTGACCCTGGTCACCCGGCTGGACGACTACCGCGCCGACATCCGCGCCGGGCGCTGGAGCGAGTCCGACCAGTTCTGCCTGCTCGACCACCCCATCCGCACGCTCTCGGGGATGCGCATGGGGATCGTCGGGCGCGGCGTCCTCGGGCAGGCCACCGCGCGCCTGGCCGAGGCCTTTGGCGTGCAGGTGCGCTACGCCCGCAGCCTGCGCGACGCGGAACCCGCCGCGGATCCTGCCGCGGACACCGTGCGCGTCCCCCTGCCGGAGCTGCTGGAGACCAGCGACGTGATCTCGCTGCACTGCCCGCTGACCGACGCCACCCGCAACCTGATCGACGAAGACGCCCTGGACCGCCTGGGCCCCGATGGCCTGCTGATCAACACCGCCCGCGGCGGCCTGGTGGAGCCGCGGGCCCTGGCCGAAGCCCTGCGCGAGAAACGCATCGCCGGCGCCGGCATCGACGTGCTCGAGCCGGAACCGCCGCCGCCCGATCATCCCCTGCTCGCCCCCGACCTGCCGCGCCTGGTGCTGACCCCGCACACCGCCTGGGCCGCGCGCTCGGCACGACAGGCGGTGCTGGAGGAGATCGCCGCCAACATCCGCGCCTTCGCCGCCGGCGAGACGCGCAACCGCGTTGACTGAACGCGCACCGGGAGCCCGCATGGCCGCCAGCGACCCCACCCCCGAACAGCGCATCGCGACCCTGGAAGAACGCCTGGCCTATCTGGAATTCAGCCAGGAGGAACAGGCCCGGGTACAGGCCGAACTGCAGCAGGAGAACCAGGCCCTGACCCGGCAGATTGAATGGCTCCACGGCCGCCTGCGGGCGCTGGAAGCCGCCGCCAGTGATGGCAGCGCAGGCGGGCAGGACACCCCCGAACCCCCGCCGCCGCATTACTGACCGCGGCCCCCGTCGATGACCCTCGAACTGCGCCCGGTCCCGGAAGACGATCCGCGCGCCCGGGAGCGCACCCGGACCCTGCAGCGCCGACTGGAAGCCGCCGGCTACGTCCATGGCGGCGACGCGGCGCTGACCCTGGAAGTGGAAGCGGACCGCCTGAGCCTGGTTCTGCAACGCGGAAAGACGCCCCTGCGCCTGACCCCGGACTTCGTGCGCGGCCGGCAGGGCTACCGCCACGCCCGCGCGGCCCACGAGACCCTGGTGCGCGCGGTGGGGCGCGTCGGCGAGCACGCGCACATCGTCGATGCCTCCGCCGGGCTCGGTCGCGATGCCCTGCTGCTGGCCGCGCGGGGATGGCGGGTGAGCGCCTTCGAGCGGCATCCGGTCGTCGCCCTGTTGCTGGAAGATGCCCTGCAGCGCGCCGCGCACGCCGGCGACCCGGCCCTGGCCGCAAGCGCCGCCCGCGTGCACCTGTTCCCGCAGGCATTCGCCGCCGACGCCCTGCCCGCGCCCGCCGATGCGGCGGTGTTCGACCCGATGTTCCCGCAGCGGCGCAAGAACGCCGCGGTCAAGAAAGACATGCAGATCCTGCAGGCGCTGATGGAGGCCCCGGACCCGCATCCGGGCCAGGCATCCCGGGCGGAAGACACTGAAGAACACGATGCCGCAAGCGATACGGAAAGCGACGCGGCCGCCACGCTCGCCGCGCTGATCCCCGCCACCCGAGGGCGCGTGGTGGTCAAGCGCCCCGCCGGGGCCGCCCCTCTGCCCGGCACCACGCCGGTCTCCGCCATCCAGGGCCGCGCAGTACGCTTCGACCTCTACCGCGCCTGATCGGCCAGGGGGCTGGCCTCCTACAGGCCGAACCCTGCCCCCCGTAGGAGGCCGGCCCTCCGGCCGATTCCCCGTCCGGCCAATCCCTGCGCCCGATCGGCCAGGGGGCTGGCCTCCTACAGGCCGAACCCTACCCCCCGTAGGAGGCCGGCCCTCCGGCCGATTCCCCGTCCGGCCAATCCCTGCGCCCGATCGGCCAGAGGCTGGCCTCCTACAGGTCGAACCCTGCCCCCGTAGGAGGCCGGCCCTCCGGCCGATTCCCCGTCCGGCCCATCTCCCGCGCCGGATCGGCCAGAGGCTGGCCTCCTACAGGCCGAACCCTGCCCCCCCGTAGGAGGCCGGCCCTCCGGCCGATTCCCCGTCCGGTCCATCCCTGCGCCGGATCGGCCAGGGGGCTGGCCTCCTACGGGTCGAACCCGACCTCCGGGATCAGGAGCCGCCGAGGATCAGCCGTTCCCCGTCACCGTGCAGCCGGTATTGCGGGATCTCCAGGTTGCGCGCCCCGGGCTGGTCGCGGAACACCCGCCCCGCGGCGTCGTAACGCCCGCCGCGACAGCGGTCCTCGAAGCCGCCCGGCCAGCCGTCGGCCTGTTCCGGATGCACCAGGTCCAGCTCGCAGCCCAGATCCGCGCTTTCGCCGTAGACCACCAGCCAGTCCGGCGTGAAGCTGCGCTCGGGCAACGCCAGCCCCTCCGGCTGACGCCCGCGCCGCGCCTGCGGATCGCGCAGGGCCTCCGCCTCGACCGCCTCCAGCGACTCCAGCAGCGCCGCATCGCGATGCACCACCAGCACGTGCCGTCCGTTCCAGCGCAGCCGCTTCACCTCGCCCGCCTCGATCTCCGCCAGATCCAGGCTCCGCGGCTCCGGCCCCGAACCGCCCGGCAGCGACACGAACTGCGCGGAGAACGCCAGCGCCAGCGCGACCACGCCACCCAGCGCCATCAGCTTCAGTAGCACCCGCAACCGCAGTCGCCGCAGTGCGGTTTCCGGATCCGGCGAAGAACGGAGCACGATGACGTTACCTCCACAACAAAAGATTGCCAGAACCCACTGCAAACGGTGCCCCGGCCCTTCACGGGGACGGGTCAGCGGCATACACTACCGGCATGCCTACCTCCAATCGAGAATCCATCCGCAACGACCGGCGCTACGTCGGTCTCCACAACGACCTCTACGGCGGCATGACGCCGATCGGCAACATCATCCGGGATGCCTGGGTGTTCGGCATCCTGCCGGAAGAGCAGACCTGCGACGGCTGGGAGATCGGCCAGATCCAGGCCCTGCAGAGCCAGGTCAACGCCAAGTGGGACGAGTACGGCCTGCGCCCCTCGGCCCTGCCGGAAGAGCTGCGCGAGCGCCACGAACGCATCCACAACGAGGCGATCGAGCGCGCCCGCGAACACGGCTGGGTCCCCGGCCGCGACATCGACAGCGACATGGACGACAACGGCTGAGCCGCGCGCGCCCGTCATGATCCGCACCCTGATCGTCATCGGCGCGCTGCTCGCCGCGGTAGCCGTGGTCCTGGGGGCCTTCGGCGCCCACGCCCTGGAACAGCGCCTGTCCGAACGCGCCCTCAACACCTGGCACACCGGCGTGCAGTACCACTTCATCCACGCCCTCGGCCTGCTGCTGATCGCCGCGCTGTGGAGCCAGCTGGCCACCGGCTGGGCCACCGCCGCGGCCGTGGCCTTTGTCACCGGCATCCTGCTGTTCGCCGGCAGCCTGTACGGCCTGGCCCTGGGCGCCCCGCGCATGCTGGGAGCGGTCGCCCCCGTCGGCGGTACCCTGTTCATCCTCGGCTGGGTCGGCGTCGCCATCGCCGCGTGGCGCGCAGGTGGATAGGCAACCGCTCCGCGGCGTCCCTATAATCCGCGCCATAGCCGTTACAGCCCATTCCGAGCGGGAGATCCCATGAGCCAGCCTTCCTTTGCCGTCTTCGCCGAACAGACCCTGGACGACTTCTACGCCCGCCTGAGCGACCACCCCGACCTCGGGGACCTGGATATCGACCTGATCGACGGCGTGCTGACGCTGGAGTTCGAGGACGGCGCGCAGATGATCCTCAACCGCCAGGAAGCGGCCGAGCAGATCTGGCTGTCCTCACCGGAAGGCCCGGCGCATTTCGGCTACGACGAGGCCTCCGGCCAGTGGCAGAACGACCGCACCGGCGAGACCCTGGAAACCACCCTCGCCCGGGTGCTGGGCGGCAAGCTGGGCACGTCGATCGAACTCTGACCCGCCCGCCGCGCCGGAACCGGCGTCCTCAGGAACCGTCCCGATCCCCGCCCCGAGGTCCTTCCCCGGTTTCCCCGGTGGCACCGCGGCGGGACGGCTCCGCGGACTCCTCGCCCGGCTCGCCCGAGTCACCCGGCTGGCCAACGTCCCCGTCGATCGCCCTCAGGTGATTCTCCACCTCCGAGAGCACCGCGTGGGCGCCGTCTTCCTCCAGCGCCAGGTCCAGCGCCTTCAGCGGCTCCGCCGTCCCCGTCTCGCCGCGCAGCCCGGTGCGCGCCAGCCCCAGCGACACCAGCCGGAACTGGCGAAAGAACAGATATGCCAGCGTCGCCAGGATCAGCGCGACCCAGGGCTGCTCGTTGAAAGCCATCCAGGCCGCCACGCCATACGCCAGAAAGGTGATCACGAAGATCACCACGGCGACCTTGTGCGCCCGTGCCACGATGCGCTCGAAGACATCGCGGTGCTCGAGGATGAAGTCGGGTTCGAAGTGCATGGTCACCTCAGGCGGCCGGGGCCGTCGGCGGTTCGATCACCTCGGTGCCGCCCAGCCACGGGCGCAGGCGCTCGGGGATGCGCACGGAGCCGTCGGCCTGCTGATGATTCTCCAGCAGCGCCACCAGCGCGCGGCCCACCGCCACGCCGGAGCCGTTCAGCGTATGCACCAGCTCCGGGCGCTCGCCCGCCTTCGGCCGGTAGCGCGCCTGCATGCGCCGCGCCTGGAACGCCTCGAAGTTCGAGCAGGACGAGATCTCGCGGTAGGCCTGCTGCCCCGGCAGCCAGACCTCCAGATCGTACGTACGTGCGGCGGAAAAGCCCATGTCGCCGGCCGACAGCAGCATCACCCGGTAGGGGATCTCCAGCGCCTGCAGCACCTTCTCGGCATCACCCAGCAGGCCTTCCAGCGCCGCGTCCGATTCCTCCGGCCGGACCACCTGCACCAGCTCCACCTTCTCGAACTGGTGCTGCCGGATCAGGCCGCGCACGTCGCGGCCGTAGCTCCCCGCCTCCGAGCGGAAACAGGGGGTATGCGCCACCATCTTCAGCGGCAGCTCCTCCGCCTCCAGGATCTGCTCGCGCACCAGGTTGGTCAGCGGCACCTCCGCCGTGGGGATCAGCCGGAACTTCTGCTCGCAGTCCACCGAGAACAGGTCATCGTCAAACTTGGGCAGCTGCCCCGTGCCCACCAGTGTCTCCGGGTTGGCCAGGTACGGGACGTAGGTCTCCTCGTAACCATGTTCGCGGGTATGCAGATCCAGCATGAACTGCGTCAGCGCGCGGTGCAGCCGCGCCATCTCCCCGCGCATAACCACAAAGCGCGCGCCCGCCACCCGGGCCGCCCCCTCGAAGTCCAGGCGCGCCCCCGGCTCGCCCAGCTGGATATGATCGCGGCAGTCGAAATCGAAGCGGGTCGGCTCGCCCCAGCGGCGCACCTCTTCGTTCGCGGACTCGTCCAGGCCCTCGGGCACGCCCGCCTGCGGGAGGTTGGGCACATGCAGCAGCAGATCGTGCAGCTCGGCCTGAATGCCCTCCAGCTCGTCCTCGCAGCCCTTCAGCTCGTCGCCCATGCGCGAGACCTCCGCCTTCAGCGGTTCGATGTCCTCGCCACGCGCCTTCGCCTGCCCGATCGCCTTCGACCGCGAATTGCGCTCCGCCTGCAGCTCCTGCGTGCGCACCTGCAGCTCCTTGCGGCGCGCCTCCAGGCGCTCGAACCGCTCACGGTCCAGGGTAAAACCGCGCCGCGCCAGCGCGGCCTCGGTAGCGTCCAGATCCTGACGCAGACTGCGGATATCCAGCATGGGTTAAGCCGTCGACCAGTAGTAGTGGAAACCGCGCAGTTTAAGCCAAACACCCCGCCCCGTGCAGGCCGACACCGCGCAACCCCCCTCCCCAGTGGAGGCCGGCCCCCCTGGCCGATCGGCCCGAACCAGGCACCGGATCGGGCTGCAGGAGCGGCCTCGGCCGCGAACCGCACAGCCCCATCGGCCAGAGGGCTGGCCTCCTACACCGACAGGAGCGGCCTCGGCCGCGAACCGCACCGGGCCCGACTACCCGGGGCTTCCCGGGCGAACCACTCCAGCACATCCGCCAGATGCCAGAGCGCCGACCGGCCCTCGTGCAAAGGCAACGGGAAACTGTCCCGGTGGGTCTGCACCAGCTTGCGCATGTTCTGCCGGGAAAAGCCGAACAGGTCGAGGGTACCGATGATGCCGGCCGCAACGGCACTGAAAGGCGCAATCGCAACCGCCGCCGCCAAACCCGCCACCGCAATCACCAGACCGTAGCGCTGTCCCCGACGGTCCTTTGCAATGGCGCCTTCCAGACCGCGTTCCCGCATCCGATGGGCATGCGCCTGCTCATCCACGGCCATCTGCACGATTGCGCGGCGTGTGACATCGTCGAAACGATTCAGAAGATCGGGGTGCGGCAACGGCCCGCTGTACGACTCGTGGCGCGTCGCCGCCATCACCAGCTCCGGAGATTCGGCGGCAAGAAATCCCGCAAGCCGACGCTGCTCGTCCAACGACAGGGCACCGGCCTCCAGCCGGTCCACCAGTTCCTCCAATGTGCCGCCCTGGCTATCGGGCGTATCCGCCCCGTTGTCAGGCCGGCCCTCCGGTGGCCTTTCGCTCATCTTTCTTCTCCATTCCCTGGTCGGTCTGCGCGCGATTGATCCCTTCACGCAACCGTTCACCAACGTTGCCCCAATGACCGGCAACTCGTTGCTGCAACGAACCGGAAGGCATAAAGTCCGAGTAGTCATGCGCCGGCCACACTTCCATCACCGAACCGGCCGCAAGCCACACCCTACGGGCATCTCGCTTTTTCATTTCCACCTGCACCGCCTCCGTGTTTAGCCCCGCCGATACCTGCGTCTATCTTGGCTCACCACAACAGCACGCACAAATTCATGGCCCGGGAGGTCGCCCGGCTTCCGGGAGCCCGTCTGCGACGACACACAGAGCGGCCTCGGAAAACCTCGGGTAACAACGCGAGCGTGTACAGCGATCAGTGTTTCCTTAAGGGGATGCCCCGTCCGGGGCTTCAGTGCACCCAGTCTTCGTAGCGCAGGCCTTCGATACGGCAGAACTCGCGAGTATTGTTGGTGACCAGTATGCAATCGGTCGCCATGGCGTGAGCCGCAATGGCGGCGTCATTGCCACCGATGGGCATACCCGCCGCAGCCAATCGGCTGCGAACCTCAATGGCCCTGTCGATCGCAGCAGCATCCCACGGCAGGATCCCGTCCAGGCGCTGAACGAATGCCGTAATGATTTCTCCCAGACGAGGCGAAGCCTTCTTGCCGATCTGGCCATACCGCATCTCGGCATAGGTCACGGCGGAGATCACGATCCGGTGGCCCTGCTCCACCTCACTTTCAAGCCGCTTCAACACCACCAGGGGCCGTTCACGGATGATGAACGAACAGATGCAGGTGTCGAGCATGTACTCCCTCACAGCGTGAAGCGCCCCTCGTCCTCGACAACCTCCGGCCGCTCCCGAAGGAAATCGGCATCGGCCTTGCCGACCTCGGCGAAAGAGAGCCAGTCGGGACGCGCCGGGCGCAGCGTGATCGAATCACCGTGCTTGATGATCTCCAGCTCCGTCACCCCCTGGAACTCCAGGTCCCGAGGAAGCCGCACGGCCTGATTCCTGCCATTTTGGAAGATGGATACGGTTCGCATACAAAGCCCCTCACGAAAAACGATCCTCGTGAAACGGTAGGCCAAAAGCGGGCATATGTCCACATATGCCCGCGTCACAAAACCACGGGTTCCCTGCAGGAAGCCAGCTCCACGGCTGCCCCAATACGTCAAAGCCGCCTTCAGCGCGGCCCACCTGTTGCCGCAGCACATCCCGTCCCTGCCCGGCCACAATCTCCCGGCTTGCTGCATCCACCAACAGATGGACAAGAACATAATACGCTGCAGAGACCGCCCGTCGAAAACTGGCCTGGCGTGGCCGTCTCGGTTCGTGGGTCGCGAGCTGTCGGGCCTGGTTGAGCAAATCCCTTTGCAAAGACATCCGTCGCTCCCGTCAGCGATTCCACTCACTCGACTCTCTCACACGAACGTACGCCCAGAGGCCCGGTACCTGGCTTGATAAATACTCCCGTATGCGTTGCCGCAACGCCGCCAGTGCGGGCTGCACCTCATCCTGCGGCGGAAATTCCAGCTCCAGGACAATCCAGGCCCAAAGGGCCATGTCGTCGTCGGCGTCCGGGCCCTCAGTCAGCTCGATTGCCCGCACCCACTCCGGCCTTTCAAGCCGGTCGACGCCCTCGCGCAAATCCTCGAGCGACACCGTGCTGGCCAATAAAGTCATATCGGATACTCTTGGGGGCCGATCATGGAGACTCAGGCGACCCGAACCTTCCGGGGTCTGGCGCATCAACACGGACAATCCGTGCGACGGGCTTGCCAGCCCGTGCAATCACGACCGGCTCCCCCCCCGGCTCACCTTTTCCAGCAGGCGAGAGAGATGCGTCTTGGCCTCGTGGATATTGACGGTTTCGTTCATGCAGCGCCCCGCTGGATATAGCTAAACCAGCCTAACCTTTCCGGAGGGGCACCACCACAAGGGCGGCCGCGCCCCCGAAGCCGGATCAATAGCCGGCTTCGGGGTCAACCGGCGTGACCGGTGGCTGCCCTGCCTGCAGGGCGCGGGCATTGCGGGCGAAGACTTCGAGGGCCCGTTCCATGTAGTGCGGCGAGGTCCCCGAGACATGGGGCGTCAGCAGCACGTCCGGTCGCGCCCACAGGGGCGACTCCGGAGGCAGTGGCTGCTCCTCGAACACATCCAGTGCGGCGCCGCGCAGCCGCCCGGCATCCAGGGCCGCGACCACGGCACCGTCATCCACCACGCCGCCCCGCGAGATGTCGATGAGCACCGCGCGGGCCGGCAGCCGGGCGAGGAAGGCAGCATCAACGAGATGACGGGTTGCACCCGTGAACGGCAGGCAGACCACCAGGTAATCCACCTCCCCGAGCCATGCGTCGGCCTCTTCGAGCGAGATCACCCGCTCCGCGGCCTCCGATGCGCGGGGCCGACGCTGCACCCCGATGATCCGCATATCGAAGGCACGGGCGCGGCGGGCCACCATTTCCCCGATATGGCCCATCCCCAGGATCATCACCGCGCGGCCGGTCAGCTCGTCCAGCCAGGCGCGCTCCCAGCGATGTTCCCGGGACTGTTCCACAAAACGGTCGAAGCCCTTGGCGAAGTGCAGCATCGCCCCCAGCGCGTATTCGCTCATCGGTGCGCCGTGGACCCCGCTGCTGCGGGTCAGGGCCACCCCCTCCTTGTTGAAGGGCATGTCCCAGATCTTCTCGACCCCCGCCGAGAGGAAATGGATCCAACGGTAACCACCCAGCCGATCCAGCGCCTGCACAAGCCACGGCAGCGTGGGGGTAATCACCGCATCAAAGTTCGCTCCCCGCGGAACCTCGTCCGGCCGACCGGCCATTACGATCTCCGCCTCGGGCAGTGACCGTTCCAGATGAAGCCGCACCGCCTCCGCCTGACCCTGCAGCACGTCGGCCTTCTGCAGCAGCAGAACCCGCCGGATGTTCATGCGTCCGCCAGTGCAAACACCCGCTCGCGCAGACGGGCGCGATTGCGCTCGAAGAAATCGGCTCCCTCGCAGCGCAAGGCGCTCTCACACTCGCGCAAACGCAGCAGCTCCTCGCGCAGCCGTTCCGGGTCCGCCCGCTCCTCTCCGGGTCCCCCGGTACCACGAAAGCTCCGCGAAAGAATCACCCAGTCCGACCCCAGGCGCACGTGCTCAGCGAGTATCCACTCCGCCGGCACATCGCCATTCCCGATACGGCCAACCCCGCCAAACCCGAACGGCACGCCAGCCTCACGGCACATCCGCGCCGGTTCCTCCAGCATGCCCCCCGCCAGGGGCTCGAACAGGAAATCGAGGCCGGCCGCCAGGGTGAGATCGTTGAGGCCAACATGCACCTGATCCCGCGCGCCAAGCTGCCCCACATATAGCGGCAACCTGGCCAACGCGGCAGGGGTCTCCACGAGGACCGTGACCGGAACGCGACCATCCACCTGCCGCAGAAAATCGTCGACCTCGCCAGCAGACACGAACATCGGCAGCATCAGCCGCTGCGCCCCCGCCTCGATCGCCGCCTCCACCTCATGTGCAGTCTCCGGTCCGGGCGGGTTCACGCGGACCATCACCTCCGCCCGGTCGACACTCCCGGCCACCCGTTCCACGTCTTCCAGCGTATGGTTGGCCCGATGCGCGTTCAGATGCCCCTGACGCTCCTGCTTCCCGCGGCTTTCCATGTCCACAAATACCCGGTCCACCCCGGAACGCTCCGCCGCACGCGCGGTTTCCGGATCACCGGTGATAAGCATAAAACGCAACGCATCTCCCCTTATCGATCGTCCCGATCTCCGTCCTGCTGCAAGGAATCGCGGTAGGCCCGCCAGTTCTGCCCCGGCGTGCCATACACCCCGCGACCGGTTGCAACCACGTAGACCGTGCGCAGAATCAGCCACAGGTCGTACACAACCCCGCGCCGCAGGATGTACTGGGCATCCGCCTCCAGCTGCTGCAGCCAACCCAGGGTCCGCCGACCGCGAACCTGTGCCAGCCCCGTCAGGCCCGGCCGCACTTCGAATCGAATCATGAACTGGCGCGGCACCACTTCCACCTGTTCCGGTAACACCGGCCGGGGCCCCACCACGCTCATGTCGCCACGAAAGATGTTCCACAGCTGCGGCAGCTCATCCAGACTGGTGGCCCGCAAGAAACGCCCCACCCGCGTGATCCGCGGATCCTCACCCTCGCTCACCACCTGTTCACTGTGCTGGTCGATCGCATCGGGATCCCGGTCCACCATCGTCCGGAACTTCAGCACCCGAAAAGGCTTCTGATCCCGCCCGATCCGCTGCTGCCGGAACAACACGGGCCCCCTCGTGTCCAGCTTGATGGCCACTGCGATCCCCAGCAGCAACGGCGACAGCAGCACCAGCGCCAGACCACTGGACAGCAGGTCAAACAGGCGCTTCAGAGCATCGCTCATACCAGCTCCATGGCCCGCAGTATCTTCTGATTTACCTTACGGACATCATACTTATCCTTCGCCAATTCGCGTGAGGCGGCTCCCATACGGCCGATCAGGTCGGGCTTTTCCAGGAACTCTTCCATCTCACGCGCCAGGGACGAGGAGTCCCGCGGGGGCACGAGGAAACCGTTCCTGCCGTGTTCCACGGTTTCCCGGCAGCCCGGCGCGTCCGTAGTAATGATCGGGCGGCCGATGCTCATCGCCTCCAGGACCGAACGCGGGGTCCCCTCACGGTAGGAAGGCAAGACAAACACCGACGATGCCGCCAGCCACCCACGAACATCCTTCACACCGCCCACGAATTCCACCACCCCCTCGGCCTTCCATCGCTCGACCTCGGCGGCGTCTACCGCATGAGGCAGGTCCGGATCGTGCGGGCCCACGGCCACGAATCGCGCTCCCGGCCACCGGGCGTGTACGTGACGTGCGGCCTCCACGAATTCCGCCACGCCCTTCTCGGTCAACAAACGCCCGATGAACAGGAACACGGGCGGCCCTTCCGGCAGCTCGTGCGGCGCGAACCGCTCGGTATCCACCCCGGAGCCGTTCACCAGAACCGCCCTCTCCGGGTCCCGAAGAATCCGGCGCTGAATAAATTCTTCGCGGTCATCGGGATTCTGGAAAAACACGCGGGAAGAGCGAGCAACCCCGTACCTGTACAGCCGCGTACTGATCGCCCGGATCACCCGAGTCTTCGGCGAGAAGGTGGTGAAGGCATGGCCCAGCCCCGTAATCATCGCGTAAAACCGCTTCACCCCCGCCAGGCGAGCCGCCAGAGCACCATAAACGACCGGCTTGACCGTGTACCCGAACACCGCTTCGGGCTGCGTCGCCCGCATAATGCGACGCAAGGCCCGCACGGTCCTCAGGTCCGCGAACGGATTCAAGCTGGTACGCGCCATCGGAAACTTGTGGATCTCGATCCCGAGCTCCTCCACTTCCGGCAGGTAATCCTTCTCCGGCACCGCGGCGCCAACCGTAAGCCCCCTTGATGTCACCTCGCGGATCAGAGCCCCCCGGTTGGCAATCAAAGAGCGCGCATTCCCTGCAACAATCAAAAGGTTCAAATCTCCCCCAAGCCCATCATCCGGGCAGATATATGCTGAAGCCTATAGGTCAGTGGCGCCTCCTGACACCCCCCAATACATACTATAGCTTTGGAGTAGTTTCGCGCGCGAGCGCGCTCCTACAGGCGTAGATCCGCCGCCTCCGCCGGCAGGGCCGACTTCACGTCAAATACCACGGCATTCTCGCGGCCCAGGCGGCGCACGCCCTCGCCGCCCAACGCCACGACCTCGCGGTGCGGCACGGCCAGCACCACCGCATCGTACGCCCCGGCCTCCGGCTCGGCCTCCAGCAGGTCCAGGGCGTATTCCTCGCGCGCCTCGGCGGTATCCACCCACGGGTCCCACACGTCCACCTGTGCGTTGTAGCCCTGCAGGTCCGCGATGATGTCCACCACACGGGTGTTGCGAACATCCGGGCAGTTCTCCTTGAACGCCAGCCCCATCACCAGAATACGCGAGCCCACCACCGGGAAGCCCTTGCGGATCATCGCCTTCACCAGGCGGTCGGCAATATGGCCGCCCATGCCGTCGTTCACGCGCCGCCCGGCCAGAATCATCTCGGGATGGTGGCCCACTGCCTGGGCCTTGTGCGTCAGGTAGTACGGGTCCACCCCGATGCAGTGCCCGCCCACCAGCCCCGGCCGGAACGGCAGAAAGTTCCACTTGGTGCCCGCCGCCGCCAACACCGCCTCGGTATCCAGCCCCAGCCGATCGAACAGCAGCGACAGCTCGTTCACCAGCGCAATGTTCACGTCCCGCTGAGTGTTCTCGATCACCTTGGCCGCCTCGGCCACGCGGATGCTCGGCGCCCGGTGCGTGCCCGCGCGGATGATGCGCGCGTACAGCTCGTCCACAAACCGCGCCACCTCCGGCGTAGAGCCCGAGGTCACCTTTACGATGTCCGGAATACGGTGCGCCTTGTCCCCCGGGTTCACCCGCTCGGGGCTATAGCCCAGGAAGAAACCCTCGTTCAGCACCAGGCCGGATTCCGCCGCCAGCACCGGCGCGCAGTCCTCCTCGGTGGCCCCCGGATACACCGTGGACTCAAAGATCACCACGTCGCCATCCTTCAGCGCCCGCCCCACCGTGCGGCTGGCTGCCAGCAGCGGCCCCAGATCCGGCCGCCGGTGCGCATCAATCGGCGTGGGCACCGTCACGATGAACACATTGCAGCCCGCCAGCGCCGCCGGGTCCGCCGTCATCTCCAGCTGCGCGGCCGCCGCCAGCTCCTCCGGCCCCACCTCCCGCGTGCGGTCATGCCCCCGGTTCAGCTCCGCCACCCGCTGCGCGTCGATATCGAACCCCAGCGTGGGCAGCACCCGCCCGAACTCCGCCGCCAGCGGCAGGCCCACGTAGCCCAGGCCGATCACTCCGATGCGTACATCCTCAAAGTCCTTCATATCCATTCCTTAGCCTCTGAATCCACCCCATGCGCCGTAGGAGCCTGCTCGCAGGCGAAACTACTTCCCCCCTTCATTCCCCACCGCCGCAACTCTCAGCAATCAACCGCCCGTATTCCGAACCCCATTGCTGGGTACCAAAGTGCTCCACCGCATACTCGGCGGCGCGTTGCCCCACCTCATCCAACTGCTTTCGATTCTCGAGGCACCACCCGATCCTGTCCGCCCAGCTTTCCGCGCTGTCCATCCCCAGAATCCACCCGGTCTCCCCTTCCGTAACGACTTCCGGCATCCCCCCGGCCTCACTTGCCAGCACAGGCAGGCCGATAGCCATCGCTTCCTGCACCGTGTTGGGCACGCCCTCGTCACGAGAGGGCATCGCCAATACGTCCGCGCCCGCCATCAGTTCGTGGACATCCGAGCGCCAACCCAGGAACTCCACTTCCTCCTCGAGCCCCGCGGCGGTTACCTTCTCCTTCAGGGACCCGGCATAGTCCTCTTCGAACACCCCGCCGGCCAACTGCACTCGAATCGGTCCATTCGGGCGTGCCTGCCGTACTCGGACGAGCGCATCAATCAATAGCTGCTGATTCTTCCGGTCACAGATGGTGCCGACCTGCAGAATCACGAAAGGATCGCCCTCCCGGCACTCCCTCGCCATTCGCTTGGCCCGGAACGGTTCCAGAGATGGCAGGTCGATCCCGGGAATGATCGTCTTGAACTTTTGCCGGTACCGCCCGGCCAGCCCCGGGCCAAAAATCGCATCCGGCGCAGCCGAATACTGGAATACCACGCGTTTGGCCGCCCACAGCCCCAGCCGATGCAGCCAGCGCACCGGACCCCGAGAAGGCAACTCGTAATCCACGTCCCAGACCAGAGGCCGCCCGCTCAAAAGCGCACCCAGCCCCGCGAATGCAATACCCTTGCTGCTACGAATCCACACGACATCGGCACCGTGCTTGGGAATCTTCCACGCGATGCCCAGGTTTTGCACCAGCAGGCTGAACAACGCCTTGAGGCGGAATATGGCATTGCCCCCGAACAACGCACCGTGACGTTCGCGGAGCACTCCGACCGGCTCCACTGCTACCGTTTTCAGCCCCAGTTCCTCCGCTGCCCGGAACAGCTCGCTGTCCCGCTGCGTGGCGATACACATGTCGATGCCTTGCTCACGCAGGACGGAGGCAAGGGTCAGCAAGCGCCGGGGCGCACCCGTGAGCCCGCCCGGGGTCGGCATGTAGGCAAACACCCTCATTGGCCGCCTTCCATTCCAGCGGGGCGTGGAACAGATGCCTCCCCCAGCCGTACCCGTTCCACCACGCGAACGAACAGGTAAAATCCGAGCACAGGAACCAACGCGTGAACAAAGTTGTATATTTGGTTGCTACCCGGCGCTAAGAATACAATTAGGTAAATATAAATAGGAATGATGAGGGGGTGGTCGGCGTTAGCACGATAAACCGACCCCGCAAACCGCAAAACTCCACCAAAAAGCAGAAAAGCGAGCAGAATACCTGCATAGGAGAAGTTCCAATAGGCCTCACCGACAACACCTGTCGGTATACCCGTAAGCGGATTCCCATAAATATAGGTGGCATTCAGTTTTCCGGCTGCATCTGGCGTGTCCCCCGGCCATAATCTGCTCGGGATGACGACAAAGGGAATCGAAAGGTAGGACTCGCCAAAAAGATGGTCAACACGCTCGGGCACGCTCCCCAGAACGGCAATCTGCCCATTATTGGTTGTGCTGCGCCTCACCATTTCTTCATAGCCCGCCTCGGCGCTGGACCAAAACTCGGCCTGAAACTCTACATCGGCTAGGGTGTCTGCCCCACGGGTGGCGGCGCGGAATTCGCCCAACAGACCGATAAGCACGATGGCGATGCCCGCCGCCACCCAAAGCGCCCGATACGGTATCGCCCTGTGCCGCAGCCCCCAAGTGAGGGCGATCAGAATGAGTGGCCATATCGCGCTGCCACGCGAACCGGTAGCCACAAAAACCAGAAAGGCGGCAAACAGCGCCACCAGCCAGAATACTGGTCTCTTTGCCGCATCCTGGTCGAACGCCAACCAGACGACCGGAGCGACCGTGCCCACGCCCGCCAGGTAGTGCCAATGGCCCCCAATCTCCGCCGCGATGCGCTGATCCGAGGCAATGCCCCGCTGGAGCATGAGATTACCCAGGCTGCCCGCCTCCATGGCAAGGATGGCCACCGCAGCCGTCGGGAGCACCATCCATAGGACGGCCGCTTTGGCCAACCGCCTTGGCTGTGAAGGCTGGCGCAGACTAGGTACCCGGATATTACGAAACAGACCATAGCCAACGTACAGGGCAACCAATGCAAGCGCCTCCAGAAGAAACGACTGCGCCGCAACCAATTCCAGCTCCGTCCGGCTCATGCCCGCCAAGGCTCGGTGAAACTCCAGCCCCGTTGCGCCCAGGACGGCATCGCCCGTAAGCAGCGACCGCAATCCGGTCCAGGTCGCGTAGAAGAACAGGGGGTGAAACAGCCCCGGTGTACGCAAAAAGGCTCCGAACAGCGGCAAGGCCAGCACGCCCACATAGACAAGGAACGCGCCAAAAAGCAGCGGATGGGACCCGCTCTCGCTCCCGAACGAAACAATCCCGCTGAGCACCACAATCAGCAGCAGCCCGCCAATAAATGCGCCGCGTTCCAGCGGCAGTAGCGCCAGATACGGGCTATCGGGCCGCCTGCCCCGGATCATGGCTGCACCTTTACTTCGGCAGCGTTCGGCTCCGAGTTTCCGGCGCGATCTGCCGCTTCGGCGACGAACCGGTCCCTCAGGGCACGCTCATCCGCAAACGCCGCCTCCAGCTCCGCACGAAACTCCGGCGAAAGCGTCTCCTTCGCCTGGGCCCGTTCATTCAGCCGCCCGAGACCGAACCCTTTGTTGATACCCAGCGCAACACGTATGCGCCCACCCAGCCGAAGCGCCTTCTGCACCAAACGGCTCCGGTGGCCCCTGGCCTCGTTCGCCGGTGGAAAATGCTCACGCCCATCGTCATCCACCCCGATATGGTTCAACACCCGCCGATACTCCCGCGACGGATCTGCCTGCATCCATTCCAGCGGCACATGTAGCACACGCTCCGCCGGTACCTGCGCATACAGCCGCTGCAACAACGAGCCCAGGCTGCAGGCCGCGAAATACTGCAGAAATGCCGGCTCAGTACAGTCCTTGGGCAAATGCCGCCCGGCCGCCCGGTCCTGCTGCAGCCGCCAAGCCGCCTCGAACGTCGGCTGGTCCTCGTGCAGAACCCGCCGGTTGTGGTGGTAGAGTGAATGAGCCATCGCCACCGGATCCCGCGTCATCACGACATACCGGGCCCTCGGGCGTTCCCGTTCGATATTCGCAACGGCCTCCTTCGAAAACAGATACCAAGTCGATGCCTCTCCGATTGCCCGGTGTACTTCCGTCACCCCTTCAAAGAGCCCTGCGTAACGATCCGCCGATAGAATAGTCCGATTGCCGAGGTCAGTGCTGTAATAGTGCGGTTCCTTGATCGGCGCCATACATACCTGCGGGTGTTGATCCAGCCAACGCGCAAGAGAAGTGGTGCCACATTTGGGCGCCCCAATTACGCAAAAAAACCGAAAGCCCCTCATGTGGTAACCCCTTGACTATTTACAACCCAAGCGCACACGATCAACCTAGCCTACTAAACATGTCCACCCATGCCCGACCAATTACGTTTTTGTCATAATATCGACGCACAATATCCCGACCCATACCCCCCTGCTCGCCCCTTTCTTCCGGGCTCAAAGCCAAGGCTAACAACGACTCCACCCAATCCTCCTTGGTGACCGCGGGATACCCGATATTACTAAGCCCAAAAAGCTCTCCATTCATGCCTACCGGAGAAGCCACAACAGGCTTTCCACACGCCATATACTGAAGCATCTTATATGCGCACTTCCCTTTCTCTCGAACCGAATCATAAAGCGGCATTATCCCGATATCCATGTTATTTATGCTTAAGACTTCGCTTTCTTTGGACCAAGAGGTGAAAACGACATTTTCCGCCCTAAGAGAAGGCAACCTCGGCTCTCTGTCCGACACCACACTCAGCTTGTCCTTAGGACGAATGTCGAAGTACTCCTTTAGCGCACACTCTATACTTTCCAGCTGTCTTAACGTTGCAGCGCTTCCAATCCAACCAATAACCAATCTGTCTGGATCAGTCGCCGCCCGCTCATCAGGCCTAAATCGTTCCGAATCAATTGCAGTAGGCAAAATCCAGACCTCCCTGGCATATTCGGCATACCAGTCGCGCAGATACCGATTACCCACAACAACAACATCTACCTGCTTAGCCAATGCTCTACATGCGCCTCCCCCCGGATACACCGCGTGGACCGAGTCGTCCACATCTAAAACGGTAGGGCGCTTGCAGAACCGCTCCAGTGTCCGCGCCCGGCTCCACATCGGCTTCTGAAAGAGACACGCATCATATTTTCCTTGAAAGCATAGAGATTTCGTTCGACGCCCCGCATCCGCGAGCGCCACTCCCCCTCGACTCAATAACCCTTTACCGGCACCAGCCGACCTCTTGTAGTCTTCATCTATGTAAATCCCATGATCCTGCAACACCGGGATCAGCTGCCTGATACGGAAGCGGGCAGACGGGGTATTTCGGCCGGCAGTATAGGCTTTAACCTTCATACCAAACACCCCGCCTTGGAACAAAAACGATCTTGATTGCGACCACAAGCCTCACCCTTGCTTTGCGTCGATCAACGCACCATTAGCGATAGCACTCGGCATGCATAAACCTAACACCAAGACGATCTTTGTCCGAGACAATCGGCTTTCCTTCGATCGAGCACTCTGGCCACTCGATACCCAAATCAGGATCATCCCAACGGATGCAGCGCTCATGCTCTGGCGCGTAGTAGTCGGTGCACTTGTACTGAAACTCAGCCACGTCGCTGGTGACGTAGAAGCCGTGGCCGAAACCCGGCGGCACCCACAGCTGGCGGTGGTTCTCCGCGGTCAGCTCCACCCCTACCCATCGTCCGAAGGTCGGCGAGGAACGGCGCAGATCCACGGCCACATCGAACACCGCCCCTACCGTCACGCGTACCAACTTCCCCTGCGGTTGACGAATCTGGTAGTGTAAGCCGCGCAGGGTCCCCTGCACGGAGCGACTGTGGTTATCCTGCACAAAGTCGAGGTCGAGCCCGGCCTCGGCGAAGGTGCGCCGCGACCACGATTCCATGAAGAAGCCACGCGCATCGCCAAACACGGCAGGCTCGATGATCCGCACGTCCGGGATACTGGTTTCAATCACCTTCACAACACTTCCCCATCAAAATATCGTCTCCTCCAGCAGACCGAGCAGGTAGCGCCCGTACTGCGTCTTGGCCAGTGGTTCGGCCAGGCGGCGCAACTGCTCGGCGTCAATACACCCCATCCGGTAGGCCGTCTCCTCCGGCGAGGCGACCTTCAGCCCCTGGCGCTTTTCGATGGTCTCGATAAAGGTCGCCGCCTCGATCAGCGACTCGTGGGTGCCGGTGTCGAGCCACGCCATGCCACGGCCCATGACTTCCACCTTGAGCTCACCCCGCTCCAGGTAGGCGCGGTTCACATCGGTGATCTCCAACTCGCCACGGGCCGAAGGCCGCACCTCACGCGCGATTTCGGCCACCTGAGCATCGTAGAAATAGAGCCCGGTCACGGCGTAGCGTGAGCGGGGCTGCTCCGGCTTCTCCTCCAGGCTGGTGGCTCGACCGTCGGGGTCAAACCCCACCACCCCATAGCGTTCCGGGTCGGTAACCGGGTAGGCAAACACCGTGGCCCCCGAATCCTGAGCCGCTGCCGACTGCACCAGACCGCGTAGATCGTGCCCATGAAAGATGTTGTCCCCCAGAATCAAAGCAGAGGGCTCGCCCGCAACGAACGACTCACCAATGATGAACGCCTCGGCCAGCCCATTGGGCGCCTCCTGTACCGCGTATTCCAGCGCGATACCCCACTGGCTGCCGTCACCCAGCAGCTTGCGGAACAGCGGCAGATCCTCCGGGGTGGAGATCAGCAGGATCTCGCGGATGCCCGCCATCATCAGCGTGCAGAGCGGGTAATAGACCATCGGCTTGTCGAACACGGGTAGCAATTGCTTCGACACCGCGTGGGTCACCGGATAGAGCCGGGTACCGCTTCCCCCGGCCAGGATGATCCCCTTGCGCTTCATCCGCCCCCCCTTGGACCGTCACAGGCCAGGATCTCGTCCAGCGCACGGTCCACACCGACGGTCCAGTCGGGCAGATGCAACCCGAAGGTCGCCCGCAGGCGTTCCGTGTTCAGCCGGGAGTTGTAGGGCCGCTGAGCCGCAGTCGGAAACGCCTCGCTGGTGACCGACGTAATCGCCTCATCGGCGACGCAAACCGGCCACCCCGCCACCCGCGCACGCGCGATCACGCGTCGTGCAAAGCCATGCCAGGTGGTCTCGCCCCCGGCGGCCAGATGAAAAAGGCCGCCGTCGCCCCCCCGCTCGACGCACTGTCGCAACGCCAAAGCGGTAACATCGGCGATCAGCTCCGCTCCAGTCGGTGCGCCGTACTGATCATCAACAACCGTCAGGGCTTCCCGCTCCTTGGCCAGGCGCAGCATGGTCCGGATGAAATTACCGCCCCGAGCGGCATAGACCCAGCTGGTGCGGAAGATCAGATGGCGACAGCCACTTTGCCGAATGGCCTCCTCCCCCTCCCACTTGGTGCGCCCATAGACATTGATGGGCGCGGCGGCATCAGCCTCCGTCCAGGGGCGTTGACCACTGCCATCGAAGACGTAATCAGTCGAATAGTGGACCAGCCAGGCGCCAAGGGCTCGGGCCTCGGCGGCCAGGACCGCCGGCGCGGTGGCATTGATGGCCTCGGCCCGCTCGGGCTCGGTCTCGGCCTGATCCACCGCTGTATAGGCGGCGGCGTTGACGATGACATCGGGCGCCAGTCGGCGTACGGTCGCGGCCAGTGCCTCCGGCTGGCTCAGATCGCCACACAGGCCCTCGCCACCGTGGCGACTCAGGGCCGTGACCTCTCCCAACGGGGCCAGGGAACGCTGCAACTCCCAGCCGACCTGCCCGGTGCCGCCCAGCAGCAGTATCCGCATCAGGACTCTCCCCGCATACCGTAGTTCGTCTTGATCCAGTCGCGGTAGGCACCGGAGCGCACCCGCTCCACCCACTCGGTATTGTCCAGATACCACTGCACCGTCTTTCTCAGACCCGATTCGAACGTTTCCTGGGGCTGCCAGCCGAGTTCGGTGGCGATGCGGGTATCATCAATGGCGTAACGGCGATCGTGGCCGGGGCGGTCGGCCACGAACCGGATCAGGCGCTCATACGGTCCCTCCGGATCCGGCTTGAGCTCATCAAGGATGGCACACACGGACCGGACCACCTCAAGGTTGGTTCGCTCACACCGCCCCCCAATGTTGTAGGTGCGGCCATCCCCACCATGCTCTAGCACATGTCGAAGGGCGCGAGCATGGTCCTCGACATACAGCCAGTCTCGAATATTCTCGCCCCTTCCATACACCGGCAGCGGCTTGCCCTCGACGGCGTTCAGTATCATCAACGGAATCAGCTTTTCAGGAAACTGATAGGGGCCGTAGTTATTCGAGCAGTTGGAAATCACAACGGGCAGACCATAGGTCCGGTGCCAAGCACGCACCAGATGATCACTCGCCGCCTTGCTTGCCGAATAGGGAGAACTGGGCGCATACGGCGTCTCCTCCGTAAACGCCGGATCCTCCGGCCCAAGCTCGCCATAGACCTCGTCGGTAGAAACGTGATGGACGCGGAACCGCTCCTTCGCCTCGTTTGCAAGCCCGGCCCAATACTCCCTCGCTACCTCCAAAAGATTATGGGTTCCCTTCACATTCGTATCGATGAACACCTCGGGATCGCTGATCGATCGATCCACATGGGACTCGGCCGCCAGATGCATAACCTTGTCAGGCCGATGCTCACGGAACACGCGCTCAAGCGCTGCACGATTTCTGATGTCCACGTGCTCGAAGACATGGCGCCTGCTGCTCCGGCAGCCACCTATAGAATCCATGTTTCCGGCGTATGTCAGCGCATCCACGTTTAGAACAGTCATCGGATGCTGCCCGACGAGTTGACGCACTAGCTCGGACCCAATAAACCCTAAACCACCAGTGACAAGGACCTTGATATGCCTTCTCCTAACAAAAACTAATATTACCACGAACCCCAACTCGATTCCGGCACTGACGCCTTGTGCGACCGCACCTTAATCCTCCGGGGGTTCCTTTCTAAGATTCCTGTAAACCGATCCAGTTTTAAGGGCGTCCAGATGCACCATGAGGATAGCCACGGGAACCCACGGCAAACCCAACGCCAGAGCCATACCCAATCGGTGCGCCCCATTATTCATCCAAATCAAATCGCCATCTCGGCCCACGGCAATACCTATGCCGCCCTTCTCCCGAAACGAGCTCACTGAAAGCTCCCGCTGTGGAAGTAGCGGCTGCCCTGAATCCAGCCTTCGCTTCAGCTCATCAAGACGCGCACAACGAGCCCACACGTCCTCCAGAGACCTGCAGCCATCCTGCTCACCACGGAATTCAATATTCGCAAGCATCCATTCGATCTCACCAACTTCACTCCATGAATAGTTCTCTGAGTACCGAAGGAACGATCTCTCTATTAATCGATTCTCTCTTACCGGAACAACCTGTTGATCCCAGTTTCCCCGGGCGAAGAACCAACGTCTGCATTTACGTATAGCACCGACATCTAAGTCAGCGTCGTATTTGAGAGCTTTTTTCGCAAGACGAGGATAGTATTTGGTCGCGTACTTAATGCGCCTGGGGTCGCACCAAGCCAATTCGTACGGCCGCGGGGAACGCCACCCCCCCAGACCGATGCAACGCGCCTCCACTGCAAAGCGGTGAGCAATTGAAAACGCTCCCCGTGTCATCTCTCGCATTGCTTTACTCATACCTTGGATGCCGATAAATGAAGCCAAAGGTCAAGGCAGGAATAGCAGATCTACCGAAAACGGGCTAGCTAGAGCCTGCACTGTCGATACATTCATCGTAAGCCTTGGAAGCAAAGCTGCCCCGCTCGAGCTTCACTAACCGACTACACTGCTCCACCGTGCTGAGACGGTGTGCAATCATAATGATCGTCTTCTGCCCAGAAAGCAGATCGACGGATGTTATGACAGTAGCTTCAGTCTCATTGTCCAGCGCACTAGTTGCCTCATCGAATACAAGAACCGGCGGGTCGTGGTAAAGCGCGCGCGCGATTCCGATCCGCTGGCGCTGGCCGCCGGAGAGCCGCACACCGCGCTCGCCGACAACGGTGCCGTAGCCCTGCGGCATGTCGCTGACGATGAATTCGTGCACCTGGGCCATCCGGGCGCAGCGCTCGACCTGTTCGTGATCGATCTGGTTGGGCGGCACGCCCAGGGCGATGTTTTCTGCCACGGTGGAGTCGGTCAGGAAGATATCCTGCGGCACGTAGCCAAGCGCCTGCTGCCACGCGCGCAGGTTGTCGTCGGTGATGGGCTGGCCGTCCACCACGATGGCGCCTTCGGTGGGGCGCAACAGGCCGAGGAGCACGTCCACCAGGGTGGTCTTGCCGGCGCCGGAGGTGCCGATGATGCCCACGGAGCTGCCCACGGGGATTTCCAGGTCGATTCCCTGCAGGGCCGGGCGCTCGGCGTTCGGGTAGGTGTAGTGGATGTTCTGCAGGGTGATGGTCTGCTTGGGCTCCAGCGGCTGCGGGGCGCGCTTGTACAGCTCGGCCAGGGCGGAGCGCTGGTGCAGGTCGTTGTAGACGCCATCCACCGCGGCAGCGCCGAAGCGGAGTTTGGCCATGCCGGCATAGATGCGCTGGGCGGCCGGCAGCATGCGGTAGCCGGCAAAGGCGTAGAGCCCGAGGATGGGCAGGATGTCGCCCAGGGCGCCGCTGTCGGTGCCGCCCTGGGTGGCCAGCAGCACCAGCGTGAGCGCGATGACGCCGCCGAAGCCGACCGCCTCGATGACGAACTTGGGGATCTCGCCGAGGGTCTGGTTAGTGGCCTGGTGGCGGGCCTGTCGGGCCGAGGGGCCGTCGAACCGGGAGAGGTAAGCGTGTTCTCGGCCGAGCAGCTTGATGTCCTTGATGCCGCCCAGGGCCTCGCTGGCGGCGGTGAAGCGCTCCTGGTTGGCGCGGGCGCGGTCGCGCCCCACGCGGCCGAGGATGCCGCGCACGGCACCAAAGATGAGCGCATACATGCCGCCGATCACCACGGCCACGCCCAGTGCCAGCCACGGGTCCACCACGATCAGCAGGATGACCAGCGCGAGGATGACCACGCTGTAGGCGACCATCTGCATGCCGGGGCGGAAGACCTGCTGCACGAGCTGGTCCACCTCGGAGAGGATGTTCTTAGCCATGTCGCCGCTGTGGCGGTCGAGGAAGAAGGCGTAGGGCTGGCGCAGGTAGGTCTCCAGCAGCCGCTTGCCGATGCTGTGGCGGCGCATCTCGATGAAGCGGTTCATCGCGTAGTGCGTGAGCGAGCGGAAGAAGGCGGAGAACAGGATGAGCCCGAAGGCGGCCGCGCCCAGCGCGAGGATGAAGGCATCCACCGAGGTGAAGCCGAGGCCTTCATACACGGTGTTGAGCACCGGGTTGGTCTGCACCACTTCGGGGTTGCCCAGCACGCTCAGAAACGGCATGACCGAGGCGACGCCGGCGGTTTCCAGCACGGCCATGACGATGACCATGCCGAGCACGAGGCCGCCGCGGCGTTTTTCCTTGCGGCTGAGCAGGCCCAGGGCTTTGCGGTAGGTGTCGAGCATGGGGTGGCCGGTTGGGTGGTTTCTGGTTGATTTTCTTGTGGGAGGCCAGCCCTCTGGCCGATCTGGCATGGCCGGTCGGTGCCCGATGCCCCACCGGGGGATCGGCCGGAGGGCCGGCCTCCTACGCGGGGGTGTTCACCGCTTGAACGAACTGCGGATTGGGCCACGAATCGTGGGGCAAATCAAGCCCGCAGGGTCGCGGCCGAGGCCGCTCCTGCGGCGGCCTGCGCGGTCCGTGGGAGCCTGCTCGCAGGCGAACCGGAAGGGGCCAGTGCTTTGCGGTAGGTACTGAACATGGGGTAACTGGGCGGCCTCAGGGTCGGGTGCTGGGTTCGGGATGCGGGGTTATTGGGTATCTGCCGGAACAGCAAACTGAACCGTCGGGATGACGACCCGCGGCAACTCCATGCGGGCGCATTGATTGCTTACAAATTCACGCCAGTATGGCCATACGTGGTAGCTGGCATTCCTCTGTGCAAAGGCTTCGAGCGCTTCCGCACCCGGGTCGGTATCGGTGTCGTATTCGGCAACAAATGTCGCCTCGATCTGCGCCAGCACACCATCGCTTTCTGCCTCACCGGCTTCGTGTTTCTCCCGGTCTTCGCCTTCCCGGGCGGGAGAAGCTGGCAACAAGCGCAGTCCCAGCCCGATGAACACCCGGAAGACGTAATACGATGTCTCTGCTTCGCGGACTTCCATGAGATAGCTGCGGTCCACATGGTGCTTGAACTGCGGCTGGTATGCCTCGACGGGTGAAAACCGCGGGTCATGATCTTCCGCCAGCCAGGCACTGGACTGGCGCACGCTTACCCCGTGGATTCGCAGGCAATCGATGGCTGCTTGGATCGGGGAATCCGTCATACAGCTGGCGCCATCCACTTATCGGCTTTGCTGGAGTCGCTCGCGCCGATGTCATGGATGATTTGCGGGCGAGCCGTTCCAGCCTTGCCGCCGGGCCGGGCAATGGCGGGTTCTGCATGCCACTCGGCGGGAACCGTACGGGTGGGCGTCTGCACTCCGACGTAGTAGCTCAATACGGCGACGATCTGCTGGTTGAGGCTCACACCTTCGTCTTCGGCCAGGGAGACCAGTGCGCGGTGCAGTGTTCTGGGCACGCGCAGTGTAATGCGCCCACTGAAGTCATCCGCAGGCGGCAAAGGCTGCGGCAGCGCGCGTCCGCTTTCCTTAAGCGCTGCCTCGGTGGTCTCGATGGTATCGATCGCGAGCTCGTAGGCCTCGTCGTGGGTGTCGGCGTATTCGACAACGTCCGGCAGCTCTCGTACCCGGGCCTCGAAGCAGGCTTCTCCCTCCTCGATGACCCGGCGTATCGTGATCCCGTAGTCCTGTGCGTTCATGACGTCTCTTCCTTCAGCCATTGGCTCAATTCCGGCTCCCGCTCCTCGAGCATCTTGCGGATGTTCCGGACATAAGCTGGCTTGATTTCAGGGTTTTTCCCGTGTCCGCATGTGTAGGAGGTCGAGTAGAAACTCGGCAGCCCGGCATGGGTGACCACCTTGTGGCCTGCTTTCTTCCCGTCGCGGACCTCGAAGCCCAGGGTTTCGAGCAACCGTCGCAATTCATCGCATCGCAGGGAACCGCCCGCACCCTGGAGCTGCTGCAGTACATCCTTTACGTTAGCAGACATCTGACACCATATGCAGTGTCACCCCTATCTTGGGGTGGAGAAGCGGGAAACAGGCTGAGCCCGAAGTCCGCCGCGGCGTTTTTCCTTGCGGCTGAGCAGGGCCAGGGCTTTGCGGTAGGTGCTGAGCATGGGGTGGCCGGTTGGGTGGTTGTCGGTTGATTTGCCCGTAGGAGGCCAGCCCCCTGGCCGATTGCCCTACCGATCTGGTTCGCCGGTGGGGCAATCGGCCAGGGTAATCGGCCAGGGCAATCGGCCAGGGGGCTGGCCTCCTACGGGCTCGTTCAGCCCTTGAACGAGATGCGGATTGGGCCACGAAAAATGGGGCGAATCAAGTGCGCGTCGGGCATGGGGCGTTGTATTGTCGGGGTTCGCTTACTGTCAGGGAAGACGATATGGAGATCGTGCATCACGGGGGCGCCGAGGGCGTGACGGGCAGTTGCCATCGGCTGCGGCTGTCGGCGCGGGATTCGTTTCTGGTGGATTGCGGGCTGTTCCAGGGGCGCGACCATGGGCCGGGCGATACGCTGGAGCGCCATGCGATCGAGTTTCCGGTGGAGGATATCCGTGCGCTGGTGGTCACGCATGTGCATATCGACCACATCGGGCGGCTGCCGTATCTGCTGGCGGCGGGTTTTGACGGGCCGATCATCTGTTCGAAGCCGTCGGCCCGGCTGCTGCCGCTGATGCTGGAGGATGCGCTGCGCGTGGGCTTTACCCGCGACCGGCAGTTGATCGAGCCGGTGCTGGAGACCATCGACGAGCGGCTGGTGGCGCTGGATTACAACGCCTGGCATGCGCTGCCGGCGGAGGATGCCGCCCTCGCCCCGCGGGTGCGGCTGCAGCGTGCGGGGCATATCCTCGGTTCGGCCTATGTGGAGTTCGATTTCCGCGAGCCGGGGGAGCGGCGTTCGCGCCGGGTGGTGTTCTCCGGCGATCTGGGAGCGCCCGGGGCGCCGCTGCTGCCGGCGCCGAAGCCGCCCCGCCGGGCGGATACGCTGGTGCTGGAGAGCACCTATGGCGACCGCCTCCACGGCGACCGCCGCGAGCGCGCGTCGCGGCTGCGGGCGGCGGTGGAGCATGCCCATGCCAACGGCGGCACGGTGATCGTGCCTGCCTTCAGCATCGGCCGCACGCAGGAGCTGCTGTATGAGCTGGAGGGGCTGATCCATCGCGGCAATCGGCGCTGGCGCGAGGTGGAGGTGGTGCTGGACTCGCCGCTGGCCGCGCGCTTTACCGAGGTCTACCGCGAGCTGAAGCCGTTCTGGGATGCCGAGGCGCACCAGCGCCTGCGCGCCGGGCGCCATCCGCTGGATTTCGAGAACCTCTATACGGTGGCCGACCACGACACCCACCTGCAGACGGTGGACTACCTGGCCCGCTCCGGCCGCCCGGCGGTGGTGATCGCCGCCAGCGGGATGGCCGCCGGCGGCCGGGTGGTGAACTACCTCAAGGCGATGCTGGAGGACGAACGCCACCACGTGCTGTTCGTCGGCTACCAGGCGGAGGGCACGCCGGGCCGCGCCATCCAGGCCGCCGGCCGTGGCGGCCACGTGGAGCTGGACGGCGAGCGCTACGCCATCCGCGCGGGCTTGGACAGCATCAGCGGCTATTCCGCCCATGCGGACCAGGCTGACCTCCTGCGCTTCGTGCGCGGCATCCGCACCGGCCCGCAGGACATCCGCCTGGTCCACGGGGAACCCCACGCCCGGGAGGCCCTGTGGGAGCTTGCTTGCAAGCGAACAGGCTGAGCCCGGGGCGAACGCCCGTCCGGTTCGCGGCCGAGGCCGCTCCTACGCGAACCGGAAGGGGTCCGGGCCGTGCCGGTCAAGTTACCCCGGCCCTCCCCGAGCGCCATTGCTCGAGCAGTGCCTTCTCCTGACGGCTCTGCAGTTGTTTTGCGGCTCCCGAGTTGGTGATCTGCCATGCCAGCAGTTCCCGGCTCACCCGGTAATCGGCGCGCAGCCGTTCGGCTGCCTCGGTGAGGTCGGCGCTTTGTTCCACGGCCCTGGCGGCCACGTCACGTGGCAGGAGCAGTTCGGCGGCAAAGGCTCGAGCCCGTTTCTCGGGGTATTCCGGTGTTCGTCCGCCGAGCACTTCCGCCACCGGGAGCGCGCCCTGCCGGTCCAGTAGCAGATGGGCAATCTCGTGGGCGAGTGTGGCGCGCTCCCCGTATTTGTGACCGGCACGCGATTCAGACGCGTGGTTGACCAGCACCAGGGGGCCATGGCGCTCGCCCCACACGGTCACGGCTTCTATCGGGCATGCTCCCAGATTGATGCCCGCAACATGTACACCCCAGCGTTTCAGCCATTCACCCGGCTCCACAGCGGCTTCGGGCGACAGGCCCAGCCAGTCACGCAGCCGGCTCGCCGCCCAGTAGCCCTGCCGATAGGGGGGCTCGGTATCATCCAGTTGCTCCCCGATCGACGCTTCAATGCGATCGAGCTCGGGCGTTGCGCGAGCGGGACAATCCACGATGCGGCGCAGCAATTCAGCCTGCTGATCGGCGTTGACAACGCTGTCGAAGGCCATCCGTGCCACGGCGCGCAGTTCCGGCCACTGCCATTCGTCGGCATCAATGCCGGCCTGCTCGAACCGTCCGGGCGCATCTTCCTCGAGCCGCGTGGTCAGCATCCACTCCCGAGCCGCGGTTCGCTGTCGGCGCTCCTGCCACCAACCCACGGCCTGACGGGCACGCGGCTGCGTGCTTTCCGCGCAGGCGGTGCACAGATGTTCGCCTGCGGCTTCCAGCACTGTCTCGACCTCGCGCCAGGGGCGAATAACCTCACGCGGCAACCCCGGAGCCGAAATCTGAGCGGTCTTCCCCTGTCGCATGATGATCAGGGAAGGCAGGAACAGCCCCCTGGGTGCCGATGCGAGGTCGTGACGCGCCAGGAATCGATGGGCTTCCAGCTCTTCGTCATCGACCTGCTCGTCTGCCATGCCGTCCCAACGGCGCTCGCACTCGGCCAGAAACTGGGAAGGGAATGCCGGCGAAACAGGTACAGGATAATCCTCCTCCAGCACCAGCCAGGGCCACCAACGCCCCAGAAATTCCAGCATGTCGACCCATGTCCACTCGAGGTACCCACCGCAGCCGTCCGGTGCTTCGCCCTCGCCCACCCACACCGGCTCACCCGCCAGGAACATGCGACAACGACCTTCGGCAAGCCCCTCGAGCGAGGCCGGCTCCAGATCCAGTTCGATCTGTAATCCGTCAGCGTATCCGAACATCATCGCAATGCTCCCCCGAACTGTCGGAGCCAGCTCTCAAGCTCTTTCGTTTTGCCCCTTTTGTCTGCTTTTTCTCGCAGCGCCTTCAGCGTTTTGCGAGTCAGAAAGGTAGGGCCCCGAAGATCACCACGCCATGGATATGCATGGTAGGAATACCCGGGCTGTGTGGGCACGGCTTCGTAGATCACTCCCCTGTAAACCGCGTGAAACCGATCGGGCCACTGGCTGTCCTCTGATTCGTAGAACGGAATCGCCTCTTTGTTGAGCAGTTCCTCGGCCAGGTCACGGGTTATGCTTTTCGGGCACTTTCCGACCGGCCCTTTGGGCGACGGCTCAAAACCCGCGTAATCATTGTGCCACAGGTGCTTGGTTCGCCCTTCTCCACGTTCGTATCGCCACCGGGGACCGTTCTCGTCAGTCACTGGCATCTCCTTGCGTCCAGAATTCCGATTCGCGGCCCAGGCCGCTCCTACGCGGCCGCCCAGCCGCGGGCGCGCATGTCGGCCAGGATGTTTTCCACCACGGCACTCAGGGTCGGCACGAATTCGTGGCCCGCCTGGAGCGCATCCGCCAGGGTGGTGGGGGCCTCGATGTATTCGTGCACCATTTGATTGCGCAGCTTGCGCATCGCGAGCCACTCATCACTGGAAGGGATCAGCCCGAGTTTTTCCGCCCGGTCGAGGTTGTCGATCGCCGCGCCGAGGCGTTCGCCGAGCGCCTCGAGGTACACGGGCAGCAGCTTGTCGCCCAGCGTATCCTGCAGACGTCCGAAGCGGCTCACGAAGGCTTCGACACGCTCGGCTTCGTCGACGTTGTCGGCCAGTGCACCCGCGCGGGCCGGAGTGAAAGGCTCGCTGAAGACGCGTTGATCGGTCGTCTCCAGATGCTGGCGTTCGCGCTGAACCACGCGACCGAGAAACCGGAGACGCTCGAGCTGTTCGGGATCGATGTTCACAGGAGCTGTCCCTGCTGTTCGGCCATGCGGTGAACGGCGCTGCGGGGCAGGTTCGGGGCGGACAGGACAACATCGACCGAGCGCCCGTCCAGCCGGCGGCTGAGCCGGGCCGAGAGACGCGCGGCAAGGACCGCGGGACGCCCGACCGGCTGTTCGAGCTCGACGAGCACGTCCACGTCCCCGCCACGTCGGGTATCGTCCAGCCGCGATCCAAACAGGCGAACGCGCGCCTCGGGCCCGCATTCGTGGCGCACGACTTCGCGGATCGCTCGTATATGTTGCGGACTCAGGCGCATGAGGCCGATTGTAGCAGGGGCATCGCGGCCGAGGCCGCTCCTGCGGTGATCCCCCATCCGCGAAGGCGGCGGGTCAGACCTGGTAGTAGTCGCGGTACCAGGCGACGAAGCTGGCGACGCCTTCTTCCACGCTGGTGGTGGGTTCGTAGCCGGTGTCGGCGCGCAGGTCTTCGACGTCGGCGTAGGTGTCGGGGACGTCGCCGGGCTGCAGGGGCAGGAGGTTCTTTTCGGCCTTATTGCCGAGGTTCTCTTCCAGCACTTCGATGTAGTGCATCAGCTCCACCGGGCGGTGTGCGCCGATGTTGTACAGGCGGTAGGGGGCGGAACTGGTGGCGGAGTCGGGCTGCGCCCCGCTCCACTCGGGGTTGGGCTGGGCCGGGCGGTCCAGGGTGCGGATCACGCCTTCGACGATGTCGTCGATGTAGGTGAAGTCGCGCCGGTGGTTGCCGTAGTTGAAGACGTCGATCGGCTCGCCGGCGAGGATCTTGCGGGTGAACATGAACAGCGCCATGTCCGGCCGGCCCCAGGGGCCATAAACCGTAAAGAAGCGCAGGCCGGTGGTCGGCAGCTGGTACAGGTGGCTGTAGGTGTGCGCCATCAGCTCGTTGGCCTTCTTGCTCGCGGCGTAGAGGCTGAGCGGGTGGTCGACGTTGTGGTGGACGGAGAACGGCATCTCCTCGTTGGCGCCGTAGACCGAGCTGGAGCTGGCGTAGACCAGGTGCTCCACGCCGTTGTGGCGGCAGCCCTCCAGGATGTTGCCGAAGCCGACCAGGTTGGTGTCGATGTAGGCGGCCGGGTTCTCCAGCGAGTAGCGCACGCCGGCCTGGGCCGCCAGGTTGACCACGCGCTGCGGCTGGTGCTCGCGGAACACCCGCTGCATCGCCTCGCGGTCGGCGATGTCCACGCGCTCCTCGGTGAAGCGCTCGTGGTCCTGGATGCGGGCCAGGCGCGCCTTCTTGAGCGAGACGTCGTAGTAGTCGTTCAGGTTGTCGACGCCGACGACCTCGTCGCCGCGCTCCAGCAGGCGCAGGGCCAGGGCGTTGCCGATGAACCCGGCCGTACCAGTAATGAGAATCTTCATGACGTGTCCTTGTTCGCCTGTTGTTCGGTTATCGCGCGCCCCGGTGGGGGCGCCGGGCCCCGGCGGGTCCGCGGCCCCCGGCCCGTAGGAGGCCGGCCCCCCGGCCGATCCGCCCCGGCGGGTTGGCGTGGCCCCGATCGGCCAGGGGGCTGGCCTCCTACGAGGTATCCCGGCCGGTAGGAGGCCGGCCCTCCGGCCGATTCACCCCCGGGGGGTTGGCCAGGCCCGATCGGCCAGGGGGCTGGCCTCCTACGAGGTATCCCGGCCGGTAGGAGGCCGGCCCTCCGGCCGATTCACCCCCGGCGGGTTGGCGAGGCCCCGATCGGCCAGGGGGCTGGCCTCCCACCGGTTACGGGTTGCGGATGAACCCCATGCCTTCCAGCTTGAGGAGGATCCGGTGGGCCGCCTCGTCCGGGGTCATCTCGCGGGTGTCGATGCGCAGCTCCGGGTGTTCCGGTTCTTCGTACGGGTCGTCGATGCCGGTGAATTCCTTGATCAGGCCCGCGCGCGCCCTGGCGTACAGGCCCTTGCGGTCGCGCTGCTCGCAGGTCTCCAGCGGGGTGGCCACGTGGATCTCCAGGAACCCGCCCGCGTCCTCCACGCGCTCGCGCACGCGGCGGCGCATGTCGGTGTAGGGGGCGATGGGGGCGCAGATGGCGCAGCCGCCGTTCCTGGTGATCTCGCTGGCCACAAAGCCGATGCGCTGCACGTTGATGTCGCGGTGCTCGCGCGAGAACCCCAGCTCGCTGGAGAGCTCCTTGCGCACGATGTCGCCGTCCAGCAGCGTGACGGCGCGCCCGCCCAGCTCCATCAGCTTGACCCGCAGGGCGTTGGCGATGGTCGACTTGCCCGAACCCGACAGCCCGGTGAAGAACACGGTAAAGCCCTGCTGATGGCGCGGCGGAAAGCTGCGGCGCAGCTCGGCCACCACCTCCGGGTAGGAGAACCACTCGGGGATATCCAGCCCCTCGCGCAGGCGGCGGCGGAACTCGGTGCCGGAGAGGTTGAGCACCTCCTCGTCCTCGCGCACCTCGTCGGCCGGCACGTACTCGGCACGGTCCTCCACGAAACTCATGGCCTGGAACGGCACCATCTCGATGCCGATCTCGTCGGCGTGCTTCTGGATCAGTTCCTGGGCGTCGTAGGGGCCGTAGAAGTCCTCGCCGTCGGAGCCCGGGCCGGGGCCGGCGTGGTCGCGCCCCACAATGAAGTGGGTGCAGCCATAGTTGCGGCGGATGATGGCGTGCCACAGCGCCTCGCGCGGGCCGCCCATGCGCATCGCCAGCGGCAGCAGGCTGAGCTGGGTGGTCTGCTCCGGCGCCTGACGCAGCACGTGCTCATAGCAGCGCACGCGCACGTAGTGATCCACATCGCCCGGGCGGGTCATGCCCACCACCGGGTGGATCAGCAGGTTGGCCTCGGTCTGGCGGGCGGCCAGCCGGGTCAGCTCCACGTGGGCGCGATGCATGGGGTTGCGCGTCTGGAACGCGACGATGCGGTTCCAGCCCAGCTTGCGGAAGTACTCGCGCAGCTCCGCCGGGCTGTAGCGGTAGTTGCGGAAGTCGTAATGCACCGGGGACTCGACCCCGTGCAGCGTGCCCCCCAGGTAAACCGCCCCGGCGCGGTTCATCAGATAGTTGACCGCCGGATGCGCGACGTCGGTGGTGGCGAACACCTGCTGCGCCTCGCGCGCCTTGTCCGGCGTCCAGCGGTCCTCCACGTCCATCACGGCAATCAGCACGCCCTCGGCATCGCGCAGCGCGATGCGCGTGCCCGGCGCCGCCTGCTCGGCAAACGCCTCGCTCACGTCCAGGGTGATGGGCATCGGCCAGAGCTGGCCGTCCGCCAGGCGCATGTTGTCCAGCACGCCGTCGTAGTCGGCCTGCCGCATGAAACCCGTCAGCGGCGAGAAACCGCCGTTCAGCAGCAGTTCGGCATCGCAGATCTGACGCTCGGTCAGATCCCAGCTCGGCATCTCCTGCGCCTGCTCCTTGAGCTCGCGCGCGGTGGATTCGTCAACGTAGCGGTCGCAAAGCGTCCCGCCGTAGGGGGCAATCAGATCCATGACTTGGCTCTTTCCCGTTGGCGACTTATAGGGTCATTGAATCTGCGAATGGTACCGATTCCGTCCCCGCGCGTCTCGGGTCCCGGGCCGGGGTTACTCCGACTACTCCGGCTCCCCCGCCCGGAACCACACCGCACCCGCAAGCAGCGGCACGCTGCCAATCAGCGCCCCCAGTGCACCATCCAGATGCCCCTGCGCCACCAGTGCCGCCACCGGCAGCAACCAGAGCAGGTTGATGAGCCCCACGCCCAGCGACACCGGCACGTGCGAACCGGCCAACCGGGCCGCGTGCTGATACGCATGGGCCCGGTGCGCCACATGCACCCGTTCCCCGCGCATTCCCCGGCGCACCAGGGTGTACGTTGCATCCACCACGAACAGCGCCAGCATCACCAGCCACACCCAGAAGAACTCCGGCGCCACCCACGCCGCCTGGATCGACAGCAGCCCGAGCGTAATCCCCAGGAACCCGGCACCGCCATCGCCCATGAAGATCCGCGCCCGCGGGAAGTTCCACGGCAGAAAACCCAGCGTGGCCGCTACCAGCAGCGCCGGCAGCAGCCAGTCGGTGCCCGGCAGCAGCCAGGCCATCAGCACCGCCACGCCCAGCCCCGCGGTGATCGCCTCGATCCCGGCAATGCCATCGATGCCATCCATGAAGTTGTACAGGTTCAGCAGCCACACCAGATACACCAGCGCGAGCGCATGGCCGAACCAGCCGAGATCCAGCACCACCCCGAACACCGGCAGCGGCGGCAGTCCGCCCAGCCACGCCAGTCCCCAGCCGGCCGCCACAAAATGCGCCAGCAGACGCCACAGCGGCGGCACCTCGCCCCGGTCGTCCCACCAGCCCACCAGCGCCACCAGCAACCCGGCGCCCCCCAGCGCCAGCATGACCCCGGGCGCCACCGCACCGGCCGCACCCAGCACCGCCAGACCCGCCAGAACCACCAGCGCAATCGCCAGCCCGCCGCCCCGCGGCGTCGGCACCTCGTGCGAGCTGCGCGCGTTCGGCACATCCATCATCGCCCGCGCCAGCGCATAGCGACGCAGCAGACCCGTCAGGCCCGCCACCATCACCATCGCCACCAGCAATCCCAAAAACGCCAACAAATCCCCTCCCCCGGTAGGAGGCCAGCCCCCTGGCCGATTCGATGTTGGAGAGGCCCAATCGGCCAGGGGGCTGGCCTCCTACGGCACAACCGCCCGCCGCAACCCCTCATCCAGCGACACCGGCGGCTCCCACCCCAGCGTCTCCCGCGTATGCGAAATATCCACCTGCAGCGAATCCAGCAGCCGCCGCGCCATCTCCCGCCGGCCCAGAGCCACCGCCCCCGCCCGCAACACCCACACCGGCACGGGCAACAGACGCGCCGGCCGGTCCAGAGCATCCCCCACCCGGCGCAACAGCCCCGCCGTGGACACATCCTCCCCGTCCGCCACCAGGAACGTCTCCCCCGCCGCCGCGGGATGATCCAGACAGGTCACCAGCAGGTCCACCAGGTTATCCAGCGCCACCAGCGAGCGCCGGTTCCGCGAAACCGCGCCCAGCGGCAATGGCACGCCCCGCTGCACCCAGCGCAGCAAACGGCCGAAGTTCCCCGGCGCCCCCGGGCCGTACACCAGCGGCGGCCGAATCACCACCACCTCCATTCCTGTCTCTGCCGCCAGCTCCCAGAGCCCCTGCTCGGCCTCGTATTTGGACACCGCATACGGCTCCTGCGGCGCCGGGACGTCCCGTTCCGTGAAAGCTCGCGCGGAGGTCACGTTCCCGTTCACCCCCACCGAACTCACGAACACGAACCGCCGCACCCCGGCCTGCGCCGCCTGACGCGCCAGGTTCAACGTTCCTTCCACATTCACCCGCCGGAACACCTCCAGCGGATCCGCCTCCGACTCATCCGGCACATGCGCCCGCCCCGCCAGATGCACCACCGCATCCAGTCCCTCCGGCAGCGCGACCCCGGCCCCGAACGCTTCGAGCGGCCCCAGCCCGCATTCCTCCCGGAACACCCCGGCAGCTCGCCGAACCCCGGCCACCGGCGCCCGCCCCGAGCCTTCCTCGGCCAGCCGCGCCATCACGGCCCGGCCCACAAACCCCGACGCCCCCGTCACCAGCACACGCCCGTTCATCTCTCAGCCCCCGTCACCAGCGCACGGCCCGTCATCTCTCAGCCCCAACCACCAGAGCACTGTGGGAGCGGGCTCGCCCGCGAATGGATCGGGCGGTCGAGGTACAGTCACTCGTGGCCGGATGATTGGCAGTTTACGTGGCCATCAACCCCCCTGTACAGTACGTACAGGAACATGACCAAGGAGGCCCCACATGCAAAAGATCGGATCCGAAGCCGCCCGGCGCCAATTGCCGAGCCTGCTGGACCAGGCACACAGTGGCGAGCCCGCCATTATCATGAAGCGGGGCAAGCCCTACGCCATCCTCGCAGCCCCGGACCAGTGCAAAATCCCGTCAAGTCAGGCCGGCCTCCTCGCTTTGCGCGGATCCGGCGCAGGGCTCTGGGGAACAGAACCCGCGAAGACCGTGGCCGCCCTGCGGGAAGAGTGGGACTGATGGTGGAGGTCGCCGAGCTTCCCGAGGGCTCGTGGATCACCGTCGATACCGCCCCCATCATTTACCTGATGGAGGATCACCCCACTCTCCTTGAGCCTTACCTCCCGGTTTTCGAACGAATCGAGGCAGGAACCCTCCATGGGATCGTATCAACCGTAACACTGGCGGAGTTTCTGGCCGGCCCCCTGCGCAACAACGACGAAATCCTTGCAGACCGCTACTACCAGACCCTGGCAAACAGCAACAACTGGCACATTCAGGAACTTGACGCCCCTTTATCCTTCACGGCCGCCCGCATCCGCACCCGGTACGAACTAAAGCTACCGGACGCCATTCAGGTGGCCACCGCCATCCACAGCAATTCATCAGCGCTCATCACCCATGATCGGGACTTTAACAGCGTCACGGAGATCCCCATCCTGAGCAGTGCCACCTATTAACCACCAGCCGCGCCATCACGGCCCGCCTCACAAACCCGAAGCCCCCTAACCAGCACACGCCGCATCCAGACCTCCGCAGGAGGCCAGCCCTCTGGCCGATGGGGCCTGTCCAATATCCGATCGGCCAGAAGGCTGGCCTCCTGCATGGACTGCTACCCCTGTGGGAGCGGGCTCGCCCGCGAAGCACTCGCCCCGTCATCCCTCACCACCCGTCATGCCTCAGCACCCGTCATTGCGAGGGCCCGAAGGGCCCGTGGCAATCTCGATCCACACCCCCATCTACCGAATGCAACCACCCCAACCACCGCGCAACACGCGGAAACCGGTTCCGCACCAGGGCACGCCCCGTCTGATGCCCCAGCAAGTACGCCGACCGCACCCACGAGAACCCCTCCAGCTCCCGATACACCCGCCAGGTATACCCCGCCGTCGTCAGCTTGTTCGAAGACACCGAGCCCGACCGAACCGTATACCGCACCAGCGGCTCATTCAGCCCGCACGCAAACTCCACCCGCTTCAACAACCGCAGCCACAAGCCATAATCCTGGCGCCGATCAATCAGCGGCATCTCCACCTTGCCGAAGAACAGCGTATCGTACATGGCCGTGGAACAGCCGATGTAGTTCGTCTTCAGCATTTCCGCATAAGACACCCACTCCGGCACCCCCACCGCAGACAACCGCCGGCCCTGCTCGTCGAAGCGCTCCATCGCCGTAAAGCTGAACACCGCCCCGCGCTCCAACGCCGCCACCTGCCGCGCCAGCTTCTCCGGCGCCCAGGCATCGTCACTGTCCAGAAAAGCGATATACCGCCCCCGCGCCTCGCGAATCCCCGCATTCCGCGCCACCGCCGGCCCGCCATTGCGCTCCAGCCGCAACACCCGAATCCGCGCATCATCCGCCGCCAGCGCCTCCACCCGCCCCACCGAGTCATCCGTGGAGGCATCATCCACCACCAGCAGCTCCCAGTCCTCCAGCGACTGCTCCTGAACCGACCGCACGCCCGCCTCGACCCGATCCGCCGCGTTGTGCAGCGGCATCACCACCGATATTTTCCCACGACCTGTATCCACAAGCCCCCCTCAGGCCCCGAACACACTAGGGAGTACGACCCACTTCATCGAGCCACCCTTCGGCCACTTGCTGCACACGAGCAAGCAGCCTCCCCGTACCAGCCCCTTCCCTGTGCTGATCACGCCTCGACCCTTCACATTCCCGAACACAAAGGAGCACCGCCATACTTAACACAAAGAAATAATCGACGTTCGATCGTACAACCGCATGATCTACAGAGACCCCCGCTTGTTTTAACCCGTCCAGGTATGCGTCGGTCGTCCGTCTACGCCACTCGTCACACAGACTGGTGAGATCCATCTTATCTCGCTTGCTACGCCGCGCAGCCAGCATCAATGGCTCCCCGAGAAAACGCCCCACGTCCAGACCAACCGGCCCCCAGAATGCTTTCTCGAAGTCCATCAATACCAGACCACCGTCCGGTTCCTCCATGACGTTACCGGAATGGACATCCCCGTGACACACCGTCACGACACCATCTGAACCCGCTCGTTCAACCACCATACCCGCAAGAGAAAAGAGCATTTTAATGGCATCCGCAAACGCGTCCCCATCGACTGCACCATGTGTCAGGTCGTCGATCACTTTCGAAAGATATCTGCGGCTCCATTTAACTCTCAGCACACCGGGCAATCGATCTCCTGGAGCCAGGACTGACAGATTTTCAAGTTGACGGCTCAGCGAAGCGTATCCACTGAATTGCCCCACAGCCAAAGCGATCCGTTCTGCCAATTCCACTTTTCTTGGGGTGCGCACCTTCCTGCAGCCCGACTCCGTCAGATCCTCCAGCCATAAGCGCCAGCCGTAAGGCGTGCTTCCCTCGCCAAGCAAAACCGGCGTTCTGCAGCCCTGAAGCGCTTCCCCGCCTTCTAAAGCTTTATAAACCTGCGCCTCAACACACGGATTGCCACTTCGCCTGAAGGCAAATGAACCACGAAACTCCATGAAATGCTTTTCTATGAGCCTGGACAGGACCAACCCCTGACCATCGAAAGCCACACACCTTCTCAGAAGCCCGGAGTTGGAATTACCAGCCTCCAGAATCTCCGCCTCGTAACGAACGATCGCATCCTGGGTGGAGTACGCGGCATCGGCGAGGGCAGTGACCAAGTCATGATCGCTCTCATTCCAGCTTGGCAAATACTCCATTGAGCATCGCGCTAGCAGAACCCTCTCATGCTCATCGAACAGCGTAGGATCGCGACCGAAGATCGCGTTCAATTCGGACAGAACGGAAATATCATGCGCTGAGGCCCATCGCCTCCAGAGCCACCAAATCCGCACGCTTCCCCATCGTGGGCGCAACCGTTTTCGTTTCAGATTTCGCTTCACCCCAGTAGCGAACCTAAAGGCCTCTCTTGCTAGTCTGCGCATGAAGTCAGGGCCACGGTTGCGAGTACATAGTTCATTAAGCCATGAGCCAGGAATCAGGCATCCCATTGAAGGGTGTACTGCCAGAATGGCGGGATGCCGTCGTGTGGAAAGAACACGGGCTTCACCTCGTTCGCCGTCGGGGTGGCATCCAGATCAACAGGCGGTTCGCCATACTTTTCTCGGTAAGCGAGCAGAATCGGACAAAAGCGCTCCTCATCGAACGCATCGATCTGCTGATACGGCCACGGCTTGCCCATATGCTGGAGAAGCCATTCCATACCCCGGCGCAGACCCTGCCCCTCCGGCCCCTCGAAGGACCAGAGATCCTCGCCGACCGACTCGGCAAGCCGTGCCAGATGGATCCACCCCTGGATGGTGAAACACTCGTAATGCGCAGTAGTGGTGCGCGCCAGCTCATTCGGCAAACGACCATCCGGCGCAAACTGCGCGAGAATCCTCGAGCGGCTGTCCCTCAGGGTTTCCCTCACCAGCCTCCATTCGCCCAGGAAAGCCGCGATCGACGCAACCTGCAGGTCGTAATAGGTGCCGTGGTTGTTCTCCGAAGCACGCTCCCCGATGCCCTGCGGACTGGACCGTAACCACTCAAGGTACTGCCCCAGCCAGTTTTCCAGCCCCGTACGGTCCGTATCGGTTAACGCACCGTTCCGCAGGAGCAGACGCATGCCATCCAGGAAGTAATACAGATCCTTGAACTCGATGATCCCCGCACTCGCGCCGCGATTTCGATTGTGCCCCCGCATCACCTGCGCATACTCCAGATGCGGATTCATCGCGGTGTCTTCATTCAGAAACCATCGCCGAACCAGCCTGGCCGCGTGCTGACCGTAACGTTCGTCACCGGTGACCTCTTGCGCCAACGCCAGTACCAGGCCGTCGTCAAAAAGGCGTTGCACCCGCGTCCGGTCGTAACGATCACTTTCCGGTTCGTAGAGCCGCGTTCCCGGGACCCTCTCGCCATCGCGAGCAACATAAGGCAACCCCGGGATGCGCAGCGGATGCGGCCAGTAATAGGGCGCTGGATGCCAGTAATCATGAACATCGCCACTCGGTGGTCGGGTCGTCTTGTCAACCACGCTGAACGGGCCCCGCTTGAGCGCCTCGCTCGCACACTTGACAAGAGCATCCCGGACGGATGGTGCGGCCCCATCGCTGGCTAACTTCGCCTGTTTCACCACACACAGGTCCTGCGGGTTCAGCGCAGGGTCAAAGGCGAGTTCATCCGCCCGCCTCAGCATCGCCTCAATGGCATCCACCCTTGCCCGCCCACGATTGTGGAAAGCCGCTGCCCCCTTCGAAACCTCCTGTTCCTTACGGCCAGAAAACAAACGCGCCACCCAGCCGCATTCGTTGTAGCAACCTGCCTCGGCCGCAAATTCGGGGAAATCCAGATCCCACGGCTCCCGCGGCCAGTCATCCCACGGCCCCTTCACTCCGAGCCGCCACAGCAGCTCCACTTTTGGCCGACGGCCATAGAAGAACCCCTCGTCGAACTCTTCCCGTGCGTCCCGATGGAACAGAACCTGCGGTTCTTCTTTTGCCTCCGGTCGGAAACCTGCTCGCAGCAGATCCTCGTTCCCGGTAATCCGCGCCATCGGCACGATGTGGTAAGGCCGTTCGGGCCGCGCGCGCACGCCCGCCACGATCTCGTCCCAAGCCTCCCGCGTAACAAAGCAGTTGCCGTCCCAGGGCAATACCCACTCCGCACGGCCACGACCGTCCCGCAGCGCCGCGTTACGCGCCCCGTTGTTGTTCATTACGTAATTGTTCTTGTGCCGATACAGCCGCATCAGCACCCGCCCCTGCATCAGCTCGGAAAGCTGCTGGAAGCCACGGGTCCCCGGCGCGTACTCCGCCGGCACGCCGAATACGTCCCAGTCCACCGCCCGGTACTCATCCCACCGAAACGGGATGTGCACGTACGGCCGCCCGGCGTCCTCGAGAAGCCGGAGGATCGCCTCCTCCTCGCCGGAATCCACGATGCGATTGACCACCCAGCGCTTCTCGCAGCCGGCCAGTTCCGGTTCGTGCTCCAGAATCCAAGCAACATTTTCGCGTGACTGCCCCACCCGGTGTCGGGGCCACAGATCATTCCCCACGATACGGTACAACACGAAGTCCCCCACCCTCTCGCCACCCGCACGCCCATCTCGTCTCGCCTCGCCACAAACCGGCGGATCTCCTCGATCACGAGCACGCGGCATCGACGCAACTTCCGGACCACCACGGGTCTTTAGCCCATAAGCAAGAGACCTAAGATCAACAAGCGGACTCACAAGCGCATACACAGGGCGCACCAATGGCCATGCCCGCGAAGCCCGCACCGCCATCGCGGCCCTAGAGAACACCTTTCGCCCCTTCATCCCGTGAAGCACCCTCTCATTGTTTCCAACCGCCGTTGATAACTCCCCACATCAAGCATCATTGCCAAACACGCCCGATTCCAACCCACAAGCCATCACCACAACTCGGGTCGAAGCCCAGTCCACACACACGGCCAACCAAATATTGTATGATTTTACCCCCCCCCCCAAACAACTAAAACCGCCACACGAACCTACTCACCATAACAGCCACAACAATTTACTTAGAAAGAACAACCACTCATTAATCAGTAACGCTCAACCCCCAGAGTAAACGCCACGAACAAAACCAATGTCGTCATCCGGAGCCCATGAGACAGCGAGCCCCCTTTTTTCTGCTCAGACACCGCCTTCTTGAAAACCCGCGTTGGCAATATACCCGCCCGTTTTACCTCACGCTCCACTAAGGAAACACTGATCAAAGGCTCCGCATGCCGCTCCATATCCCGCCGAAGCGCGTTTGGCAGGACATCAGGGCCCCGGCGGCCTTTTTTGGCCCCTGTAACCGCCGTTTTGAGCGGTTACAGGGGCGATTTCCGGTCCTGCAGACACGCTATCCCTGCGTGAGGAGCCCCCACCTTCGCGCGCGGTACAGGTTCGCCAGGGCGAACAGACTGTGCAGCTGCGCGGTGTTCTTATTGAGGCCGCGGTAGCGCACCTTGCGGTACCCGAAGAGGTTCTTCACCACGTGGAACGGATGCTCGACGATCGAACGCAACTGCGCCTTCTGCCGTTCGGCGGCGCGCACCCGCTCGCGCGCCGGGCCTTCCGGCATCGCGCGCACGGTACCGCGCTTGCGCGCGATGTGGGTTTCGGGACGATGCGCGTCCAGCCGCTTCTCCGCACCGATGTAGCCGGCATCGCCATGCAGGCTGTCTTCCTCGCCGTGCAGCAGGTCCGGCACCTGCGACACGTCCGAGACGTTCGCCGCCGTCCCCTTCACGGTGTGAACCAGGCCCGTGACCACGTCCGCTCCGACATGCGCCTTCATCCCGAAGTACCACTGATTGCCCTTCTTCGTTTGGTGCATCTCCGGGTCACGCGCCTTGTTCTCGTTCTTCGTCGATGGCGGGGCGGCGATCAGCGTGGCATCCACGACCGTTCCCTCACGCAGCAGCAGGCCCCGTTCCTGCAGATGGGCGTTGATCCGCTCGAAGATCACCCGGGTCAGGTCGTGGCGCTCCAGCAACCGACGGAACTGCAGCAGAGTGGTGGCATCCGGGGCGTCTTCGCGGCTCAGGTCGATCCCGACAAAGCGCCGGATCGCCTGGCTGTCGTAGACCGCGTCCTCGAT